>CBDULZ010000013.1:0-76287 GCA_965368185.1 uncultured Kriegella sp.
TTTTTAAACGGAGAATTACACCAAGCCGCAGGTGGCGGAACATCAAATCGTGACTGGTGGCCGAACCAGTTGAATCTTAATATTCTTCGGCAACATGCTTCTCCATCGAACCCGATGGGTGAGAAATTCAACTATGCCGAAGAATTTAAATCTTTAGATTTGGCAGCAGTAAAAGAAGACCTCTACAAATTGATGACAGATAGCCAAGACTGGTGGCCGGCGGACTATGGCCATTACGGACCTCTTTTTATTCGTATGGCATGGCATAGTGCGGGTACGTATCGTATTGCTGATGGGCGTGGTGGCGCAGGATCTGGTTCACAGCGTTTTACACCGTTGAACAGTTGGCCTGATAATGCCAATTTAGATAAGGCGAGATTATTGCTTTGGCCTATCAAGCAGAAATACGGCAAAAAACTTTCTTGGGCCGATTTGCTAATTTTAGCGGGTAATTGTGCCCATGAGTCTATGGGACTTAAAATGTTTGGTTTTGCCGGTGGCCGCGAAGATGTTTGGCAGCCCGAAGAAGATATTTACTGGGGCTCGGAGACTGAATGGCTGGGGAATAAGGACCGGTATGCCGAGGAACAGAAATTGGAAAATCCGTTGGGCGCCGCCCACATGGGGTTGATTTATGTTAATCCTGAAGGTCATAACGCTAACCCTGACCCTGTTGAATCGGCACATTATATCAGGGAGACTTTTGGCCGCATGGCAATGAACGATTATGAGACCGTCGCGCTTATTGCGGGGGGGCATACTTTTGGAAAAACTCATGGCGCTGCTGATCCAACGGATTATGTCGAGGCAGAACCTGCCGCAGCCGGTATCGAAATGCAAGGACTTGGATGGAAGAACAACTTCGGCTCGGGAAAGGGCGAGCATACCATTACCAGTGGTTTGGAAGGTGCCTGGACCAATACGCCTACCAAATGGGACAATAATTTCTTTGAAACGTTATTCGGTTACGAATGGGAATTGACCAAAAGCCCGGGAGGGGCTCACCAATGGAAACCGAAAGACAATGCTGGAGCCGGTACCGTGCCCGATGCGTACGACCCCGAAAAGAAACATGATCCTTTTATGTTGACCACCGACCTTTCGTTACGTATGGATCCGGCCTATGAAAAAATCTCCAGACATTTTTATGAGAACCCCGGGGAGTTCGCCGATGCCTATTCACGTGCCTGGTTTAAATTGACACACCGCGATATGGGCCCCATCGATCGGTATTTAGGACCAGAAGTGCCTCAAGAGGAGTTGATTTGGCAAGATCCCGTTCCGGCAGTCAATCACGAACTGGTCAATGATATCGATATTGGCAATTTAAAAGCTAACATTTTGGCTTCGGGCCTGTCCGTTGCTGAATTGGTCGGTACCGCTTGGGCCTCTGCCTCTACTTTTAGAGGTTCCGACAAACGTGGCGGCGCCAATGGCGCCCGGATACGCTTGGCCCCACAGAAATATTGGAAAGTTAATAACCCACAACAATTAAAAAAGGTTTTAGATACGTTGGGCCGTATTCAAAATGAGTTTAACGGGGCGCAATCGGGAAATAAAAAAGTATCCTTGGCCGATCTAATTGTTTTAGGAGGATGCGCCGCTGTCGAAAAAGCCGCAAATAATGCAGGTCATGAAGTGACCGTACCGTTTACTGCCGGCCGTACCGATGCCACCGAAGAACAGACCGATGCGGAAGCTTTTGAAGCGTTGGAGCCAGTAGCAGATGGTTTCCGAAATTACGTAAAGGATAAATATACAGTCAGTTCCGAAGAGCTTTTGGTCGACAAGGCCCAATTGTTGACTTTGACCGTTCCTGAGATGACCGTTTTGATAGGGGGTATGCGTGTGTTGAACACCAATTTTGACGGTTCGAAACACGGCGTTTTCACTGAGCGGCCAGAGACGTTGACCAACGACTTCTTTACCAACTTGCTCGATATGGACACGACTTGGAAAGCCGTTGGGGATTCTGACAATGTTTTTGAAGGTCGTGATCGCAAAACGGACAAATTCAAATGGACGAGCACCCGTGCAGATCTTATCTTTGGTTCGAATTCAGAACTTCGTGCCATGGCGGAAGTTTATGCCTGTGGCGATGCCGATACCAAGTTCGTTACTGATTTTATAGCAGCTTGGAACAAGGTCATGAACTTAGATCGTTTTGATCTGGCCTGATTTTGGATCAGAAAAAGCGGTTAAACCGTAAATAATAATGTGAAAGTGGTCTGGAAACGGACCACTTTTTTCGTTTAATAATTTCCTCAATCTAAGTAATTCTCCGAAGGCTCTGCCTCAGGGATTGTCGATTTCAAGAAATTTTTTGTTTAACGCCAGAATACCTCAATGGAATAATCAATCCACGATAGTTCAATACGGCGAATATCCCAAGGAATGAAATCCAAAAGTATATCAAGACTCCTTTGTGTTACTGTTAATTTATGACTTTCGGGGTTGAGACTGAGAATTCCATCCCGTTGTAAAAAGGATTCTCGAATAGCGGCATCGGATGAATTTTGTACCTTTTCCCAATTGCTTCGCAGGCCGTCCATTAGGCTATCAGCGAGTTCTTTTTCTTCGGCAGTGACTTGATTTAATGGTACTAATGCATGCGCTGGTGACAACCCGACCATAAGTTTGTTCAGAAGTAATTGATGCTCCGGAAAGTCAATCGCGCCGTAAACTAGATACTGTAAAAGATATGCCCCACGTTGTTGGGCAGCTACATCGATAAAAGTACCATCGCGTAGCAGGTTCGAACGTTCAAAAAATAGGGTTAGAAACGGCCAGAATATTATCACGCCGGCATTTGAAATATGAGCTTCCATACTAAATTGTGTTGGTTATTTCGTTTGACCTCTGAAAACTACGAATAAATCACTTCCTTTTTCCCCACCAAATATAAAACCCGGTTATGGGCAGTGAAGCCCCGATCAGCGAAGCCAAAAAAGCCAATAGCCTCCCGGGAAAACCCAAAATAGAACCCAAATGCACATCATAGGCCAAGGCATTTATTTTGGTGAAGAAACTGGCCTCTTCGCTCAGTCCGTTTTTAAAATGACCTTTCAAACGTTCTCCCGTATATCGGTCAAAATGGAAATGATCTACGCTGCTTACCAATTGGTTCTTGTCGATTAACGATATATGAATGGGGTCCTCCGGTTTATGCGGATTACTGATTCTGATCGAATGGTGTGGGAATTCTTTTCGAAACCGCACACCCAATCGCTCCATTACGGCATAGGGGTTGGTAAGGCGCGCGATACTATCGTTTTTTGACTTCGGAAGGTCGTAGGCTATCGACTTTTCTTGACCGATGGATTCGAATGTATTTTTTACGGCTTTAAATCCCCAAAAAAGTCCGGTACCGATAATAAAAATCAAGACCCAATTGGCATAAAAGCCCGTCACGTTATGAAAGGAATAATTCAGGGCCGCTGGGCGTGCTTTCCAATTAATGCTCAGACTTTTTTTAAGTTTCGAACGCTTGGAAGGCCACCACAAAACAATACCCGTTACGACCATGATAAGAAATAACAAGGTGCCCCAATGAACAATTTCGCGACCGATATCGCCCAATAATAAATTGCGATGTAATTTTTTTAGCTGGTTCAACCACCCTTGGTTCATATCCTGAAGGTGGATGAGCTCACCCGTGTAGGGATTGATTTGGGCAATATAGTAGGTTCCGGGAACAAAAAGCAAGATTTCGGCGGTATACGACGGACCCCGATAATATACCGTTCTAAAATCACCCTTAGGTAAAGCTTGTTTTGCGGTTTCCGCCAATTTTTCTACGGAAACAAAAGGGGCATCTTGCGCACCTATTTTTTCTTTATAAATGATGGAGGCAATTTCGGGAGCCCAACAATAAATGGCGCCGCTAAAGGCGATAACAAAAAATAAGATACCCAGGGGTAGCCCCAACCAAAGGTGTATTTTTTGTATCCAATGTTTTATGCGGTTGCGGGAGGCCAATAGGGGTGTTATTTATAGGGACCTAAATATCAAACTTTTTCGGCAATACTCGACAATGCTTTAAAATGATAAAAGGAAAACCGATCAATGAAGCGGTTTAAAAATAGGCGATTTTTTGAAACGACGACTTTTCTTAGGCCACGTTTTTATTGCGGTACGCTTTTATTTCGTTCAGCTCCTTTTCTTTAGCTTCCTTCTCTTCTTCAATATCATAATCATCTTGAAGGCCGAGCCAGAATTTGGCGGAATTGCCAAAATACTTACTTAGTCGCAATGCGGTGTCGGCGGTAATTCTACGGTTGCTTTTTAGAATTTCGGAAATTCTTGTTTGAGGTATTTTAAGATCTTTGGAAAGTCTATATGCGGTTATCTCGATCGGTTCAAGAAATTCATAGCGTAAAATTTCTCCAGGATGTATATTCGGTAGCTTTTCCATTTGTTTCTTTTTTTAGTGATAATCAATTATTTCCACTTTACTGACATTGCCTTTTTCCCAAAGAAAAATTATCGGCCATTGCCTATTAATTCGAATACTATAGAACCCGTTTAAATCTCCAGCTAGTTTTTCAAGTCGGTTCGAAGGCGGAATTCTTAAATCGGCGATATCTTGAGAGTTATTTAACATTCTCAGTTTCCGACGGCCGATATTTTGAATTTCAATCGGCATCTTTTTTACTCTTGTGCCGTTCCAAATCTGCTCGGTTTCTTTAGAGCCAAAAGATAAAATCATAACTACTTACGTTACTAACGTCAAACGTAAGTATTTTAATTGTAATGGCTTGGAATATTTGGTTTACATCTATATTATTTAGAAATACGTGTGGAAAACTTAGAACCACTTGATAGAATAGTTTTAAAATGTAATTTTTTATTGACAGTCCCACTTTTGTGTATAATTTGTTCTAGTGGGCGTGGATACCCTTGGTTACCCGCTTTCAGTGACCTGGTTGATTTGTAGGGTTTCGTAAACTTCGTCTATAACTTCTTGTTTATCGGCAAAAACCATCAGCGTGTCTCCATCTTCGATTACCGTAGAACCATTTGGGGTAATATAGGCATCGTTACGGCGGATCATCGCAATTATCGCATGTTTCGGGAAACCCAAGTCCACAATTTTTTTATTGAGGGCAAAACAATTGGGACCGATACGAATATCTTTCATTACGGTTTTTGGACTATCCATAAACAGCATGTCGGTGGGATTGAGCTTCTTTTCTTCCTGAGGGAGTGCCACGTTCAGCCATTTTGCCACTACCGAAAGTGTGGTTCCTTGTATCAATACCGAAGTCACCGAAATAAAGAAAACGATGTTAAACATCATATCGGCCTTGTCGATACCCGCCAATAGGGGGTAGGTGGCAAATACGATGGGTACGGCCCCGCGCAGTCCGACCCAAGAAATATAGAGGCGTCGTCTGAACTTCATTTTAAAAAAGCTTAGACTCAAGAGTACACTTAAAGGCCGGGCGACCAAAATAAGAAATAACGAAATGATCAGCCCCACCCCGAATACGGGAAATACACGCGTCGGGAAAACCAGCAGGCCCAAGGTTAAAAACAGAATGATCTGCATCAGCCAGGCCAGCCCGTCGTACATCTTTAAAATGGTTTTTTTGTGTATCAGGTCTTGATTGCCTAGATACACCGAACAGATATAGATGGCCAAAAAACCGTTGCCCCCGACAAAGTCGGTAGCAGAAAACGTGATAAACATAAGGGCAATGACCAGCACGGGGTAGAGGCCTTCAAAATCGAGACGAATACGGTTGATGATCAGTTTACTGAGTTTACCGAATAAAAAACCGGCGACCCCTCCAAAAATCATCTGCTGTAGAAACAAGGGAATAATCGAGAGAATATCTTGATCTTGGTTGATGACCAACGTCAAAAAAGCAAGGGTCAACACATAGGCCATGGGGTCGTTACTTCCGCTTTCAAGCTCGAGCGTAGGCCTTAGGTTGGTACGTAGTGCCAAACTTTTGGATCTTAAAATCGAGAATACTGCAGCAGCATCGGTAGAAGAAACAATAGAGCCCAAAAGCATACTTTCATAAATGGTAAAGTCGGTAATCAGCCATACAAAAGTACCGAGCGAAAGAGCGGTAAATAAAACACCAAGGGTCGATAAAGCCAGCCCTTCACGAAGAATGGGTTTTACCGTATTCCAATTGGTATCGAGTCCCCCTGAAAATAGGATAAAGTTAAGTGATACAATGCCAATAAACTGGGCGATTTTGGGATCGTCGAATTTAATACCACCAATACCTTCTGAGCCCGCCAGCATACCGATGGCCAAGAACAGCAATAAGGTGGGTACACCGAATTTATACGAGGTCTTGCCCACGATGATGCTGACAAAGAGTAGCAATGAGCCAACCAGCATTATGTTTTCGATAGTTAAATTCATGCTTTTTCTTTAAAATTGAATCTTTGCAAAAATACGGGTAACTATAAAAGGCATAGTCTAAAAAACATTCTTTTTTTGTACAATTGCAATGTGCGTTCAAATAATGGGCATGTCACTATATATTTCAACTGAGACCGCGGTTTTACAAAAATCATGGGTAAAGCATCGGCAGATTTTTACGAATGATTATTCTCGGTGTTTTGCAAAGCCTGTGAAGGAGACCGATTTCCGAATAAATTATAAATTCTGATCAAATGACCTACAAGAATTTCCTATTTCTGGCCTGTCTATTTTTTAGCCTCTTGTCAAGCGCCCAAAACTCCGAAAAGAAAGGAAAACTGGGAAAAAAGCCAAATGTACTTTTTATTATTTCCGATGACCTTACGGCCACGGCGATTTCGTCATATGAAAATCAGGCCATCCATACGCCAAACATCGATAAGCTGGCGGCTCAAGGTACACGCTACACACGCGCTTATACCCAATACCCGGTATGCGGTCCCTCGCGGGCCTCTTTGATGTTCGGCTATTACCCGAATGCAACCCAAACCTATGGCTATGTCAGTGGTCGTGCCAATGTCGGCCCCAATAGACAATCGTTGGCGCAATTATTTAAAGAAAATGGTTATTACACCGCCCGGGTAAGCAAGATTTACCATATGGGGGTTCCTATCGATATTGAAAAGGGTTCGAACGGTACCGATGACGAAGCTTCCTGGACAGAGCGTTTCAACAGTCAGGGTCCGGAATGGCAAGCGGCTGGAGAAGCTGAATTGGTACAGAACAACCCCTATGGTGACAAACCCCGAAAGGGAGGTAATGTCATGACGATTGTAAAGGGCGATGGTGATGATTTGGCGCATTCCGATGGAAAAACAGCTAAAAAGGCGTCCGAATTACTCCGTGAACATAAAGATGAACCATTTTTTCTAGCAGTTGGATTGGTACGGCCGCATGTACCTTTTGTCGCACCCAAAGAATATTTTGAACCCTATCCGTACCAACAAATGATTTTACCTCCCAAGGTTGAAAACGATTGGGACGATATTCCGGCACGAGGCATCAATTACGTGACCAGTGTAAATGGTGAGATGTCGGAAGAGCAGGAGAAAAAAGCAGTTGCGGGTTACTATGCATCGGTGGCCTATATGGATGCGCAGGTGGGTAAAATTCTAAAAACCCTAAAAGACGAGGGCTTGGAAGACAATACCATCGTAGTATTTACCTCTGATCATGGTTTCCATCTCGGAGAACATCGATTTTGGATGAAGGTCAGTCTGCATGAAGAATCGGTACGTGTGCCATTTATTATTAAAGTACCGGGGAAATCACCTGCGGTATGCCATTCGTTTACCGAACTGTTGGATCTCTATCCGACGCTATCGGAATTGGCGGGATTAAAAACTTCGGAACACCTCCAAGGAAAAAGTTTGACAGCAACGTTGGACGATCCGGAACATTCTGTTCGTGATATGGCCTTTTCTGTTTCCCAAGGCGGCAAGTCTTTTTTGGTACGAACCGACAAATGGGCATATATTCAATACGATGAAGATGCCGGTTCGGGTATGGAACTGTTCGATATGGATCTAGATCCGAAACAATACAACAATTTAGCGCACAACCCTAAATACAGTACGGTTTTAGAGGAAATGCAAAAACGTTTATATGCAAAATTAAAAGAGGTTCGAACAAATGACTTGGGGGTTGATTATCAATCAGAGTAGCAAATTGTTGCTTATGGGTTCGTTGATGCTTCTTTCCTGTAAAGCTCAGGAATTCAAGGTTACTCCCGGCAAGGTCGATGCGCATCAAGTGGAAGCCGGTGAATCACCTACCCAACTTGTCGGTCCGTCAGTTTTGAAGATTCCGAATTATTTTGTCTGGGGAGGGAGTGTTGTAAAAGGAGGTGATGGCAAGTACCATATGTTGTTTTCCCTTTGGGAGAGTGGAACTGAGGGCGGAAGTTTTTCCAGGGATTGGGTGCTGCAGTCCAAAATAGGTTATGCCGTTTCCGATTTTCCAGATCGAGATTTCCAGTATCAGAAAATTGTTCTAAAGGGCACGCGTTACGACGAGGATGACAATGCCTGGGATGCTCAAATGGTCCATAATCCGCATATCAAAAAATTCAATGACACATACTACCTCTATTATATTGGCGGAAAAGATCCTGGGGAGCGGCCCCAAGGGTCAACTGGGGAAAATTTAGATCAAAGGGCGCGAGTGCAACAATCCTTATGTACGGGTGTCATTGCTTTTAAAAGTTTTGAGGACTTGCTTTCAGGAAACTTCAGTCGACCAAAACAACCACTTTTACGCCCACGAACACGGGTAAAGCCGGGGGCAGTGCTCTATGGCTCACCAAAAGGGACTGTACCTAAACCAGACAATATTATTGTGGTCAATCCTTCGGTAGTTTACAACCCGAAGACTAAAAAGTATCTATTATTCTTTAAAGGGAATTTGTATGAACCGCAATGGAAAGGTGCCCACGGTGTGGCTATTGGTGACACTCCGGCGGGACCGTTTATCCCAAGGGACGAGTTTATTTTTGATGTACGTATGCCCGATGGAAGCTTGGCAAGTACCGAAGACCCTTATGTTTGGTACGCCAAAAAGCAGCACCAATTTATGGCCGTGGTCAAAGACTTTACAGGGCAGTTGACCGGCGAAAAGAAAACTTTGGCCCTTTTGTCCTCGGCTGACGGAATTCGTTGGCAGCTTGCGAAAAATCCACTATTTATGAAACGGGAATTACAAATTCATGATGGGGCGGTACTTCCAGTAGATCGGTTGGAACGTCCACAACTGCTTTTAAACCGCAAAGGGATTCCGACAGTCATGTATGTCGCCTGTTCGCTAGGCAATGTCAATTTAAAAAACGATGGAAGTTCATTTAATGTGCAGATACCTTTGACTGTGGAATAAAAAAATAAAGAAGAAGCCATTGCAAAGGTCTCAGGTTGGTTGACAAGCCATTTTTGGGGGCATTAGCCCTATATCGGTGATGAGAATCTTTTTTTTTGGGGGGGTTCCATTGAGTATTATTGGAGGCAGCCTATTTGAACGATCAAACCCAATAATTTATTGTGGCCCATAGATTCAGGCCAATACTTCGACCCTAAGGAAGTAGACTTACCAAAACTTGATGTTCCTTTTTTTATGAGTATTTTGTTGAGGTCGAACAATGAGATGTTATTATCTTGGCGGTCAAATGCCTTAGGAATGTGCAATGTTTGGCTTTTAAGTATTGGAACGAAATAATGGAAATCACCTCGCTTTTAAAACCTTGTACTTTCTGAAATGTGATTATACTATAAAAACAAGCTGCTATACTGATTCATAAAATCAAAGTTTAATGCGCCAAACATTATTATTTTTCCTCTTGCTGATTGCCTTTAAAACCGTTGGACAAGCCAGAACCTTTGCCGACCATTTGAGTTATGTCGGTGTTGCGGTCGAGGATTCTGATTATACCATTTGGGGTACTTCCCCGGTAATCGACGACCAAGGCAAGGTTCATCTTTTTGTTGCCAGATGGCCCGAGAAGAATGTAGATCCCGCTTGGCGAAAATCTTCGGAAATTGCACATTATGTATCCGATTCGCCAGAGGGGCCTTTTGTCTTTTCTGATATAGCCATCAAAGGTACTGGTAAGGATACTTGGGATAAGTATGGCGCCCATAACCCCGAAGTCAAAAAGGTCGGAAATCAATACGTGCTTTTGTATATCGGTAATTCAGATTATAACCAGCCCCCACATCCGTCAAACCAGTGTATTGGAATGGCTGTGGCCGATTCTCCCTATGGCCCTTGGAAAAAGGCAGGGGAAAATGGAAAAATACTGGATGCCAACGATTCTACGAAATGGAACTATCGATCAAAAAATGGTGTGGCCAATCCTGCTTTTTTGGTCAAAGATGGGAAGTTTTTCCTATATTTTAAAACCCGCGCCGGTGATGACCTGAAATATGGACTCGCAACGGCTGATAACCTTCAGGGGCCGTATACTCTTTTAGATAAACCCGTCACATCCAACAAAGGTACGCTCGAAGACGGGGCAGTCTTTTATTATAAAAATTACGTGTACTTGCTTACAACCGACAATCACGGTCAGAATACGGGAATCGTAGGTGGTGGCACATTGTGGAAGTCAAAGGACGGAATTACCTTTAAATTTGAAGATGCTACGATCGCATACGATAGACTTCCGGTGTACTACAAAGATTTTGATGAAAAAAAAGTAACAAAAATATATGGACCAGATCCAAAGTTGGAACGTCCCAAAGTATTAATGATCAACGGTCGGCCGGCGTATCTCTATGGGCCTAGCGGCTGGAATATCCTTGGAGGGGAAAGAACCGTTTCGCATGTACTTAAAATCGATTTGCCGGAAAACGAAGATTAAAATTAGTTATTCTACACTATATCTTGAAACTACGCTCAACAATAGATATCGAAAATTAGAAATATGACCAAAACCCTTTTATCCGTGTTTTTTTTGATAAGTATGGCTCAGGCACAAGAACGACCTGATTTGTTATTTTTTAAAGATAGGCTTCAAGCCGTTCAGACGGATAATATTTTCAAAACGGACGGTTATTACAATTGGGGGCCGTCTATAATTAAGGGGAATGATGGCAAATACCATCTTTTTTATTCCAGATGGAACAAAAAGCACACATTTAACGGTTGGCTTACCCATTCCGAAATTGCGCATGCCGTTTCCAAAACGCCATCGGGGCCATGGAAATTTAAAGAAGTGGTTTTGAAGGGGAGGAGAGATGGAAAGTGGGATGCCATAACGGCGCATAATCCTAAAATAAAATACTTTGAGGGCAACTACTATCTCTATTATATTTCGACCAATTTGGGGGATAAAACCTATGCAGAGGACGATCTGGTCAAATGGGGATATCTTTCAGGGCTTGACAACGAGAATAGAAAAGCATTACGATCCAACCAACGGACCGGTGTTGCCGTATCCAACTCTATTAACGGTCCTTGGCAGCGTATGGACCAACCTCTAGTCGAGCCATCTGGGCCTATAACCACATTAACGGTCAATCCGGCCATTGATCGCGGCATAGATGGAAAATATTACTTGATCGTCAAGGGAGACAAGCCCAATGAGACCCGTTTTATCAGAAATCAGGCCATCGCCATTTCAGATACACCAACCGGGCCATTTGCTATTCAGGAAAAACCGGTTATCGATTATTTGGATACCGAAGACATGTCGCTATGGTACGATAAGAAACGTGATTATTTTTATGGTGTTTTTCATGCCCATACTTTTTTGGGTATGGTAAGCTCGCCTGATGGAGTCAATTGGTCAAAGGCCAGCGAATACGCTTTGATGCCCAAAAGTATTCCTTTGGCCGACGGAGGCACTATTGCTCCTGATCGGATGGAGCGACCTTTTGTATACACCGAAAACGATGAGCCGGAAGTACTTGCTTTTTCGGTAAAAAAAAGTGACGAATCTTACATAGTGACGAGGCCCATCACGCAGCAAAAACTGCCTTTGCCGAACAAACGGCAGCTCGCTTGGCAGCAGGCGGAGATGGGTGCGGTATTTCATTATGACCTTCATGTTTTTGATAAAGTAAAATATAGACAGAACAACAATCGCATTTCCCCGGTCACCGATTATCAGATATTCCATCCAGATAACTTGGACACGGACCAATGGGTCAAAGCTGCCAAAGACGCCGGTTTTACTTTTGCCATTTTAACCGCAACACATGAAACCGGTTTTGCCCTGTACCAATCGGAGGTGAATCCGTATAGTATGAAAGCACTTCGGTTCCAGGACGGAAAGGGCGATGTAGTGCGTGATTTTGTGGAATCGTGTAGAAAATATGGCGTGAAACCAGGTATCTATTTGGGTATTCGCTGGAATTCCTTTTTCGGTGTGCATGATTTTAAGGTAAATGGGGAGGGAGCATTTCGAGAAGAACGCCAAAAGTATTACAACCGAATGGTCGAAGGTATGGTCAAGGAAATCTGTACCAATTATGGCGAATTGTTTGAAATATGGTTTGATGGGGGTGCCGATAGCCCGCATCGGGGCGCTCCCGATGTTTTGCCCATCGTTCAGCAGTATCAGCCCAATTGCTTGTTTTATCACAACAAACAATTAGCCGAAGCCCGTTGGGGGGGCTCGGAATCGGGCACGATAACGTATCCGTCATGGGCTACTTTTCCGTATCATTCCACAGGGGCAGGGGAGTCGGCGAGCGAAGCCATATCAAAGAATAATTTTGAATTGCTGAAAACGGGTGACCCTGAGGGCGAATATTGGATGCCTGCTATGTCAGATGCACCATTACGAGGTTATAATGGACGACACGAATGGTTTTGGGAACCGGGGGATGAGGAACATATCTTTCCGTTGGAAGATTTGATGGACATGTATTATAAGTCGGTTGGTAGAAATTCTACCTTGATTATGGGGCTTACTCCAAATACTGACGGCCTGTTGCCCGAACCCGATGTAAAACGGCTCAAAGAATGGGGTGATGAGATTAAAAGAAGATTTGGAACGCCTATTGCCGAAACTTCAGGAAAAGGAAAAAGAATCATGCTACCTCTAAATAAAGAGCAAGAAATCAACCATATTCTATTGAAGGAAGATATTGTTCACGGGGAAAGGGTACGTGAGTTCGTATTGGAAGGAAAGGTTAATGGAATATGGCAAGAACTTTATAAGGGTGCCAATATCGGTCAGAAACATATTGTACAATTCGAACCCCGAAGGGTATCCGAAGTACGGTTGAAAGTTGTAAAATATCGCATGGAGCCATTGATAAAGGTTATGCAAGTTTTTGATATTACAGACGATTGATCCATATCCTTTAGACGCCATAGCTAAGGATATGGATTAAAATAAGTGATTTAAAAATCGTTTTTGAATATTCTAGCTCATTTGAGTTATAACCCACAAAATGATTGTTAAAAGGTCAAAAAAATAGAGGGTCGGCAGAAAAAGTGGGATATTATTTTTATATTCACGGGCGCTACACAAAATGGTTTAGAACCGAACAGATATAAATTCAATAACAATGGAAAAAATGAAGAATAACAAGAAGGGCATGGGTATGTCTGAAAATTCAAGAAGGAATTTTGTCAAGAGTACAGCGCTGCTTTCAGGCGCTATGGTACTTCCGACATTTCAGATGGGTGCCATGGTAAATGTGCTTAACGATAAGAAGCTTAAACTTGCGGTAGTAGGTTGCGGAGGTCGAGGAACAGGGGCAGTTGTTCAAGCTCTAAACGCCGATGATAATGTAGAGTTGGTCGCAATGGCAGATGCTTTTGAAGATAGGTTAAAGTCAAGTTTGACCAACATCGCCAAAGCGATGGGTGAGACCAAGAAAATAAATGTAAAAGAAGAACATCAGTTTGTTGGTTTCGATGCGGCTGAAAAGGCTATAGATTTAGCAGATGTGGTTATATTGGCTACACCTCCAGGGTTTCGACCGCAACATTTTGAGTATGCGGTAAACAACGGGAAGCACGTTTTTATGGAAAAACCCGTAGCTACGGATGTTCCTGGCGTACGGCGAGTTTTGGCGGCCGGTAAAAAAGCAAAAGAAAATAAATTGAATGTTGTTGTTGGTCTACAACGTCATTATCAAGACAATTATCTAGCTGCATTAGAGCAATTGAAGCAAGATAAGATCGGTAAGATCGTCTCAGGTCAGGTATATTGGAACAGTAGAGGTGTTTGGGTACGTGAGAGGGAGCCACAACAGACCGAACTTGAATACCAAATGCGCAATTGGTATTATTTTAACTGGTTATGCGGGGATCATATTCTTGAGCAGCATATTCATAATATCGATGTGGCGAACTGGTTTATAGGTGAATACCCAATCTCTGCCCAAGGTATGGGCGGAAGACAGGTACGTACCGGAAAAGACCATGGTGAAATTTTCGATCATCATTTTGTAGAATATACTTATCCAAGCGGGGCTGTTATTGCAAGTCAATGTCGACATCAACCTGAAACGATGAGTAGGGTATCCGAATTTTTTCAAGGTACCAAAGGAACGGTTTCGACCAAAGGAGATACGGCAGAATTAAAAGATTGGAACGGCAATACATTATTCGAACATAGAGGAAAAGATGACCCGAATCCATATGAAGTAGAACATGTCAAATTGTTTGAATCGATTCGAAACGGCGGTGTTATTTCAAATGCCGAAAATGGTGCTAAAAGTACCCTTACTGCGATAATGGGTAGAATGGCCACGTATTCCGGTAAGGTTATCAATTGGGACGAAGCTATGAACTCTGATTTGGTTCTGGTGCCTGATAATATGACTTGGGATTCCCCAGCACCGGTTCAGCCTTTGGCAGATGGAAGCTATGCGATTCCCACGCCTGGTAAAACAGTGGTAGTATAAATCTAATCGCCATTTTAGAGTATTTATTTGAATTCACATTTTATATATGTTTAATATCAAACAGTTAATGTCCCTACTAGCCGTAGGGACATTATTTTTTTCCTGTAAAGACAATCCGGAAAAAAAAGAGGTCACCGTAAAATCAACGAAACCCAACATCATATATATTTTGGCCGATGATCTGGGCTATGCCGAATTGGGTGCCTATGGCCAAGAAAAAATCGAGACACCGAATATCGATGCCTTGGCAAAAAACGGCATGTTGTTTACCCAACATTATAGTAGCGCACCGGTTTGTGCACCGGCCCGATATATGTTGATGACCGGTAAACATGCAGGTCATGCTTATGTTCGTAGTAATTCTGAATGGGGTGAGCGCGGTGATGTATGGAATTACAGGGCAATGGCGAAGGACTCCGTGTTAGAGGGGCAAAGACCCATGCCCGAAGGAACGGTGACCATCGCAGCCAGACTTAAGGAAGCGGGTTATGCCACCGGAATGATCGGCAAATGGGGATTGGGAGCTCCCAACACCCAATCAATACCCAATGAAATGGGGTTTGATTTTTTTCTTGGATACAATTGTCAGCGTCAGGCACACACCTATTATCCGCTCTTTTTATACAAGAACAGAAACAGGCTTCATTTGGCCAATGATACCGTTGCACCGAATACCAAATTACCGAAAGGGGCCGACCCAACAAAACCGGAGAGCTACACTGATTTTACTTTGAATGAATATTCTCCGGATATTATGTTCGAGGGGATGACCGATTTTGTAGAAGAGAATAAGAACCATCCTTTCTTTATGTATTGGGCCAGCCCGATTCCGCATGTAGCCTTACAAGCCCCAGAGAGATGGGTGGATTATTATATTAAAAAGTTCGGTGAAGAAGAACCCTATTTGGGCGACAGGGGGTATTTTCCCCATAAAAATCCACATGCCGCTTATGCGGCTATGGTTTCTTACTTGGATGAAAATATTGGGAAACTGGTCCAACAACTCAAAGATCTTGGTATTTATGAGAACACTTTAATCGTATTTACGTCAGATAATGGTCCCACCTATAATGGTGGATCTGATTCTGAATTTTTCGATAGCGCCAAACCCTTTCAAGGAACTAGGGGCCGGGGAAAAGGATTTTTATACGAAGGAGGTATTCGTGTGCCAATGATTGCTTCATGGCCGGGAAAAATAAAATCGGGTAGTACGAACGACCATGTTTCCGCACATTACGATATGATGGCAACCTTTGCCGATATTGCCGGGTATGAAGCGCCTGAAAATACCGATGGTATTAGTTTTTTGCCCACCTTGTTATCACACGATAATCAGCAAGCACATGAGTTTATGTATTGGGAGTTTCCTAGTAGCGGCGGACAAGTAGCAATTCGAATGGGCGATTGGAAGGTGTTGCGAAGAAATTTAAAAAGCAAGGAGAAGCCGACCTTGGAGCTCTATAACCTAAAGGATGACCCAACCGAAACGACCAATTTCGCAGATGCACATCCTGAGATAATAAAAAAGGCTGCTGAAATTTTTGATAGGGAGCGTGAATCCCCGGAATTGGAAAGTTTTAAGATTCCTTTGATTGAAAATGGTCTGCTAAATAACAAATAGACCGTATCTTTACCCATCAAATTTTTAACCCTATGATGCGAAATAGCAGTACAGTTCTAGTTATGCTGATTTTTTTAATCGGCTTTACTAGCTGTAAAAACAAAGAAAAAACGGATAATCAAGCTGTGCAAAAAGAGGTGAAAGCCGAAGTTGCCAAGGTTGACGTTCCCCAAAATATTGAAGTTTTAAAAGAGAAACCGGAAGATGTCAAAGCTCCTGAGGGTATGGTTTGGATTCCCGGCGCAACTTTTATGCAAGGTGCTGTGGACCAAGATAAAATGGCTATGGAACATGAAAAGCCTGCACATAAGGTGGCCGTCGATGGTTTCTTTATGGATGTGACCGAAGTTACGAACCGCCAATTCAAGAAATTCGTTGACGAAACCGGTTATGTGACGATTGCTGAGCGGGCAATCGATTGGGAGGAAATGAAAAAACAACTTCCCGAAGGAACTCCCAAACCTCATGATTCCATCATGCAGCCGGGCTCTTTGACATTCAAAAAAGCAAAAAGTAGCGTTCCAAATCTATACGATTTCTCGCAATGGTGGAGTTGGACCATAGGTGCTAATTGGCGTCATCCCAATGGCCCTAAAAGTTCTATAAAAGGTAAAGATGATTACCCCGTTGTACATGTGGCCTACGAAGACGCTTTGGCCTACTGTGAATGGGCCGGTCGTCGATTACCGACCGAAGCGGAATGGGAACTTGCCGCACATGGTGATGAGGAAAATACCATATATTTTTGGGGGAACGATGCTTCGGGTCTTGAAAAGAAAGCCAATACTTGGGAAGGGGAGTTTCCCGTTACCAATACCAAAACCGATGGTTATGAAGATAGGGCACCGGTAAAATCATATCCTGCAAATAGCAAAGGACTTTATGACATGGCGGGAAATGTTTGGGAATGGACTACCGATTGGTACAATACAAATTTCTACAATGAAGAATTTTCGACCAATGCGATTTCCAAAAACCCACAAGGGGCGACAGCTCCATTTAACGACCGTGATCCTTATGCGAAAGAAAAGATAATGAAGGGTGGATCTTTTCTCTGTAATGCCTCCTATTGTGCCAGCTATAGAATATCTGCCCGAATGGCAACGAGTTTAGACTCCTCTTTGGAACATTTGGGATTTAGAACGGTGGCGTCAGTAGCTATGGTAAAGAACAATAAGGATTAAACCAAACCGACCTAATGAAATTTTCAGAGAAATTTAATCCACAGCTCGTAGTTGAATCGCCGGGAAGAATAAACCTTATCGGTGAGCACACCGATTACAATCTGGGCTATGTATTGCCTACCGCAATCGAAAAAAAGATTATTTTCAAATTGCAAAGGAATGGTTCGGATACCGAATGTAATATTTACAGTACAGACTTTGATACGGGTTTTAAAATTGACCTCAAAAAAATTGCCAGAAGTTCGGTGGAGTGGGAAAACTATATATTGGGCGTTCTCAACGAAATTTCAAAGCGAACCGACGGGGTTAAGGGGTTCGATTGTACATTGGAAAGTAATCTTCCTCAAGGATCCGGTCTAAGTTCCTCGGCTGCGTTGGAGTGTGGGCTTGCATTCGGTCTAAACGAATTGTTCGATCTTGGCCTAACCAAAAAGGATATTGTACAATTGTCACAAACTGCTGAACATACTTATGTGGGTACACAATGCGGTATTATGGATCAATTTGCCTCGGTAATGAGCCAGGCCGGACATGTGATTCTCTTAGATTGTAAATCGCTAGAGCATCAGTACATACCTATAGCTTTCGAGTCCTACCAAATGGTCATGCTCAACACTAAAGTATCGCATAATTTGGCAACAAGTGAATATAACGTTCGAAAGCAGGAATGTGAAGAAGGGGTTGCCGTAATCAGAAGGAGCTACCCTGAAGTTGATTCCCTTCGTGACGCTAGTATGGAGATGCTTGAAGCCACGAAACACGATATGAGCGACGTGGTATTCAATCGCTGTTCGTTTATAATCGCTGAAAACGAAAGAGTTTTGTTAACGGCAGATGCGCTAAAGAAAAATGATTTGAACCGTGTCGGAGCCCTTTTATATGATGCCCATGAAGGTATCAGCAAATTATATGAAGTAAGTTGCCCTGAGTCTGATTTTTTGGTTGATTTTACTAAGGACAATGCTGCGGTATTGGGTGCGCGTCAAACTGGTGGTGGATTTGGTGGGTGTACCCTTAACATCGTGCAGCAGGATGCTGTCGATGAATTTGTTGAAAAAGCCAGTATAGCCTACAAAGATAAGTTTGGCATTGAATTGGAAGCTTTTACTGTACGACCCAGTACTGGAACAACAGTACGATAAAACTCTTTTGACTCCATATGGTTGCTACTCAGCCGTTATAAGCTGTTACTTATTTATGGCCAAAGAGCGATGCTACTCATAGAAACCTACAGCTTCCCTGAATTCGTTTTTTCTTTTTCTGCTCAAAGGTATTTTTCTTCCACAAATGGCCACAGTTGAACTATTGAAATTCTCGACTTTTTGAAGATTGATAATATATGATTTGTGAATTCTGACAAATGTTTTATTTGGCAATTGTTTGGCAAAGGCTGTCATTGAAGAAAGAATCATCATGTTTTTATTTTCCATAACGAGTTTAACATAGTCGCCCAAGGCCTCTACCCATTTAATATCGGAGAGCCTAACCCTAACACTTCGTGAATCACATTTGACAAAAATATGTTTCTCTTTTTGTCTTTGAACCCCAATACCGGACTTTAGGAGTGCCTTGTCAATAGCTATGTCGAACCGATGCAGTACCGTAGGTTTTAAGAGGTAATCGGCAACATCATAGTCGAAAGCTTTCAAGGCATGGTCGGCATTATTGCTTATGATTATAATTTGAGGACGTTCTTCCATTGCCTCCAATAGTTCAAACCCGTTAATATGGGGGATATCAATATCGAGGAAAATAAGGTCTATTTGAATACTGTTTAAATTTTCAAGGGCCTCAAGGCCATTCTTGTAACTCGCCGTTAAATCCAGATGAGGATGCAAAGTAATCAGTTTGTTGAGCTGTGCTCGCTGCATTTCTGAATTGTCTACTACGATGCAGTTAAGTTTTCTTGTTTTCATAGTCATTAATTAGTCGTTCTATGCATATCTACGAAGAATGTGTGCGCAGGGTTTGGTTTTTTGGAATTTATTTTAACTCTTTTTTTCGAGTTTTGACTTTCTCCATAAATTCTTGTGTTTGATAATATGCCGAAGGTGTGATTGTTTGGGGTTGCTTTTTATTGGCGGGTTAACTTTCCAAATAAAAGGATAGCGAATAATTCTGAGGCACCTTTCAACACATAACTTTTGATAACTTTTAATGTAAGGTTTTTGCTAAAACACCTACTTTTGTAGTATAAATTTTTTGAAAATTTGAACTATGTCGGATAAAATCGAACGATTAAAAACATTGATTATAGGTTCTGGACCTGCAGGATATACCGCGGCTATTTATGCGGCTAGAGCAGACCTTAAGCCAGTAGTTTATACCGGAATGGAGCCTGGTGGGCAACTGACCACTACCACAGAGGTAGATAATTTTCCCGGATATCCCGATGGAATCGATGGTCCCACTATGATGATTCAGTTACAACAACAAGCCGAACGGTTCGGTACCGAGGTAAGAATCGGTATGGCCACCGCAGTGGAATTGAGCGATGAAGTTGGCGGTATTCATAAAGTCACCATAGACGATAACAAACAGATAGAAGCGGAAACTATAATTATTTCTACGGGTGCTACAGCCAAATACTTGAACATCCCAAGTGAGCAACGTTTGCGTGGTGGTGGGGTTTCGGCTTGTGCGGTATGTGACGGATTCTTCTATAAGGGTCAAGACGTGGCTATCGTGGGTGCCGGTGATACGGCGGCCGAGGAAGCATCCTATTTGGCCAATATCTGTAACAAGGTTACCATGTTGGTGCGTAAAGATTATATGCGAGCTTCCAAAGCAATGCAGCACAGAGTGAATAGCTTGAAGAACATAGAGATTCGATACAATACTGAAGTTGATGAGGTTTTGGGAGATCAAGTGGTGGAAGGACTTCGCATGGTCAATAATCAAACAGGTGAAAAAGAAGATATCGCTATCACGGGACTTTTTGTTGCCATTGGACATAAACCGAATACTGAAATTTTCAAAGGTCAGTTGGATATGGACGAGGTTGGTTATATTATTACCCAGGGAAAATCGACAAAGACCAATAAACCTGGTGTTTTTGCGAGCGGTGATGCACAAGATAAAGAATATCGTCAGGCGGTTACTGCGGCAGGTACAGGCTGTATGGCCGCTTTGGATGCTGAACGCTATCTTGCTACAGTCGAAACACACGAAGAAGTAGCCTCATCTTAAAAAATCAGATGATTCTATACATAGAAAAACGCCGCATTTGCGGCGTTTTTAATTTAAAATTGCAAATATATTAGTCGATGCGCTTATAATTCTCAGAATTTATACGGTTTCCCTCTTCATCTAGAAAAATTTGGCTAAACCGATGTGCATCCAATTGAAGTTCCATTTTCCATTCCATATTTTCATTGGCAATCCTCCGCATTGAGGCCGACATATATTCTAGCCGCTCGGTTAAAGTGCTATCCGTTGTTTCGTAAGAGCCGTATCCAAACCATTCGACCGAATCAGTGGGTACATATCTAGTCCACATTACCTTTCCGTCATAATACATCTTTATTTGGCGATACCCTTCAGTAGTGGGTAAGGTGTCTGAAACATTTACACCATCGACATAGTTGTAAAAGCTTACGAGTTCCCAAGTACCTTCAATTGATGGATGAAAAGCTGGTTTTTTAGAATCTATTTCTGTGGCAGAGACAAGAAAAAGCAGCAAGAAAATCAATCCGAGTAATTTTTTCATGGACGCGTGTTTTAGGGTTATTATATAAAAAATTCATCAATTTATTCTTCTGTAATTTTCAGAAGCAATACGACCTCCGTCTTCATCAAGTGAGATTTGTGTGTACCTATTTCTGTCCAATTGGAGCTCCATGTGCCATTCCATATTTTCATTGGCTATTCTTCGCATGGAGGCCGACATATATTCCAATCGTTCGGTTAATGTACTATCTGTTGTTTCATAAGTGCCATACCCAAACCATTCCACCGTTTCCTTCGGAGTATAGCGTGTCCACATGACTTTTCCATTGTAAAACATTTTAATCTGGCTAAAACCCTTAGCAGGAGTAAGTGTATCCGTGACATTGACACCATCATAGTTATATCGATTTACCAATTCCCATGTTCCTTCAATCGATGGATGATAAGCCCCATTATTTGGTGAGCTGAAATTGGACATTAAGGCCAAAATCAAAAACAAAAGAATCAAAACGGATAACTTTCTCATAATAGCATTCTTTTTTAAAGTTAATGATTACATTATATACCAAAAGTTACGAATTTTTTTGTTAAAAAATAATTTTTCAATAAGAAATAATGCGATTTTAAAAACCGAAAGCGGTGTTTATATCGTAAAAAAATATTTCATTAAAATGAATTGGATTATAGATATCACATGATTAATGCCTTCAAACATATAATCGCTTAATAACCAATATAGGATATTGAAAATAAAACATTTTGCGTAGGAAATGTTTGATGTTTGAATTTTTTTACAGACTTTAGATATGAACTACTAACTCCGATTTACTATGAAGAATACATTTTTTTCATTGTTTGTCCTGCTATTTACATATACGCTTGTTGGACAAACAATCAGTGGTAAAGTTACAGACAACATGGGTGCTCCGCTACCTGGGGTATCTATTGTTGTAAGTGGAACCACTACTGGAACAACGACCGATTTTGATGGAAACTATTCCATAACTGCAATGGAAGGTGACGTATTACAGTTTTCCTATCTTGGAATGAAGTCTAAAGAAATTACCGTAGGTATCAATCAAATCCTGAATATTGCGCTTGAGGAAGATTCGGAACAACTGAGTGAAGTCATTGTGACGGCTTTTGGTATATCACAGGAAAAAAAGGCTCTGGGCTATGCCGCTCAAAGTATCGATGCCGAAGCAATCACAAAAACAAAACAGACGAATCTCGTAAACGCACTTCAAGGGCAAGTTGCCGGGGTACAAATCACCAATTCAGGTGGTGCTCCAGGGCAGAGTGCCAGAATTATTATAAGAGGAATAAACTCTTTAGACCCTCAGGCCGACAACCAACCTCTTTTTGTAGTCGACGGAGTACCAATTGATAATTCTACAGTAGAATCGACAAACACCCCTCGTGGTCTATCAAACAGGGCTGCGGATATAAATCCGGCCGATGTTGAATCGATGTCCGTGTTAAAGGGGGCGGCGGCTACCGCACTTTATGGAGTACGGGCTGCTAACGGTGCCATAATTATAACGACCAAGAAGGGACAAAAAGGGCAGGTTAGAATTAACCTGAATACTTCAGTCGGCTTTGAAGAATTGAACCGCTTGCCAAAATTGCAGGATCAGTATGGCCAAGGTTTCAGTGGTGAATACGACCCTACAAGTTTTTGGCCTTCATGGGGTGCCCCCATATCAGAGGTTGCTCAAAGCGTTCCTGGACATAAATATCAGGACAACTGGAACAGGGCATTTAATACAGGAGTGCAGACCGATCATAGTTTAGGTATTTCGGGTGGGGGAGAAAAAGCGACTTTTTATGGTTCATTCGGACGCTTCGATCAAAAAGGGATAATACCTTTTAGCGATTGGGCGAGAACTACCGCCAAACTTTCAGGTACTGTTCAGGTAAGTGAAAAATTTGATTTTAGCGGATCAATAAATTACACGAATTCAGGAGGCAATAGGGTGCCGCATGACAGGTTTATGGAAAGAATGATGTACTGGGCGGAAACCCAAGATGTGCGAGACTATATTAACAGAGACGGAACCATGAAAACGTACGGAAATACCAACCCTATATATGATGCTCGATTTAGTACTTACGTAGACAATGTAAATCGAATAATTGGCAATTTAAATTTGAATTACAATCCAACGGAATGGTTGACCCTGTCTTATCGTGTAGGTACTGATTTCTATAGTGATGTTAGAACGGAAATAACCCCTGGTCCCAAAGGAATTGATGGTGAGCTGCCACTTAGCTCTACCGGTGAGATTGAGGAAACTAGAATAAATAGTAGAGATATTACCTCGAATTTTTATATCACATTAAAGAAGCAGTTCAGCGATGACTGGAATACCTCACTACGGTTGGGTAATGATATTTTTGAGCGGAAATATGATCGGGTAACAGCTACTGGCTCGGATTTTGTAATTCCAGAGTTCTATAACCTAAACAATACAAGACAAATTTTTGCGGATCAAGGCAAAAGCATAAGAAGACTGGTGGGCTTCTATGGAGACTTGATGGTTAATTTTAAAGAATATATATATTTCAATGTTACCGGAAGAAATGATATTTCTTCAACCTTGCCCAAGGATAATAATTCTTTCTTCTATCCTTCGGTGAATTTAGGATACATTTTTAGCGAACATTGGAATACCTCTTCTTGGTTAACATTCGGGAAGCTTAGGGCATCTTGGGCACAGGTTGGAAAGGATACAAACCCACATGTTTTGGGCGCCACCTTTGTCTCGCCCGATGTATTTCCACTTGATGGGCAAGTCGGGTTTAGCAGAAACAGTACTTTCGGAGACCCGGCGTTGAAACCTGAGCTCACTACTTCTTTAGAATTTGGGGCACAATTGGCATTTTTCGATGGACGGTTAGATTTAGACCTTACTTACTATAAATCGAATGCAGAAGACCAAATAATACCCGTACCGATTTCTGACGGAACAGGTTTTTCATCATATATCACCAATGCCGGTGAAATTGAGAATAGTGGTATTGAGATTATTCTTGGTGGTGATATTGTTCAAAAAGAAGATTTTGAATGGACGGCTACGGCCAATCTTTCTATGAACAATAACGAAGTAAAGGCTATTCGTGAAGGTATAGACGAAATTGTGGTAGGCAGCCAATTCGGATATGCCGGAAGTACTGTGACAATGAAGTTGATAGAAGGAGAAGCCTATGGGAATCTTTACGGTACGAGTTATTCTCGTTTTGGTGCCGATGAAAACAACATGTTTCTCGACCGGGGTCTTCCTTTAATCATTGACAGCGATGGGTTTCCGGCTCGCAATGCCGATCAGCTTATTTTGGGCAATGCGGTTCCTAAATGGATAGGGGGGCTGAGAAACGAACTACGGTACAAAAATATTGATTTGAATGTTCTGATTGATTTCAGGGCAGATGTGGAACAGTACAACCAGTTCGACAATTTCTTGGCTGCTTTTGGCAAAAATGACTACACTTTGGCCAGAAACGATTTTAGAGTTTTCGATGGTGTTTTGGAAGATGGATCTACCAATACCCAACAAGTTTGGCTTGGTCAGGGTGAAGGTCCCGATGGCAATGATTATGGGGCAGGTTTTTGGAGAAACGACTATAGGGGGATAACCGAAAACTTTGTAAAAGACGCTAGCTATATTAAGTTAAGAAGTATATCACTGGCTTATAACCTTGATGACAAAATACTTAATAGAACACCATTTACATCGCTTCGGGTATCTCTGGCCGCAAATAACATCATTTTATATTCACCATGGGATGGTTTTGATCCAGAGTCATTTTCAGCAGGTGCCGGAGGCAATGCCATAGGGTTTACGGGTCTCGGTTTCCCCGGTACGCAGAGCTATTATTTGACTTTGAATTTTGGACTATAGCATTTGACAAGAATTCTATTTTGACCTATATGAAATTTGAACGGATACTTAAATATACAATACCGGAGAAAAATTGTCTTTTAAAATAAATAAAATCATTCAGATGAAACTAAATAATATAATATCAAAAATAGGGAGTATCATAATGGTCTTGATGGTCTTTTCTTGTGACTCTTATCTAGATGTAAATGAAAATCCGAACAATCCAGAAGATGCACCGATTTCGGGCTTGATGATTAATAGTACTTATGAATCAGCCAATAATGTATATCGGGTGGGAGATATTACATCCAATTATGTGCAATATCTGGCATCCCCAAATCCCGCCAGTGCCTCTGATACCATGGAACCTGTTAGTAACAACAACACGTGGTTCAATTTATATAATGTAATGACCGACTTGGTTGTGTTGATAGCGAAGGCGGAAGAACAAGGTGCCGCACACTACCAGGGGGCGGCACAAATATTGATGGCTCTGAACCTCAGTATGGGTGTTGATATTTTTGGGAATATGCCCTTCTCCGAAAGTTTTAATTTTGAGACGGTCACTCCTAAATATGATGTTGATGAAGAACTCTATGGTGTGGTTATGGATTATTTGGATGAGGGTATCACAAATCTACAAGAAGAAACAACGGCTTCGTTGGGCGATGACGACTTTATCTATTCAGGTGATGTATCTAAGTGGATAGCTTTTGGCCATATGCTTAAAGCCCGTGCAATGATACACTTGAAAGAGTTGACTGGGTATAGTGATACGGCGGTTTTGGAAGCCACAGATAAGGCATTTCAATCAAATGATGAAAACGCCCAAGTTTCTTTCTTCGAACAATCAATTAATCCATGGGCCGATGTTGCTAGGGATAATGCTGATCTATTGCTTGGCGGCTGGATTTCCGAACAGTTTATCCAGGCCTTGGACGGAACGTCATATACGGCCATTGATCCAAGGCTTAAGTTAATGGTCGGCACAACTGATGATGATGAATTCGTTGGTACGGTAAATGGTTTGGGTAGAGGAAATGCGCCGGAACAGGGCGCCAGGTCTACCCTGATCGAAGATCAATATTACACTTCGATTACATCACCCGTATTAATAGCGACGTATAGCGAACAAAAATTTATTGAGGCCGAGGCCGCTTTTGCGACTGACAAAACACGGGCATACCAGGCCTATTTAGATGGAATTAAAGCCCACATGGAAATGCTCGAGGTGTCCCAATCAGAGATAGATGATTATTTGGCAGACCCGAGCGTGGGTATGGGGGAGTCGGCATTCACGTTGGGCGATGTTTTTAAGGAAAAATGGGTAGCTCTATTTTTGCATCCAGAGGCTTGGAACGATGCAAGAAGATTCGATTATCAATATAAGGATATGACCTTACCTGCCAATTTGAATCCTGATTTAAGCGGACAGTTTATTAGAAGACTATCTTATCCTGATAGTGAGATAAGTCGAAATGGAAATAATGTACCCTCGGTAACCTTACTTGATCGTATTTTCTGGGATGTCGAATAAATAGGTGCTGTTTTTAATCAGCTGAAATACCGCTCAATACAATTCAAAAGATAAGTAATGTCCGATTTTGTATGTGCAGCACTGAGCACAATGCGACTCATAGTCGGTGCCTTCTCGTCTGGGTAGTTAAAATCTGTGACTATAATCTTGTAATCCATCAGATACTGTGACAATCCGTGATCTAAAAAACTGATTGCAGGGTGGTTTTTCATAAACTTGAATTTTTGAAGATACTTTAACCCTTCAAGAAACAGGTTTATGTTTCGCTGGAGCAGTGCTCTTTTTGACGTATAGATTTCCTGAGCTTCCAATATCGTGGCAAGAGCGGCCGGCATAGCAGGACTTGCCCCACCGAAAAAGGCAGTGTTTTTCAATTGATTTATACGCTTTTCAGTTCCAAATATCGCTCCCGCTTGTACTCCCAAACCTTTTCCTAAAGAACAGCATACCAATAATTCTTTGCTTCCTAGACCTTTCAATTCTTTATAAACTCCGTTTCCGTTTTGGCCAACGACCCCGATTCCATGAGAATCATCAACAACCAAAACAATTTTATCCAAAGGAAGTGTTCGAAGCGCCTCAAAAACGGGATAATTATTACCTGAAAAATCTATGGAATCCAATAATACTACCGGCGTCGCATTCGGATTTTGATTCAAATGCTTCGATAGCGTACGAAGCAGTGACGCATACGAATCAAAAGAAATTAAATCGTTGCCCATCAATGCGGAATGGGTGTGCGGAGCATAAAAAAGCCTATGATTCTTTGCCTTAAAATGTTGAACAATCAATTGGCCTGCCAAGTAACCGGACGATACCGTAAGACAGGCTTGACTTCCTACCCATTCCTGTAAATACTGTTCGACTTGGTTATAGATAGACAACCTAATATTTGATTTTCGCGATGCCCCATAATTGGTTCCGTATTTCTTGACATTCTGAATAAAAATATTTTGAAATTCCTCGTCTTTTTGAAGCGCTAAATAGGCGGTTCCCCCGAAATAAAGGTGCTTTTCTCCGTTTATAAGAAGTTCGCGCTCTGGAAAAGCGTCAATATAGTGTGTCATTTCCGTAATGTTATACCGCTCCCCCCAAGTACGGGAAAAATTATACTTCCATCGGATTCAATTTTCACCCCATCGGCAATATCCTTGGAAAGTAGAAGGGCTCCATCCATATCGACATAGTCTAATTGCGGCAAGAGTTGTGCAATGGCAGAGATTCCAACTGTTGATTCCGTCATACAACCGACCATAACCTTAAGGCCCATTTCCCTGCCTTTTTTAATCATTCGCAGGGCAGGGGTCAGGCCCCCACATTTTGTAAGTTTTATATTGATACCGCTAAAATGTAGTCCGCACTTTTCTACATCGTCTTCGACAATACAACTTTCGTCGGCGATTACCGGAAGCACACTTTTGTGCATTACCCTTTCCATACCTTCCCAGTCGTCTGCAGGTAATGGTTGTTCAATAAATTCAACGCCCATTTCCTTTAAAAGTGGTGCATTTAGAATGGTTTCCTCCGGCGTCCAGGCGCAATTGGCATCAATACGGAATATAGCGTCGGTATGTTTTCTTAGTTCGCTAATAATAGTAATGTCGTCTTTGGTACCTAATTTAATCTTATATATTGGCCATGGCGTTTCCTTCAATTTTGCGACCATATTTTTGATTGTGCCTAAACCAATGGTATAGTTCGTGGTAGGGTATCTTTCAAGGTTTGTTTGCCAGATTTTATAAAGCGGCTTTTTCAAAAGTTTACCGTAGAGGTCGTGAGCCGCCAAATCTAATGCGCAAATGGCAAAACTGGTCAACCCCTTTTTAACCAAAAATTGGTGAAAAATTTCAGGCTTGGTGAAATTGAATTCCGTTATCTCATCTCGAATGACCTCTATCTCGGCCATCATACTCTCAACTGTAATTCTGTAATATGGATTTGAGGTTGCCTCACCATACCCGATAAGACCGTTAGACGATAGACACACGATCAAGGTATCTTGAAAATCATGGGATTCACGAGAAATACTAAATGTATGTTTTAGCGGAAGAATGTACTTTTTTAAACGTAGCTGCATCATGTAAAGGTATTCACGAATATAGCAAAAGACTGGTAAGCTTTCCAAAATGCAAATGGCCTAATTTCATAAAATTAACGGATAACGAACACCTGTCAAGTTAGAAATAAATTGACAGGTGTTTTCGTGTAAACGAGACAGGTTGTAAAATTGCCGCATATATGGCCGTTCAATATTTAATCACGGTAGGTAATACTTCCCGAAATATTCTTTTTACCTTGTAATGTGGCTTCTCCCGAATACGATATATTGCCGCCGCTACTTGCATTTGCAATTAAAGATTCGGAAACAGTAATCATTAAATTGCCCCCACTGCTGGCATCGGCATGGCAAATTTTGGTTTCCAGGTTTTTGGCATTTATATTACCACCGCTACTTACATCTATAGCTGCATTGGTCGCATTACCCGACACGGTTAAATTGGCTCCGCTACTGGCATCTATTTCCACATTTTCTCCCAAAAGTTCAGCCTTTAGAAGGGATCCACTGCTTGCATCAATATCGATATCGGTGCAATTTATGGTTTGCTGTGTTATTAAATGGCTGCCACTTGAACTTCGTAATGCTGTGATTTCGGGTAATGAAACATAGATTTTTTTGGTAGCCCTCCCAATATTTTTAATGGTGTGAATTCTAAGGTTTCCGTCTTTGATATCGGTTCCGATGAGGTCGATAATATTCTCATCGGCTTCCACCATAATGTCAAAGTCCTTCGCCTGTGTCACGTAAACTTCCAAACCTTCCGAAGCTGAGATTTTAGAAAACTCATCAGTGATTGTACGAGATTCTTCGGTAACAATACCATTTCCTTTTTCCCCGCTGCCGAAGTCCCCGATTTTAACATCAAATCCGCATGAAGTGAAAAATAGGGCGAGTAAAAATGCAATTGTAAGTCGTGCTAATGTTGTCATGATTGTTGTTTTTATGTTGAACTTGTTTTAGTACTTGATGATTAAGTGCAACTTTCGATTAATGATTGTTGTTTATGAAAGTAAAAATGCTGATTAAGATTGCGATTTTATAGTTTAAAGAACTGAATCGTAGAATTCAATAGATGAATCGTTTATTCGGCCCTTGTTTTAAGATGGAGGCTTGAACACGCTTTATCTTCTTTGGCCCATGGAAAACCTTGGAGGGAATTTAGTTCTCATCGGTATTCACCTTAACTCCTTCTTCGTTAATGTTGATATCAACATTCTCAGTATTGTCGTTTGCCTGTATTTTAACACCATTCCCATCGATTTTCATTTTAAAGGAATCACGGTTATCCTTAATGTTAATGTCTACCCCGTCTTCGTTGATAATAATTCTGTTGTTCTCACCGTCGTCCGCATTATTTTCATCATTATCTTCTTCTGGACAATTTTGACAAATAAGTTCGCCATTTGCATCCATTTGCCAGTAATATTTAGTCATTTCGCAACCATTCATGTTTCTGTCTAGAGGTGCTCTCATTGTCCAGCAACGATTATTATCATTTTCATAGGAAATTATGGTACTTGTAGGAATTGAGAGGGTAACATGAACTTCTTGGTCTTTGAACTTATTGGATCTATGAGTTGTCAAAAAGTGATCTAGATAAATCGTGTTCCCCTCTGTTTTATAATTATACGCTATTTTTTCCGCTGTTTCACGGGCATCATCGAAAGAACTGCCTCGGGCATCTTTTCTGACCCTAATTTGGGAAGCCAGGGTATTCGATTTTTCAATTCTTACCTGTACGTCGTTAGATAAGAGAATGTCATTGCCATCATCATCTTTAAATAGCATAATGTCGTCGAGGTTCATGGTGTTGAGAATACCACTGTTTTCGGGCGAAACCAGAACCACTTTCAATGTGTCGGGCTCGTTCGGACTAAAGAGTTGCTTTTTGGTTGTTGCGCTTCCTTCAAATGCCCTCGCGGTACCTTGTTGTATTCCCAAAACAATTAGTGCAATAAGACTGATCAACCAAAGACCCAGCAGAGAAAATTTTGCGATATTTCCAATCGATTTTAGGTTGTTGACCAAAATCTTTAATCCCAGATACAGTAAAAAGAACAACGGTATGGCCGAAACAAAGAAAATAAAGAGCGACGCCAGCCAAATCGGCGTATTCGTGGCATCGGCCATTTGGTAAAAATCCATTCCCGGAAAATTTACCCCTTTAAAAATACCCACAGTAAAAAGGGCTACCAAGAGTGCGATGATTCCGGAAGTACCAGCGATAATCAAGATGATACCGATGAATTTAGCGAAGATCTTAAAAAAGAACATGATGATTTTACCAATGGTATCAAAAAAGGTTTGACCGCTACTTTTTATTTTGTTGCCCATGGCGTCATAGTCGGCATTTTTGACTTTGTCGGCTACACCTTCAAACCCTTCTTTCACTTTTCGTTCAATATTGCTAATGTTGACTTCTTCTCCACGCATGTCCAATTTTTGTGAGGTGGTCGCCGCTTCGGGAATTAAAATCCAAAGCAGTCCGTATATTAGGATAAAGCCTCCGCTTGAGCCGATAGTCAATAGTATCCATAGTAGGCGCATCCATAAAGCATCGATCTTGAAATAATGGCCCAAACCGGAAGATACCCCTGCAATATATTTATGGTCTATATCGCGATACAATTTCTTGGTTCGCTTCGGTTCACTTCTGTATTTGTGTGTCGGTTCGTCTTCGAAAATATCTTCATCGATCATATAATCTTCTGGTTGCCCCATGATGGCGATGACTTCGTCAACCTCTTTTTCGGAGATAACCTGTCGTTCGTGCTGCATTTTTTCATGGAACAGTTCTGCCAGACGTGCCTCGATGTCGGCAATAATTTCATCGCTTCCGGGAGTTCCGACAAACGAACGTTTGATCGCTTCGAGATAATTTCGCAATTTACGGTAAGCGTCTTCATCAATGTGGAAGAAGATATTTGCGAGATTTATATTAACTGTCTTGTTCATTCTTAACTGTTTTTAGTGTTGGTTACCAGATTAGTGGCACTTCTTAGTTCGTCCCAGGTTTTGTCCAATTCTTTAAGGAACAATTTTCCGGTTTCTGTCAAGGTGTAATACTTACGCGGGGGACCTGAGGTGGACTCTTCCCATCGATAGTTGAGTAGTCCGGCGTTTTTGAGCCTGGTGAGCAAAGGATAAATAGTTCCTTCCACTACGAGCATCCGCGCGTCTTTTAAGGTTTCTAGAATTTCTGAGGCATACTTGTCCTGTCCGTTAAGAATAGACAATATGCAATATTCCAGCACCCCTTTGCGCATCTGTGCTTTTGTGTTTTCTACGTTCATAGTTTCATTTTACTAATTGATTAACTGTTCGTTTTCCTGTGCTGAACCTGTTTCGAAATTTCTCCTTCCTAATATGGGCTGAACCTCGAAACAAGTTCAGGACAGTTTGATTGATGATTAAACTCCAAATGGTGTGATGAGTACCATGTGTTTTTGATTTGATGTTTTTTATTTTATAAAATTAATGGTAATAGGATATTTAAAGGTCTGGCCTTCATTGGTTCGAATGGTGGCTAGAATGGTATAAACGATATTTATGATAAACAGGGCGATTTGTAATAATCCGGAAATACCTAATGGCAAAAACCACTTTCCAAAGCGGAAATTATCGCTATCAAAATTGATATTCATGGTATTATAATTGTTCAGGCTATCAAAACCGAAATGCCCAAAATCAAAAACGTTCGGAAGAAAACTTATAATGAAGGGAATACTTATGATTCCTAATATAATCGAATAGAGCAAAAGGCTAATTTGAAAATTTAAGGCTTGTTTGCCATTGTAATCGACAAATTTATATTCCGATTTATTGGCTGTCCATAATACCAAAGGCAGTATAAAATTCCCAAAAGGAATCAAGTACTTTGAAAACGTCGATGCGTGAATGATGGCGGACAAATTTCGCTCGTGTTTTGTCAATGTATCTGTCATAGCTTAGTAATTTCTTATACAAATATATATCTAAAAGAAGGTACTATGCAAAACAAAGTACTATAAATTAACATAAAATTAACAATTGTGACTTAAGATAATTTCAATACTTTTAGGTCAGAAACAATATTATGGCAACAAATACTGGGAAGTTCAATGCGTTTACCTTTTTTAATCTACCCGTAGCTTGGTGGTGTGGGGTACGCCTAAAATATATCGATGAGCAAAAGGCGATAGTGACCGTAAAGCACAGATGGTTCAACCAAAATCCGTTTAAATCGATGTTTTGGGCCGTGCAGGGAATGGCTGCCGAATTCAGTACCGGTACCCTAGTTATTGCTCAGATTAGGAAGAGCGGTAAAAAAATATCGATGCTCGTGGCAAATAACAATGCCAATTTTTCTAAAAAAGCGACAGGAAGATTGACATTTACCTGCGAAGACGGGCATTTGATCAACGAGGCCATAGTTAAAACCATAGCCACAGGGGAAGGGCAGACCTTTTGGATGAAGTCGGTCGGGGTAAACGAAGATGGGGTAGTGGTCTCTACTTTTAATTTCGAATGGACAATACGAGTGAAGGGTTGATGCTATTGATCTTCTTCTACAGATAAAAAGAAAGTACATCTTCGAATGCGGATTAAATTGACTGTAATTTTTGGGTTAAGTTGTAAGCATGCACATAAAAAAGCAACTAACTATGATCATCAACAACGTAAATGAGATATGTGATCGCTTTTCTAGTAGCGACTTTATGGTCTATTTACCTACACAAATTCAATTGAAAAAATGGAAGTGAAACACGAAGAGGTCCAAAGCTATTATGGAAAAGAATTGGTTAACAGTGATGATTTAAAGACCAATGCCTGTTGTACTTTAGAGGAGCCACCACAATATATTAAGGATGCTTTGAATAATGTGCATGACGAAATAGTGGCTAAATATTATGGCTGCGGTTTGGTGATACCTGAAGAATTGGAAGGCTTACGAATTCTAGACTTGGGGTCGGGGAGTGGAAGAGATTGCTATATCTTGTCTCAATTGGTTGGTCAAAAAGGAGAAGTGATTGGCGTTGATATGACTGATGAGCAACTCGAAACTGCCAACAATTACATTGATTATCATACTAGGAAATTCGGATATGAATATGCGAACCTAAAGTTTTTAAAAGGTAATATCGAAGCGCTGAGGCAACTGAATTTAGAACCCAATAGTTTTGACTTGATAATTTCAAATTGTGTGATTAATCTCGCTGTGAACAAAGAAAAAGTGCTTGGAGATGCTTACCGTTTATTAAAACCAGGTGGAGAAATGTATTTTAGTGACGTATATAGTAATCGGCGAATTAGTAAAACGTTACAAGATGACCCCGTACTTTGGGGAGAGTGTTTAAGTGGTGCCCTATATTGGAACGATTTTTTGCGCATGGCCCGAAGGGCTGGGTTTACCGATCCCAGAAGTGTAAAAAGTAATCCCATTACCATTGAAAATAGCGAAGTCAAAGAAAAATGTGGGGACATTCAGTTTTTTTCCGTCACGTATCGTTTATGGAAAATTAGCGAATTGGAAGACGCATGCGAAGATTATGGTCAAGCAGTGGCATACAAGGGGACCATTGCCCATCATAAAAACAGCTTTCAATTGGACGATCATCACAACTTTCCAAAGAATAAAATACTACCAGTGTGCGGAAATACGTACTTAATGCTACAGGCATCAAGATACCGGGATCATTTCACCTATTACGGTAGTTGGGAAACACATTTTGGAATTTTTGAAGGATGTGGGGCCTCGATGCCTTTCAGCGACGTCGATTCTGGTGAATTGGTAGCAAATTGTTGCTGATTCAGCGGTTGATAGATTGAAAATAAGCAAACTGAGGTTGAATGAAGCTTGGACCATCTTCTATGCCTTGTAATTGAGAATGAATTGCAAGACTAAATTGCTATGGTCGTTACTCGTTTACACCTTTAAAATTTGACCCAATACACTTTTTTCTGTAGAAGCTTTGTTCGAGGTTAAAATTCTTAGGAATAATTTGTAACATTTTTGGTAGAACAACCAACTAACAAGCACAAACAATATATAAAATAAAAGATTTTCTGCCTTTGCGGAATTGAAATTAAAAATTAGAGATTATGAACGCACACGAAATAGACTTCGAAATTTACGGTGAAGAAATGCAATATGTCGAAATTGAATTGGATCCGCAAGAGGCCGTAGTGGCCGAGGCAGGTAGCTTTATGATGATGGATGACGAAATAAAAATGGACACTATTTTTGGAGACGGCTCGAATCAAGACACCGGTGTTTTGGGCAAGCTGTTTTCGGCAGGAAAGCGACTGTTAACAGGGGAGAGTCTTTTTATGACCGCATTTTTAAATGTAGGTCAAGGAAAGAAACAAGTGAGCTTTGCATCGCCTTATCCCGGCAAAATTTTGCCGATTGATCTTTCTGAAAAAGACGGCAAGTTTATTTGTCAAAAGGATGCTTTTTTATGTGCGGCCAAGGGTGTTTCGGTAGGTATTGAATTTTCAAAACGCTTGGGCAGGGGGCTTTTTGGAGGTGAGGGGTTTATCATGCAGAAGCTTGAAGGTGACGGCATGGCATTTGTTCATGCCGGAGGCACTATGGCAAAAAAAGTTTTGGGTGTCGGTGAGGTCCTAAAGGTCGATACCGGTTGTATTGTTGGATTTACAAAAGATGTGGATTATGATATCGAATTTGTTGGAGGCATAAAAAATACGGTTTTTGGAGGAGAGGGATTGTTTTTTGCCACCTTAAGAGGTCCGGGAACGGTTTACATACAATCGTTGCCTTTTAGCCGCTTGGCGGGCCGTGTACTTGCATCGATCCCAAGAGGAGGCAAAGATAAGGGTGAAGGTAGTATTTTAGGAGGTCTTGGTGATATTATCGGAGGTGATAATCGGTTTTAATATCCGCCTTCGCGAGGTACGAAGCGATCTGTTGAATTTAGTTCTATATAGTGTTTGAATTATCTCAAAGGACTATAATAAACTGATCGCGTCACTTTGTTCGCGAAGGCGTCAATCATAAACTTTTTTACTGAATGAATTTCAAAAACCTGATTACATTTCTTAACGAGCTACAACAAAATAACAATAAAGAATGGATGGATGCCAACCGAAAATGGTACACTGAGGTCCGAAATGATTTTATTGCGTGGTTAGATTTATTGAATGCCCAACTGGCAGAAATCGATGAGGAATATTATGATACCCCAGGTAAAAAGGGCATCAATCGTATCAATAACAATCTGATGTTTCATCCGAATAAGCCAATTTATAAAGATCATTTTGGCGCGGGGTTGGACAAGCGGCCCAATACTGGCGATTTTTATATTGAGATCGGTATCGAACGATCCATTTTTGCTGGTGGGTTATGGCGACCGGAACCCAAACGATTGCGAAGCGTTCGCGATGCCATAGATTATGACGGAGAAAAGCTAAAAACGATTTTGGCCAAAAAGTCGTTCAAGAATATGTTTGGAACATTATATGGGCATGCAAAGCTGACGAAGGCCCCTAAAGGGTATGCCAATGACCATCCGCATATCGATTTGTTACGCAATAAAACGTTTGCCGTGGCTACCGAATTTCCTACCAAAGAAGTGTTGAAAGCCAATTTTGATAAAAAGGTATTCCACGCCTATCGAGAAATGCTCCCGTTTCGAAGGTATTTAAACAAGGCGGTAACCGTTTGATAAGTTTGCGAAAATAGTTTTCCTTTCTTTATGGGGATACATATAAAGACTGATTCAAAAGGTCTTCTTTAATTGCACATACTTTTTGATTTGCGCCCCCATAGTTTAAAGGAAAAAGATGTTTTGGTCTCTTCAACTATTTTGATATAATATTTTGGGTTGTCAATCATGGCATATAAATGGATGACTACGGTAAAATGTCAATGATTCTTTGAAAGGGGGTAGAACCCCATTTTTAATAACTGGGGCATTGGTCATCTTTGAGCAAATTAAACCGCATTACTAGATTTAGAGACGGTAGAAATCGTATCTTTCTATAGAAATAATTCTACAAGATGTATATCAGGCCTAAAATACGGGCACAACTACATCAGGTTTTGGCCATCACCATTTTTTGGATGGGATGTGGAGCTTTTTTTGCCCTCTACAAATGCGTTATTTATGACGCCTCATTAAGCAAGTTTGTGTTTTCTGTTCCCTATAGCCTGTCCCTTGGTGAATTTATGGTAATAAATCTGCTCGGTCCTGCTATTGGCGGAATCATCGGGGGCAGCATTATGGTGTTTGTGCTAAATGAAAGATATCGCAATAAAAGTTATGGTCATTTTCTGCTTTCGAGTATATTTTTTTTCCTCTTTTTTATTTTTGTCCTGAATACAATTGTCTCCTATTTTTTTTACCACAAAGAGCAAATCGTCAACAGTGACGATAGTTTAAGGGAAGCCATCGATCTATTGCTTTTGAACCCCTATGCAATTCGGAATATTGTGTCTTGGATGTTTATGGTATTTATTGCACTTTACAGTTTGAAGATTAATGAAAAATACGGGCCCGGTACGTTGTCCGCCTTGTTTCAGGGCAAGTATCACAGACCACATGAAGTGCAACAAGTGTTTATGTTTCTTGACTTGACAGATTCTACATCTATTGCGGAGCAACTGGGTCATTTAAAATTCTTTGCCCTATTGCAGGACTTTTTTAGTGATATTACCGATCCGATACTTAATTCAAAAGGCAAAATTTATCAATACGTGGGAGACGAAGTAGTAATCTCATGGTCTTTACGAAAAGCCGTTTCTAAAAAGTCAAATTGTGTGAGCTGCTTCTTCAAAATAGAGGACGCTCTAGAGCATAGAAAACCATATTATACTCAAAAATATGGTCTTTTTCCCTTATTTAAGGCTGCAGTTCATAAAGGTCTGGTGACCGTGGGGGAGATGGGTGTGATTAAAAGGGAAATTGTGTATTCAGGTGATATTTTGAATACCACTTCCCGCATCTTGGAACAGTGCAAACCGTATAATCAAAAATTAATAATCTCGAAAGATATATTAGAGATGATATCGGAATATGGAATTAAGGAATATACTGTTAAATTCCTAGGGGAAATGGCGCTAAGGGGCAAGATACAGCAGGTTGGGCTTTATAGTGTAGAGAGAACCTGATCTTTAATGGATTTAAGGGTAAAGGGACAATAGTTTTTTACCTATTGAAATCTTGATAAATTAATTGGTAATATTTAAAATGACTTTAGACAGAAATAGGTATTTCATTTTTCGTTTAGATTAGAATCTACATTTTATATTATTCTTCCATAACCGCTATCAGTTCCTCAACTTTTTTTAACCGGGGAACATACTGGGTTTTTACTATCCATTTTCCCCAGAAATAGGTGACCACCCCCGTAGCAATTGCAACTATAAACACTATTGCAATCAATTTATTATTAAGTTTTCCTTCGAGTAAGGGGCCAAAAAGAAAGAGTATTACGCTAAGTATAGTGGGTAGAATATACCAGAAAATTGCATTGTCACCCCACTTTTTAAGTAGTATTAAATATTTTCTAGATTCATATAAGTAGTCCAAATAACTTTTCGTCAAGTTATTGGGTTTCTTTTTTTTCCACTCCTTGAGTTTAATAAAGTACCAAATACCCCATGTGACAATTAGAATCGAAGCAATTTTTGACAGTACAAAAGGAACGAAGTAGATATAAAAAATAAACACAGGTATGGCGATTATCAGGGCCGCTTGCTCTACCAGTATACCGTATTTCACTAATCTGTCAAATCGGCTCAAACTCGATTGCATTTCTAACATCAAACGCGATTTATCAAACTTTATCTGCTCTTCTATAGGGGAAGATTGCCAAATCTTAATCAGTTCGTCCTCCATCATGCGGTTCGATTTATACAGTTCAACAATTTTTTCTTGATGCGCTTGACCTTTACTGCCACATTATTTTCAGATAGCCCTAAAATTTCAGAAATTTCTTTATAGCGAACTTCTTCCAAATAGAGCGTGATAACCGCCTTGTCGGCTTCATTCAATTTTTTGATACAGCTTTTGAGATGCCCCAATTTCTTTTGTTCTTCAGGGTTTTCCTTCGTAGGTGTAAATTTGGCGATTGTAATACTGTCCATTTGAATGAACCGTTTCTGCTTTTTAATTTCTTTTGAACGAAAACGAAGACATACATTTAATGTTATTCTGTACATCCATGTAGCTATTGAAGATTTTTTCTCAAAAGTTGGCATTGATGTCCATATTTGTACCAATACTTCTTGAAAAAGATCTTTGGTATCACTGGTGTCTTTGGCATAAACCGAACAGATTCGTAATAGTTTCTGTTGATTTTGCTCTATGGCATCCAAAAAGGTTTTTTCAAATGGATTGTTCATTCGTATGACATGTCCTTATTTTTTTTAGTTACATGTAATTTAAAATTATGACAATTTAGAGGATAATTTTTTAAATGATTGATACGCTTGACAAAGCAAGATAAAGGGAGTGTTTTAAAGCAAAGTATCCGAATTTTTCACCATTCGAGTCATATAATCAATTGGTGGAAGCAGTTTTAATGGTATAATTTTTACAGTCCAAGAATGAAAAGGGAAGACGCTTTGTACGTGACCAAAATAATCGGTAAATTTTCACGATAATTCGCGCCTGATTAAAACCATGTTTAATCGTATTCAGATATGTTCCAAAGAAGATGATAGCAGCAGAAGCAAAGTTAAAAGAACGAATCAAAGAACTTACCTGTCTTTACGAGGTGACCTCGATTATTGTGAATTGCGATTATACTGAAATTCAGGTGGCCTTGGAAGCTATTGCCACAAGCTTGCAAAAAGCGTGGCAGTATAATAAGGATACCTATGTCTCAATTGCGACCGAAACCTACGTTTCAACTACGAAGAAAAAGAAAGCGAATTACGTCTTCCTCGAGTCGAAAATAACTGTTTTTAATAAAGTGAAAGGAAAATTACGTGTTGGGTATCCTTCTCCAAAGTATACGGCCGAGGACTTTTTGGAGGAGGAGCAACGGTTGCTTGACAACGTGGGTCTTGAAATCGGTAACCTTTTGGAAAGAAAGGAGATCAAGGAAAGTGAAGTACTTATTAAAAGACAGGTCGAACAGTCTGATCGGTTACGCATCTTGGGTGAAATTACCGCCGGTATCGCACATGAGCTTAACACTCCTTTAGCCAATATTTTGGGGTTTACTGAACTTTTAAAGGAAAGCATTCCTCCGGGTAGTCAGGCATCAAATGACCTTGAAAAAATAATCAATAGTGCCATTTACTCGAGGGAAGTAGTAAAAAAATTGATGTTCTTTGCCTGTGAAATGCCACAACAGAAAAGTTTGGTCAATATAATTCCGGTAACCAAAGATGCAATTGCCTTACTTAATGCCCTACTTAAAACGAACAAGGTCGAATGTAAGTTTATGTCAGAACAGGAAGATGTGAAGCTCAAAATTGACAAAATACAGCTAACCCAAGTATTATTTAACTTAATTATAAACGCCATTTATTTTTCTCCCGAACGAAGTACCATAACTATTGAAATAATCGATAAGTCTAATCAAGTTCTTGTCGAGATTACAGATGAGGGATCGGGAATACCTGATGATATTCATGATAAAATTTTTGAACCATTTTTTACCACCAAACCTTTTGGTGAAGGTTCTGGGCTGGGGCTAAGTGTTGTGCATGGGATAGTGAAAAGCCATCAGGGAAGTATAATCCACCGGCCGAATAACCCCCAAGGGACTATATTTGCCATTACATTTCCTAAATTATAGAACGTATGGGGCTGAACAAAGAGAATATTTTAATTGTAGACGATGACGTTCATATTCTAGAAATGTTACAGCGTCATTTGCAGTCACTCGAGTATCACACTTACAAGGCTATTTCCGTAAAACAGGCGCTATATATCTTAAAGGATACCGACATTGATTTGTTGATTACCGATATTCAAATGCCCGAAGTCGACGGTTTACAACTGTTAAAGTTTACGGCCGAAAATTATCCTCATATCCCGAAATTGGTTATTACGGGCTACCCTTCTATCGATGGGGCATTAAATGTGATAAAATCAGGTGCCATTGACTACTTGACCAAGCCTTTTACTAAAGAAGAATTAAAACAAGCGGTGGCAAAATCTTTTGAAAGCAGGGAGCATAATAAATCAAAACCGACAAAGAACGTAGTACCGCAAAACCCACTCTATGCCGATATGATCGGGCAGTCGAAAGCATTCGCCAAGCTTACCGATATCATAGCACGCGTAAAGGACAATAGGGCGACCGTTCTAATAGGAGGAGAAAGCGGTACTGGAAAAGAGTTGGTAGCACGGGCCATTCACTATTCGGGCAAGTTTGCCCGAGCACCTTTTGTTGCCGTGAATTGCGGGGCCATTCCCGAAGGGTTGCTCGAGGCCGAGCTTTTCGGTTACACAAAAGGCGCATTTACCGGAGCCAATGAAAATCGAAACGGTTTCTTTCAGGCTGCCAACCATGGAACCCTATTTTTAGACGAGATTGGCAGTGCTTCATTGGCGGTACAAACAAAGCTTTTGCGCGCATTGCAAGAAAAGAATATCACAAAGGTGGGGTCACAAAAAGTGGAAAAGTTGGACCTTAGAATTATAGCCGCGACCAATAACGACCTTTTGGAAAGTATTGCCAACAAAAAGTTTCGGGAAGATTTGTACTACAGATTGACGGTTGTTCAAATTAACGTACCACCGCTACGGGAACGAAAGTCGGACATACCCCTATTGGTAGACCGATTTATAAAAAAATATGGCGTCGAATACAAAGAGCGTCTTATGAAGGTCACACCCGAAGCAATTCAAGTGCTCAAACGCTACCATTGGCCCGGTAATATTCGTGAGTTGGAAAATGTAATACAACGCGCCGTTATAATGTGTGATGGTAAAATCGATGTAGAACACCTTCCTGAAAACCTGAAATTTAAAATTGAATTTCCTGAGAGCTCATTCCTACCTTTAAAAGTGATAGAAAAGGAATATATACAACGTGTGCTCGCTGCCACCAACAATAATAAGACCAAAGCAGCCGAAATACTAAAAATTGATCGTAAAACACTTCGCGAAAAATTAAAGTAATCTACTGGGGCAAAAATCCCCGATCGGGTATAAATTACCCATTTCATTTATCGGTGTTTTTTTGCTTGAAAACTATAAATAATTGATAATAAATCAGTTGTATTTTATGTTTTTGATAGCAAATTTTTAGGCATGCTACTTGCCATAAGAGGACTATAATGTAAGGTTATGTTTTTTATAGCCTTGCACTTAAGAAAGTACGCTATGAAATACGGCAGTTTGATATTTGAAAAAAAAGAATATGTGGAGACGAAGCGGTTGCTCTACGTTGGTAATTATTATGAAGATTATGCGCATAAACATTCCCTTGACAATTTAAAGGAAAATCTGGATATGGCACATGTTTGTGATGCGGAAGATATACCTGATGATGTGGTGGGCCTACACTCGAAGGTTACTTTACTTTCGAAGGCTGGGTGGCAGCGAGTCGTTGAATTGGTTGCTCCTTCGGAATGTGGAATAGAGGCACATCAAGTTTCGGTCTTTTCGGCATTAGGTTCGTCTATAATTGGCCATGCCAAAGGAGATAAAGTATCTTATGGTTTTCCATTGGTAGTAGATTCTATTGAAATCATTGGTGTCGAGCAGGAGCTGCTTTTAAGTAAACCGTAGTCTAAAAATAAGTTTAGTTAGTTTGGTTGTTTTATCCGCTCGGCCTTTCAGTCCAATGGCTTTTCAAAGCTATGAATCGTCGAGTGGATTTTAATAGATAGTCCAGCGCTAAAACTAATCAAAAACAGATTCTTTCCGATACGATCCTCTAAAAATGATAACTTTTAATTGTTGATCAGTGGCCTCGAAGTAACTGTTTAAATCTTAGACCAAAACTAATACACTCTATTTTTTTGAAACTTTTTTATGGTTGAAATTGCAAAAGTTACGGAGAAACAAAATCGAAGCATATGTGCCACATGTAGTAATGAAAGGTTCTGTGTGCTTACAACCGACAAAAGTGATATAACATCTTGTAGCGAATATGAAAACAACACAAACTTGAAATTTTAAACGAAGGGCAATTTTGATAAGCTAAAAAAAGTGGAAAACGTAATTCGGTAACGAAAAGGGGAAGAAATTCCGAAAAACAGCACTATGACAACAAAAACACTAAAGAAGCGCGCCAAGCGCAAGCAAGGCATGCTAGATAATGTAATGCGCCAGTTCGACAATGCTGCCGACATTATTGACTTAAATCCCAATATTCGAAAAATTCTTGAGGTTACGAACAATGAACTTGTGGTTCATTTTCCTGTACGGATGGATAACGGTGAAGTAGAAGTTTTTAAAGGGTATAGGGTACAACACAACAACGCTTTGGGTCCCTATAAGGGTGGATTGCGCTATCATCCGACGGTTGATATCGATGCGGCCAAGGCTTTAGCAATGTGGATGACTTGGAAAACCTCGTTGGCAGGCTTGCCCTATGGTGGGGCCAAAGGAGGTATTCAATTAGACCCTTTCAAATACTCGCAACCCGAATTGGAACGTATTACACGAAGGTTTACGTATGCTTTGGGGGATAACATAGGGCCCGAACTCGATATTCCCGCTCCCGATGTGAATACCAATGCACAGACTATGGCTTGGATATTGGATACGTTCATGTCTACCAAGGCACCGGCGGAACGTTCTAAAAATAAGCATGTGGTGACCGGAAAACCTATCGGTTCCGGGGGTTCTTATGGCAGGGATAGGGCCACTGGATATGGGGTTTTCCTTACTATAAAGTTTTGGGCCGAACATAATCAAGTTGACTTAAAGGATAAGAAGTTCATCGTACAGGGTTTTGGTAACGTTGGATATTGGGCCGCATATTTTTTGGAAAAAGCTGGTGCATCGCTAGTAGCAGTGCAAGATGCTTTTGGTGGTATAGCCAATGAGAATGGAATAGGGGTAGAGGCACTTTTTGCCTATGCCCAAGAAAGTAGAAATGGTGTTGTCGGCTTTACCGATACAAAGCCAATAAACAATACTGAGTTCTTCGGGTTCGATTGTGATATATGTATTCCTGCGGCACTGGGCAACCAAATAACGGCTGTAAATGCTACAAAGGTTAAAGCGTATTTGATTGCGGAAGGTGCTAACGGACCGACAGATGTGGAGGCCGAAAAAATACTCTTGGAGAATGGTGTCGAGATTATTCCTGACATCCTTTGTAATTCAGGAGGGGTCATTGGCAGCTATTTTGAATGGCTTCAAAACCGGAACGGGGAAATTTGGCAAATGGAAGAGGTGATGCAGAAGCTCGAGAAGAAGTTGCGAGCATCTTTTGACAGGGTCAGGGAGACTTCCGAAGAGCGAATAGTAGACATGCGAACAGCGGCCTTTATCATTGCCATCGAACGGTTGCAAGAGGCGTATGAGCAGCGGGGAATATTTCCATAAAACTTTAGAAAAACAAGATAAGGCTAAAGCTTCGCTATGAAAGGCTTAACGGAATAATCTAGATTAGTTCTTGAAGCGAAAAGGGGGCGATAAACGATTTAAATTAATTATTGTGTGCAAAATGATAACAAATAATATGAAGTACGGTGGTTTGGTCATAGAAAAAAAGGAATATGTTGTATTGAAAAAACTGATGAATCTTTCAGGCTATTATAAAGAAACCACTTTAGCTAAATCAGTAAAAAAATTGGTCGGAGAACTTGAATCTGCTAAAATTTTAGATGAAAACGAAATGCCAAGCGATGTGATTCGTTTCGATTCGAAAATAAAAGTCATTTCAGAACGAGGATGGGAGAGAAGTTTTCAATTGGTAAAGCCAACAGAAAGTGATGTGCGAAATAATAAGATTTCAATATTGACTCCTATGGGTGTTGCAGTTATGGGCTATGCCGAAGGTGACATTGTGGAATGGGAGTTTCCTTTAGGAGAACAAAAACTGACCATAGAGAGTGTTGAACAACAGAATAAACCTATAAATCTAAATATGGTATTATGAGCAATTCAAGACTTTTTTACCATCACGAGGCCGACAGTCGTATCGTGTTAAAAAAAGATAAGGCAGAACTTAACGATTGGACCGATAATCTAGAATTTATAAGTGAAGAGTTGGAATATTTTACCGAAATTGAAGACCGTCTTTTAAACGATTCTAACGTATACTTGCAGTTGCAGGGCATACGCCGTGAGAATACGTTGATATCGGGAACAATATACCGCTATGAAACCTCGTTGCGAAATGCCGCAGAATGTGATAATATGGCCTGCGATTCGTATTATCTTCATAATCACGAGAAACATCGCGGTCTTTACCGAGAGCACCTTCAAAAATATAGGGCTCTAAAAACCAAGATGCTTTCAAAGATTTTACTGTTGGCCAAACGATAGTTGCTGATTTTGGAAGCACCTGCCGACTTGTAGTCATTTATGTTATTTACTTTGAAAAGAAAAATGGCTAATCCCCTTGCTTGTACGATTTATTCAATGTGTTAGGAAGAATTATAGAAGTTTTAATTTAAACTATCGGATGCCTGAATCAATCGAGCACTCAAATCAGGTTTTTCCATGTCTTTATCCAATGGGTACATTGGTCTTTTAATTCGTTTATGCCCCAAACGTTCGAGGTCTTGATCAACCCCGCCAGGGGTCAAGGCCATAACCCAATCTCCCCTTATGTCGTAAAGTTCTGGCACGAGATACCCAATTTTAATGACCACGACATCGGCTTGTTTGGGGTTTAGGTTGAGATCGGTAAAATCTTTTACATGATGGTAAGGTTTGCGTTTTCTGGTCACAATAATATTGACACTTCCAATCTTTATGACCACTTCTACTTCAGCATCTCGGTCACCTTCCTTAATTGCTGTAATAGTTCCGTTTAGTTGTAAAGGAGGGGCAAAACGGTCGTCGACCTCGGCCCCTACCATGGCGGAAATTTTTCCGCCAACGCCGACTTTTTGAGCTTCGGCCACTAGCGCAGGACCAGGGATTGAGGCGTAGATTAATGAAGGGCCATCTTTCGATTTAAATTCAGGTCGAGCAAGTATTTCTTTAAGTGTCCATGTAACATCACCTGAACCTCCCGCCGTAGGATTATCTCCCATATCACTGATTATAAAAGGTTGTTTTTTGCTTTTTAGGGCCATTTGCATACTTTCGTTCAGGGTCGCAACCGGGGCAACGAATTCGAACTCCTGGCGTTTATCCCAAAATGCCTCGGCCAATTTCTCGGCACCCGAAACAACTTTTTCCTTATCGTCACCGGTAACCATTACAACCGCATGGTTTCGGGCTTCATCGGCCCAAGCGTAACCGATCCATATTGCCGCATCGATGACACCTTTTTGGTCTGCTACCAAAGGAACCTTTGCATAGAGACTTTTTCCGGGTTCAATTCGTGTACTTGTTTTTTCACCCGGTAATAGGATAGGAACTGGTATCCAGGCTTTATATTTTGGTTTCCCCATGTTGTTTTCCAAACGGTCCAATAAGTTGGTGATAGCCCGTTCTTTCGATTCCAAAGCATCCTCATGAGGCGCCATGCGGTAACAGGTAATCAAATCGGTATGTTGTGCCAAGCGCTCAGATACATTGCCATGCAGATCCATTGAAGTCGAGATCAGTACTTCCGTGCCCACGACTTCCCGTATACGCTTTATTAAGTCGCCTTCGGCATCTTTAAGTCCGACCACGCTCATGGCCCCATGTATATCAAAAAAAAGTCCGTCGTAGGGTCCGTTGGTCTTGAGCATTTCCAATGTTTTATCGACCATTGACTCATAGGCTTTTCGGGTAACGATTCCGCCCGGCAATGATTTGCCAAGCAGGGTGGGTATCCATTCCGCTCTTTTTCGAATATCTGAGCCCTCGGCAAAAAAAGGATAGCGCCCAAAAATCGAATCGCCAATTCGGGCATGAAAGGCTTCTTCATGGGTTTCGGCAGGTGAAAAGGTGCTCGATTCGATTCCGATACCGGCGATGGCTATTCTGGGAAGTGTATTTTGAGTTTCAACGTTCTTGTTATTTTGTTTACAACTTAAAACAAGAAATAGTGCCAATAAACCATAAAACAATCTCTTCATATAGGAAATATTAGGTGTTTGAAAAAAACACGTTTTGTATGAATACGGGTTAAAATTAAGCAATTCAATAACTAAAGCAGGGTTTTAAAAGTTGAAGATGGAATTTGTACCTAAACCGTTACTTGTATACCATTCTTATAAAGAAAGCGGTTAAACATGGTAATGTGGCCATACTAAGAAATCAAAGGTGTTCTTCCTTTGGCTTAGAGTTGTTTTATTGCATAATCTTATATATTATCACGGAGCTACGCCATTTTTTCCCCCGGCGGAAATGTTTACTTTTGGATTTTAAAATATCGAAAATTTGAAAAACGGCAAGATTAAAAATATCAAAAAACAATTATTATCCGATAACTGGTATACCCTCAACAAGTTCACCTTTGACTACCAAAAGGAAGATGGTAGTTGGGAAACGCAACAGCGAGAGGCCTATGACAGAGGTAATGGGGCCGCTATTCTGTTATACAATAAAAAGAAAGGTACAGTTTTATTGACCCGACAATTTCGTTTGCCCACCTTCGTCAATGGTAATGAAGATGGAATGATGATCGAAGTGTGTGCGGGACTCTTAGACGGTGACAACCCTGAAGATTGTATCAGGAAAGAAGTCGAGGAGGAGACGGGCTATCAAATCAATGATGTTAAAAAGGTTTTTGAATCGTATATGTCGCCTGGGTCGGTTACCGAAATTTTATATCTATTCATTGGTGCTTACGAAGACAGAATGAAAGTAGGAGCGGGTGGCGGAGCCGATGATGAATCCGAAAATATCGAAGTCTTGGAATATTCCTTTGAAAAAGCACTGAAGTTAATCGTCGATGGAGAAATCAAGGATGCCAAGACAATCATGCTTTTGCAATACGCGGCCATAAATAAGATTTTTGACTAACGGCATCGGGAGGATTTCGCCAAAGGTGGATGAAGATACAATCTGTTGAACCTGGTACGAGATTCAATAGATTGCTTAGCCGCTATCGCTTCACGCCGTTTCATGTTCGAAATCGAATTACCCATAAACTTGTGATAGCCTTTGTTTTATCATGGTATCCTACTCACTTTTTGTGTACACCACTTCCCCATTAAAAATGGTGATGGCGACTTCAGTATTTAAAAACGCTGCTTCCGGTATGGTCATCAAGTCTTGGCTGAAAATTGTAAAATCGGCCAGTTTTCCAGGGGTGATGGAACCCTTAATATCTTCTTCAAAAGCGCCATAGGCCGCATCTAAAGTATAGGATTTTAGGGCCTGTTCCCGAGTCATTTTCTGTTCATGTTCAAAACCTCCTTCTGGAGTGCCATTTAAGGTTTTTCGAGTTATACTGGCATAAAGGCTCGCAATCGGGTTTAAGGGTTCAACAGGTACGTCGGTACCATTGACAATTGGTATTCCACTTTTCAATAAGGTTTGCCACATATAGGCCCCTTCTTTAATCCGTTTTTCGCCCAAACGGTCAATGGCCCAAGGTCGGTCAGAAGATAAGTGTATCGCTTGCATGGCGGGAATCACCCCCAACGCTGCAAAACGGGGAATATCGGCAGGATTTAAATGTTGGGCATGTTCGATTCGAAAGCGATGATCGCTTGTTAATTCGGGCAATTCGTCAAAAGCCGATTCATAACTGTCGAGTACTTCTCGGTTGGCCCGATCTCCGATGGCATGTGAGCAAACCTGAAAACCATTTTTTAATGCATTGATGGCGGTTTCTTTTACGAATTTCATGGGGAGGGTTTCGTGGCCAAAGTGTCCGGGTCTGTCGGTATAGGGTTCCAAAAGCCACGCCCCTCGGGATCCTAAGGCCCCATCGCAGCTTAATTTTATAGAGCGAACGGTCAATAAATGGTCAGGGTCAATTGACGGTCCTTTTTTATACCATTCATTGATCAGGCCTTTGTCCCACCCGCCCAACATTGCATACAAACGGACTTTCATTTTGTTTTTTGTCTTCATTTGATCGTAGAGCGTAATAGTCTCGCGATCAATGCCTGCATCATGAAAACCGGTAATACCATTTCTGTGGCAGGCGGCAATCGCCAATTCAAAGGCCTTGGCATTTTTTTCTGGCGTACTCTCGGGAATATATTTTCGAATCAGACTTACCGCTTGCTCGGTAAAAATGCCTGTGGGTCTTCCCAACACATCACGCATGACTTCACCACCTTCGATTTCAAGTTTGTCAATACCATCTTTGGGCAAGATTTCTATGCCAGCAATATCCATGGCCTTGGCATTGACAAAACCAGCATGTCCACTGGCATGACTCAAGTATACCGGATTGTTCGGGGAGACCTCACTGAGACGGTAATGTGTTTGAAAACCATTCACCATGTCTTCAGGTATTTCTGTCCATTTACTTTGATGCCATCCGCTACCGATAATCCATTCACCAGGCGCTGCGCTTTTAACTCTCTCTGTAACGGCATCGATGATTTCTTGATAGCTTGTGGTATGCATAAGGTCTAGATTCAATTCATTGTGACCTAGTCCCATGAAATGGCCGTGTCCTTCAATAAGTCCCGGGGTCATGGTCTTACCGTTTAAATCGATTACTTGAGTAGCGTCATTTTTGTATGTCTTGGCGTCATCAAGGCCACCGGCAAAGAGAATCGTATTGCCTTTTGTAACAACAGCCTCTACAGTCGCCTGAGTGGAATCAACCGTATAAATTTTCCCTCCATAAATGAGTAGGGTGGCTGATTCTTTGTTTTGGCTTGAACATGAAGTTAGAAGAATAAGAAAGAGTATTGCTGAATTCCAAGAATTTAATTTATTTAAACACATAGGTGTACTTTTAAAGTATTGAAGCTACAATTTTTAATACAGCGCCAGCTTCGACACCATTGCTTTCCTCAATTTCGCGCTCCAATTATTAATATTGATCCCTTATTTCTTCAAAAATAGCCTGCATACGTTGTTTTTCCTCAGCAGATGGGTGTTGAAAATGATTGTTCATAAAACTGAATATTAGCGTTTTACCAGATTTTGTCAATAAATAACCGCTGACACAATGATTATTACCTAAACTACCTGTTTTGGCATAAATATAGGGATCGGGGTTGCCGGGATACCAATTTTTTAATGTACCCGAAACACCACCTGCCGGAAACAAAGTAAATAGGCGTTCCCTCGAAACATCATCGTATATTTTTGTAAGCACATGTACGAATGATTTGGGAGAGAAGAGGTTGTATCGTGATAATCCCGAGCCATCGACCCATCTGGGCGGCTGTTGTAAATCGGATAATTGATATTTTAAGATATAATCCCTGCTTTTTTTACTGTTTAGAGTATCAGATAGGGTAGAAGAAGCGACTAGTAGCAACTGTTCCGCCAGAAAGTTATCACTTTCGTGCATCATTCTTTTGTATACCGAATCTGAACTTATACCGTAAAGTACATTCTTTTCCCCTTCCGGCATTTTCTTGGCCAAAGTGAACTTGTTCTTAACAACTTTTTGGAGCAACGATAGGGTTAAGGAGGTATCTACAATAAAAGGAACTACCAAGGTATCATTCCTAGTGGGGCTAAAATAAAACAGGTTTTCCGAAGGCTCTCGATTTATTGAATAATGTATGGGAATTACCTGTTTTGCTAAGTATTCGGGTTCGGCTATCAAATTTTCCGAATTGTATAGGGTAAGTACATTTCCGTATAAGGGCAGTGCACTGCGTTCGGCAGAATAATACCAGTGATAATCGTCCCATGACCAGCCTGGTCCAAATTTTTTCTCCTGAAAATTAGAAAGGTTTAAAGCAATATTCGGGTGCTTGTTTATAAAATGAATGGCCGTACTATCTTTGAAATAAGGGTGTAACAGCGTTGGGTCACCTGTGCCTTCGATATACAGGGTATCGTTTTCAATTACATAGTTTAAGGCAGGCATCTTTTGAGGAAGTATTTGCAAGGCCGTATAAAGGGTAAAAATTTTAGTATTGCTAGCCGGGGTAAAATATCTATCACTATTGTAATCGAACAGCGTATCTTTTGTCTGCATGTCTACGGCCAAGAAGCCAGTAAATTGGTTGTCATAGAATTTGGAGTGCAGTGTATCGGCAATTTTTTTTGTGATTCTCTTTTTTGTACTGGCGCAACCTGATAACAGAAACAAAACCAATATGTTACACAAAAGATTCCTCATAAATTCAATATTAGTCAATTTAATTTTCACCTGAATTTCGTACAATTTAACACGAAATTATCTAATTTTTAACGGCATATGGCAATATAATATACCTTTTGATGTTTAACTTTACCGTATTGAACAACTAATTAAAAACATTTTGGAATATGGCAAAAGCTATGCTTGAGTATACCAAAACCGTGCTTAAAAAAGTTAGTTTTGACACAAAGCTGTTTTATAAAGAGCTTAAAAAGGCGATATCACGGTTGTTGCCCGACGAAGTAGAAGAACTAAAACTCTGGTTGCACCAATTTACATACGACAAACCAGAACTACAGCAAAGTCTTATTTTATTAAAGGCATAAAAAAAGCAGCCACTTGATCAAGTGGCTGCTTTCTTTTAGAAAATGGGTTCTTCAGGTAGATTGTAGCAATATTTTAAAAGGGGGGAATTTGATTTATCCCTAGTTTTTTTAGCTCGCTGTTATTTCAGATTCCAAAATAGTAGTGGTAACTTCCATAATTTCAATGGGCCTATCAACATGCAACATTCAAGTAATCTATTTGCCTATAGGACTGATGATATTAACATCTTGAAAGGCAATAGCACCTCGCACTATTCCTGAAATTGTGTCTTTCAATGCATTGGTAATATGTATTTTAAGTTCTTTTTTGTGGTAAATAAGGCTGACTTCCCGCGCCGGACTCGGACTATTGAAATATCTTAAGTGTTGTTTTTTCGAAGTGTCTAGGGCCATTGTATTCAAGAAGGGCAACAAGGTCATTCCAAGTCCTTCATTGGCTAAATTTATGAGTGTTTCAAAACTTCCACTTTGCAATTGAAAGCGTTCTTCAGCATAGTTTTTGGGTGCATTGCAAAGGTTTATTATCCCATCACGAAAACAGTGGCCATCTTTCAGCAACAAAATATCGCTAATATCGAGATCTTCAGGATTTAGCTTTTCCGACTTTGCCAATCGATGGTTAAGGGGAACATAACCTACAAAGGGCTCGTAATACAAAGGGCGTTCTTTGATAAACTCAATACCCAGTGGGGTGGCGGCAATGGCCGCATCTAAATGACCATCTTGAATATTTCGAATCAAATTTTCCGTGCTTTGCTCTTTGATTATAAGGTTTACCTTGGGATAGGCCTTTATAAAGTTCTTTAAAAACATGGGGAGCAAGGTGGGCATGATAGTGGGTATGATTCCCAAAATGAAATCTCCTCCTATAAAACCTTTTTCTTGATCCACTACGTCTTTGATCCGCTCTGCCTCATTTACAATATGTTTGGCTTGGGCCACGATTTTTTTTCCTACCTCGGTAATCGATATGGGCTTCTTGCTTCGGTCGAAAATAAGTACGTCTAGTTCATCTTCAAGTTTCTGAACCTGCATGCTTAAGGTAGGTTGTGTAACAAAGCTTTTTTTAGCAGCTACGGTAAAGTTTTGATGTTCTGCAACGGCCAATACATATTGCAATTGGGTAATGGTCATATTTGATAATTTTAGGCTATAAAAATATAAAAACTATCGATAAAGACTATGAGGCAAAGGGCTATATATTCCTTAATTTTAAAGTGAATTTAAAAGGAAAAAGATGAAATTAAATAGTATTGGCCTCAGTGCCGAAAAATCAGGAGAATTAAGTGAAGATTTGAACCAGCTCTTGGCAAATTTTCAAACCTATTACCAAAACCTAAGAGGTATTCATTGGAATATAAAGGGAAAGCGTTTTTTCGAGCTGCACCCGAAGTTTGAGGAGCTTTATAACGGCGCAAATCTTAACGTCGATGAAATTGCCGAAAGAATATTGACCTTAGGAGGCGTTCCGCAGCATACTTTTAAAGATTATATAGCGAACTCTAAGGTTCCCGTCGGTAAGGATGTGACCAAAGATGAAGATGCCATTCGATTGATTGTAGATTCTTTAAAGGAATTATTGGTCATTGAAAGACGAATTCTTGATGCTTCGGATGCATCTGGAGATGAGGGAACCAATGCTATGATGAGCGATTTTATTACCGAACAGGAAAAAACGGTTTGGATGATGAAAGCTTGGTTGGCTGAAGAGATATAAAAGTTGTACTTGCATTTATGAAGAGGGTGCCTAAAAACCTCCAAGGCTGTCAGTTTGAGCAGCGTCGAATACCAATAAGATATTTCGGCTTCGTTCAATGTGACGTTTAGGCATCCTATTTGCTTTTTAGATACCCTCTTATAAATTTCTTTTTCATCTATAACAGAAACTTATTTACACCATAAATCGCTATATTTAATGTCCGCAACCAACCAATTCCCGCGATGTCCGAAACAGAAGCAGACCTTCCGGCATTTTTGACCAAAGTTAAATTCTTTTCCGAGGTATCGAAGACCTCATTGGCTAACCTTAGCCAATACATAGAAATAGATACCTTTTATAAGAATGACCCCATTATCAATAAAGGCGACATAGGAGATGCCATGTATGCAATTCTCGAGGGTAAGGTCAAAGTGCATGAGGACCAACACGATTTCGGACAATTAATTCAAGGCGATTGTTTTGGTGAATATGCGCTTATCGATGATCAGACGCGATCGGCATCTGTAACAGCGATTACAGAAACCAAAGTTGCCAAGATAGGTCGAGAGCATTTCCTTGATTTAATGAAAAAAGATAAGGGGTTTGCCCAAGGTGTATTGTCCGTTATGATAAAGCGCCATCGGCAATTGGATAGCACTCAAGAAAAATTGGCAAATTCTAAAAAGCAATTGGAACTGGCCAATGGGAAAATGAGCGGACTTATCAATGGCGCAATGGACGCTATTATTATGTTCGATTCAAAATTCAGGATTATTTTGACGAACCCTTCGGCAAACATGGTGCTGGAAAACGATGATGTACTTCAGCGCAATATTCTTTTCTTCTTTGATGACGCGAGTGCCGATTTAATTGAGTCATTAGTAAAATCAGGCTTGCAAGGTGATACAAAGGCAATCAACAATTATTTGCCAAACATTGTCAAAGTGATAGGTTCAAATGAAACGGAAGTTTTGAACGAAGGCACCATAAGTCGATATGGTGAGGGAGATGAAACATTCTATACATTAATTCTAAGAAACATAGAAGAACGTCTTGACGCTCAGGAAACCATAAGTAAACTTACCACTCAGACGAAATATTTAGCAGATGAAATAAAAGAACTCACAACGGAATATGGCATTACTGCCAATGATGAGAGTATGCTAGAGGTTTTGAAACTTATAGAACAAGTTGCCAAAACAGATGCCAGTGTACTGATTATTGGAGAAACAGGTACGGGTAAGGAGTTGGTTGCGAGAGCCATTCATTCCGCAAGTGCAAGAAATGATAAACCGCTAATACGAATCAACTGCGGGGCCATTCCCGCCAACTTAATTGAAAGTGAATTGTTTGGGCACGAGAAAGGTGCTTTTACGGGAGCCACAGCAAGTCGAAAAGGACGATTTTCATTAGCCGACAAAGGAACTATTTTTTTGGATGAAATAGGGGAGATGCCCTTGGAATTGCAACCTAAATTATTGCGAATTATTCAGGAGGGGGAATTCGATCCGATCGGAAGTTCGGAAACCATCAAGGTCGATGTGAGAATCATTGCCGCTACACATAGGGATTTGTTAAGTTTTTCTAAGGAAGGCAAGTTTAGGGAAGATTTATATTATCGTTTGAATGTTTTTCCAATTATGATTCCTCCATTAAGGGATAGAGGCGATGATATTCATTTGATAGCCCAAGAAATTATAAACCAGTTCTCTAAAAAGCTGAATAGAAAGATGCGTCCGCTTGCCGAACAAGACAAAGTATTATTATCTCGGTATCAATGGCCGGGTAATGTTCGGGAACTTCAAAACATCATCGAACGCGCTGTCATTATCACGCATGACGGAACAATTTCTTGGGAGACTTTAATTCCCAAATCCCCAAGTGATGCTCCAACACAGAACGAATCAATAGAAGGAAGGATTTATTCCTCAGAAGAAATGATAAAACTGGAAAAAGAGAATATTCTGAGGGCATTAAAAAAGACCCGTTGGAAAATTTCGGGAAAAAATGGAGCCGCTGCAATTCTGCAATTAAAACCAACCACCCTTACTTCCAAAATAAAGGCGCTCAACATACAGCGTCCGATATAATTTCACGAATTTTCGTTAGTGGGAACCACGAAATTTCATTAAACCACGAAATTTCGCAATAATTGTATTATTAAAAAATTATTTAAATAGCTGTTATTCAATATTTTATATAGATTGGCACGGCAAGTGCATTCAATGTTGCAACAAAAATAATTAATCATATTAATTCAAATAAGATGAAAGCAACAGTTAACAATCAAAACAGGTTAAATGAGATGTCGGTGCGATATCATTATGAAATTGCACAAACTACCGAGGCGACTAAGCGATTTCTCTGGAACAGTAGACGGAGATACAGGTAGATTCCCTACGACTAGTTTGGCATGTTGGCGGAATTTTGATTCTATCAAGATTTCGCTCTTTTTTTATGCCATACAACAGATTCAACCGCACTGGATGGTACCAGTAATTGGTTACGCTAATTTTTGTAGTCAAGGTAGTACTCATTCGCCCCTACTTTTTACTTTCCTGCTGTTCTGACAGAAAAATAATGGCTGTAAATAGACGTATTTAGATTCTTAGTAAAGACGGTCAATCGCATATGCATTGGTTAGCAGAATGGTAAGTAGTTTTTATTTCCTTACTTGGTCAGGTTTTTTCACTTCAATGGTTACAAAGCCTACTAACTTAGCTTCTTTTGTCTTCTTTAAGTCCGCAATAAAATGTTGGTCACTTCCTTTAATAAATCTATTTCCCATATAATCGGTGTATTGCTTAAAATGTATGTCGTAAGCTTCGGGTTTTGCTCCGAACACCGTCGTATGAATATGTCGATTGTCATCAGAACTTCCATAACTTCCGGGTAAAATGGTTTCGATGTAAATCTGCCCCATATCGGTAGTCATCGATTGTCCGTTTAATCTTGCCGTGGATTCGTCATTTGGGTCGGTCAGCTCATAATTTCCATTTGTGGAAGTGTGATAAAAATGCACCAATTGGTTTGAAAGCTTGATTTTACTTTCCTTATCGATAAACGTCAAGCAGAGTAAAAGTTCTTCTCCAGGTTCATTTTTGGTCGTAATTTTCAAAATATTTTTGTTTGGTAAATTTTGAAATTTACGAAGTGTGGTATTTTCCTTTTCAGAAGCTTCAGCAATAGTTCTATCTATTGAGCAACTGAATGAAACAAGAAAAAACAACAATAAAAAAAGTTTGTTGATTCCCAAAGGTTTTGACTGCAATGCGTTCTTGATCATTACTTGTCGGAGTTAGTTTATAGAAATAGTTTTCAAGAATGCCAAGTACGCTGCCCTTATCCGAGAATAAAATTAGTGCCTTCTTTTTCCGACCTATCCATACCTAGTTAGCGGTCTTTATAAATAAAAACAAACCTTCCCGAAAGCCTTTTTTCGCTGTTAACCGTGTTTTTAATTGCCTACTTATCGTTTAATCCAATTCCATTAAGAATTTTCTCCGTACATTTTTCAATCCTTGATATGCGGGTTTTAGCTTGTTTGGCTTGTGAAAAATAGAGGAGATAACCTCTTTGTCGGCCGGGTGTCAAATTGTAAAATGCAGATTTTAAATCGGTATTGTCATCTAACGCCTTTTTAAATTCGTCGGACATTTTAAATTCGGAAGTCTTTTTCATTTTTACTTCCAATCCCGCTTTTTCTACCTCAATTGCTTCAAAAACATAGGCTTTTATCACTTTTTCTAAATCAATTATTTCCTGTAAATTGGTAAACCGAAGTTGTCGAGCGGATTGAACGTTTTCCGTTTGTTGAATTAAAATATTATCGGTGTCTTTCAACAAGACGCCCTTGTGAAAAAGAAGTGCGCAATATTCTTTAAATCCGTGAATTAAAACGATATTGTGCTTCTGAAATGTATAGCACGGCACACCCCATTTCAACTCTTCCAGTAGTCCACAGTCAAGAATTACCGATCTAAGTTTTTTATATTCCATCTGCCACTTTGTTGCCTTGTTAAAGAACCAATCTACTTTCTGATTCATTTTGTCTTTTTTATATAATTCGTATTCGCTGACTTTTGCTCCTTTAAATTTAAGTAATGTTCCCTTGTTTCAGTGTCTAATTTCTCAATTGCGTACCGAAGGGTTATTCTTGGCATTTTGGCGGCGTGCTCGTTTAGGAAATTCTTTAGTTTTTCTCCATTTCGCTTTCCTGCTTCCCTAACCCAGCTACCTACAGCCTTTTGGACATCTTTGTCTGTGTCATATACAAGAATTTCAGCAATGTTGAACGTGTCGTGTATTTCATCTTTTCGAATAAAATAGTATGTGCTTACAATTGCCGTTCTTCGTTCCATTGGGTTGTTAGACATTGCTAAATCGTATAATGTACTTCTGTCCTTGCCGTACAAATATCCTCCGACTACATAAGGTGCCGCCCTATCTACCAGACCCCAATCATCAATCCATTTATGATTATCAATATAAGCGCTGTATATAGCTTTCCTTTCTTTTGTAGAAGTTTTTTTATTTCGAGCTTTCCAATCTAAAATTGACACGGCACCAAGTCGGTGATCGTGATTTTCATCTTTTAGCAATTTTATAACCTCATCTACTGGAATATGCTGAAATTCTTTTGCTAAAGAAAATAGCTCCCTTTTGGGAATTTCGCCTGGATAATCATGTCCAATTATTTTTAAGGAGGCAATAAATTCTTTGGCGGTCATTTAATATGTTTTTATCGGTTATGCTTTCTTTGGCATTCCATTTTCACTTTTTTCATTGAAATCACGGAAAACACGGAAAACACGGGCAGGGACAAATTTTGTTCTTTTTCCGTCTTGTTTGAATTCCGCTACTCCAATAAAAATACTATTTTTAAGTCTATTCAATTTAATACATTTTAGCAATGAAAATATTGGCAATTGGCAAAAATTATGTTAATGACAAATCAGAATTAGACGACATAGCGAAAGGTTTTCAGACGATTTTCTCTAAACAATGGTCAAGTTTGGTAACCAATAATAACGATGTGGTTTATCCTAGTTTTACTTCAAATCTTTTATATGAAGTTGAGTTGGTAATTAAAATTGGGAAACCCGGTAAAGACATTACATATGCCGAAGCACCTTCATACATTTCTGAAATTGGAATCGGTATTGATTATACGGCAAAAGATGTTTTAAATCAAGTGCGGGAAAGCAAGGGCCCCTGGGATTTGGCAAAGGGATTTGATGGAGCTGCCCCTGTTTCTGCGTTTTTACCTGTCTCTAATTTTAGGGACTTTAATGACATTAACTTTAGTTTGATCATTAACGGTGAACAAAAACAATTAGGAAACACCGACTTTATGATTTATAATTTTGCTGACATCATCGCATTTACCTCGCAATTTATGACTTTGGAATCAGGGGATTTAATCTTTACCGGTACACCGGCAAAAGGTGCTGGTGAAAGTTTTAAAGGCGATCATTTACAGGCTTATATCGAAGAGGAACTTCTTTTAGATTTTAAGGTTGTTTAATACTTGAAATATTTTCTCGTCATTATCGGAAGTAATGATTCTTTGAAGTCCTTTCGTTTCTAGTTATTATTATTTAACACTCCGATTCGGTAGCTCCAAAGTACTGCAACGCGACCTCGAAATCTTTTATGGAGAAATTCAGACCCTTTTCAATAGCCTTGGCGTCAATAGGACATATTTCACTTAAAAACCTATATTTCCAAAGTTTTTCCCTAACTACCTTCGAACTCTCATAGTTGGAAAGGAACTAATTTACCGTGGCGAAAGAAATAAGGGAGACCACCATAGTAAGTTTTTCTTTTTCTTCTAAGGTTGCAATTTTAGCTATTGGTTCATAAAAGGGCTCTCTTCTGCCCAAGAGGTCTAACATCACATGGGTCTCAATAAAAATCCTTTCACTCATTTGTATTGTCCATTAGATAATGAGAATACTCTTTTTTGTAATCCAAATCAGCAGATATTTTCGTTCCGGTAGCCATAGGTTTAACAAAAGGTGAGATTTCAAGTTTGTTGCCAACATTCTCAGATGTGATAGATTGAAGATAGGATTACACAATCCTCGATAAACGCATTTTTTATTGGAAGCATGGACTTTCGCTTTCTCAATAATTTCTTGATTTGGATTTAATGGCAACTTTATGTTCATCTGACAAATTTTTATTCGTACATAGATAACAAATCAATCCGTATATTGCCGTTTAAGTGATTTTTTGACATGGCTCCATACAATTACGTAATGGTATGTGTTCGAAAAGTGGCATATAGAAGAGGCTAACTTTTTGTTCTATCGGCTAATGCGGAATGCTGTCTTAGCTAATAAAGACAAATCTGTTGGCATTTCGGTTTTTCTACCTTAAGCACAACGTCTCCTGTATGGGGTTGTAGCATCGCGAAAAGTACAATGCACTATTTACAATGTTGTACTAGCTTCTTCATATATTAATTATAACATTTCCCGTTTTCTGTCCTTCCATCACATATTCATACGCTGTAGCGATATCTTTTAAAGTATATTCCCGGTCAATTACCGGTTTAAAATTTCCTTTCTCTAAATTTAGTGTAATAAAAGGTATCGTTTTCTGCTTATTATAGGGTATTGGAAAGATTACTTTTTTGTTAAAAATTGGAGCCAAAATCGAATAAAGTAGATTTTGGGCATACGGTCCTAACTCCGACGATATGTAAATACCATTTTCTTTTAATAAAGGTTTACATTTTCCAAATGTACTTTTACCAACCGCATCAAATATAAAGTCGTATTTATCGCTGTCAGTTGTAAAATCTTCTTTGGTGTAATTATAGATTTTGTCGGCACCTAAAGATTGTATTAACGCGATGTTTTTCGTATTGCAAGTAGCGGTTATTTTTACGTCATATTGTCTTACAAATTGTAGTAGGGCAGAACCGATGCCACCGGTTGCTCCATTTATAAGGATTCTTTGACCAGATTGGATATTTGTTTTATGAATAAACGTGTAAGCATAATGTGCTCCTTCCAGACTTGCAGCTGCTTGTTTGAAATCTATATTTTTTGGAATATGGAATAAATTTCTTTCTGTTGTTGTAATATATTCTGCATGCGATTCTGAACCAGTATCGGTAAACCCAAATACTTTGTCACCGATTTCAAATGATTTAACATTTTCGCCTTTTGATGTTATTTCACCTGCAAAATCTGTCCCCAATACTATTTTTCTTGGTTTAAATACTCCCAGGACAAATCTCATTATAAAAGGTTTGGCTGTTAAATTTGCGCAATCTGTCCTATTGACCGTAGTGGCAATAACCGAAACTAAAACCTCATCTTCCTTTGGAATTGGTTTTTCAATGGATTCAATTTTTATCTGATTGGGTGTACAATATTTCCTGCGAATCGCAGCCATTATTTTTGGCATTTGTTTCTTCTTTTTAAATATCTGGTTCCTTACGATTTGCCTTTTTCAAAGCAATATAACCTCCAATAGCTCCAGCAGCAATTTTTGCCTGATGCTCAAGCCAATACTGAAGACCCATAGATACATCTTTATTTTCCCCGAGGCTTGCCTCGTTTATTCTTGCTATTTTGTGAAATCGATGTTACAAAATAGCAAATTTATATATAAGCGTCATAAAGTAACGGTGCTTCTGTACCATTGGTCAGTAGTGCAAAATATCGTAGGGAGGTGATTACCGATCCGGTCGACAAGGCTTTGAACGAGACGTGCGGGGAAATTGAAAGAAGATGAAATGTTAAGTTTTTGTAGGTCGGCGCCCACAAGAATCACTTTCATTTCTTGATTCAAAGCGTTCCCTCGTACGGCGTAAGAAAGATTGTCACGATGGTGAAGAGTATCATGGCCCTCGAAGTTCTCAAACGATGTTCCGGATTGAAAAGGCAACTCTGGGGCGGGGAGTTTTGGGTCAAGGCTACTTTGTGAACACGGTCGGTCAGCAGGGAACGGAGAAATTCATTGCCAAACATGTCAAAGAAAAGGAAATAGAAAAGGAATACAAAACGTTGAAAAAATATTATCAATTGAAATTATTTTAATGCCTCATGGGCTTGCCCCGAGAATTATTTACTTGCGCAGATTGGAACTTTTTTAGTGCGTAAATTTAGTAACGCAGACAAGCTCAAAAGTCCTTTGACATAACTGCTGATTTTAAGTGAAATTTTGTTTGTTCTAGTAATGTTACTTGGCTTACTAATAGTATTCTCCCCCGTTTAACACATAAATGATGCGCTAATCTGGAATGATAGCACTATAGCTATAACCAAAATTTGCAGGTAAAATAACGTGTCCTGCATCTAAAACAGTTCCATTGCTTGCTTGCCATCTCGCTGAATCACCATTAGTGGAACCCTTTGGCAAAACAAAACTGGCCAAATCACTATTAACTTTAAAAGTATCCTCGCCAATGAACGTAAGCCCATCAGGCAAATGCACACGGGCTAGGCGGTTAGCAAGAAAGGCACTATGCCCAATGGATGTAAGCCCGACAGGCAAATCGATACTCGTTAAGCGGTTATCCCGAAAAGCACTAGCCTCAATAGACGTAAGCCCATCGGGCAAATGTACACTGATTAGGAAGTTAACATTAAAAGCGCTCTCCTCTATGTTCGTAAGCCCAGCAGGCAAGGACACACCGGTTAGGCGGTTATTCTGAAAAGCAAAATCCCCAATGGAAGTAAGTCCTGCAGGCAAATCCACATGGGCTAGGCTGTTATCCCGAAAAGCACTACTCTCAATGGACGTAAGCCCGGCAGGCAAAGTCACACTAGTTAGGTTGTTAGTTGCAAAAACATTCCTCTTAACGGACGTCAACCCTGCGGGCAAATCCACACTGATTAGTCTATTGTTCTGAAAAGCACCATCCCCAATGAACGTCAGCCCTGCAGGAAAATCTACACTGGCTAGGCTGTTATCTTGAAAAACATTCTCCCCAATGCCAGTTACTACTTGCCCGTCAAGTATCTCGGGGATAATAATATCGGGTTGATAATTATCCCCACTAGCGTCAGTAAGAGTCGAGGAAATAATTATACCATTTACTACCGTCACATCAGTAGTTGTTAGGGTATGAGGTGTTTGCGAGTTGGCAACAAAGACGAGTGTAAATAAAACGATTGTACTTAATATAATTCTACGCATATAATTTTTATAAGTTTAAATTCTTTAAATCAGGCTAATCTCTGTGTTTAATTAAATTGTCAGTTTTAAATTCATGTTTGGAGCTATTTTTAGCTAACGATTCCTGTAAAATGCGTTTTAATCTAAAATTCCTTGAGGCTCTGGCTCGGGGATAGTCGGTTTCAAGAAATTCTTTAATGTGACCTCCTCCCGTTAAACCGGACAGTTTAAAAGTAGCGAATATCGGGCGAATAAATGTTTAACTTTAAACAACTATTTGCTTATGAAGCGATCAAAGTATTCGGAATCGCAGATTGTCTTTGCGATTTTGCCCACAACAATAAAATGTCATAGTTGTCAATATCAGTATGGTTGAACTTTTTCCCATTTTTTTGCTGCTTACAACAATCGCATAGAATACCAAATTGCTATATTCCTCTTTTGTAAGCAGTACGAATTTAACTTTTGCAAGAAACGGTAAAGTGCTTAAAACGTATCGATTAGTATATACCTCTTTCCAGAATGACCTCACCGATAGTTCACGAAATATCATAAATGACTAACGATTTTTCGTTAATCCTTGAAATATCGTACTCCCTTAAAACTGGATATACCTATATAAAATACTGATAATCAAATCATTATAATTTTTGGCACAACGATGGTATAACACTATCGGCAATAATGCCAAACAATTTAAATTTTATTAAAATGATTACTGAAGTAAACAAAAGAAACGGGGTAAATGTAGATCAATTAATGGCTACGGTAGAACATGTTCAAGCAGATCCAAGCTTGGGAAAATTCGAATTCAGGGCAAAAAACAATTGGATTGAAGGCGGTCATTGTGTATCGAGTGTAAAAGGTTTTTACGGGGTAGGTCAAGAAGATACCTCTCGTCAAGAAACTTTTACAATGGAATGTGATCATCCTAACGTGTTGCTTGGAAATGATCAAGCCGCTACACCACCGGAAGTTGTGCTTCATGCCTTGGGTTCTTGTTTAACGGGCGCCATGGTCTATCATGCAGCCGCAAATGGAATTGACATTGAAGGTGCCGAATCTTCTTTAGAAGGTGGCGTCGATCTACACGGTTTTTTAGGCCTGAGCACAGAGATAAGAAAAGGTTTTGATGGGGTTAAAGTCAGAATCAAGGTGAAGTCTGATGCCTCTGAGGAGCAATTACTGAACTTGGCCAAATTTTCTCCGGTATTTGACATGATAACCAATCCTACTCCGGTTTCTATTGAAATCGTAAAGTAGGCATGCTAAAAAAGGTCGCCTCGCACTGTGGGTGGCCTTTTTTGTTATTTAAGAGTTGGAAGACGGAACATGTGAAGCACAATGACAGAAATACCACTCATCGAGCGTCAAACATCAAACATCGAGCACCGAGCATCCAACACCAATCATCCAACATCCAGCATAAAATGAACACCACAAAACATAGCGTCACAAATGCCAACAGGGCAACAGCGCAGATAGCCTATAAAACCAATGAGGTTTGCGTCATCTATCCCATTACGCCATCTTCTGAAATGTCGGAATTGGTCGAGGAGTGGAGTGCGGAAAACCAAAAAAACAGATATGGGGGCGTACCTTCAGTTTTTGAAATGCAAAGCGAGGCCGGAGTGGCCGGAGCGCTACATGGTGCGCTACAAACGGGATCCTTGGCAACCACTTTTACGGCCTCCCAGGGCCTTTTGTTGATGCTGCCCAATATGTACAAAATAGCCGGCGAGCTGACTTCCAATGTAATTCATGTGGCAACACGTTCGGTCGCGACCCATGCATTATCGGTTTTTGGAGATCATAGTGATGTCATGGCGGCCCGTAATACGGGATATGCTCTTTTAGGAAGCGCCTCGGTTCAAGAAGCGCATGATTTCGCCCTGATATCCCAGGCGGCAACTTTGGAATCACGGATTCCCTTCGTTCATTTTTTCGATGGCTTTCGAACTTCCCACGAAACGGCTAAAATTGAGGAGGTATCGGATGAAGTCATAGAAACCATGATGGATATCGATTTGATAAACGAACACCGAAACCGCGGACTCAACCCGAATAATCCCGTCGTAAGAGGGACAGCGCAAGGTCCCGATGTGTTTTTTCAGAGCCGGGAAGCAGCAAATAGATTCTATGATAATTGTCCGCGGATAGTTCAAAATCAAATGGACAAATTTGCCAAACAGACCGGAAGGCAGTATTCCCTTTTTGAATATGCAGGCCATCCGGAAGCGGAGCAAGTTGTAATCGCAATGGCTTCTGCCACGGAAACCATTGAGGAAACGGTCAAGTATCTGAATACCCAAGGAGAAAAAGTAGGCCTGATCAAAGTCCGTTTGTTTCGGCCATTTAGTACCGAAAATCTTTTACAAGTGCTTCCTAAAACTTGTAGATCGATAGCTGTTTTAGACAGAACCAAGGAGCCTGGAAGCGTTGGCGAACCTTTATATCTTGATGTTGTTCAATCTCTTATGTCGGTGCAGCCGCTGACCAAAATAGTGGGTGGCCGTTACGGGTTGTCTTCCAAAGAATTGAATCCCGGCATGGTCAAAGCCATTTTCGAGAATTTGAAATTAGAACGTCCGAAGAGCAATTTTACCCTCGGTATCAACGATGACGTGACCCATCTGAGTTTACCATATTCTAATGATATCCATCTACAGGATGACAATCTTCAAATCATATTTTACGAAGTAATGTCCAATACTTCTATGGCCAGTTTTAATGCTGCCGTTCAAATCCTTGGAAAGGAAAATTATGTACAAGGCTATTCGGAAGGTGATTATAAAAAGTCGGGCTCCCGAAATGTTTCCAACCTGCGAGTAGGTGAATCACCGATTAAAGCTCCTTATTTGATTTCGAATGCGGATTTTATCGGATGCGATTCGATTGATTTCTTGGAGAACGATAATGCCTTGGAACGTATAAAAGAGTATGGGACACTTTTGATACATACCAATTTGAATTCGGAAGACTTCTGGCAAAGCTTATCTATTTCAACCCAAAAGGAAATCCGACTAAAAAATATTCGATTGTATACGGTCAATCTGAATTCTATTTTAGCAAATTATGTGGTGGCCGATAAATGGGTATCGGGCCTGCATACCTGTGTTTTGGCACTGCAAGATGATTTGGCCTTTGACGAAACCCTGAACCAATTGCAAGCATATATTGCCGAAGTCGATATTGCACCCATTGAAATGACAAACAACCATCCCTTGGAAAAAGAATCTGAATTTTCCAATTCGCTTTTAGGAAAATTGCTTGCAGGTAGGGGAGATGGGCTTCCGGTAAGTGCGCTTCCTGTGGATGGTACTTATGAAACGGATACGTCAAAATTCAACATCCGAAATACAGGATTTTTTTTGCCTGAATGGAATGCCGATGCCTGTACCCAATGTGGGGCCTGTAGTATGGCCTGTCCGCAAGGGGCTATTCGCATAAAGGTTTACGATGATGTGCATTTATTGAATGCCCCAAGCAGTTATAAATTCGTCAGAGCTACGGAAGAAGAATGGGAAATGGATTTATTGAATTATACGGTTCATGTTAATCCCGATCAATGTACAAGCTGTAATAATTGCATGGATGCCTGCCCGGCCAAGGCCCTTGTGATGCGAAGCAAGGCTTCATCCTTTAAAACGGAAAGAAAAAATTGGGAACATTTTAAAACCATTCCCGAGTTTGATAGAGATAGAATAGATAGTACCAAAGTAAGTCAACAACAGTTGCAAGAACCCTTGTTTAAATATTCTCTTGGAGTTGAAGGATGCGGAGAAGCGCCCTACTTGAAATTGTTGTCACAGCTATTCGGCGATAGAATGTTGGTCGCAAATGCGACCGGGGCGAGCTCCATTTTCGGGGGCGCACTCCCTTCAACGCCTTGGGCCAAGAATAGCGAGGGTAGAGGTCCGGCTTGGTCGAATTCATTGTTTGAAGATAATGCCGAATTCGGGTTGGGGTTTCGGCTTTCGTTGGATCACCAAGAACGCCAGGCAAGGACATTGTTGAAAAATATAATGAAGGAACTCAATTTTGATTTGGCCAGTGCTATTCTGACCGCAGAACAGTGCAATGAAAAACAAGTCAACGAACAAAGAAAAAGAGTTGAACGATTAAAGGCCGACTTAACCACCGTCGCAACCGCTGAAGCGCGACAGCTAATAAATATTTCAGACAGCTTGGTAAAAAGGAGCGTATGGATTGTGGGTGGCGACGGTTGGGCCTACGATATCGGTTACGGCGGATTGGATCATGTTATCGCTTCAGGGAAAAATGTGAATATATTGGTGTTGGATAATGGGGTGTACTCAAATACCGGCGGACAAATGTCAAAAGCGACACCTTTTGGGGCGTTTGCCAAATTTGCCACAAACGGAAAGCAAAAACAGAAAAAAGATCTAGGCCGATTGGCGATGACATACGATGATGTTTATGTCGCATCCGTAGCGATGGGCGCTGACCAAGAACAAACGTTAAAAACTTTTACCGAAGCCGAAAGCTACGAAGGACCTTCGCTTATTATTGCATATTGCCATAGTCCGGCACATGGCATTGATATGAAAAACCCCAGTCAGTATCACAAGGCCGCCGTAGCTTCCGGACAATGGTTGTTGTACCGAAATGACCCGAGAAGAAAGGAAAACGCAGAAAATCGATTGCAAATAGATTCCCCTGAACCCACTATGCCTATTATCGAGTATTTACAATTGGAGGACCGTTTTAAAAATATTTTTAAAACATACGACGATAGATTGTCTATCTTATCACAACAATTGCAAGAACAGGTCGATAGAAAATATCAAACGTATCTTTCAATGGCATCCAAAGGAATTTTACATTTGAAAGAAGTAGTATAGAAAATCAATTAGCTAAAATGAAAAAAATTAGGGAAACTCCGATAGAAATCCATGATGATGTATTTAGAAAAGTGGGTTACGAACTTCTTGATACCATAACTGAATTCAACACTACAATTGCGGACAAGCCGGTGACCTCGGGGAAAGTTCCGCATCAAATCAGGGCTCTAATAGGGGAAGGGGATTTTCCTGAAAATGGCACGGGCGTTTCAGAACTAATTACCAAAACTTCGAAACTATTATTGAATGATTCATTGTTCAATGGGCATCCGAAATTCATGGGATACATCACTTCTTCGGCTGCCCCAATAGGTATATTGGGCGAATTATTGGCGACTTCGGTCAATCCGAATGTGGGAGCTTATATTTTGAGTCCAGTCGCTACCGAAATTGAAAAACAAACCATACAATGGTTGTGTGAGTTTATCGGAGTGCCGAAGAACTATGGTGGAATTTTTGTGAGTGGCGGAAATATGGCAAATTTCACCGCTTTTCTTGCGGCCAGAACGGCAAAGACACCAAATGAATTTAAAGCGGAGGGCTTCTCAAATACCTCCCAAAAATTAATTGCCTATTGTTCCAAAACTACGCATACTTGGATAGATAAAGCCGCTGTACTTTTTGGGCATGGTTCAAATTCCGTACGATGGATTGCGACTGATGCCGACAATAAAATGAGTATTGAAGCATTGGAAATAGCAATACAAAAAGATTTGCGAGACGGGCACCGGCCTTTTATGGTTGCAGGAACGGCCGGAGATGTAAGTACGGGTAGCGTCGATGATTTGGATGCACTGGCGGCCATCTCTAAATCGTACGATCTGTGGTTTCATATTGACGGGGCGTATGGAGTTCCGGCGGCAATTCTTCCTAAATTGGAAAACCTCTTTAAGGGGATTCAGGAAGCCGATTCGATTGCTATTGACCCGCACAAATGGCTTTACAGTCCGCTGGAAGCTGGCTGTACTTTGGTCAAGAACCCTAAACATTTGGTGGATACTTATAGTTCGCACCCCGAGTATTACAATTTTGGCAATGCGAATGATGAACAGAATTATTATGAATATGGACTCCAAAATTCGAGAGGATTTAAAGCTTTAAAAGTTTGGTTGATGCTTCAACAAGTCGGAAGGAAAGGATATGCGCAGATGATTAAAGAAGATATCGAGCTTTCTCAACTATTGTTCGAAAAGGCGGAGATGCATCCCGAACTCGAAGCTGTGACACAAAATTTGAGTATTGCTACTTTTCGATATGTTCCGTTGGATTGTCCTGAAAAGGAACGAGAAACTTATTTGAATAAACTAAACGAAAGTTTGGTTAATGAACTACAAAAAGGAGGCAAAGTCTTTTTGTCAAATGCCATTGTAGGAGGCAGATATTGCATGAGAAGTTGTATCGTAAATTTCAGAACTTCGGTAAAGGATATTGAGGAAATTATTGAAATTGTGGTCAAAGAGGGTAAAAGAATTCACAAGAATTCGAAACTAACGGAATGAATTCCGTTCGTGATAACTACTTTTCGTTCATTGTATTTACTACCTCCCAATCTTTGGGCGTACCGGCAATAGTGTACTCGGCCGCTTTCGTGATAAAATATTTGGCGACCAAATCATTGGGGTTTTTGGTCAACACCTTGTCAAAGGCCGCAGATGCCTTTGGAAACTGATTGCCGAAAAAATATTTCAATCCCTTTTCGAAGTCTTTTAGGGTTTTGGTTTTTAGTTCTGCCACTATGGCCTCATCACCATCGAAACATTCATAGATTCCGATAATACGGTCTTTTCCTTTTACCTGAACCTTGCCGAGATATCTAAAATGGTAGTCATTTTTATTCTCGATAGTTTCTAGGCTATTTTCACTAATAATAATATTCGCACCATAATGTTTGGTAACGCCTTCCATTCGGGAAGCCGTGTTTACGGTATCGGCGATTATGGCAGTATCATTTCTTATTAAATCTCCAATGATACCCATGACCAAGGGGCCGGTGTGCAATCCCATTCCAACTGAAATTGGTACAAATCCTTCTTTTTGCCGCCGTACATTATATTCTTGAATGCTTTTTTGCATATCAATCGAGGCCTGCAGCGCATGCTCGGCTTCATAAGGAAACAGAGCCATGATACCATCACCCAAATACTGATTCACAAATCCTTTGTTTTTCTGAATTTCGGGTCCCATTTTGCCTACATAGGCATTGATGAATTTAAAATTCTGTTTTGGGGTCATGCCCTCCGCGAGGGTAGTGTATTCACGGATGTCGGTAAACAGAACAGTTACATCTTTTTCAACATGGTCGCCCAATGCCACATCGGTAATGGTATCTCTACCTACCGATTTTATAAACTCCGTAGGAACAAATTTGCTGGTGGCTTTATGAATTCCGTTCATGTCTAAATGCGCTTTTATTCTCGCCAAAAGCTCATTTTTTGAAAAAGGTTTGGTCAAATAATCATTTGCCCCAACATTAAAACCGGCCACTAGATCCCGCACTCTGTTCTTGGCAGTTAGCAATACAATGGGAAGTTCGCTGAACAGGTATTTTTTTCTGATGTGTTCGCATACTTCGTAACCGGACATTCCCGGCATCATAACGTCCAATAGAACGATGTTGAATTCTTCTCCATTTTCAAGTAGTTCCAGCGCCTCATGACCATTTTTTGCAGAAATGGTATTATAGCCGCCAACAGCTAAATGGTTTTCAAGTACACGTCTATTTACAGGTTCATCATCGACGATAAGCACTTTTGCAATTCCGATTTTACTTTGGCTTTTTTCTTGGGATACTACATTACTCTTTTTAATATCCGGCTGTAGTTCGGGGATTCTGTCTTCCGTCAAATTATTTTGCTCGGCAAGGTCTTTACGTGTTTTATCGCTGATGGGAAGTGTAAATGTGAACGTCGAACCCGCGCCAACTTCTGAATCTACATGGACCGTGCCCCCGTGGAGTTCCACCAGTTGTTTTGATACGGAAAGGCCAAGTCCGGTTCCACCATATTCCCTTTGTATAGAACCATCGGCTTGCTCAAATGATTTAAAAATATTTTGAAATTTATCCTTCGGTATTCCAATACCCGTATCTGCAATGGAGATAGCAAGCATATCTCCTTTTTCCACAGCCTTGATTTCGACCTTTCCCGTCTCGGTAAACTTTATTGCATTTCCGATAAGGTTGTACAGTATTTGTTGTAGTCGATTTTCGTCGGCTTCCACCAGAACAACATCCTTAGGAATGGTATTGATGAGATTTAGCTTCTTGCCTTGAAGCAAAGGCTTGGAGAGCTTCAGCACAACATCTGTAACGGCATAAACATCAATGGCTCTTGAAGAAAGAACTAAATCTTGATTTTTCAATTTCGAGAAATCAAGAATATCATTTACCAAATGGGAGAGCCGTTTACCACTGTTGGAAATCATTTCGAGATCTTCAATGGCCTTGGGAGTCAATTTACCGGCCGCCCCATCTTTTAAGGATTCTGAAAGGCCAATAATACCGCTTAGGGGGGTACGCAGCTCGTGGGAGGTATTGGCGAGAAATTGATCTTTAAGTGCATCAACTTGCTTCAAACGGGTGACAATGGTTCTCTCCTGCTCCAATTTTTTATTTTTCTGCCTGTTTTTCCAATAAAACCCACTGAAAAGTAGAAGGCCAACACTTCCAAATAAAACGAGATAAAGGGTATTACGTTGTCTGCTCAGGTTCTTTTCAAATAACAATTCTTGCTCCGCTTTTTGTTTGGTAAATGCGATACTGTCAGATAGCTGTTGTTTATCAAATTGATATTGCATTTCTTGACGGGTAATTTCATTTGTTTTTTCTTGGTTGAATAAAGAATCTCGAGTAGTAATAGCTTGTTTGTAGTAAGAAAGGGATTTGCCAGGGTTCTTTAATTTTTCCCATGCTTCGCTAAGACATTCGTAAGATTGTCTCTGAATTAACAATGCTCCGGTTTTTAGGGAAAGATCAAGTGCCTTTTCGGCGTCTTGAATTGCTAACCTATATTTTTTTAAACTTAAAAAAGTTTTAGCGCGATAAACATAGGTTGTCGGTAGGCCTTCTTCATCGTTAATTTCTTCCTTTAGTACAATGCTTTGGTTCAAATATTTCAAGGCCGTAGAGAAATCACCTTGAGTGTGATATTCAGCCGCAATATTCGTGTACGCTCTTGTCAGAGATATTTGATCACCAACCTCGTCCGCTATTTCGGCACTCTTTAATAAGTTTTCAAGGGCGAGATGGCTATTTTTTAAATTTGTGTAGACCAAGCCGATGTTGTTGTAAGTGTGGGGCAAAGTTTCCTTGTTGCCCAACTCTTCTTTTATTTTTAAACTGTATTGGTAATATTCCAATGCCTTTTCATTGTTTTTTTGATCTACATAGACATTACCCAGATTATTGGTCAATCGGGCAAGATTCGGTTTATCTTCTAATACTTCAGATATTCTTAGACCTTCCAGTAAATACGTAATTGCAGAGGAGTAATTGCCAAGTTCATAATAAACCGCCCCAATATTACTGAAAGTAGTGGCTAATCCCTTTTTGTCATTTAGCTCAAGTAAAATCTTATGGCTTTTAAGAAAGTGTTTGAGAGCAGCTTCATACTTGCCTTGAACAGCGTAGCAATTTCCGATAATTCGATTCGACGTTGCTTCCCAATTCCGATTCTTTTTTTCAAGTGCAAACTGTAATAGCTGATGTCCGGTGGTCCTGGCGGTATCTAGATTTTTTTTGAATTGCAAAAGAAACATATCTAGCCCTGCTTCGAATCGTATGGAATCTATTTGAGTTGTGTTTTTCCAAGTTGTTTTTAGACTATCGATTTGTGAGTTTTGTGCACACAGGATATTACATGCCAAAACACCCCAAAGAAGTATGGACAGAGGTTGTTTCATGATATTGACGGGGGAGTTATTGATTTGTTGTCATGTTAAATGTAATGCATATAGCCCTAACCACAAAAAAGGCCTGTTAACTGCCGGCTTTTTCTTGTGACCTGGTAGTTCGGTTTACTGGTTCGCCATGGGCGAAGCGGTGCATTAGAAACCGTCTTAAAAATCTACTGATGCGTTTTCTAGAACTCGGTACTTTTTCATTCAAGAAATATTATGAAGTGATATGTAAATCAAATTTGCTCCCATTACTGAATTTGGGTATCTTTTCTGCGAGACTAAAGCTTTGACGCCATGAAGACCCAGGAACTTTCCGATATCCAAAAAATGTTACAGAATCAAGGCTACATAGATGATGGCGGTATTGCCATGACGTTGTTCCTTGCCATGAAACTGGAGAAGCCTTTGTTGGTCGAAGGTCCGGCCGGAGTCGGAAAGACCGAAATTGCCAAAGTAATGGCCAAAGCCTTGCATACCGATTTTATTCGCCTGCAATGCTATGAGGGACTTGACAGTACGCACGCTTTGTACGAGTGGAATTATCAACATCAATTGCTTTACCTGAAGATGCAGGAAGAAAAAGGACAAAACGCCAAAGCCCTTGAAGAGACCATTTTCTCAGATCGATTTTTACTGAAAAGGCCGATTCTGCAGGCCATTACACATTCGCAAAAACCGGTGTTGTTGATTGATGAAATTGATAGGGCCGATGAGGAATTTGAAAGTTTCTTGTTGGAGGTCCTATCTGACTGGCAAGTGACCATTCCCGAAATAGGAACGATTAAAGCGACCCATAAGCCTCAAATCATTTTGACAGGGAATCGCACCCGTGAACTCTCCGAAGCCCTGAGAAGAAGATGTTTGTACTTGTGGATAGACTATCCCGATTTTGAAAAAGAATTGGCCATAGTAAAAGCCAAAGTACCTGAAGTTGATGCAAAATTGGGAGAGCAGATTTGCATCTTTATGAAAGAGCTTCGCCAATTAAAATTGGAAAAGACCCCGGGTATTTCTGAGACTATCGATTGGGCCAGAGCTTTGGCTGGTATGCACTTGACACATTTAGACAAACAGACCGTAGAAGATACGCTGGGTGTCGTATTAAAGGATTGGCAAGATATGCGCCATACCAAAGATGCACTTTCCGAGCTTTTGGAAAAGACCGGTGTGACGTCTAGGATCGGGTAAGATGGGCTAGATGCGCGAAGCACGGCGTTCGATGCTGGATGCACGATATATTGCCATCAGAAATAAAGTAATAGCAATCGAAGATGTTAGCGCAGTGAACAAAGCAAAATTTAAGTTTGAAAAACTACGTATTTGGCAGGATGCGATGGAGTTGGGAGAGGAAATGGACCTCATGGCAAATAAATTTCCTAAAAAAGAACTATACAATTTATCTTCCCAAACCCGAAGAGCAGCTGATTCAATTGCATTAAGTATCTCAGAGGGTTCAATTTTGCAGTCAAAACCTGAATTTCGAAGATTTATGGGATACGCAATTCGGTCATTATCCGAGCTTGTTACTTGTTTGCACAAGGCAAAACATCGCAAATACATCGATCAAGCTATATTTGAAAAGCATTATGATTTTTGTTATATATTGATGAATGCGATGATTGCTTTTAAGAATAAATTATAGCGGTCGTTTGATTCATCGAGCATCGAACACCGAGCATCCAACAGTGTGCATCGAGAATTCAGTACCCATTACCATGCAACAACCACTTATCCAACACCAAACAGAACTCTCAGGAAACATAGTTTTGCTGTGCCGATTCCTGAGAAAAAAAGGATTTCCTGTAAGCATCATTGAAGAAGCCGATGCGCTCAGGGCCTTATCCTATTTATCCGTGGCGCGGGAAAAGGAATTTAAAGAGGCACTAAGAATCGTACTTGCTAAAAATCAATACCAATTTGAAAAGTTCGATGCGTATTATTCGGAATTCTGGGATCAACTCTCCAAAGCCGTGGATTCTAAAACTAAAGAAAATTTAGACAGAAAGAACAAGCGTAATGATGCAAAGCAGCAAGAAATACGTTTTGACTCCCTTAAAAACTGGTTAAATCTTAAACCTTCCGAAGAAGAGAAGGCGGTTTCTTCCTATAGTGACTTTGAGGTTTTGACCAAAAAGAATTTTTCCGATCTAAATGAGGATGAAATGCGCTTAATGATGCGCTTGCTTGAAAAATTGGCACGTAAAGTCGCCCATCAAAAGAGCAGATTGCGAAGAGTATCTAAAAAAAGGAACAAGGTAGACTTAAAACGAACCATTCGTTTAGGTATGCGTAATGGAGGTGATATTCTAAAGCTGATCTATAGTGAAAAAAAAGAGAAAAAACTGAAACTAGTACTGCTTTGCGATGTTAGCAAGTCTATGGATTTGTACAGTCGGTTTTTTGTGCACCTGATTTATGCCTTTCAGAATGCTTATGATAAGATAGAGACGTTCGTTTTCAGTACGGCGCTGCACCACGTTACCACTATACTTGATAATTACGAGTTTGAAAAAGCCTATGATACGATCTCTGACAGGGTGCCACATTGGTCGGGAGGTACGACTATAGGTACGTGTTTGCAAGATTTCGTTTCGAATTATGGACATCGATTGTTGGATAAAAAAACAATCGTATTTGTTTTAAGTGATGGATGGGATACGGGAGAACCTGCAATAATGAAAGAAGCAATGAAAAGTATATACAAAACTTCGAGAAAGGTAATATGGTTAAATCCCTTGGGGGGAAGCTCCAATTTTTCTCCCGATGCATTGGGGATGAAAACTGCATTGCCGTTTATCGATGTGCTGGCATCGGCGCACAATTTGGAAAGCCTCAAACAAGCGTTGCTATTATTGCCAAAAAAACGAAATTTAGTCAACCCTACGACTTAGAAGCAATCAGGTTCATATTATTTTTTTGGATTTCTTATCAATAAGAAAAAATTAAACTAAAAAATTTACGGATATCACATCAAATTTTTATCTTCAAGGAGAATTATCAAGAGACTGGAAGCTATCGATTCTCTTTTGCGTGCATTACTAAATAAATACAGAAAGTTTGAAGATTACTGGTGAATATCTACTGAGTGCAAACCCTGATGAACTATGGGAAATGTTAAACGATCCAAAGGTGTTGGAGAAAGTGACTCCTGGGATTAAAACACTAGAAGCTCAAGGTGAAGATTCGTATAAGGCAATTTCCGAAGTTAAGATAGGTCCGGTAAAAGGAGAGTTTAAAGGAGGCCTTGCACTTAAGGATAAGGTTGAAGGTGAAAGTTGTGTCGTTGTTCTGGATCAGAAGAGCAAAATGGGCAATGTTGTGGCTGAAATTGGTATGAAATTGATACCTAAGAAAGAAAACCAAACGGAAGTACAATATACCGGGGAGGCTAAAATGTCGGGCATGTTGGCACGCATGGGACAACGGATTATGAGCGGAGTGGTCAGTACGCTCTCCAAACAATTCTTCCAAGCTTTGGAAAAGGAGTTGCAAGACCGGAAATAATTCGTTTTATAAGGTCGCTGAATGTAGGTTAGCGAGGTTATAGCTCCTACAACATATAGCAAGAGACACTTAAAAAGGGAGCACTTAAATTTATACATATATGAAAATAACTGTAAAGGTCAATGGGGTTGCGCACACCCATGAAATTGAACCAAGAATAAGTCTTACCCAGTATTTACGCGAAATATTGGATCTAACCGGTACGCACATCGGTTGCGATACCAGTGGTTGTGGGGCCTGTACCGTTACCATGGATGGCAAAGCGGTCAAGTCATGCACCATTTTAGCCGTTCAGGCCGATGGTAGCGAGATAACTACCATTGAGGGTATGGCCAATGGCAATGAAATGCATCCTATTCAGGCCGCGTTTAAAGAACATCACGGATTGCAATGCGGCTTTTGTACACCCGGAATGGTAATGACCGCAGTGGATATTTTGAAAAATAATCCAAATCCGTCCGAAAAGGAGGTCCGCCATGGGTTGGAAGGTAATTTCTGTAGGTGTACGGGATATCACAATATTGTTAAATCTATTCGGCATGCCGCTGAGCAAATAAACAACTAGAACATGGAAAAGTTTATAGGAAAATCAGTAAAAAGGCGTGAAGATAATCGTTTTTTAAAAGGTGCAGGAAAATATACCGATGATATAAAATTGCCTAAAATGACCCAGGCGGCATTTGTCAGAAGTCCGTATGCCCATGCAAAAATTCTTTCCGTTGATATCTCGGAAGCTAAAAAAGCGGAAGGCGTAGTGGCCGTTTTTACAGCTCAAGATGGTTGTGGGCAATATGGTGTTCCCTGCGGATGGCAGGTAGATTTTAAAAATGGGGAAACGATGCG
>CBDULZ010000014.1:0-68263 GCA_965368185.1 uncultured Kriegella sp.
GTGGTCCCACCTGGGCTCGAACCAGGGACCACCTGATTATGAGTCAGGTGCTCTAACCAACTGAGCTATAGGACCAAAAATGAGGGCAAATTTAACCAATAAGCCCAATTACACAAAATTATTAACGCCCTTTTATTCTAAATACCCTTTTCATCCCTTTTAGCGGGTTTTTCATTGACATCTTGACACAATTCTACCAATACACCATTTACCGTTTTCGGATGTAAAAACGCCACTAATTTATTATCGGCACCCTTCTTAGGTACTTCGTTCAATACCGTAAACCCCTCTTTTTTTAAACGCTTGATTTCCGCCACTATATCACTTACTTCAAAGGCAATATGGTGAATTCCCTCTCCTCTTTTTTCGACAAACTTGGCAATGGGACTTTCTTTATTTATTGCTTCCAGCAATTCTATTTTGCTTGAACCCATTTTAAAAAAAGATGTCCGTACGCCTTCTGATTCCACTGTCTCTGTTTTGTAACTAGCGCTTCCAAGAAGTTTTTTAAATAATGCGTTCGAGGTCTCTAAATTCTTAACGGCAATACCAATATGTTCGATTTTCTCCATAAATAGCCTTTAGAAACTTACTATTACATCCCTAAGATACAGTATTCCTTCGTATTTTTGCCCAATGGAAACGCAACGACAGAAAAAGATAGCGGGGGTCATTCAGAAAGATATTGTTGATATTCTTCAGCGGGCAGCAACCGACGGAGGATTAAAAGGTATCCTCATTTCCGTTACCAAGGTATCGGTAACTACCGATTTATCAATAGCCAAAGTATACCTCAGTATTTTCCCTAATAAAAGCGCCGTCGAACTAATGGAAGGGATCAAATCAAACCAACCCTTGATCAAGCATGAATTGTCGCAGCGTACCAGAAATCAATTAAGAAGAGTGCCCGAATTGTTATTCTTTTTAGACGATTCATTAGATTATATCGAAAACATCGACAAATCGCTAAAAGAAGGGCAAAACCCCATTGAGAATAGGGACTTGCTTGACAAGAGAAAAAAAATATAGAATTGAATTTTCCGCTATATATCGCCCAGCGCTATGTTCGCTCTAAAAGCAGTCAAAACGCGGTAAACATTATCAATTTTATTACCTTTTTGGTCATCATTATTGGTTCTGCTGCCTTATTTATTGTCTTATCGGGGTTTGCAGGATTAAAAACCTTTAGCCTTTCTTTTACCAACATTTTCGATCCCGATCTAAAGGCTACTCCTGCCACCGGGAAGTTTTTTTCCATTTCCGAAACACAGGAAGATGAATTAAACAAGATTACCGACATAGCCTCTTTTTCCAAAGAAATAGAAGAAAAGATTTCCCTTGTTTACAATGAAAAATACTGCATTGCGGAAATCAAGGGCGTAGATGCCAATTATAATAAAACTACAGGTGTAGATAGTACCGTATATTTTGGCAAATGGGACGTAACTAATGGTTTCGGCGTTGCAGGTATTGAAATTACAAGGCTATTGGGCCTGGCAGTTAACCAATATAGGAATCCGCTAATAGTGATGGTTCCTAAACCAGGTAAAGGCTCGGTCTCTCTAAAATCCCTTAAAACAAAGCCTTTAGTACTCAGCGGTATATATGCCATCGAAGAAAACTTGGATAAAAAATATGTGTTTACAGACTTGGCCTTGGCACAAGAACTATTAGAAAAGAACAATAACCAAATATCCGCTATCAATTTCAAACTTGAACGTGGCATCGAATCATCCGAGGTCAAAAAAGAAATAGCGCAAATTTTAGGTAATACCATTATTTTGAAGAACAGAAGGGAGCAAAACAGTACGTTGTACCGCATGTTGAATACGGAGAACTTAGCTACCTACCTTATTTTTACTTTAGTTCTTATAATTGCGCTTTTCAATGTGGTCGGTGCCATTATCATGATGATATTGGACAAACAACAAAACTCAAAAACCCTATTTAATCTCGGCACTACAATTAAAGAGTTGCGGCGTATCTATTTTATTCAAGGGATGATTGTCACCACTTCAGGCGGACTCATTGGTGTCGTATTGGGGTCTTTGCTTATTGCATCCCAACTCGCTTTTGGTTGGCTGAAAATTACGCCCTCGCTGCCCTATCCCGTAGAATATAATATCACGAATGTTCTGGTCGTTCTGGCTACCATAACGGTATTGGGCATCATTGCCTCAAAAATTGCAAGCACGCGAATCAGCAAGAAATTGATTGCCTCTTAAATCGTAGCAAACTCATAATCGGCAAACTTATGTGAAACCTCATCGAAAGCTGCAAACACGTCGGCAGCATCGTCGCTGGTAACCATTTTCATACGGTATTCCTTAAAGTTGGGAATTCCCTTAAAGTAATTGGTATAGTGTCGTCGTGTCTCGAATACGCCCAGTTTTTCTCCCTTCCAGTCTATTGCCATTTGTAAGTGTCGCCGAGCAGCTTCTACTCGTTCTGTCAAGGAAGGCGGCGCAAGATGGCCTCCGGTCTTCAAAAAGTGTTTTACCTGCGCAAAAAACCACGGATTTCCGATAGTAGCCCGACCTATCATGGCACCATCTAAACCAAAATCGTCGCGCATTCTTTGGGCGGCCTCGGGAGAATCAATATCTCCATTCCCAAAAACAGGAATATGCATGCGCTGGTTGTTCTTCACCGCTGAAATGGGCGCCCAATTGGCTTCGCCTTTGTACATTTGGACACGGGTGCGCCCGTGAATAGCAATGGCTTTACAGCCTACATCCTGAAGGCGTTCCGCCACTTCTACGATTTTAATCGAATCATGGTCCCAGCCCAAACGGGTCTTTACGGTAATCGGCAAATGCGTTCGTTTCACCATTTCTTCGGTCAATTTAACCATTAGCGGAATATCTTTCAATATACCGGCTCCGGCCCCCTTGCAAACGACTTTTTTTACCGGGCAGCCAAAATTGATGTCGATAATATCAGGGTTTGATTTTTCAACAATCTCCACCGATTGCAACATAGAATCTAAATTGGCCCCAAAAATCTGAATCCCCACCGGGCGCTCTTTTTCATAGATGTCAAGTTTCATTACGCTTTTGGCGGCATCTCGAATCAAGCCTTCCGAAGAAATAAATTCGGTGTAAACGACATCTGCACCTTGTTCCTTGCACAATGCGCGAAAGGGTGGGTCGCTAACATCTTCCATGGGAGCAAGCAACAGCGGAAAATCGGGTAGTGATATGTCTCCTATTTTTGGCATGCGCAAATTTACAACTAATCTGGAAGTTGTTGAAATTCCACTACAAATACCCATTAATTTACGGTCAATTGCCAAATCCCCTCTGCAAACAAAGGCCTTTGAAGTGTGAAATAGCACGACTGTCTTGATTTAATCTTAAATTCTATCGCGTTCATCGACACTTTTAGATTTTTTATTGTTCTTGATTGCCGCATTCCCGAATTTATACCTGAAGCCTAAGGTAAACAATCGATTTTCCCGTCTTGACAAAGAAGTATTGTATTGATTCAAGTACTGTCGCGTCTCAAAGAAATTGCCCTGATTGAATATATCTTCGACACCCATTGAAATACTCGCCTTTTTATTCCATAATGTCTTACGCACGGCAATTCCTAATTTACTAAAGGGATCTCGTCTTGAATTGCCTATCGCTACACGCGAAAAATACGTGAAATCGGCATCCAACAATAAACTCTTGTCATTCAAGAGCGTAAAACCGTTATTCGCTCGCACGTACCAGGTCCAAAGCCCGTTGTCGAGCGATTGTTGAGATTCAATATCAGTGAATCGGTTTTCCTTATAAAAATAGGAGAATGACAGGTAACCATACCAGAAACTGGTAATATCCTTATTCAAGGAAAGGTAGGTGCCATAGGTAACATCCCTATTCAGATTAGTACTAACAAATCGTAATAAATTAGCTTCGTTATCTTGGAACACCTGCTGTCTTTCTTGGTTACTCTGGTTTCTATAAAAAATTTCAGCGGTATAGCTTCGATCGAACGTATACTCCAAGGCAATATAATCACGAATGGCCGGTAAGAGATCAGGATTACCTTCTACGACCGAGTTATTGCTCTGAAAAACTTGAAAAGGGTTTACGCTGCTATAACGCGGCCTGTCAATGCGGCGATAATACTGAAGACTGAATTCGTGATCTTTATGCAAGGTGTATTTTAACGATAGGGAGGGAAACAACTCAAGATATGACTTTTTGTTCGCCTGAGGTTCAATATCAAGATGGCCCAAAGTCTCGGTATATTCTGCACGAAGGCCCGACTTAATACTCCATGAATCCCATTTACCACCAAAACTGGCATAAGCCGCAAATATTGATTCGTCATAGGTGAACTTACCTACCGTTGTCGGGTCAATACCCGGTTGATTTTGGTCGAATCCTTGTTGGGAAATTGTGTTCTTGGAAGCTATAGAAGCATAGCGTGCCCCTGATTCTACTTGGGCAGAAGGCCCTAAAGGCTGCGAATAATCTGCCTGAAGGCTGAACAAGTTGATTTTTTGCTGCGCATTTGTTGTAAAATCGTTTTCATTGGTCATATTTCCGTTTACATCGAAAAAATCGGTTTCCAATATCTGTCCCCGCTCATAATCATAATAGGTATAATGCGAATTGAAGGCAATCTCACTTCCTTTCTTGTTCAGTTTATGCACATAATCGAGATAATATGAGGTGTTCAACTGTTCTTCATCTGAGTTGTTAATTGTATAAAAACTTGAGTCCAAAGCTCCGTCAGGGTCATTTATGAGTGTCTCAGTAGCATATTTTCTATCCACTTTTGGTGACCATTCATGAATTGTAGAAAAGCTAAGGGTATTTTTTTCATCGAAATCATAATCTAAAAAGGTAGTGGCATTATGTCTTTTGGTGCGTTTTGTATATGTTTGTTCGGCCGTCCAAACGGAGGTAATAGCGTCAGTTTCAAAAAAATTTGTAACATCGGTAAATTTTGCAAGGTCTTTACTATTTCCAAAATTATAGTTTATAGAAGCCCTTGTCTTTTTTCCTTTGAAATAATGATCCATTCCTAGAGTATGTTTTGGAAAGACTCCCTGAACATATCTATTATAAATCGCCCCATTGTAACCTGCAATCAGGTTTTTCTTCATCTTTATATTGATCAACATATCTCCTTCGGAAGTATATTTCGCAGGCGGGTTGGTGATAATCTCAATCGATTCGACATTGCTTGCCGAAGTACCGGATAATAAATTGATAATATCTTCGTCAGGTAGGTTAACTATTCGGTCATTGATCAACACCCCGACAGAATTAGTTCCTTTTACGGTCAATCTGTTATTGAGGACCACTATGCTGGGAGTACGTTTTAATACCGACCAAATATCATTGTCGGATAAGGCGGTATTCTCTATTCTAAAAACCATGCGATCTACCTCGCGCACCAAACGAGGTTTTTCTAGCGTTACGACCACCTCTTTCAATGATTGGGCATTGTTCCCCACTTTTATTGGGTCTAAATCGATATCGGAGTTTACTTCTATCGAACGCAGTTCTGACTCGTTTTCTATATAACTGGCCCTAATGAAATAATTCCCACGCGATACACCAGCTATTTCAAAATACCCTTGATTGTCCGCAGAGGTTCCTTTGATTATGGTAGAGTCACCAATGGCAAGTAAAAATACATTTGCATGGGCCAAAGCCAAATTCTCAGAATCCTTGACCACTCCGGAAACTTTGTATTCCTGTGAAAAAAGAAAAGAGTTAGTTGCAATCCAAAAAAGTGAGAGAAAGGTAAGATTCTTCACGGGGCCTTTAGATTTATTGTCAAATCTAACATTTTTTGTCGGAAATACCTTATAATTAACATGTGTCGGTCAGAAAAAACCAAGGTTTCCAGCCTGTGCTATTTAATTATTAGATCAAAGTTAGCGACTGTTTATTTTGCGCTATCTTTGCAGTTGCTAAAAACGCTAAAAAAATCCTTTTGTGAAGCATATTCGAAATTTTTGCATCATAGCCCATATCGATCATGGCAAAAGCACTTTGGCCGATCGGCTCCTTGAATTTACCGGATCTGTTACCGAGCGAGAGAAAAAAGAGCAATTGCTTGATAGCATGGATTTGGAGCGAGAGCGTGGCATTACCATAAAAAGCCATGCCATTCAGATGGACTACATTCACGAGGGCATTCCTTATATTTTAAATTTGATCGACACCCCCGGGCATGTCGATTTTTCTTATGAAGTTTCACGTTCCATTGCCGCCTGTGAAGGTGCGCTATTGGTAGTCGATGCGGCTCAAAGCATACAGGCCCAGACAATTAGCAACCTATATCTGGCCTTAGAAAACGACCTTGAAATCATTCCGGTTTTGAACAAGGTCGACTTGCCCAGTGCCAACCCGGAAGAAGTTACCGATGACATTGTCGACCTTTTGGGCTGTAAACCCGAGGAAGTGATTCCGGCAAGTGCCAAAACAGGAATTGGAATCAAAGATATTTTAACCGCCATCATAGATCGTATACCCCCTCCCAAAGGCAACCCAGACGAATCGCTGCAAGCTTTAGTATTTGATTCGGTATACAATCCTTTCCGTGGGGTAGAGACCTATTTTCGAGTGATAAACGGGGAAATAAAAAAAGGGCAAAAAATAAAATTTGTAGCCACCGATAAGAGTTATTTTGCCGATGAAGTCGGCACATTAAAATTAACACAGCATCCTCAAAAATCAATCAAATCGGGGGATGTAGGATATCTTATTACAGGAATTAAAGATGCTCGGGAAGTAAAGGTCGGCGACACTATCACCGATGCCGTGAGCCCTACAAAAAATGCCATTGCCGGTTTTGAGGATGTAAAACCTATGGTTTTTGCTGGAATCTATCCCGTTGATACCGAAGATTTTGAAGAGCTGCGTTCCTCCATGGAGAAATTGCAACTGAACGACGCCTCATTGGTCTTTGCTCCGGAAAGTAGTGCGGCCCTAGGCTTTGGTTTTCGTTGCGGCTTTTTGGGTATGCTTCACATGGAGATCATTCAAGAACGGTTGGAGCGTGAATTCGACATGACCGTTATTACGACAGTTCCCAATGTTAGCTATCACGCTTTCACCCGTAAAAATCCCGAAACCCCTCTAATTGTAAACAACCCCTCTGACCTACCCGATCCATCAACCGTCGACCGTGTTGAAGAACCTTATATTAAGGCGACCATTATCACAAAGTCTGATTTTGTAGGTAATGTAATGTCTCTGTGTATCGAAAAAAGAGGACAGATTACCAATCAAACCTATTTGACCACCGAAAGGGTAGAACTCAATTTTGATATGCCTTTGGCCGAAATTGTGTTTGATTTTTATGACCGATTGAAAACTGTCTCAAAAGGCTATGCCTCTTTTGATTATGCACCAATCGGTATGCGGGTATCTAAGTTGGTTCGTGTAGATATTCTGCTAAATGCTCAACCCGTTGATGCACTATCAGCATTGATACACGCCGACAATGCACAGAATATCGGGAAGAAAATGTGCGAGAAGTTAAAAGAACTCATCCCCAGACAACAGTTCGATATTCCCATCCAAGCTGCAATCGGCGCCAAAATCATTTCCCGCGAGACCATCAAAGCACTTCGTAAAGATGTAACTGCCAAATGTTACGGTGGTGATATTTCCCGTAAACGAAAATTATTGGAGAAACAGAAAAAAGGTAAAAAGAGAATGCGTCAAGTGGGCAACGTAGAAATTCCGCAACAGGCATTTATGGCCGTATTGAAGCTAAACGACTGAAAATCTGAAACAAAGACCTTAATATTATACATTCACAAAATATACTCATGTGTATTTTCCCACAAAACTTATCAACATGTACAATATTCGTCGCATCTGCATAGTTATATCCACTACTATTGCTAAGTCCCAAAAAGATGACAACCTATATTGCACAGTTTACTGCTAATCACCAAGCTCTTCCAGTAGAACAGAACTCCATCTTTATATGGAGGCAAGAAAGTGGCGCTATCGATACTTCACTATTGGAGAATAAAATCAAACGGGAATCTGCCGTACATTTTTATCAACTGGTCGCTGGCGAAGATTACGAAATTCAGCAAGAAGACATTCTAGTGACCATTGGGAAAACACAGGCCTTTTCGGGCTAAATCCATAATTTTACCATTTTTCCAACCTTGGCCATTTTACGCTAAAGGAATCAGCGTGCGCGTTCCAACGAACGGATACTGATTTTGTTCCCTTAGCGAAAGGAAAGCTTTTATTATAATTGGTCAAGTAACCGGTTTAATTTGGAATGGACTTATATTCCATAATATTTCGAATAAAAAGGAATCCTGTTTTTTTACTACCTTTAGGAAATCTCATTCAATCTTGATTTCAACTTATGCCGACCCGGAGAAATTTTGTTAGAGCCTTGCTAACATTGCCGGCTATGACCACTATAAATAGTTCTTTTGCCATTTCAAAATGGGAAGAACCTCTGAAAACAAACTCCCACAAATTTAAGTTGAGCTTAAACCTTTATTCTTTCAATGCCTTTTTAAAAGATGGAAAAGTTGATCTATTCGATATGCTGGATTTCTGTGCGCAGCATAACTTCGATGCCATAGATCCTACCGGATACTACTTTCCGGGATACCCTGAAGTACCATCGGATGACTTCATAAATGATTTTAAGCGAAAGGCCTTCATTCTGGGGCTTGATATCAGTGGTACCGGTATTCGCAATAATTTTGCACATCCTGACCTCGAAAAACGCAATGCCGATATTGAACTCGTAAAGAAATGGATAGAGGTTTCTGCAAAAATGGGAAGTCCGCACCTTCGAATTTTTGCCGGCGAACATGACCACGAGGGGTACTCAAAGGAGCAAGTGTTTGAATGGATGGCCAAGGACATCCGTACATGTTGCAATTACGGAAAACAGCATGGTGTCATCATCGCTTTGCAGAATCACAATGGTTTTTTAAAGACTGCCGATGACGTCAACTACTTGTTCGAAAAGGTAGATTCTGAATGGTTAGGACTTAATCTTGATATCGGCAGTTATCGACAAAATGACCCATACGAAGAAGTGGCCAAGAACATTCAACATGCCGTTACATGGCAGATCAAAGAAAATGTGTGGCTCAACGGGCATGAAAAACGTACTGATTTCGTGAAATTGTTTACAATTATAAAAAAGGCGGGTTATCGAGGATACCTTCCTCTCGAAACCCTGGGAGAAGGCGACCCTTTTCTCAAAGTAGAAAGCTTATTAAAAGAAGTGAAAAGGGCAATAGCGAAGGTTGAAGCGATTTGATACCTATGAATTCCAACAAAAAGTTAATGTTTCTTTTAATGCTCCCTATTATTCTTTTTTCCCAACCGGAAATCGAAAAGGTAGCACAATGGACCACACATGAAATTAGCCTGACCGCAAAGGCCAACTACAAAAATCCCTATACCGATGTCGATGTCTGGGCGATATATACGAATCAAAATGGAGATTCGTTAAAAAGACCGGCTTTCTGGAGCGGTGGAAACAATTGGAAACTACGTTTCTCCCCGCCAGATTCCAATATGACATGGTCATGGAAAACTTTTTCCTCAAATCAAAAGGATACAGGTTTGAACGGAAAAGAAGGGGCGTTCAAATCTATCCCCTACGACGGTACAAACCAACTCACAAAAAACGGTTTGTTAAAAATGTCGGCGAGCCATAGAAACATTGTTCACCAATCGGGGAAATCTTTTCTTATGGTGGGCGACACGCCATGGGCCATTCCATTTAGGGCAACTAAGGAGCAAGCTAAAATTTATGCCAAAGATCGCCAAAAAAAAGGGTTCAATACGGCCCTTATGATGACGCTACAACCAGATATCAAGGCCGAAGGGCCTAATGCTAGAAATGTGGAACAAGGGTTTGCGCGCGCCTTTAAAGACCTCTCTAGCGGACATATCAATGAACTGAACCCCGAATATTTTCAATATTTAGATGAAATAGTAGCTATTTTAATCGCCAATGAAATTGTTCCGGTATATCAGCCCGTGTTTCATGGTTTCGGCTGGAAAGGCTTGCAGGTATTAGGCTCAAAAATAGAGCCCCACGAATATGTGCGCTATACCAAGTACCTTCTGGCACGGTATGGCAGCGCACCTGCTTTTTGGCTCATTGCCGCCGATCATGATGCCAATGATCCCGGAGTAACGGAAAGTGGTGCCATGTTACAAGACTGGGATTGCTATCAACAACCCACAGGTCTACATTACAACCCTTGTGATGATTTTGTGGCCGAATGGGCGAAAAACGACCCTTCCAAACACTGTATGCATTATAATAAAACCCATCAAAAAGAGCCGTGGTTGGATTTTCAATGGGCGCAGACGGGACATGGCGGGGATCATCAATACCACAAAGTAGAACGTATGTACGACAACTTGCCTACAAAGGCCGTAGCGAATGGCGAATCGACCTACGAAGGTATGAACGGCGGAAAAAACGGTCTAGGTTGGTGGCAGGGTGAGGATGCATGGATGCAACTGATACATGGTGGTACAATGGGAGTAGTCTATGGGGCAGCGGCTTTATGGCAATGGAAAATTACGGCGGAAGAGGCGGGGTGGAACGCTTGGGCCGACCAACCTTTATCCTGGAAAGAGGCCCTACATCTGGAGGGGTCGACGTATGTGGGACTTATAGGAAAAATTTTGGGAAATATAGATATGTCTCGTATTGAAAAACGGTGGGACCTAGCCGATGGAAAACCCCTATTGGCCGACGAGGGTCGACTTTATCTGACATATTTTCAAAAAGGCGGTGCGGTAACCATTAAAAACCTACCGAAAAACCTAAACTATAGTTGGATAAATCCCAAAACGGGGATTCCCAAATTAAAAGGTATTGCCTCGGAAAATACTTTTAAAGCCCCAGATGAAAGCCCTTGGGTGCTTTTAATTAGGGAATAGCAATCAGGCTGTAACCTTTTCGTCATCATCCCCATCATCTTCATTGGTTTCGTCAACATCGAACATTTTGCCTAAATAAACCAAATGGTACCCTTCCTTAATGTCATCAAACTCTGTACTGAATGATGAAATTATCTTCAAATCGTTTTCCGGTGTTTTCAAAAAAATTGGCACAATATGGTCTTCACCCTTCGAAATCTCGATAAGGCCCTCATAATGATCCTTGCTTTTAACCGCAATTTCATGTATGGCGGGATAATTGCGCGCCGCCTCCATAATTCTGATAAAATCGTCGGTATGCGAAAATAGCCCCTCCTTAGGAGTGTTCTCGGGGTCGTTCATTTCATCCGTATTCACCAATCGAAATGAGCCATGCTCACCAAATTGTTTTTTAAATTTATCAATGGCATATTTGTTAATATCGGAGTTTCCAGTAAGCGCCATTAGATAACCCACATCGTTCAGCTCAATATTATCGGTAAGTGTATCAGAATAGATATTGGCGACAAATGCTTCAAGTCCCAGCTTTTTAGCCTTGCTGATATTGGTCTGGTTGTTATCTATCAACACTACATGACGGTCGTTCTTATTGAGATAATCCGCTATAAGACGCGAGACCTTAGAGGCTCCAATAATTAAAATGCCCTCTGATTTTCGCAAGAATACGCCTATAATTTTAGCGAAGAACCTAGCAGTAGTCGCATTGAGCAAAACAGTACCCAAAACAATCATAAAAACGAGCGGGGTAATATATTCTGCCCCCGGTTCTCCTTTTTGTAATAGCTTAGACCCAAAAAGCGAGGCAATACCTGCGGCAACAATACCCCGTGGGCCCACCCATCCTATAAAAAGTTTCTCGTTCAATTTCAAATTCGACCCCGAAGCGCTCAGAAAAACTCCCAAGGGCCGAATTAAAAAGACAATAATCACGAATAACAAAACAGTTTTCCAGTTATATATCAATTCTAAATCGGCCAAATTGATGTTTGCCGCCAATAAAATAAAAAGTATGGAAATCAGCAGAACACTAAGTGATTCCTTAAAATAAAGTAGTTCCTTTATATTGGGAAGGTCTGTATTTCCCATTACCATTCCCATTACCACAACTGCCAACAACCCTGATTCGTGGGCAAAGACGTCTGACATAACAAAAACCAACAAGACTACGGAAAGGGAAACTACATTAAGCAGGTAATGGGGTACAAAGTTTTTTTTGATGACGAATGCCAAAGCATGTGCAAACGTGAAGCCGAACGTAAAGCCAAACAACAAAATCTTACCAAACTCAATAAGGGCGGTCATCGTGTAGGCCTGCCCCTCCCCAACACTTATAAACTCAAAGACTAAAACTGCTGCCAATGCCCCGATTGGATCAATGAGAATACCCTCCCACTTTAAAACGGCCGAAACATCCTTTTTTAAAGGAATATTTCTCAAAATCGGTGTTATCACCGTCGGCCCCGTAACGATTATTAAAGCAGAGAATAAAAACGAAATCTGCCAGCTAAGACCAAAAATATAATGGGCTGCAATACCGGCCGCAAAAAAGGTGACCAAACTTCCTAAGGTTATCAATTTAGTGATAACCGGCCCTACGTTGCGTATTTCAGAGCGTTTTAAGGTCAATCCTCCCTCAAAAAGAATAATACTTATGGCCAATGAAACAAAATAATAGAGTCCTTCCCCCGGAAAAAGTCCTTTATCCCCATTCCAAATGGGTTCTATTAGTTTGTGGCCATCTTCAGTAAACATTGTTGCAATAGGGCCCACCAACAAACCAATCAGAATTAAGGGCAAAATGGCCGGCAATTTTAACCGCCAGGCCACCCATTGGGCAATAATTCCTAAAATAATGATTCCGGCTAGTTCTATCATTCGTTTCAGTTTATAGGTGCAAGGTAAATACTACACTCGAAAAATAATGTTTTTATTCATAACCCTATCATAATCCTCCTAAATTTCGGTTCTTAATTATTGTAGTACCTTGGGCCATCGATTATTTTTGAATGGACACCGAGGTCAAACCTTTTAAAACCATCTTATTCGGATTTGCATTTTCACCCTCCTTGAAGGTAAATGTGCTCGAGACCACGCGTATAGCACATTTTTTCGGTGCAAGGCTAATTTTATTACACGTAGGTGAAAAAACCATCGAAAAATCAAATGCTATCGATGCACTGTTATCAGAAGTAGAACATTCTGAACTTGGGGTCGAAATACAATGGAAAAGCGGAAACCCATTTAGAGTTATGTTAGAAACTTGCAAGGGTTCGAATATCGATTTGCTGATTCTAGGAGCCGTACAACACGAAAATCTCTTTCGATTCTATGTAGGCTCCATAGCTAGAAAGTTAACGCGAAAAGTACGTTGTTCCGTTTTATTACTGATCAAACCTTCGGCAGTCCGTATTCCCTGTAAACATATCGTTGTGAATGGGGTAGATGCCCCCGAAACACCCTTGGCGATTACCACAGCTTTCTATGTAGCCAACGTGCTCGGTGCACAACAACTAACGGTAGTGGAAGAAATCTTGCAAAAAGAGCTTCATGTGTCCGTTGAAGATGACAGATCGCTTAAAAAAGCCAACATTATGAAAGAACGACTCAAACATCGAGAAGAATCTAGAGTACGCAAAATAATCGCCGAACTGCCCGAAGTCTTGAAAAAGGATGTCGCGATAAAAACGCAAAGTATATTTGGCAGGCACGGCTATTCTATTGGCCATTATGCCGAAGTGATTCGGGCCGACCTTTTAGTTATGAACGCCCCTACAAAGACAGGTCTGTTGGATCGCATATTCACGCATGATATCGAGTATATTCTTTCAGATTTACCTACCGACTTGTTAATCGTAAGAAACTGATTTGTCTCCAAAAACCGACCACACCAAAAATTTTGTAAAAACCTTGCCCAAGAATATTTTCTCGGGATTTGTCGTTTCCCTCATTGCGCTTCCATTGGGCCTCGGTTTGGCCCTGGCAAGCGAAGCTCCTCCAATATCCGGTATTATTGCGGCCGTTGTCGGAGGTTTAGTGGTTGCCGTTCTAGGCGGATCGAACGTCACCATTACCGGGCCGGGTAATGGTATGGCCATCGTGTTGTTGACCTCAATTACCACCCTAGGTGAGGGTGACATGTACCAAGGCTACTTATTTACCCTAGCCGCTATCGTGGTTTCAGGGGCAGTACAGATACTTCTCGGTTTTCTAAGAATGGGCAAATTAGCCAACTTTTTCCCTGCATCGGCTATTGAGGGAATGTTGGCGGCCATCGGTCTGGGCATCCTCTCGAAACAATTCCACGTCATGATCGGCAATAATGACATCAATGGGGGCATAGCCGAACTACTGGGATGGATTCCGCAAGGCCTTTTCAATCTATTCAAAACGGATGACCCCTCGGTCCTGGTCGCGGCCTGTATCGGTTTCCTAAGTCTTTTAATCATGTTCCTTTACCCCAAGATAAGAAATAGGTACTTTCAATTGATTCCCGCTCCAATGTGGATAATTATTCTAACCGTAGGTGCTCCTTTCTTGCTTTCATCATTTAATATTCCCTACCCTTTGAATGCCAATTTTCTGGTCGATATTCCCGATAATATCGTCGCTAGTTTAGCCTTTCCCGATTTTTCCAAGGTCTTTCATTTTGATTTTACTGTGGCCGTTTTTGGAATTACCCTTATCGCCAGCATCGAATCGTTGCTCAGTATCAAGGCAGTCGATAAACTAGACCCCTTAAACCGAAGATCTAATACGAACAAAGACCTTAAGGCATTGGGCGCTGCTACTATGGCAAGCGGTTTTTTAGGCGGTATCAACGTTGTTACGGTAATCGCCCGAAGTTCGGTAAATGTCAACAACGGGGCCACCAACCGTTCGGCTAATTTTTTCCATGCCCTGTTTTTGGGCACCTTTGTACTACTGTTCCAAGATGTTCTGAAAAAAATTCCCTTAGCGGCTTTGGCCGCCATCTTGGTATATACCGGGTATAAATTAGCAACTCCAAAAACGCTCAAAAAGGTAGCCCTCATAGGGAAAGAGCAGATTGCTATCTTTCTGGCCACTCTATTGACAACGCTCTTTACCAACCTCATCACAGGCATTAGCGTGGGAATTCTAATTACGTTCATCATCCATATTTTAATTAACAAAAGCTTTTCACTCTTTTTGGGCCATATCACAAAACCGAACATACTGATGTACAGAGAAAATGATGGGGGCAATTTCTATATAAGCGTAAAGTATTTCTGTAGCTTTCTTAACTTTTATAAACTAAAAAATAAATTGGACATGGTTCCTGAGAACCAAGACGTGGTCTTGGATTTCTCAATGTGTAATTTTGTGGACCATACGGTAATGGAAGGGCTTGAGAACTATTCAGAGACCTTTGCAAAAAAAAGCGGAAGTATTGAAGTTATCGGTCTTGACAAGCACGGTACTTACTCAAAACATCCATCCGCCATTCGAAAAATCATCCCCTTGGCCAAATTGAACCCCATCGAGCGTTTTTATACCAAACGTCAGGAGTTGCTGAAGACCACCGCTCAAGAGTACCACTGGAATTATACCCCTAAGAAAAATACCGAGACCCGCTTTTTACGCGATTTTATTTTTTTCAGGACCCGACAGATTCCCTATCTGTACAATACCTTGGAAGAGAACCAAAAGGGGATTAAAGTAATCGATGTAGATTTTACCGAAGGCGCATTTATTGCTCGGGAAGAGGTTAAGACGACTGTAATGCATATTGAAATGGCTAAAAAAATTCCTGTTTTTGTTTTAGATAAGGAGGGCTTGCTTGATTTTATCTATAACCTGGCCGGTTTTAAGGATATCGACATCCAAGACCATCCTGACTTCAACAAAAGATTTTTTCTAAGCGGTGAGAACAGGCCGGCAATTCAGCAGTTGTTCAGTGATGAACTTATTCTTTTTTTCGAAAGCAATCCCTATTATCATGTAGAATCGAACGGCAATTCCCTGCTTATCCTTAAAAAGGAACGCCTTCTGAGCGTTCAGGAGATAAAGGCCATGATTTACTTTGGTCAGCAGCTGCATCGGTTGATGCAATAAGCCTCCCGGCCTAGCCCAAAAATTGTAGAAACCGGGATAGTATTGTTAAAAAATTCTTAGATATTCGAGTAACCCTTTTCCTTTTCATAATTTGCAGCCTTTTATTTTTGTTATAAATGAAATTATATCCCGTTGAGACTGGAAATTTTAAGTTGGATGGCGGCGCTATGTTCGGGGTGGTACCCAAAACGATATGGAATAGAAGCAACCCGGCAGACGCTAACAACCTAATCGATATGGCCGCTCGAAGCCTTTTGATAGAAGACGGTGACAGACTGATTCTTATCGACACCGGCATGGGTAACAAACAATCCGATAAATTCTTTGGCTATTACTATCGCTGGGGTGATTATACGATTGACAATTCATTGCATAAACTAGGCTTTCATAGGGATGATATTACCGATGTTTTTTTAACACACCTCCATTTTGATCATTGTGGCGGGTGTATTCAGTGGAACAAAGATAGAACGGGTTATGAACCTGCATTTAAAAATGCGGCGTTCTGGACGAATGAAGATCATTGGGAATGGGCTACAAAACCCAATGCCAGGGAAAAAGCCTCTTTTCTAAAGGAAAACCTCCTGCCCATGAAGGAAAGTGGACAGTTGAAATTTATAAAGAAAGGCAACGACACCTTTTTAGAAACCTCCGAACTGGGTTTTGGTATCCTTTTTGTTGATGGTCATACCGAAAAGCAAATGTTGCCACAAATTGAGTATCAAGGTAAAACCATTGTTTTTGTAGCCGATCTGATTCCTACGGTCGGTCATATTCCATTACCTTATGTAATGGGCTACGATACGAGACCCTTGTTAACGCTTAATGAAAAAAGAGACTTTCTGAACAAGGCGGAGGAAAAGCAATTTTACCTGTTTTTTGAACACGATGCACACAATGAAATCTGCACTTTACAGTCCACAGAAAAGGGAATCCGCCCTGATGACATATATAATTTCCATGAGCTTTTCCTGTAAGTCCTTTTCAAAAATACTAATTGGTATTTGTTTTGTGGCTTTGAGCACTATTGTAGAAGCGCAACAAGGTCAAAGTACAGACTTGACTCCTGAATATTCCTTTACCAAAGGCATTGAGGGCCCTGCTGTAGATAAGGAAGGCAACCTCTATGCGGTCAATTTTAGGAAAGAAGGAACAATAGGAATCGTATACGAAAATGGTGAAGTTGCTGTTTTTACTGAGCTTCCCGAAGGAAGCATTGGCAACGGCATCCGATTTGACCAAAATGGGAACATGTTCATTGCAGATTATGTGAAACACATCGTGTATCGCATCGAAAAGGGTTCAACCCAACCCATGGTCTGGGCCTACAATCCCGAGATGAGCCAACCGAACGATTTGGCAATTGCACCGAATGGCACCATATACCTTAGCGACCCCAATTGGAACGAAGGTACGGGGCGCATATGGATGATCAACGACTTAAAAGAAATCATAGTACTTGAAGAAAATATGGGTACGACCAATGGTATTGAAGTGAGTCCCGATGGAAAAAAACTCTATGTAAACGAGTCGGTTCAAGGTAATGTCTGGGAGTATGACATTCACAAAGACGGAAGTCTTTCCAACAAGACCAAGTTCATTTCTTTTAATGATTTCGGCATGGACGGCATGCGGTGCGATAATCAAGGTAATTTATATATTACCCGTTATGATAAAGGCACGGTTGTTATTGTATCACCCACTGCCAAAATCATAAAGGAGGTACAATTAAAGGGAAAGAAGCCATCAAATATTACCTTTGGGGGCAAAAATGGCAAAACTTGTTTTGTGACCATGGCTGACCGAGGTTGTTTCGAAACATTTGCCGCCCTAAATTCAGGCGCGTTTTATCAAAAAACACACTAACTTAATATTATATAAAATGACAATTAATTTATCAAAATTATGCCTTTGTTTTTCAGTTTCTTTGTTATTAATGGGCTGTGGGGCTACTTCTTTGGTTTCCACCCCTATTGAAAATATAGATACGACGCCCTTAAAAATCGCCGACCTTAGCGACAGTGAGAAAAAGAATTGGGGTCATTTAGATCTTGTCGCAGATACCATTCCAGGAATGAGCGTTGATAAAGCCTATGCCGAAATCATCGGGAATAAAAAAGGACAAAAAGTAATCGTAGCTGTACTCGATTCAGGTATGGATCTTAAACATGAAGACCTTGACGGGGTATTATGGACGAACAAAGGGGAAAAACCTGGAAATGGTATAGACGATGATGGCAATGGGTATGTCGATGACATTCATGGTTATAATTTTTTAGGTGAATCGTATAACGAGCAGTTGGAATATGCTAGGATAATACGACTGAAGATCGGTGATGCTACATTGCAGTCCCAAGCAAAGAAAAAATTAGATGAAAACTATCAAAAGGCCTTTCAGAACAAACAGCAATACGAACAACTATTACAGGCCGTTACAACTGCAGATGAGGCGATAAAAGAAAAACTCGGGAAAGATACCTATACCAAAAAAGATGTTTCATCTATTAAGCCCACAGATCAGGCAATGCAACGAAATGTGGGAATAATCACTCAAATGTTCACTTTTGCCGACAGCATTGCCGAGGTATATAAAGATTTGAATGCGGGCCTCAAACATTTCACCGAACAATTGAATTATAATTACAATATAGATTTTAACGGACGTGAGGTTGTCGGTGACAATCCCTATGACATAACAGATTTGGGCTATGGAAACGGAAACCCACAGAACCGGATGGAAGATGAAAGCCACGGCACCCACGTTGCCGGGATTATCGCTGCAGAGCGAAATAACGGTAAAGGTGTAAATGGTGTAGCGAACAATGTAGCAATTATGAGCATTCGGGCAGTTCCTAACGGAGACGAATACGATAAGGACATTGCCTTGGGCATTCGCTATGCCGTTGACAATGGCGCCAAAATAATTAACGGTAGTTTCGGGAAATCGTTTTCTCCCAATGCAACATGGGTTTATGATGCCATAAAATATGCTGCTGACAACGATGTACTTTTTGTTCATGCCGCAGGAAACGAAGGCGCGGATTTAGACGACCCTAGCAATCCCAACTTCCCTAACGATCAAATAGATAACGGCCCTGAAATTGCCGATAATGTCATTACCGTTGGTGCGCTTAGCAGCAAATATGGTTCGGAGATGGTAGCAACATTCTCAAACTACGGGAAAGTAAATGTGGATGTTTTTGCCCCGGGGGACAATATTTATTCCACCATGCCCAACAATGAATATGAATATCAGGGCGGTACTTCTATGGCAGCACCGGCCGTAGCCGGGGTCGCAGCTCTGATACGCTCTCAATATCCTAAACTTACAGCTTCCGAGGTCAAGCATATTTTAATGGATTCTGGTTTGGCGCCAATGGCAAAAGTCGTTTTAGGGGGTGATACATCGATTACCGCTACTTTAAATAACGTCTCGACTTCAGGCAAAATCGTCAATGCCTATAACGCCCTTATAATGGCAGACGGTGTTTCAAAAGGGAAAATAAAAATATAAAATACCATGCAGTATAAAAAAATTGGTTTTATTGGGCTTTTACTTATTTTTTTAGGTGCCATAACTCATTTAAGCGCACAGAACACAATTTGTTATTGGCAACAACATGTAGATTATACCATGGATGTGACCATGGATGTAAAATCATTTCAATACTCGGGAACCCAAAAGTTGGTGTATACCAATAACTCTCCCGATACGTTAAACAGAATTTACTATCACCTCTTTTTCAATGCATTTCAGCCCGGAAGCGAAATGGATATTCGCCTGCAGAACATTCCGGATCCCGATAATAGGATGATGAGCGAAAACCAAACGAGCCGTATCGCTGCATTGGATCAAGGCGAGATGGGATACCTGCACGCGACATCCCTAAAACAAGATGGGCAAACCGTTACTTTTCTTGAGGAGGAGACCGTTCTGGTCGTTGATTTGGATACCCCTGTACCCCCGGGTGGCAAAACCACTCTTGACATGCAATTCGAGGGTCAAGTTCCTTTGCAAGTGCGTCGGGCAGGGCGTAATAGCACGGAAGGTGTAGCGCTATCCATGAGCCAATGGTATCCAAAACTAGCAGAATATGATTTTGAAGGGTGGCATGCAGATCCCTATATTGGCCGTGAATTTCACGGGGTTTGGGGCAATTTTGATGTAAAATTGACCTTGGACAAAAATTATGTCGTAGGCGGTAGCGGATATCTTCAAAATCCACAAGAAATAGGTCACGGATACGAAGCTCCGGGTTCCAAGATTAAAAAACAAAAGGGGAAAACCTTGACTTGGCATTTTAAAGCCCCCATGGTTCATGACTTTATGTGGGCTGCAGACCCCGATTACCTACATGATACCCTTCAGGTCGAAAATGGCCCTACACTCCATTTTCTGTACAAGAACAATCCGGAAATAATTGAAAATTGGAAAAACCTACAGCCTAAAACTGCCGAAATGATGCAGTTTTTCAGCAAAAACATAGGGGTGTATCCGTATAAACAATACTCGGTCATTCAAGGAGGCGATGGAGGTATGGAATACGCGATGAGTACCTTGATTACCGGTGAAAGAAAGTTTGGGAGCCTTGTAGGCGTAACGGCACATGAATTGGCACATTCTTGGTTTCAGCATATATTGGCCACCAATGAGTCAAAACATGAATGGATGGATGAAGGCTTTACCACTTTTATCTCTTCGCTCTGCATGAATGAAGTTATGGACGAGAACAAGGATAACCCCTTTGAAAACTCCTACCAAGGATATTACAACATGGCAAACTCTGGCAAAGAACAACCACAGACAACACATGCCGATCGTTACGACCTTAACTATGTCTATGGACAAGCCGCTTACAGTAAAGGGTCCGTTTTTCTCGCGCAATTGGGGTATATCATCGGCCAAGGCAAATTAATGGAAACCATTCAAAAATATTATGAAGATTTCAAGTTCAAACATCCGGTTCCTAACGATATAAAGCGAACGGCTGAGAAAGTTTCAGGTATGGAGCTCGACTGGTACTTAACCGACTGGACACAGACGACCAACACTATCGATTACGGCATTAAAGAGGTAAAAGACGATGGTGAAAAAACTGAGGTGACATTAGAACGCATTGGGTTGATGCCCATGCCTATCGATCTTTTGGTGGTCTATGCCGATGGAAGCCAAGAAACACTTTATGCGCCATTGCGAATGATGCGTGGTGAGAAAGAAAACCCGTATCCAAATTTGAAAAGAACCGTACTCGAAGATTGGCCCTGGGCCTTTCCGACCTATAGTTTTACAATCGATAAACCCAAAGACAATATCAAGGCCGTTGTAATCGACCCATCTCAATTGATGGCCGACATCAATGCTGCCAACAATATTTGGCAGGCCCCCTAGGTTCTACAATATCCGTTCTAAAAATCGAAGTTGTTCCTTCAGATTGAGGTGTTGTTTTTAAATGGGAACATCTAGAAACAAATGCTGCGAGTTTGAGATTGCCTTTTGCTTAATGGCGGAAAAAAATGATGTAGTATCTTTGTGTCATCATCGCCCCTATTTGCGGTTGTTTCTTCAATATCATAAATGAACGGTAAAAGCTCTTGAAAAGACCCTTAAACTTTGGCTATCCCAGGCGAGAAAAATTAAAGAGCAAAAAGCTCATTGAACAATTGTTTCTAGAGGGTAAATCTGTTTCTAGCTATCCCCTCAAATTAATATACCTACAAACTGAACTGCCCGAAGACGTAAAAATTCAAAGCAGTATGGCAGTACCGAAAAAAAAGTTCAAAAGTGCCGTAAAGCGAAATCGAATAAAAAGATTGCTTCGGGAAGCCTACCGATTGAACAAACATCTCGTTTTTAACAATAGTGACACCTCTTTTGCGTTTCTATTTTTATATCTTGGAAAAGATATGCCCGACTACGACGAGGTAGAAAAGCACATGCGAACGATACTTCAAAAATTTCTAAAAAATTAGGTAATGAATAGAATAATGAAAAAGAGGATTCTAATACCCCTTTTCGCAATTACATTGTTGATTGCGGGAAGCAGCTTTAAAAGCGATTTTTTTGAAATAGCCAAGCAGATCGAAATTTTTACTACGCTTTTCAAAGAACTGAACATGAACTATGTAGACGAGACCAACCCTGCCGAGCTAATGGATACGGCAATAAAGAATATGCTGGATGAACTAGACCCCTATACCAAATTTCTGAACGAACAAGATGTAGAGACTTATAAAATCAATAATGCTGGGGAATATTCGGGTATTGGGGCAGTAGTACGGTCCTACCAAGACAAATTGCTAATTGTAGAGCCCTATAAGGGATATCCGGCCGATAAAGCGGGACTCAAAGCGGGTGATGAAATTGTAAAAATCGGTGATATTTCGGTAATGGACTTTGAGGACAACGCCAGTGAACTTCTTAAAGGAGCCAATGGTACTTCGGTATCTGTAATCTACAATAGACAGGGAGAGACAAAGTCAGCCGAAATTACCAGGTCTTCAGTTGAAGTCGATGCCGTGCCATTTTATAAAATGATTGATGCCAAAACAGGATATATCGTTTTGGCAAAGTTTAATGCAAAGGCTTCAGGACAGACAAAAGACGCACTTATAGACTTAAAGGGAAAAGGAGCCGAAAAAATTGTTTTGGATTTACGTGGAAATCCCGGAGGGTTGCTGTCAGAGGCTATAAATGTCACCAATCTTTTTGTGCCAAAAGGAGAATTGATCGTGACAACGAAGTCAAAAGTCAAGAAATTTAATAGGGAGTACCATACCAAAAACAAGGAAGTTGATGCTGAAATACCCTTGGTGGTTTTAATTGACGGCGGCAGTGCCTCGGCAAGTGAAATCGTATCGGGAAGCCTGCAAGACTTAGATCGTGCCGTTGTTATGGGCGCACGTAGTTTTGGAAAAGGACTGGTACAACGCCCCTTAAAACTAACCTATGGCACTCAATTGAAAGTAACTATAAGCCGATATTATACCCCTTCCGGGCGGTGTATTCAGTCGCTTGATTATTGGAACCGGGATGCAAATGGCAATGCAGTAAAAACATCGACCTTCAATGACTTTACGACCCGCAATGGGCGAAAAGTTCAAGACGGTGGCGGGGTACTTCCCGATATTGAAATTAGCGCTATAAAAGCCAATGAACTTACCACCGCCCTATTGCACAATCATGTTGTTTTCGATTTCGCGACCGATTATTATTATGGTAATCGAATAGAGAACCTCAATGATTTCCGATTTACGGAAAACGATTATCAACAATTTAAGAATTACGTTTCTAAAAGTGCCTTTTCCTTCGAGACCAAAACCGAACGGGTCTTGAAGCAAGCCATGACCAATCGTGAAGAAGTTATTTTTAATGAAGCCATAGAAAACGATTTTAAAACTTTGCTTATCGATATCGATAAAAGCAAGCTTTCCGCCTTGGAAAATTATCAAAAAGAAATTCAAAGTAAGTTGGAGGATGAAATCGTAAAACGCTATTTCTACAGAGAAGGGCTTTATGAATACTATCTAACCCATGACGACGCTATCATGGCGGCTACCGAGCTCTTGGGAAATACAGCGAAATACGGAGAAATCTTACAATAGGCCAACCTAAATGGTTGATGCCAAATGGAGTTCCTTGAGCACAACGACATACGCTAGTCCTGTGGCTTAAAGAGACCATACATTATTGGGTTCTGTAAGTTTTCAACGTTCATTTACCTTCCCTTTTCTATCTATTAAATTCTGTCCTCGGTAAACTTCCCTAAGTTTACCATTAACCCTACGGCTACAAATCTGATTCGATCGGTCAATTTTCCATACAAAATCATCAATAACTATGAAATTATTCCTATGAAACATTTGTAGTTTTGTTGGATTGCATTGTGCTTTTTTATTTTAAACTTTGATTCCTTAATATCATCTGTCATCCATGAAAAAAGTCATTTCGATATTCTCTTTTTGTCTGTTTATGTTCCTTCTCGTTTTTAAAGGCAATAGTCAAGAACACCCCCACGAACATGGAAACGGACATACACATTATACAGAGCACGATGCGGTTTTAAATCACAAACTCCTTTTTCCTTCCAAAACACCTGACCGTATCATCACCAACCTTACTCAAGACCCGGCTCATAGTTTCGCGGTCAATTGGCGAACAAATCAGCAAATTGAAACAGGTTTTGTTGAAATAGCAAAAGCTACAGATGGTCCTGAATTTTTACTGGGAAATGTTCAAAAGGTTAAAGCTGTCACTCAAAAATTCGAGAACCAAAACAGCAGGGAGCCCTTGGTAAAAGCAAGTTATCATTCGGCGGTGGTATCAGAACTTGAGCCCAATACATTATATGTTTACCGTATAGGTAACGGTGGCGAAAATAATGCCTATTGGAGTGAATGGTTTCAATTTACTACAGCAAGCGACAACGATAATAAACCATTCAGTTTTATTTATTTTGGCGATGCACAAAACAATGTAAAATCACTTTGGTCACGGGTCATCCGAAATTCATACAAACAATATCCTCAAGTTGACTTTATGTTGCATGCCGGTGACTTGATCAATGATCGCGATGCCAATATTGAATGGGGAGAATGGTTTCATGCTGGCAGTTTTATACATGCTACTGTACCCAGCATTATGACACCTGGCAATCATGAATACCGCGACGGCATATTGTCGTCGCTTTGGCGGCCTCAATTTACCCTTCCCGAAAATGGCCCTACAAAAGCCCTAGAGGAGACCTGTTACGCCGTCGATTATGAAAACATGAAGCTTATTTCAATTGATGGAGAAGCTTTTGACGAGCATAAAGAAGCTCGAACTGCACAAACGAAATGGCTTGATTCCGTTCTTAGAACGAATACAAAGAAATGGACCACCATTACCACACATTACCCTATTTTCTCTACGGCAAAAGGAAGGGATAATAAGAAGCTGCGCAAGGCCTTTAAACCTTTAATCGATAAGTATGGTGTTGATTTGGTGCTTCAGGGCCATGATCACACATATGCGCGCGGCTACGTAGAGAATGAGGGTCAGGGCCTTACCGTCGTTAATGATATGGGAACCGTTTATGCAGTATCGGTGAGTGGACCGAAAATGTATGAATCACAAGATCAAAAATGGATGGTGCGACGCGGCGAGTACACCCAACTATTTCAAATTATCACGGTATCAAAAGATACCATTACCTATGGTGCCTATACCCCTACAGGCAACCTCTACGATGCATTCGAACTAATTAAAAAGAATGGGAAGAAAAAATTGATAAACAAAATTCCAAATAGCCCAATTCGCTTAAAAAGTGACTTTGTCAAGCCCGAATAACACAATTGCCGCCAATTTTGGTGATGCCAGAATTTTGCAAATTGCTGTTTAGGGGCTATTTTCGATTATGCACACTAAAATAAAAAAAGCACATGGCTGTTCGTTGCATCACTTTGCTCCTATCTCTTTTGCTCATACAGTGTTCAAGTGTACAGCAAATAAAGGAAATCTATGTTTCTCCTAACGGTTCAGACAGTGCCCCGGGAACTCGTAAGGCTCCTTTCGAAACGCTACATAAGGCTTTGGGAGAAATTGCTTCAATCGACTCAACAAAAGTACGGGGTGTAGTGATATGGATTAATGATGGCACTTACCGAATCAAAAATCCGTTGCTTATTGATTCTATGTCGAAAAAAACCAATACATCTCTTTCATTTAAAGGTATGGAAGGTTCTAAACCTGTAATTTCCGGCGCTGTGCAATTAACTGGATGGCGAAGTGCGGGAAATGGTCTTTGGATCTGTTCAATACCCGACCAAATGGGTGATTTTCGTGAACTTTTTATCAATGGCAAAAGGGCAACTCGCTCAAGACATCCGAATAGTGGCTACTTAAGAGTAACTGAGGTGGGTGCCGATAAGCGTACCTATTTTACTTTTACTTCAGGAGACTTCCCGATTCCTAAAAGTACGGCAAAACCCGAACTGGTCTTATTACATGATTGGTCCATTACCCGAATTCCGGTTAAAGATATAGATGTTGAACACAATGTACTCTATGCAGTAGATTCGATAGGAACAAAAAACCTTGATTTTTTTACTCTTGACAATTGGGAGCCGAACCCTCGCTATTATCTTGAAAATGCCCCGGAGTTTTTAGATGCTGATTATGAATGGTTCTTTGACCCAGCCAGTAAGGAGGTGCGTTTGAAATTACCTTCAAACATCGACCCTATGTCTCTAATCATTGAAATTCCGATGGCTGAACGCCTCGTACAGATACACGGTGCCGAAAAGAAACCGATATCGAATGTTTCCTTTGATGGGATTACATTTAAACATTGCAGATGGAACCTTCCGGAGGAAACTTATGCTGGCATTCAGGCCTGTCATTTTGACCCACGAAATCAAACAGAAGAATGGAATGTTGTTCCAGCGGCCATACAAACCCAATGGGTAGATACCGTTCGGTTTGAAAATTGTGATTTTCTTTCCATGGGAGGCAGCGCTGTTTGGTTTGGTACCGGCAGTGTCAATTGTGCTTTAAAGGAATGCCGTATTTACGATATTTCCGGCAATGGGGTAATGATTGGTGAAGGCCAAGACCGTCGAATTGGGGGAACACCTTGGTGGAAGGTCGCCCCAGAACAAGTGGCACTGGCTAATACCATTGAATCCTGCAATATTTCAGAATGTGGAGTCCAGTTCTATGGTGCTGTGGGCATCTGGTGTGGATTGACAGCGGAAACCACGTTGCGAAACAATGAAATATACAACCTTCCATATACGGGCATCTCTATTGGTTGGATGTGGAGTCCTGAGGCAACCCCCAGTCGGGACAATATCGTTGCTCAAAATCATATCCACCATGTCATGCGTACCTTAAGTGACGGAGGCGGCATTTATATGCTCGGGTTGCAACCCGGAAGCCGTTTGACAGAAAATCATATCCATGATATTTCAGTAAACGCGGGTAGGGCAGAAAGCAACGGCATGTTTCTTGACGAGGGCACCAAAGATGTATTGGTCGAGAAAAACCTGATTTATAACATTGCCAAATCGCCGCTTCGTTTTCACAGGGCTTCGACCAATACCGTGAAGAACAACTATTTATTTTCCAAAGGAAATACGCCTGGCATCGCTTACAACCGAACTGACCCCGAAAATATAGTAAAAGAAGAAAACTTTTTTGAAAGCACCGATAACCCTGACTATAAGGAGTTATTGAAAAAGAGCCTGACAGAATTTGAAAAAATGACCCAGCCTTCGGTGATCAAGCCAAATTAAACGAATTACGTACCTTTCAATAAAATTAATATTACGCATAATATGATCAAGACAAGTAGCGCACAATTAGTGTATGATGCCAAAGCTACTTTAGGAGAAGGCCCCGTTTGGAGCCCTCTTAAACAATTGCTCTTTTGGGTCGATATCGAAGGAAAAAAATTACATCGGTACAATCCTATCAATGGCGAAAACCGACAATGGAGATTTGACGGTATGTTGGGGGCGGCCGTTCCAGCCGAAAATGGAAATCTTATATTGGCCCTCGAGTCTGGACTCGCTTCTTTTAACACGGAAACAGAGGTATTGCAGCAGCACAACGTGCTCGGAAATAGCGACCCCGATATGCGCTATAATGACGGAAAGGTGGGGCCAAACGGTAATTTCTGGATAGGTAGCATGCATAAGAAATTTGTTCCAAAAAACGGTAACCTATACCGAATAGACCGACAATTCAATGCAACAACCCAAGTGTCTGGAACTACCATTTCAAATGGAATGGCATGGAGTGCCGACAAAAAAACCTTGTATTACATCGATTCGGCTGACCGCAAGGTGTATGGTTATGATTTTGATATCGTAACCAGCGATATTTCCAACAAAAGAGTAGTAATTTCGGTTCCTGAACAATATGGTAGCCCTGACGGTATGAGCATCGACGCCGAAGACATGCTTTGGATCGCACACTGGGGCGGTAATTGTGTACGTCGTTGGAATCCGGTTACCGGTGAGGTATTGGAACAGGTTGAAGTTGATGCGCCACATGTGACTTCCAGCTGTTTTGGCGGTAAAGATTTAGATTGCCTATATATTACCTCCGCTCGAAGCGATCTAAACGAAGAACAACTTCAAGAATTTCCTTTAAGCGGTGGACTATTCATATACCGCCCCAAAGTCAAAGGAACAGCTATAACCCTCTTTAAAAATAAATAATGTACTATTCGGGAATAAAGAACAAAGCAGCCATCGTAACGGGAGCAGGTGAAGGCATTGGGTTTGCCATTGCCGAGTTGCTTTTGAAGGCCGGTGCCAATGTGGTCTTAAACGATGTGGATGAAGCACGGAGCCGTAAAGCAGCCGAGAAGCTAGATATAAAACACCCGGGAACTTGTCTGTCTTTTGCCGGGGATGCCGGGGATGCCGAAACCATTAATAAAATGGTAAACTTGGCTTTGGAAAACTTCGGGAAAATTGATTTTATCATACCCAATGCCGGTATTACGCTTTTTGGCGACTTTCTTTCGTTCACTCCGGAATCATTTCAAAAAGTACTACAACTCAATTTACACGGGGCTTTCTTTTTGGTTCAACGCGCTGCCAAGGAAATGATAAAGAACGGTACTGGTGGGCGTATCGTTCTGATGTCTTCCCAAGTGGGTATTCAGGCCTATCGCAACCTTACGGCCTACGGCATGACCAAAGCGGCCCTTCAACTAATGGCACGTAACCTCGCTTACGAATTGGGCGAATATGGAATAACAATAAATGCCATTGCGCCTGGTGCCACTTTGACCGAGCGAACCAAAAAAGAGCAACCTGACTACGAAGGAATATGGGGAAAATTGATTCCAAGAGGAGTAGTTGGTAAACCGGAAGATATTGCCAAAACATGCTTATTTCTACTTTCTGAAGAAGCCGCCCATATCAACGGCCAAACCATCCCGGTTGATGGGGGGTGGACAACTGCTGGCATTTATCCTGAGGATTTGTCCTAAAACAAGAATATTGCATTTTAACAAAATCCACCACATCGCTATTATTTGCTCAGACTATCAAAAGTCAAAACACTTCTATGTAGAAATTCTAGGTTTGAAAATAGTAAAAGAAACGTTTCGTGAAGAACGTCAGTCGTACAAGCTGGATCTTTCTCTTAATGGGGAATACATTATCGAACTCTTTTCATTTCCCGACCCTCCAAAACGCCCATCTCAACCTGAAGCCATGGGGTTACGCCACCTTGCCTTTGAGGTCGGTTCCATTGAAGAATCGATTTTAGAGCTAAAAAATAAGGGCATTACAACCGAAGCTATCCGCATTGATGGCCTGACCAACAAGAAATTTACCTTCTTTTCGGATCCCGATAACCTGCCGATAGAGATTTACGAGAAATAATCGGTGCTTGCAGACTGATTCTGTTAATGCAATACTGCCTTTTAAATCCCTATTAATGTGTCAAAACGCAAGATTAGAATGAAGGCTTAGCTCATTAAGAGCTTTGTTCCCGGACCCAGCCTCCAGCTCCTTTTTAACGAGTTTGGTTATGGCTTCGGCTAACAAGCTTGAAAATTCATTTGAGTTGGTATGCGCAGACATTCGGACAAGTATTGGCACCAAGTATGACAAGTCGGCACCATGAAGACTCGCATGTGGCCAGTCTTGCCCGCTGATTATAGGAGTCACATAATTGACCGCCAAGGCCAAACTTTTTCCTTCTTCCGACTCAAAGTTCCACATATCCATGCCGACCTCATCACCAAAAACTGCAATATTTGTCAATGCTTCCAGATTAAAGCAACTATAAAAAAAAGACCTCGTACGTTCAAGTTCATGAATTTGACCCCCTTTACTATTCAACTGCCAATCGAGACTTTGCTGCGCTAGCCCGACTATCTTTTCAATCAAGGGCTTGTTTCCCAAATAATTCGCTAGGGAGGCAACCTGGAACATGTACCATGAACCATGATTGTTTTCTTGTTCTCCCTCTTCTTTGCCTAAATCACTTTCCGTCAGCCACGTCAAATAAGCGGTTAGCCATCGGGTCATTTTTAAGTCATCCTCTGTCGTCCAATGCGAAGAACCCGATAGCATGTTGATGGCATCGGGCAGCACGGAGGCTATTGCCCTACCATCTAAAACACCAAACGGTCTACCCTCTGGATTTCCCGGAACACTTTGCGCAAATTCAAGGTGCGGATTCATCAATGTATCCTCATCGAGAAACCAAGTTTTTAACAGGTTAACGGCCTTTTGGGCAAATCGTTCATCCTCTGAGAAATAATAGGAAAGACTAAGGTTTTTTACTGCATTGGTCATATCGCTCAGCCTATTTCTGTCTACCGCGTTAGTTTGAGTCTCGGGATTGGTCTCACCGTCTTTCCTTATCCAAGGCAATCCGTCCGAAGTATCAGGATTTGGCCACCAATAGCGGCCGATACTCAAGTAATCGTGCTTATTTCCCGAGGGTGGAAGAATGGATTTATCCATTACCGTAGGATTTTCCATAGAAAGCAATTGCCCCGCATTGGCAAGCAATTCTTTATAAGCTGAAATCGTACGTTCCGGTGCCATACCGTCATGAATCTTTTGCTTTACCATGGCTACCTGAACCAAATCCAATTGAACCAAAGTTGAAGAAAAGCACGCTGCTCCAGAGAAAACAAATAAGACCAAGGCACAGCCATATTTCCTTATTTTTAACATAGTTCAAAGTTTTTAGTCGCGATAAATATCCAATCGGCTGCGATATCCGTTTACCAATTCCTATTCTCTGGGAAAGGAAACAAAATTAATATATGCAAGATCCCGGGTCCGATTTTATAAAGTACTTTTTATAGTTCTTGGCCTTGGGATCCATACATCCCTTTAGATTTTTAATCTTCACATTTCTAAAATCAATAGGTTGGCCCTCACTTTGCAACGCAATAAATCCCTCGGTCAACAACTTGCCATCTTGTTTTATTTTAGGATCATAACCATTGGCTACTCCCCCACCCATCTGAGGTTTTGTATACTCTAACACCTTCTTTCCATTGATAATATGGGTAACCAATGAATCACCGCGTATAATCATCTCCGCCTTCACCCATTGATCTCCATAATAGGTATCTGAACTCGAACTTATGCAATGCCTGGGATCGATTTTTCCTTCATAGACAACATCGGTGCCGGGCGAACACATATTGCCCGTTGGCCTCGATTCCCCTTCCTTGATTCCTGCCAAAAACTGCATTTCCACAGAAATGGGCCAATCTTGTTCTTTAGGCATGGTGTTGGGGTCTTGAGAATGAAACATAACCCCGCTGTTTTTGAGTGTAAAACTTGGGGCACCAGGGTGCAAATCTCCCACAAAACGGTATTCAACTGAAAAATGATAATAGGAGTAAGGGGTATTATAGTACAGATGACCGTATCGATCATTAAAATCCCCTTCATAGTTGTCATACCGTACTTTTATTAGTCCGTCTTCGACTCTAAACGTGTCTCCGAAATTGTCCCCTACGTCGTAATGGTGAATTTTGGTAGTCCAATCTTTAATGTCTTCCCCGTTGAACATTTGCTGCCATCCATCATTCGTGTTCGAAACCACCGATTTTTTTACCGAACATTGAGTGAAGAGCAGCAATAAAAGACCTGCAACAGAAATAAGTGAAAACTGCGATTTACGTTTTAAAATCATAATTTTTGTCGATAAATTTTATTGCTCTCGAAATATACTCATAGTTTTCTTCATTTATGTAATTTTGGCAGCTGCACAGTAAAAATATAAATAACACATTCTATGAGTCAAAAAATCCTTTCTTTGCTCTTTTGTATTGCCATTCTAATATCATGTAAAGATCTAGACAAAAAACTTGGTGATTTCAGAGTGTTACCTCAACCACAGGAATTTGAAATTTCAGGGGTGAGCGAGCTAAGTGCCGATATCATCGAAAACTATTCTTCCAATTCTCAAATCGACCCATCAGTTCTTGGCACCAACTTAAAGGGAATAAAACCTGTCGAAGACACCTCGAAGGCGCAACTGGTTCTTACGCTCGACGAGGCTTCAGATATGCCAGCCGAAGGATACTCCATTGCCATTGCCAACGAACAGATATCCATTACCGGAAAAGATAAAGCAGGCCTCTTTTACGGATTAAAAACTTTGGGGCAATTGCTTGAAGATGCCGTAGAACAGCAGGTAAATTTACCGCTATGCTCAGTAAAGGATTATCCATTGTTGGCCTACCGAGCAGTACATTTAGATGTAAAACACCATCTTGAAAAAACGGAGTATTACTACAAATTGATGGATAAATTGGCAGGCTATAAAGTCAATGCCATCATTCTAGAGGCCGAAGACAAAATGAAATTCAAACGGCAACCGATTATAGGCTCGGCCGATGCCCTTAGCCTTGATGAATGGGCCAAGTTAAGTGATTATGCGGCAGCCCGAAATATAGAAATAAGTCCCTTGGTACAAGGGTTGGGCCATGCTTCCTTCATTTTAAAACACCCTGAATATAAAGACCTTAGGGATGAAACAACAAGTGATTGGGCCTTTAATCCTTTGAACCCGAAAACCTATGATGTTCAGTTCGATCTGTACTTAGACGCCATGGAAGCCACTCCACATGGCAAATACCTTCATGTTGGCGGCGATGAAGTACATACCACAGGCCGCAAAAGCGGAAAATCTGCTTTGGAACTTCAACTAATTTGGCTCGATAAAGTAAGTAAATTTGCAGCAGAACATAATCGGATTCCAATTTTTTGGGACGATATGCCCTTGAAGCAAGCAGAAGTTTATGCGCCTATGTTTCAGCCTGAAATGACGCAACAAGAAGTAGACAGCGTCTGGACCAAAAACGGACATAGATTGGCAGCGTTTCTAGACCAATTTCCAAAAAACTGTATCTATATGCGGTGGAACTATAGCTCACCGGAAGCTTTGGGAAATACCAAGGCGATGGATTGGTTCAGAGAAAACGGATTACAGGTTATGGGAGCCACGGCAGGGCAAACCAGATGGGTATTGATGCCCCAAGAAGAAAGCAATATTGAAAACATCAAGTCTTTTGCGCTAAACTCTATCGAAAGTGGATCTCACGGTCTCCTATTGACTCTTTGGGACGACGATTCACCACATTTTGAGCTTTACAACAGGGGAATTGTCTTCTTTGCCGAATATACCTGGTCGGGAGAAAAAAGAAGCAACGACGCTTTAAAAACAGCTTACCGACAACGTGAATTCTCACACGCTATGGCAAATGAATCAAATGCTTTTATCGATAGTTTGGAAAAGCCTGTGATTTTTTGGAAAAATGCCCTCTTAAAAGGTGACAAGCGTAATTTCTTGGCAAGTATGGACAACGCCATGGAAGAAGGGGTAATCGATCTACCTATGAGTGGTAAACAGGGAGAGTGGAGCGAAAAATATGAACCCCGGTTACAACAAGCCTCACAAGTTCTAGCGCAAACCGACAGTATTACGGTAATCATCGAAAAGGCCAAATCAAAAGCGATTCGTAACGCCTATACTTTAGATGTTTATGAACAGGTAAACAACATGACCGCCGTGCCCGCTAAATTACTTTTGGGGCTACAGGCGTACGATGCCGCGCAAAGTCCTGACGAGAAGACCAACGCACTCAAAAACCTGGAAGAATTGAGAAAGGATTTTGTGGCACACAGAAAAGAACTGGAAACCGTATATGGAAAGACCCGTATTCTGAACAAGCCCGACAATTATATTCTAGACCAAGATCATCATGTACATCTAGCGAACCAATCCATCAATTTCGATTGGCAGTTCTACGCGGAAATGTTGTTTTTCGAAAAATTATCAAAACAACTTGACGATGCCATTTATTTAGAAAACTCGGATGCTTTGAAGAAATAAAATGTAAGAAAAGGGAAAAAGAGAGTGTTCAAAAAGTTAGAACAAGTGGCCATACTTCATAAATTTTACCTTTCTTTCAAAGTAATTAAACCTTAAAATAAACCTTCTTCTTATCGAGAAAGTATGTGATATACCAAAAGATAAAGAGAACGAAAAGTGCATTTAATACCATGATCAAATCTTCTGAAAAACCAATCGGGGCAAGAAGGCCTTTCGTCCAAATCTCGCCAAAGCCACGAAACCATTGCGCTCCAACGGTCTCGGCAAACAAGTAGATAAAAATGGAGTTCGTGCCGACCACTGAAAATATTTTAAGCCAGTTCTTTTGGTGCCCTTTAACGTCAATAGCCCAATAAAAAAAGGTCAACGTCAAAATGGCAAAGCCCCCGGAGGCCAAGGTAAAAGACGATGTTGCTATTCTTTTGATTATGGGGGTTATGTTAACCAAATCCAGGGCAAAGCCTAAAACCAAAATCGCCGATCCCCAAATCAAAAAAGACTTTAATTTTTCCGTCATTGACCTGTTCGATAATAGGGCCTGTCCGCATACAACACCCCAAATCGTGTGTGCCGCTGTGGGAACAAAATTGATAAATACCCAATGGCCACCGTTTGTTTTGCCCATTACCAACATATCGAACCAAGCCCCAAAATTTTCGCCTTGACCGTACGGATCTGAAGAATTGTATGACCGATATAAAATTTCTGTGAGAACCAACAACGCAATTGAAATAGCAATTTGAATATTAGCGGGCAAGTGCATAATGGCATAGGCAATTAGTATCGTAAAGGCAAGTTGCACCAATACATTCCATAACTCCCATACCAAGGCGTGACTGTATACACAGTGCAAGAGCACCCCAAAACTGAATAGTAAAAAACACCGCCTTACAATATGTCGTGTGACCTCCTTTCGATTGCCCGCAGCCAAGCGTTTACGAGTCGAAAAGGGCATTGCGACACCAACGATAAACATAAAAAAAGGCTGGATCAAATCCCAAAACCGAAGTCCGTTCCATGGGTGATGATGTAGCTGATGGGCTAGTCCTGAAAAAGCCGTCCCTTCTACCAACTCAGAAAAATTGTGGTGAAATCCGGCGGCTTCGGCGATTAGGAGAAACATGGTCAACCCTCTAAAAACATCTAAGGAAAACAATCGTTTAGATACATTTGCTGCTAATTGCGACATCGTTTTTGGTTTAGTTGGTTATCTTCCACAAATTAGGGAAAAATATGAAATACAAGACCAAACTATAATTTAATCCGATATTCCAATTTTAACTATCTTAGGGTATTCTTTAAAACAAGGAAATGGTTTCCGAACAACAGAAAGATTTTTTTGAAAGTGAGGGTTATTTGGTGGTAAAAAATTTGCTGACCCGCGATGAAGTTTCCTATTACAGCTCTCTTTATAATTCTTTTTTAGATAACACCATAGACGCAAGTCAATTCCGATCAGACTTGTCAGGAAGTGGAACTACAAAAGAAAAAATTACACAGATTATGGTACCCAGTAAACTAGTACCTGATCTTTTACAGAAACCCCTCCACCAAAAGACTTTAAAAATCGCCAAAAAGTTAATGGGCACTGACATAGAACTCGATTTTGATATGCTAATCGACAAAGCGCCCTATACCAATACCATTACCCCTTGGCATCAAGATGCTGCCTATTGGATGGATATGCCCGATAAGAGAGCTGCCAGTTGTTGGGTAGCTATTGACCCCGCACATAAACAAAATGGCTGTATGTGGTATATGCCAAAATCACATCTCAACCCATTACTGCCACATACACAAACCGGAAACAAAGGAGCGCTAATGTGCGAAGGCTCTGAACACAATTCAGTCTATATCGAACTAGAACCGGGTTCTTGTGTTTTTCACCATGGGGGTACATTACACTATAGCAGGGGAAATTCAACAGGAACCCATAGACGCGCCTTAATCACTAATTTTCGTCCTGTAGCTATGATCGAACTTGAACGTTCAAAAGGAATCAACCACACTGGAGAGCGTAATTTAAATTCCTGATTTTATCTTTACATCTTTTTATGGGTGGCTATAGTCTTAAAAATGACCAATAATTTAGTAGCACATTTATCAGCATTGCTCGGCTGCCCGATAAAAAGCATTACTCCCATAGCCGGAGGTGACATTTCACAAGCATATTGCCTTTACACCGCTACCCTACGTTTCTTTTGTAAAACCAAAAATGCCAAAAATGCTCAAGCCATGTTCGTCGAGGAAAAAATTGGATTGGAAGCCATTGACGCCACGAACACAATTCATGTGCCACGGATATTCGGAACCGGAAAAGTTGACAATACCGCTTTTCTAATACTGGAATACATTGAAACCCAACATTCCAGTAATCGGACTTTTGAACGTTTCGGAAACGAATTGGCAGGGTTACACAAGGTTTCATCGGATTTTTTTGGTTGGGGAAGCGACAATTTTATAGGAAGTCTACCACAAGCCAACACTAAAAATACCCATTGGTCTAATTTTTATGTTTATGAGCGATTATGGCCTCAGTTAGAATATGCTCAAAAAAAGGGTCTGCTAGCCCTTTCAGAAATTCCTTCTGTTAAGACAATGCTACAAATTTGTTCCCCATGGTTAGAAACCGTTCGCCCTGTACTATTACATGGTGACCTTTGGAATGGAAATTATCTTATTTCATCAAATGGAACTCCTTATTTGATAGATCCCGCTGTTTATTTTGGAGACCGGAGAGTAGATATGGCAATGACTCGTCTTTTCGGTGGGTTTTCTTCTGAATTTTACAACGCATACGATAGTCATTTTCCTTCGCCGAAAGGAGAACAGCAATATGACGATCTTTACCAACTCTATTATCTATTGGTTCACCTCAATTTGTTCGGTCGTTCTTATTATCCTGCGGTTCAAAAAATATTGGGGCGGTATTTCTAACTCCTGATTTACCCAATAATCATATCGATAGCGCATAACCAATTTATACTTCATTTTGTTTACTTTTAAAAAAAGTTCAATTGGAGCTCTTATGAAAATAAACCTAACTATCGGCTATTGCTTTTTTCCTTGCTTTTCAATATTCCTCCTCTTTTTCTTATTAAGCTGTAGTCGGGAAAAAAACAATACTAGCGACGGTGGCCCATATACTACATGGACCTCCTATTTGGGCGGATCTGATCGCAACCATTATTCAACACTTTCGCAGATTACCCCGGAAAATGTCGCTAAGCTTAAGTTGGCTTGGTCGTATAATGCTCCCGACACGGGACAAATGCAAATGAACCCCATCATCGTAGATAGCATATTATATGGCGTTACCGCGGCGCTTAGGGTGGTTGCCCTCGATGCTTCGACAGGCAAGGAAATTTGGCGTTTTGGTGACTCTTTGACCCTACAACTTTCAACCAGTCGGGGGGTTTCATTTTGGGAAAAGGATGGTGACAAAAGAATTTTGTTTTCTAAAGGTTCTGATTTATATGCATTAAATGCCCTAACAGGAAAACCAATTGCAACTTTTGGGGATCAAGGAAAAATTGACCTTCGATCTGGCATGCCCGAAAGTGCAAAAGAGAAATTCGTAATTTCCAACACCCCAGGAACCATTTTTGAGAACTTGATTTTTATGCCTTTGCGTCTTTCGGAAGATGTCGGTTCCGCCCCAGGCAATATAATGGCTTTTAATGTAGTCACCGGAGCCGTCGAATGGGTTTTTCATACCATTCCACACCCTGGAGAAGAAGGTTATACTACTTGGGAAGACCCGAATAGTTATAAAAGTGAACTTGTTGGAGCAGCCAATAATTGGGCGGGCATGGCTTTAGACGAAGAAGAAGCGATTCTCTATGTTCCTACTGGCTCGGCCGCACCTGATTTTTATGGAGGCAAACGAAAAGGAAGCAATCTCTTTGCCAACTGTCTTTTGGCTCTCAATGCCCGAACGGGAGAACGAATTTGGCACTTTCAATTTACACATCATGACATTTGGGACCGTGACCCCCCTGCCCCTCCGAATCTGATAATTGTTAAAAGAGGAGGCAAAAAAATTGCGGCCGTCGCCCAAGTTACCAAACAAGGTTATGTTTATGTCTTTGACCGTAAAACAGGAGAACCTTTGTTCGATATAGAAGAAGTGCCTGTCCCTTCAACATCGACACTTAAAGGAGAAGCGGTGTGGACCACACAACCCATACCCGTAAAACCAAAAGCATTTGCTCGATACTCCACAACATTAACGCCGGAAGATGTTAGCCCGTATGCCGAAAATGCCGACTCGTTGCGTCAAATAATAACCAACGCCGATAAACGAATGTATGCGCCACCAAGTTTAGATCCCGTTTTATTATTACCTGGATATGATGGGGCAGCCGAATGGGGCGGAGCTGGGGCAGATCCGGAAGAGGGCATATTATATGTCAATTCGAACGAAATGGCCTGGATATTAAAAATGAAAGCCAATGATAGTACAACACCTAGGCTACCCTTTGGGGAGGCTGTCTATCACAAATATTGTGTCAATTGCCATCAAAAAGACCGCAAAGGGGTCAAAGTTAGTGGGTTTCCATCACTCTTTGGCATTCAGGAACGATTATCGAAAGAAGCTATCGAATCAATTATTGTAAATGGGAAGGGAATGATGACAGGTTTCCCACAAATTTCAGATGCTGAAAAAAAAGGCCTTATGGCCTTCCTTTTAAATCAACAAGACAAGTACGAGGTCACAGATGGTGTACCACTGTCAAAGCCATACCCTTTACCATACCAACATGGGGGGTATCATAAATTTCTGGACAAAAATGGGCTTCCGGCTATATCTCCTCCATGGGGAACTATGCATGCCATTGATTTAAATACCGGTGAGTATGTTTGGTCAATTCCTTTTGGTGAAACTTTGGAACTCAAGAAGAAAGGCTTCCCGATTACCGGATCTGAAAGTTATGGAGGACCCGTTATTACGGAAAATGGACTGTTGTTTATCGGAGCAACCAAAGACGGTTATTTTCGGGCATTCGACAAACACACGGGAACGCTGCTTTGGGAATATGAATTGCCCGCCCCGGCCTTTGCCACACCGGCCATGTATCAAGTCAACGGAAAACAATATATTGCCATTGCATGCGGAGGCGAAAAGTTAGGAACCAAAAAAGGAAATCAAATTGTGGCATTTGCCCTTGAATAACAAAGTTATTTTTATGAGAAAAGTACGTGTTTTAGTAGTAGGGTGTGGTAATATGGGAACCTCACATGCCCGTGCATACCATCAATTAGACAGATTTGAAATTGTTGGCCTGGTCAGCAGAAAACCCGAAAGTCGTGAAAAATTATCGGACGAACTGGGTGGGTTGCCCACTTTTGGTGATTACATTCAAGCTTTGGCAGACACTAAGCCCGATGCAGTTTCCATTAATACTTACCCCGATACCCATGCCGAATATATTGAGGCCGCTTTAGGGGCCGGCGCCCATATTTTTGTCGAAAAGCCGTTGGCACTGACAGTGGAAGAAGCTGAAAAGTTAGTCCGCCTTGCCCATGATAAAAACAAAAAAATGGTGGTAGGCTATATTCTTAGGGTACACCCCGCCTGGACAAAATTTGTAGAAGTGGCACAAACCTTGGGCAAACCGCTTGTTATGCGAATGAACCTAAACCAGCAAAGCTCGGGAGACCATTGGTATACCCATAAACAATTGATGCAATCGATGTCTCCTATTGTAGATTGTGGCGTTCACTATGTTGATGTGATGTGCCTGATGACCCAATCGGTTCCTAAAAGTGTAAGTGCTATCGGAGCACGACTTACCGATGAAATAGATGCAAAAATGTACAATTACGGACAACTGCAAGTTCGCTTCGAAGATGGTTCCGTGGGTTGGTACGAAGCCGGTTGGGGGCCCATGATGAGCGAGACGGCCTTTTTTATCAAAGATGTTATCGGACCCAAGGGGTGTGTATCCATTACCGATGATGCCAAGGGTGAATCTGATGATGTAGACAGCCATTCTAAAACGGGAGCATTAAAATTGCACCATAGCACCACGGATGAAGATGGAAATTTTACAAAAAGTGATGAAATTATCGATACTTCCGATGAGCCCGATCACGATGGTTTGTGTTTATTGGAACAGCAATATTTTCTAAGGGCCATAACCGACGACCTCGATCTAGGCAATCATTTAAGAGATGCAGTAAATAGTTTACGCATTGTTTTAGCTGCCGATAAATCGTTCCGTACCGGGAAAACCGTTGAACTCTAATTTTAATCTTTGAAAAGAGGTGTTTTCACGAGTTCAATAACACCTTCCTTGTTATCGGCCAAATAACGATTGGATCTTAAGTACCGATTGCGATTGTATTCATCGTAATTTTCGGCATGGGCATCCACACTACTGATATGAACCCGTCCAGAAGAATGGATAAATTCGTTATTTCCAATCCACATACCTACGTGTACTACTCTTTCTTTTGTGGAATCCGTTGCCTTTCGTCCGAAAAAGAGTAGGTCGCCCTGTTGCAGGTTTTCAAAATTTTTGACCGAATCAACTTGTTTCCCCGAGTGCACTTGTTGGGATGCGTCTCGCGGAATGACCATACCATTCAAAAAATAAATTGTTTTGGTAAAACCGCTACAATCTACCCCTTTCGTTGAAGTTCCTCCCCAAAGATAGGGAAGGCCCATTAGTGCTTTTGAAGTAGCGACCAAAGTCTCGGAGGTGGGTTTTAGGTTTTCCAACCAAACTTCATAATCTTGGGCCTCGTTTTCAGCAATAAACGCCAACCTTCCATCGGGATAACGTGCTTCAAAAAACCCATTTTGTTGCCCAATCTTTTCTAAAATGGCGCCGGCCACCATATCGGACACCACTTGTGAGTTCGTGTCAGCGGTTGCATACGACTGCCCGAAAGTCTGCGTATAAACAATCTTTTCGGTAGATTTCCATTGGGTTGCCTGTTGCTTGTCCATCAATTCAAGACCTCCTCCATCCACCCATGCCATATAATTATCGGGAGTTTGAATAAAATACCAATTATCGTCTTGTTTATAGACCTTTACGGGAGTTCCTAAAGTAGCCTGTGTGGCCAATTCTGCCGAATGCGCCGGCTTGCTGCGCAAGTTGGCAACGGATATTTTTATAATGCCTTGCGTTTTCCCCTGAAGCGTCTCGGCAGGCAGTATTTGAATACTATCTACAAATGCTGTGTTTTGCAATGTAAGCTCTTCTTTCAAGGCTGCAATTGCATGTGGTAGATTACTTTCTCCCTTTAAAATAAACGAATCGTTATTCTGTACGGCCGATATATCGAACAAAGCCACCCTTTTGTCAGGGGCGAACTCAGCTTTTACCTTCGCAATCTCATTTTGAAGGGGATCTTCAGTCTTCCTTTTCGTTTCACAGGCTACAAGAAAGCATGTGCTTAGAACTATGATGTAGGTTTTCTGTTTGAGGCTCATAAACCAATATTTATTTTTGTAAAAATAAACATATTCCCATGAGCGGACCATGTACATTCTAAAAGCCGATTCTTTTTTGTTCTTTTTGTCTAAATTTATCCCCAATGAGAAAATTAAAGGTTATAGAACTTTTCGCGGGTGTCGGCGGTTTCCGTTTAGGCTTGGAACAGAGCGGTGGTTTTGAAGTGGTATGGAGCAACCAATGGGAACCATCGACCAAAGCACAACATGCCTCTAAAGTTTATGAGGCTCGCTTTGGTTCTAAAAACCATAGCAATACCGATATTTCTCAGGTGCCAACGTCAGAAATACCTAATGCCGATATTTTGGTAGGAGGGTTTCCTTGTCAAGACTATTCGGTGGCAACTACCTTACAAAATTCGAAAGGTCTTATTGGTAAAAAAGGGGTTTTATGGTGGAGCATTCATAGAATACTGTCCGAAAAACAAACACCTCCACACTATTTATTCCTAGAAAATGTAGATCGATTGCTTAAATCACCTTCTTCACAAAGGGGAAGAGATTTTGCCATTATGCTTAAAAGTCTTGACGAACTGGGCTATGCTGTAGAGTGGCGGGTTATCAATGCGGCAGATTATGGTATGCCACAACGACGAAGGAGGATTTTTTTCTTGGGGTATCATACATCAACGCCCACCTATGAGAGGCTTCTGAAATCTGATAAGTCGATTTGGATGCATAAAACAGGAACCATTGCCAATGCGTTTCCCGTAAAAAACCCAATAACTGAATTGGCGTCTTTTCAAATCGACCAAAATCTGGTCGAACTTTCGGAAAATTTCAATAAATATCAAAAGTTATCCCCTTTTGAAAATACCGGTGTTTTTATCGACGGAAAGGCATATACTACTAAAACCGCTCCAAGTTTCAGTGGGAAAAAAACTGTTTTAAGTGATGTGTTACAAAATTGCAAAGTCAATGATTCATTTTTTATTCCTGAAGAGGATTATTTCAAATGGGAATACTTAAAAGGCTCAAAAAAGGAAGTTCGCACTGCTAAGAACGGATATTCTTATAATTATTCAGAGGGATCAATGGTATTTCCTGATGCCAAAGACAATGCTTCCAGAACCATTATCACGGGCGAGGGCGGGAAAAGTCCGTCTCGATTCAAACATGTAGTACAAACTTCCAGAGGATTGCGTCGCCTAACTCCAGTTGAATTGGAACGGCTGAACATGTTTCCTGATAATCATACCAAATTGGATGGAATTACGGATACTAAACGGGCTTTTTTTATGGGCAATGCTTTGGTTGTTGGTGCTGTTGAGAAAATTGGGAACTCGCTTATACATACCATAAAATCTCAAAAATGAGATCAATAAACTAACAAGCCGGTTTATCCAAAGTATAATACGACTTGTTAGTCTGTTTCTTTTTGAAGTTATGATTGAGAATTGTAGTTGCCGTTTTTTGTCGACCTAATCCATAATTTCATAGCTATTTTCTGATACGTGAAAGGCGTGAAAATTTCCTGGTCCTGACTCGGTGGCTGTTAGTTGGTCGGGATGCATCACCTCGTGACATCTCTGGAGAGACCGAAGAATCTCCGATTTAAAAAGCCAAAAGGCACTCTATTCTTTAAATGTCTAAACCCGTAAAACTTTATTAACGACCGGAAGTTTTCCCTTATCTTACAATAATTTTCCATTATAATCCGAATATATTTCATGAGGTACTTAATACTATTTCTTTGTTACTGTATTTCAATACTTTCGCTTTCGTGCAATACTTCCAAGAAAACAGAACTCCTATGGAAAAAGGACTTCTATAACATCGGCTCACAGTCTTCTCCCAGGATGGCAGATTTAAACGGCGATGGCGTTTTCGACATAATTATGGGCGCGGCCAAAGGCGAAAATCAACCGAACGATCAAGGGGTTCTGGCCTTGAATGGTACTACTGGTGAATTACTTTGGCAACAAAAGGGAATAGACCAAGTCTTTGGTTCGGCAACTTTTTACGATGTGACCGAAGATGGAGTTCCTGATGTATTTATTTCCGGAAGATCTTCAATTCTCATGGCTTTAGACGGTAGCAATGGAAGAAAAATTTGGGAATATGAATATCAGTTCGAAAACAATCCCATTTTAAACCATGCCCGGTTTAATTTTTATAACACTGTTTTGATTCCTGATCAAGATCAAAATGGGCACCCCGAACTATTAACTGTCAATGGGGGAAATGTTGAAGCACTGCCACATGAAGAGGAAAATCGGTTTCCAGGGGTCTTGATGGTCCTCGACAGTAAAAATGGTCAAATTATCGCTGCCGATACCATGCCGGATGGAAAGGAATCTTATATGAGTCCCCTCTATTTTGAACAACCAGCGAGCAAAGAAAAGTTAGTGGTTTTTGGAAGTGGTGGAGAAACGATTTCTGGTCATTTATATTTGGCCAAACTATCCGATTTGATGAACGGAAATCTGAAAAACGCTCAAATTATTGCTCGGGAAGAAGGGCATGGTTTTATAGCGCCACCTGTTTTGGTCGATTTGACCGATGATGGTTATTATGATATCGTTGCCATTAGCCATGGCAGCTCAATATTTGCGATTGATGGAAAGACCAAACACATCCTTTGGAAACAAAAAATAGATCATACGGAGTCTAGCAATGGCTTTGCCGTGGGCAACTTTACTGGCGACAAAACTCCTGATCTTTTCACCTTTGTTAGTAAAGGTATTTGGCCTGATAACACCGGGTCGGTTCAAGTTTTATTGAATGGAAGTGATGGGGAAATTGTCTATCTCGATTCTTTGGGTTGCACCGGGTTTTCTTCACCTGTCGTATTTGACTTGAACGATGACGGCGTCGATGAAGCCATCATAAGTATCAACGAATTTGACTGTAGTCGCGGATATATGGACAATAATTATCAGAATATTGAGAACAAGCTGATTGCTATTGATTTTAATTCACGATCGGTCAACCCTATCGATAGGGCTACAGGTTTTAAGAATATATTTTCTACACCTTGGGTCAGTGACCTGGATAACGATGGATACTTAGACATCGTGTATTGCCAGAATTATCATCATGGCACCGACCTTTTATCTTTTCGGGGAATGAGTATCAAAAGAATAAGTACCTCCCTTCGCCTCCATAAACCAATTCGTTGGGGCGGGTATTTAGGGTCTAACGGAGATGGAATCTATCCCATTCGAAAAGACTAGATTAAAATGGATCTGAACTCTTATTTATAACTTTCTTAGGGTAGCCTCAAATAAAAAATGCGGCGATTAAAATCGACCGCATTTTTTATTTTGTAAGGATTATTAATCCACGTCCCACCAAACCTTACCAACATGGGTGTTGGGCTTGGTACCTCCAGCTTGCAAGTTCTCATTATTGGCAGCAATCTCCTTGGACGGGTACAGCAGCCGTGTAGGAATTTGGCCTCCGGTCACGTTTCCAGGGTAATCGACCGGGGTCAATTGGGGAAGGTCCATTCTCCTCCAGTAGGTCCAGGCATCCCACCAGCTAAGCATTCCGTTCAACCATTGTTGTTCGGCAATCATTTGTAGGCCCGTCGCTCCTGACGTATATGGGTATAGCGCAAGGTAGTCGTTAACAGCCCCGTCCGAAACCACAAAAGAGGGATCGTAAGGTGTCCACATTTGCATGGCAGCCTTTACCCCGGCATTAAAATGCGATTCAGCCGATCCGCCAACGGTTCCTATTCCCCGTTCGCTCGCCTCTGCTTGAAGAAACTCGATTTCGGCATAGGTCATCAACTTGTAGGGGCTGTCAACCTTAAAGAACAACGTATTCAATGTCGAAAACAAAATGTTGACATCGGAACCCGATACCCCAGTATAACCATCTATGGTTCCGCTGTCCAATCCATTGGGCATTCCTTCTTGTGCCAATGGATCGAGGTTATCGTTAACGCCATCGGTATATATCATTAGACGAGGGTCATCATCACTAGCGTCATCGGGATCGGTGCCTTTTAGCGCATCTATCAAAGTCTTGCTCATTACACGTGACTGGCCCCCATCGCCTGATATAAACGCACGTGAAAGTCCGTTTTGGTTGACCCATACACTGGGGCCATCGGCATGTGGCACCCAAGGAATGTCTTCATTGCTTGAGAACACACCAACACCCGATAATGCCTGAGTAACCTTTTGGGCGGCAAGGGTCGGGTTGACATCCGATATCTGCATGGCCATCTTCAAGATCAACGAATTGGCCCACTTTTTCCATTTGGTAATATCGCCCTGATAGATCATGTCGGCAGCGGCAAACCCATCGTCTGCTTTTGAGGTACTAATGGCGGCCCCAGCCTCTTCCAGTTCTTGGAAAAGCGCCGTATAAATTAATTCCTGCGAATCATAAACGGGAAAGAAGATACCATCAAAACCTGCGCCCGCTTCGGAATAGGGCACATTGCCATACCAGTCTGTAAGACGTAAATAGGCAAAGGCCCGTAAAATCCGTGCGGCCTCACGCGTATTTGGGCGCCTCCCTTCCTCAAAACCACCTGGGCCTGTTTGTTTTAGCACTTCATGAATGTTTTTTAAATGCCCGCTATACCCATAGTCCCAAGGCGCATCATCCGCCTCAACATTTACAAAATATTTGTCTCCAGCCTGATTGAGGCTGTTGCCTAATGTAGCGAGATGTTGCATCCAATAAGAGGCATATCCCACATTGGTCCGCCAATTCAGGTATCGGTTACTTTCCGGGCCTCCATCGGAAAGGCTTAATTGGGCATTGGAGAACAGGAAATTCATATTAATCTCATTGAGAGCTTGGGGATTAACGTTCAGGTCATGCAGTTCTCCGGTATCGCATGCAGAAAAGGTCAAAAGGCCCCCCATTGCCAACCAAAATATTATTTTATATCTCATCATTATCTTTTTTAAATTTTGATTCAAAAATCCTAAAATCCGATTTTAAAGTTAAACCCATAACTACGCGTTGCCGGCATGGCAAAATATTCAAGTCCCTGAGCCCCGGCATTTGTCGAATAGGTCGATTCGGGATCCACATTATCAATATGCTTCTTGATTACCCAAAGATTTCGGCCCACAAGCGAAAAACTTAAACTTTGAATGGGTGTTTTCTCTAAGAATTTTTGTGGAAATGTATAACCCAAAGTCAATTGTCTCAGTTTGATAAAAGAAGCATCGTAAATGAACATGGATGAGATGGCCGTACTTTCACCGCCTATCCTGTTCCAATACACATTGGCTTCTTCTGCCGTAAGATCCCGATCGACCGGTGTATAAGTCGGGGCATCATCGGTGCCGGTATTGACCACGCCCGTGATGTGCAGTGGTGCCTCCCCTGTTCGGCCTAATAAAGATTGTTGGTGGTAGCCCCATTGTGTCAACCGGTTGTTGGTGCCCGAAAATATTTCACCGCCAGATTTAAAGTCGATCAGAAAATCCAAGTTAAAGCCTTTATAATTAAAAGTGTTGTTGACGCCGCCGGTAAAATCAGGTACTCCATTGCCGATGGGTACATAATCTTCGGAGGCCAAGGGCGTACCGTCTTCAAGGAAAATAGGGTTTCCATTTGGATCTGTTTGCTGAACCCTACCCGTAATTATACCGAACGGTTGTCCTTCAATATGCTTGATTCGAACATTCCGTGTTCTTGGTTCTTCGGCGGCCAATTCCGTTACGCCTTCAATCAAAGACACCACTTCATTGTCGTTTTTTGCGAAGTTCACGGAAATGTCCCAAGTAAGCGGCCCCTGTATCGGCGTACCGGTTACCAATATTTCAAATCCTTTATTTTGTATTTCACCAACATTAACACTGGTTGAACCAAAACCGGACGCATTCGATATTGTGGCATTCAAAATATCGTCAGTGGTCTTTTGTTGGTAGTAAGTGAAATCAATTCCGAACCGATTGTTAAACAGCCTTATATCAAGACCGGCCTCAATTTCTGTCGAGAGTGCTGGCTGCAAGCCGGGATTAGGGATATTTCCCGCTGTTCCGCCTGCTGAAGAGAACGACGCCCTGGTATAACCCAAATGGTCGTCACCTGCCAAGGAGAAGGTGTTGTTGGTTGCATAGGGACCAATATTTACAATACCTGTCTGCGCCCAAGAAGCTCTAAGTTTACCAAAACTCAACCACGTGGGTTTTGATCCAAAACTATCGGAAAAGATCCAACTGCCCCCTACAGAAGGATAGAAGATAGTATTGGTCTCCGGATTCAAGACCGAGAACCAATCGTTTCTTGCGGTTCCGGTTAAAAAGAGTACATTGGCAAACCCTATTTCTAATTGGCCGTATACCGAATTTATGCCCTGTTCATTAAAACCATAACCAAAGGTTCTGTTGGCCGCATTGTTAATGGCCGGAAAAAACTGGACGTTGAAATTCGTTCCATTGGCCGAAATGTCTTCAAAAGTTCTTCGCATTCTGTTAAGCCCGGCAAAAGCACTAAGGTCAAATTTGCCAAAACTTTTGTCGACACCAATCATAGCATCGATATTTATCTCGCGAATCTGAGACTCACCTTCCTGTCTATTACCCCCGAGATTGTGCCCAGTACCTTCTGGGGTAAGCCCAGTATCTCTTCTTGTGTACCAGTCCATCCCATATCTAGCCGATGCGTACAACCAATCAGTAAAATCATACCGCAAAGATCCAGAAGCGATAACGCGGTCTCTTTTGTCACTTCGAATGACCTGTTCTGTTGCCCAATACGGGTTTTGGCCCCAGTTATTGGCCGCAGGCAACAATTCTTGACCTGGGAATTTCGGGTCACCGCCCTGCCCATAAATAAGCAGCAACGCATCACTGGTGCCCTCAGGAATAGCACCGGGTTTAGAGGGGTCGCCATAATAACTGTTCACATCAATGTTTGCGGGCATGCGCCACACCGTTTGAATCGCGTTGTTAGGTGAATCGGAAAGAGTTGGCCTGTTTTTTGCATCTTCATGCGAATACAACACCTTGGCATCAAGTGTCAGTTTTTCGCCAAATTTTGAGTTTACGCTTAAGGATAAATTGGTCTTATCATAACCAGAATTAGGAACTATGCTGGTACTCTTAAGATCTGAAACGGAAAAACGGAAAGTCTGGTTATCACCGCCACCAGTCATTGACACGCTATTGGTCATCGAATGGCCGGTTTCGAAGAATTTGCGAAAATTATCACCCATATACGAATAGGGCCGACGAACACCGTCAAATTGAATTACGGAACTTCCATCCAACGCAGGACCCCAACCAATATTTCCCCATTGAAATGCCTGTTGTGCCGTTGCAGGTTTAGTGGCAACACCATTAACATATTGGCCCGCCCCATATTCTGTCTGTTTTTCACTTTGGTCGTACAAAGCGTCAAAAACATAATTTGACGAGTACGACACTCCGATACCTTTTTGCCTTGACCCTCGTTTTGTGGTAATAAGAACAACCCCATTACCCCCTCTGGAACCGTATAGCGCCGAGGCGTTCGCACCTTTTAAAATACTCATCGACTCAATATCATCAGGGTTGATGCTGGTTAAGCCATCCCCTTGATCACCACCGCCCCAGAGACCTGCCTGTCCAAAGCCGGAGTTGTCCATAGGAATCCCGTCAATCACATATAGGGGCTGGCCCTCGCTGCCAATAGACTTATTACCCCGAATAACGATCCGTGTGGATCCCGCAGGTCCCGAAGAGGGCTTCGAAACATTGACCCCAGCAACTCGTCCAACAAGGGCATTACCCACATTGTTTTCTCTCGCTTCGGTGAACTTTTCGCCTCCAACTTCCGTAACTGAATATTGAAGAGCCTTCTTTTCCCTCTGAATACCGAGTGCCGTTACCACAACTTCATCGAGTTCGCTAACATCTTCTTGCATGGTTGCGTTGATTTCACTTTGACCGTTAACGGGAATGCTTTGCTCGGCAAACCCTATATATGAAAACACCAAAGTGGCATTGCTTGGTGCTTCTATGCTATAATTGCCATCAAAGTCGGTAACGACACCTTGAGTTGTTCCTGCCACGATTACGTTGACCCCAGGTAATGGAACTTGTTGCTCGTCTACAACCTTTCCGGTAATTGTACCTTGGGCCCATACATGGGTAGAACAAATTAATAAGAGTAAATACACTAAAAATCTTGTCTTCATTTCATAATAGTTTAGTTAATAGTAGAGTTAGTTGGCAAAATAAAAATTTTATAGTCCTAAAAATGAGCTATTGATAAAAGTTAAACATAAGTTAAACTTATGAAATTTATCTTTACGATTTTTAAAAATCACAAAATTTCATTTTGAACCGACAGCTAAACAAAGGTTTGGGTAATTTCAAATGTACAGGTCCGTTTATGTTTGAAGAAGGGTGTTCACAAATGCAAAAACATTCGTAAATTTATTTCTAGTTTAAAGCTGAATTAATGAAAGTTCGCATAAAAAATACTTGCTTGACGGCTTTAATGTTGGTAACGGCGATGTGTTTTTCTCAGCCATCAGATGTACTGTTTTCCCTTCTGGATGCCAAGGTTACTGGCGTAGATTTTGAAAACACCATAACAGATAACAGATATAATAACATTTTAATTTATTCTAACTTTTATGGTGGAGCAGGTGTCGGTATATCCGATGTTAACAATGATGGCTTACAAGACCTTTTCTTTACCGGAAACCTTGTCGGAGATCGACTTTATATAAACCGCGGTAATTTCCAATTTGATGATGTCACTACTATTTCTGGAATAGTGGATAATGGTGGCTGGTCATCCGGTGTTGCTATGGCAGATGTTAACAATGATGGAAAAATAGACATTTATGTTTGCCGTGAACTCTATGATGACAGGTCTGATCTGAGAAAAAATAAGCTGTATATTAATACTGGAACCAATTCCAACGGAATTCCCGTCTTTGTGGAAAGCGCAGATAAATATAATCTTGGCGATGAACAACGCTCTCGGCACGCCGCCTTTTTAGATTATGATAAAGACGGCGATCTAGATCTTTTTGTACTCAACCAACCCCCAAACCCTGGTAATTTTTCTGAACTTTATGGCACCAAACCAGGTCCTGAATTCTCCCCAAAACTCTATCAAAATAATGGTGATGTTTTTGTTGACGTTACGGTAAAGGCCGGATTGTTGCGAGGCGGATACCCTAATAGCCTTATAGCTAGTGACCTGAACAATGATGGTCTGATAGATATCTACGTTGCCAACGATTTTGAAGTTCCCGATTTTTTTTACCTTAATAATGGAGATGGCACATTTACCGATATTATGCAACATTCGATGCGACACATCTCATACTTCAGTATGGGTGTTGACGCTGCGGATATTAATAACGACGGGCTAACTGACATCATGGTCCTGGATATGGTGGCAGAGGATAATTATCGGCTAAAAGCCAATATGAGCGGAATGGACCCCAATGCCTTTTGGAAAGTTGTAAATGAGGGCGGCCATTATCAATATATGTTCAACACCCTACATTTAAATCAAGGCGCTACTAAAAAAATTCCCTTATTCAGCGATGTGGCCCAGCAAGGTGGTCTTTCAAATACGGACTGGAGCTGGTCAAATCTAATTGCCGATTTCGATAACGATGGTCAAAAAGACATTCATGTAACCAATGGACTTCTACGTGACATACGAAACACAGATGCTGATAAAAATTTCTCTGAGCACGTACAGAATGTCTCTTATAAATGGATAGAAGATCACCCAAATTCAGGAGATGTAAGTATTTGGGATATTATCGACCTTGAAGAAGCTTTAAAAATTGTTCCTTCGCAAAAACTACCAAATTACGTATTCAAAAACAACGGCAACCTCCAATTTAATAAGGTAACAGAAAAGTGGGGGTTAGACCAACCCAGTTTTTCCCATGGATCTGCCTATGCCGATCTAGACAATGATGGAGACTTAGATCTTGTAATCAATAATGTAAACGAAAGGGCCTTTGTTTATCGAAACAATAGTGAAATTCTTAATGACTATCATTATTTTAGGGTCAAACTGACAGATTTAACCAAACACAGTTCATTGTTTGGTGCCAAGGTAAAAATTGACATTGGTGACCAATCTCAGTGGTATGAATTCACGAATGTGAGGGGAATGTACTCAACTAGTGAGAACATCGCTCATTTTGGTACGGGCAAGGATACATTAATCAATTTTTTGACCGTAACATGGCCGAATGGCAAAATAACGCAGCGCAGCAACTTAAGGGCAGACCAAGTACTCTCTTTGGATTATAGTGAAGCCTCTTTGGCAGATGACAATGATTTGGTAGAAGATACAATGTTATTCTCCAACAATTCATTAGGTAATTTTATACATCAAGAGAACACATTCGACGATTTTGAAAAACAGGTGCTTTTACCACATAAAATGTCCCAATTTGGGCCTGCATTGGCCGTTGGTGATATAAATAGCGACGGGTTACCGGATTTTTATTTGGGCGGTGCCAAAAATAAGGCTGGCCAGTTAATCGTTCAGGAAACCTCCGGAGCTTTTTCACAGCGTTCGACACCAATCTTTAAAACAGATGCTGCTTATGAAGATGTAGATGCCATTTTTGTTGATGTTGATAAAGATAATGACCTCGATTTGTATGTTGTTAGTGGTGGTAACGAATGGATAAGAGATTCTGAAATGTATGAGGATCGCTTGTACTTAAATGATGGCACAGGGTCTTTTGAACGATCAATGGGGCTACCGGCCATCACGGAAAGTGGTTCTTGTATTCGCTCTTTTGATTTTGACAACGATGGGGATCTCGATCTATTTGTAGGAGGAAGAATGGTTCCTTGGCAATATCCATTGCCCACGAGTAGTCGTATATTAGAAAATAAGAATGGGAAATATATTGATGTAACCAAGTCAATCGCAAAAGATCTTGTAGATATTGGCATGGTTACCGATGCAACCTGGACCGATTTCGATGGTGATGGTCTTACCGATTTGGTGTTGGTGGGAGAATGGATGCCCATAACATTTATCCGTTTCGATGGAAACAAATTTGAAAATGTCACAAGAAAGAAAGGTATTGAAAATTCAGAAGGATGGTGGTACAGTATTGAAGCCAACGATATCGATAATGATGGTGACGTTGATTTAATAGCCGGCAATTTGGGTCTTAATTATAAATATAAGGCCTCGCCCAAAGAGCCTTTTGAAGTGTTTTACAACGATTTTGATGGAAATGGTAAGAACGATGTGGTATTAAGCTATTACAACTTTGGTGAGCGGTATCCGTTAAGGGGAAGATCTTGTTCCTCAGAGCAAGTCCCTTCACTTAAAAAAGTCTTTCCTACCTACGATGAATTTGCTTCTGCCAATCTTCTTGATGTTTATGGAATGGAAAACCTTGGCCCTGCCTTGAACTACAAAGCCAAAACCTTTGCAAGCGTATTCATTGAAAATCTAGGAGATGGGATTTTTAAAGAGCATCTCCTTCCCAACCAAGCCCAAATATCTTCTATAAATGACATTTGCGTAGATGACTTCAATAATGACGGTCACAAAGACATTCTAGTAGCCGGAAACCTATATGCTTCAGAAATTGAAACACCGAGAAATGATGCGGGTATTGGTTTGGTCTTATTGGGAGACGGAAAAAATAACTTCGTTCCGCTCGCTCCACGGTTGAGTGGTTTCATTGTTCCATTTGATGTAAAAAAAACAGTGCCTATAAAATCTGGTGGGGATAGCTATATTTTATGTGCAGTAAACAATGGAACCCTACAGTTCTTCAAAAAGAATAACAATGGATCATTAAAAAAACTCAATTGAAAAAAAACGCCGAAAATAATCGAAGATTTTTCCTTAAAACCTCAGGGTTGTTCGCTGGAGGAGCTCTGATTAATCCGTATTCGACCTTTTCGGAGGGTACCCGACCAAAAAACAGACTGCCCAGATGGAAAGGGTTTAACTTTTTGGACTTTTTTTCTCCTGACCCTCAAAATACTAGACCCCAAGCAAAAGAGGAATATTTTAAATGGATGGCTGCTTGGGGCTTCGATTTTGTGCGGTTGCCTATGGCATATCCCTTCTACCTAAAATTTGATAGAAGCAAGGATATTACGCCCAGACAGGTAAGAAGAATTAACCGAAAAGCTACGGATCGAATTGAGGATTTTGTTTATCTCGCACATAAGTATGGTCTTCACGTAAGCCTTAATTTGCACAGGGCACCAGGGTTTTGTGTCAATGCCGGATTCAATGAGCCCTACAATCTATGGACAGATGAAGAAGCCATGGATGATTTTTGTTTTCATTGGAAATTTTGGGCAAAACGCTTTAAAAATGTCTCACGAGAAAAAATAAGTTTCGATTTACTCAATGAGCCATGCGTTCGAATCGATATGAACGATCAATTCTCGAAACGCAGTGAGGTGCCCGGTGCTCTTTATAGAAAATTGGCACTTGCCGCCTCATCTGCCATACGAAAGGTCAACCCCGATCATTTGATTATTGCAGATGGCAATAATATAGGTAGAGATGTGATACCGGAAATAACCGACCTTGATATTGGTCAAAGCTGCAGGGGTTATAACCCAGGTATCATATCGCATTATAAAGCTCCTTGGGTATTTAAAAGTACCGACAACTTACCGGTTCCGAGATGGCCAGGTCAAGTGGGTGACCAATATTTGAGTGTAGCTCTTCTTGAGGAGATGTACAAACCTTGGCTAGACTTAATTAAACAAGGAGTTGGTGTTCATTGTGGGGAATGTGGTTGTTGGAAAAAAACACCGCACGAGGTTTTTCTTGCCTGGTTTCAAGATTTATTAAGCATATTCAAAACGAATGGCATAGGTTTTGCCTTGTGGGAATTTAATGGAGATTTTGGAATTCTAAACTCTGATCGATCTGATGTGGACTATGAAGATTGGTTTGGCCACAAATTGGATCGCAAACTGCTCAACCTGTTACAAAGGCATTAGAAGATAAATTCGCTTAATCTAACTTCTCATAATAATTATAGGGTATCAACAGGTTTTATATAACTCTATTTAAAGTTGATTTGTTATATAACTTTTTCCGACCAATGAGTTGGTTAACTAAAAAATATGTAGAGTAGTATTTTAAAAATGACTGTTTTTGACCCTCTGTTTTCGGGTTTAATCGATATTCCCATTTTATATCATCGTAAAATAAAATTCCAGACAAACTATCCAGTCGGGAATTGAAGTTTCAAAAAAAAAGGAATAGTGTACAAGTATTATAAAGATTCCTTCCAAATTTCTAGTATTTTTAAGCTTTCGCACCTAATTTCACTACACAAAGTCGTTGCTAATAACCGAAAATAGTCACCTTTCATTTTAATAATCAAAAACGATGAACAACTATTCAACATATTTCCGAATTGCATTTTTAATACTATTTGTCGGTTGCAAACCAAATACTTCAGACAATACTGTTCAGGTAGAAGTAGATGTATCAACTATTGGCCAACATATCGAACAGTTGGCTTCCGATGATTTTATGGGTCGAATGCCCTTTACGGAAGGAGAGGTTAAAACCGTAAATTATTTAAAGAATCAATTCTCGAAACTTGGACTTTTACCGGGTAACGGCTCAAGTTATTTTCAAGAGGTACCCCTAGTTGAAATTACGGGGAGGCCGTCAGAAAAAATGAAAATTTCAGGTGGTGCAAACTCTTTTGATTTAAATTATTTTGAAGATTTTGTAGCGCTTACTTCCAAAACAGATTCTGAAGTAAATCTTGAAGATTCCGAACTTGTGTTTGCGGGCTATGGTATTGTCGCACCAGAATATGGATGGAACGACTATGAAGGTGTCGATTGGAAAGGCAAAACTGCCGTTGTTCTAGTGAATGACCCAGGGTTTCAATCGGCAGATTCAACCTTGTTCAAAGGCACTGAAATGACTTATTACGGCCGTTGGACCTATAAATATGAAGAAGCGGCAAGACAAGGTGCGGCCGGTGTAATGATAATTCACGAAACTTTACCCGCATCATATGGCTGGAATGTAGTTCAATCGAGTTGGAGTGGCGCACAACTAAATCTTGAAAGTGCCAAGCCCACAACAGAGGTACAAGGATGGATTTCAAATGAAAGTGCCTATAAATTATTCCAAGCATCCTCTATCAAAGTCAAAGATTTTAATGAACTAGCAAGAATGAAGGACTTTAAACCCATTTCATTGGGGCTAAAAGCATCCTTAAAGATTACGAATACCATTAAGAGAGATGTTTCAAAAAATGTCGTTGCCTTATTGCCAGGTACCGAAAGAAAAGATGAATATGTTATTTATTCCGCTCATTGGGATCATCTCGGCATAGGAAGACCTGTTAATAATGATTCCATTTATAATGGTGCTGTAGACAATGCATCAGGAACCGCGTGCCTTTTGGCTATTGCCGAAGCTTTTAAAAAATCAGGCCTAACCAAACGCTCCATCGTTTTTATGGCCGTAACAGCCGAAGAACAAGGGTTATTAGGCTCCGCATATTATGCAGAACATCCTATTTACAATCCTCAAAAAACAGTTGCTAACATCAATATGGATGCATTATCAAGTCCTGGTCCGATGAAAGATTTAACTATAACTGGGTACGGACAATCTGAAATGGATGAATATGCAAAGGAGGCGGCCGAAAAACAAGGCCGCTACATTATACCCGATCCAGAACCGGAAAAAGGCTACTTCTTTAGATCTGATCATTTCAATTTTGCTAAAATCGGAATTCCTGCGCTTTATGCAAGCGGTTCCTTTGAAGATTTTAAGCATGGACAAGCGTTTATAAAAAGAATGAATGATGATTATCACGATAAAAAATATCATCAACCTTCTGATGAATACGACCCGCTCACCACTGAACTCAGTGGCATACAATTCGATGCACAACTCTTATATCAAGTTGGTTTGAAATTGGCCAATGAAGATTATTTTCCAAAATGGTACAATGGGAGTGAATTTAAGGCGGCCAGAAATGTAAAACTATAATTCAAATTCCCGAACCATCTTTCGGAGAATAACATTTTTAAAAAGTTAAACTATAGTTGTATTCTCTTAAATATCTGTTAATCAGTTCATAATATTTGGTTCTTACTTATTTTTTACTATCTTGTTCGTTATGGTAAAAGTAGATAAGTCAGAAAATCAGGCATTTTTAGAGAAGTCAATCAATCATTTGGAAGCTACGGGCTTCGAAAAAATCAAAGCAGATTTGGAAGGATATGAAACCCCTAAATCGTATTTGAGAAAAGGAAGTGATTCAAAAATAACCCCAGATATCGTTGCCTTGAAAAATGGTAGAAAATACTTCTTTGACATAAGTCTTAAATCGGAAAAACCGCGACTATTAAAATCTAAATGGTTATTTTTAGATACGTTAAGCCGAATGAACTCCAATAGATTCCGAATTATTACTACCAAGGGGCACTATAAGTTTACAGATATGATGTTGGAAGACATTAACCTTACAAACAAAACCCCTATAAAAATATAGCCTCTCTAATATATTGATAGATTAAATATGTGGATTATTTTTTTAATCTACGTATCATGCCTATATGTGGAATGCCATCTTCGAGATAACCATCGCCGATTTGCTCAAAGCCTAGTTCATCATAAAAACGCTCCAGGTACAACTGTGCTGAAACGTGAATGGTAGTCTCATTAAAATACTTCTCGACCGCTTTGATAGACTCTTTCATAATAATTTTACCATAACCATACTTTCTTTGGTCCTTTTGTATCACTACCCGACCTATACTTGCAACCTTGACGTAGTCATGAGGTCTGAAAATTCTAGTGTAAGCAATTATTTCATTATCCTTAGTACCTATAATGTGTAGCGCTTTGTCGTCTTTTCCATCCAAGTCTTGATACACACAATTCTGTTCAACTACAAAAACCTCACTCCGTAATTTTAAGATAGCATATAGTTCTTGTACCTTTAATTCTTCAAACTTTTTTACAATTATGCTAAACATTCGTACTTGACAGTTAAGTTTTGTTATTCTATCTCATTTTTATAAAACACTAAAATATGTACGTATTTAACATTGTTATAGATGTTACTTTTACGCCATACGCCTAAATTCGTATATAGAACAATATCCTGTTGCTTACCTATAAAACAATGGCATCACTAAGACCATTGTTTATAATTGTCAGCCATGAAAAACTTTATGAGATTAATAAGAAAAGTATCAGAAACTTTATGAAAACCAGATAAAAAAATAAATAAGTGAGTACTAGTAGCTTGACTATTAAAGTTGGGCCCTAGGTACAAGGTATTTTTTCTATTCTTCTTTCGTGTCGTCCGCCTTCGAAAGTTGTTTCTAAAAAAACTTCTACCATTTGCAGTGCCTGCGGCAACGAAATATACCGCGCGGGAAGACTAAGAATGTTTGCATCATTATGTTGGCGGGCAAGTTCTACTATTTCTTTATTCCAACAAAGTGCACAGCGCACTTTTTGATGCTTATTGGCTGTCATGGAAGCACCATTTCCACTACCACATACGATGATACCAAAACTTGCTTCACCGTTTTCAATGTCGCTGGCTACAGGATGAACAAAATCAGGGTAATCAACACTATCGGTACCATCAGTACCATAATTAAGTACCTCAATACCTTTTGATTTTAATAAGCCCAATATGGCAAGCTTATATTCTGTGCCGGCATGATCGTTCCCTATGGCTATTTTCATGGTATTTATAATATGGTTAGCATTGCAAAAATACAATACTTACCGTTTAACCACAAAAAGAGTTCGGTTAACAACAATATTTACGAGAGTGGCAAAAAGTTTTGTTAATTAGTAGTTGTTAACACCTATCCAGATCGTTAATAAGGTTCCAATAAAAAGTGAATCTAAAATTTTGTTTTTATCCCATAATATTGCTCTACAAAAAACTTCTTTCAAAACGTAATTAACTTCCTAAAAAGTTACTTTCACATATCACCTATAAAGATTCAGTAGTTAACATTAAATTAACCCTAACTTATCACAAAAAACATGTTGACTTCAATTATTAACCTGTATTGATAATTTTTTTAAACTATTGATTTGCAATGGTAATAGCCTTTTATAAATTGTCAACAACTTTTATTTTCTATTCAAACCAAGCTTTCCTCCTTTTTTTTATACCAACTATTAACAATCTATAATAACCATCATTTTTATTTAAATTTTTAAAAATTAAATATAGTATATATAGTAATTGTTAATAACCATTGCTATTTGCATAACATAAACTTGAACGAAGTGGGCAATGGATTATAATTCGTAATTTCCCACAAAATAAATTTTTTTAATGTCGAAGAGAAATAAGAAATCAAAAAACCATAGAAGAAATGAAATTACCAAAGGTATTTTTACCGTTCTAGAACAGGAACCGAACAAAAGTTTTAATTATAAACAAATAGCTGCTAAAATAGGGGTCACCGATGCACATGAACGCAATCAGTTGATTCAACGTTTGACACAATTAAAAGAGAAAAAACGCATTTTAGAAGAGGGCAGGGGAAATTTCAAAGTAGCCGGATCAACAAAAACCTATCATACCGGTACGGTTGATGTTACAGGCCGTGGCAATGCGTATGTCATAATCGAAGGTATAGATGATGATGTATTCGTACCTTTTAATAAGTTGAAAAAAGCTTTTCATAAAGATACGGTAGAAGTATATATCTATCCTAGAAGAAAAGGGAAAAAGCTTGAGGGAGAAATTACAAAGGTACTAGAGCGAAAAAAGAATTCTTTTGTTGGCATTGTAGATATGCAAAAGACATTTGCTTTTGTTAGACCTACAGATTTTAGAATGTATACCGATGTTTTTGTTTCTAAGGATAATATTGGAAAAGCCAAGGATGGCGAAAAAGTTATTGTTGAAATCACCGAATGGCCCGATAATGCCGATTCGCCGTTCGGAAAAATAACAGAAGTACTTGGAATGCCCGGTGAGCACGATACCGAAATTCATTCCATTCTGGCCGAGTATGGACTTCCTTACGAATTTCCAACGGAAATAGAACGTTTTGCAAATCAATTAGATACTACAATTAAACCTGAGGAAATTGCAAAACGTAGGGATATGCGGAATACACTGACCTTTACCATCGATCCCAAAGATGCAAAGGATTTTGATGATGCACTTTCTTTTAAAATTTTGGAAAACGGTAATTATGAAATAGGAATTCATATTGCCGATGTGTCCCATTATTTACAAACCGATACCATTCTTGATGACGAGGCTTATGATCGGGCGACTTCGGTATATTTGGTGGATCGCGTGGTGCCTATGTTGCCTGAGGTGTTATCGAACAATGCTTGCTCTCTGAGGCCAAATGAGGAGAAATATACCTTTTCCGCTATTTTTGAATTAGATTCAAAAGCAAATATAAAAAATCAATGGTTCGGTAGAACTGTCATCGATTCCAATGAGCGTTTTGCCTACGAAGAAGCGCAATACATTATAGAAAACAAAAATGGGAACATTCCTTTGGAAATTTCCATTCGAGATAAAGCCTATACTGTTTCGAAAGAGGTAGTCGAAGCGACTTTAACAATGGATAGATTGGCAAAAATTATGCGGGAAAGCCGTATGGATAAAGGGGCTATATCTTTTGACAAGGTCGAAGTGCGGTTTAATCTGAATGAAAAAAATGAACCCGTAAGCGTTTATTTCAAAGAAGCCAAGGATGCCAATAAGTTGATTGAGGAATTTATGCTTTTGGCAAACCGAAAAGTAGCAGAGTTCATTGGAAAGCAGAAACCGGAAAAAACATTTGTATATCGTATTCATGACAATCCTGATGAAGATAAATTGATTGCGCTTAACGGCATAATTTCGCGTTTCGGGCACAAACTAGACTTTAAGGATAAAAAGTCTATTAGTGCTTCTTTAAATAAGCTTCTCGAGGATGTAAAGGGTAAAAAAGAACAGAATTTAGTAGACACTTTGGCTATTCGAAGTATGAGTAAGGCGATTTATACAACTGACAATATTGGTCATTACGGTCTGGCTTTCGATTATTATACCCATTTCACCTCTCCCATAAGGCGTTATCCAGATGTTATGGTACATCGTTTGCTCCAATATTATTTAGATGGTGGAAAATCAACAAAATCGGAAGTTTATGAAGAAAAGTGCAAACATTCTACCGATATGGAAATCCTAGCTGCGAATGCCGAACGAGATTCGGTAAAATATATGCAGATAAAGTTTATGCAAGACCACCAGGATAGGGAGTTTATTGGGGTTATCAGTGGTGTTACCGAATGGGGTATTTATGTTGAAATCATTGAGAATAAATGTGAAGGAATGGTACGTATTCGAGATATAAAGGGTGATTATTATATCTTTGATGAAAAACAATACGCATTATTGGGCGAGCGTACCAAGCAAAGCTTCCAATTGGGTGATGAAGTTATAGTGATGGTAAAGAACACCGATTTGGTAAAACGTCATTTAGATTTCTCACTAATCGGAAAGCATAAATAAAGCAATTTTTTGGAATGAATGTTGTTCTGTAAGTAAGAAACCTTCTTAGAAATTGATATGAAGCAAAAGATTCTATTTTTCATAGTATTGCTTATTGGGCTTCAATCCAGTAGTGGACAAGATGAAAAGGTAACCCAAGAACTTGATAGTTTTACAGAAATAAAGGCCTTTGACGGACTTTCTGTAAACCTGATCAAATCCGATGTGAATCGAGCGGTAATTACAGGCGCAAATACTTCGAAAGTTGCAATTGTCAATAATGATGGAGTATTAAAACTTCGAATGCAAATCGGTAAGATTTTTAGCGGTTATAGAACCTTTGTAGATTTGTATTACACCGAAAAGATTGTAATCATTGATGTAAACGAAGACGCGCGAATATCTTCTGAGGACGTAATAACGCAAGATATTCTTGAATTAAAAGCGCAAGAAGGAGGTGAGCTTTCTGTTAAGGCAGCGGTTGAGCAAATATTGATTAAAGCCGTAACAGGGGGCGTTGTCATGGCAAGTGGATCTTCAGACCTACAAGATGTTGCCATTAATACTGGGGGAATATATGAAGGTAAAAATCTTAAGACAAAATTTTCTACCATTAACGTGAATGCCGGATCTAAAGCCGAAATAAACGCGACCAATTATGTAAACGCTTCCGTAAAAGCAGGTGGTGAAGTGATTGTCTACGGCAATCCGGCCAAAATGGAAGAAAAAACGGTATTTGGCGGAAGAATTACGAAAATGTGAGAATAAGGCACAACCTTACCTTAATCTTATCGGTTCGATAATTTAGAAATCAATAATATAATATGTGGAATGATGTTCAGGCAGCGATACCATTAGGCTTTTTTTTAAGCTTTATGATCGGGCCTGTTTTTTTTGTGCTTTTGGAAACAAGTGCGATAAAAGGTTTTAGAGCTGCTATTGTTTTTGATTTAGGTGTTGTATTGGCAGATATTCTTTTTATAATATTGGCGTATTTTAGTAGTTTCCAGCTTCTTGAGAATTTGAGCAATCAACCTGGTCTATATGTCTTTGGAGGCTTTATTCTCTTAATTTACGGAGTGATAACCTTCGTTAAAAAAGCGGCAAAAAAAATTCCAAAAAAGGAAAATTCGAGTGTAACTACCAAAAAAGGCTATTTTGGTTTGTTGGCAAAAGGGTTTTTGCTCAACTTCATTAACATAGGGGTTTTGGTTTTTTGGCTGGGGGTTATCATTGTTGTCGGACCCAGTTTGAATAATGATTCCAATCGTATTACTATTTTCTTTGCAACGATGATAGGGGCCTATATTGTAACCGATATTTTTAAAATACTATTGGCAAAACGACTGAAAAAAAAGCTGACAAAAGAAAGAATACGGCTGATCAAGAAAAGCTTAGGCGTAATTTTGGTAATCTGCGGCATAGTTTTAATTGTTAAGGGATTCTTGCCTAAAGACCAATTCAATATAGAAGAAGGCATCCAACGCATTGAACATATAGGTGAATAAAAAATCCCCTCCTTTTAAGGAGGGGATTTTAAAAAAAAAGAGAGGCATCGAGCGGATTCGAACCGCTGTACAAGCTTTTGCAGAGCTGCGCCTAGCCACTCGGCCACGATGCCATTTCAAGCTGCAAATGTAAGACGTTATTCTTAGCTATCAAAAAGATATGCGCAGTTTGGTTTTTTAATCTAATTCTTTTGTGTTTAAAATAACGGATACCATTTCAACATCACCATTAATCGGGGGATTTAGCTTTGATACCGAAACTTCGGCTTCTGTTATATTTGTAAGTTCAGATAACATCCGTTTCAGTATTCTACGGGCCACATGTTCCAAAAGTTTAGATGGTATTTGCATTTCTTCCTTAACAATTCTATTGATATGTACGTAATCTACTGTATCGACAAGGTTATCTGAAATAGAAGCTTTTGAAAGATTTGATTTGATTTCGACATCTACGGTATACTCGCTACCAATGGCAGTTTCTTCCTTAAGGCATCCATGATGTGCGAATGTCCGAATATTTTTGATTTTTATTTTCCCCACGGCTTCCACAAGTTTTTTACAAAACTATGGGATGTTCTATAAAAACAGCCATAAATGGTCATTGAAATTATTAGATAATGAAAGTTATCAACGGTTCTAATACGTACAACGACAATTGCTAATACCTTGAAAGAGGTCTACCCCAATGGTAATGACGTGGGTTCCTGTGCTGTATCCCAAAATTTCATTGAGTATTATTTGATACGAATATCCAAAATAGAAGTTGCTTTTCTTCAACCCTACAAATGGAGCTATATAAAGGGGTTTACCAATTTGATCATTTAAAAAACGATAGTTAAGTCCGGCATAATAATAATCTTCAAAATCATACCATCTAAATTTCAGGTTTAAATCAGTCTCTGAGCGACCATCGCTTTCAAAAAGTTTAAAAAGTATGGAAGGTTCGATTTCTAATCGGCTGTTCTTGTTTTTGGTATAGCGATATCCTGTATAGGCATAATAATTTCGTAATTCATTGGGTTCATCAATATTAAAGGTCAAGTTTCTTGGATCCTTATTGATTAGGTTAGAGGCGTTCAGGCTAAAATAAAATTTATCGAGGCGATACAATGCCCCGACATCAAAGTTATGGTTAGCAGTCTGACGGTTATTCACAACACCGTTATCCGGGAAATCCAAAAGATTGAACTGTTCTGTATCTATTCTAAACTGATTAAAGTTATACGACAGCCCGAACGAAAGAAATTCGTCATCATATCTGTCGAGGGTCAAGTGATGGGCAAAGGAAACTCTTGCCCCCTGTTGTCTGGTATACCCGTTTTTGTCATTGTATAGAAATATTCCGACTCCTGATTTTTCACCCAACCGCATATCCGCTGCCAACGATTGTGTTCTTGGGGCATCTTTGATACCGACCCATTGTGCCAGACCGTTCAACCGTATTTTTATATGATCTCCAATACCCGCATAGGTAGGGGACAAAACAAAGGGGTTATCCGCCAGGTATTGTGATAACTGGGGAGAATTAAGCTCTTGACCTTTGGAGGTCAAGACTGCAAAAAGCAGCAGCAAGGCCAATATTGTTTTACGCATGGTTCTGTAGGTTAAGTTTTTATCGATAAAGGGTAAAATGTCCAACAAACTCGCGTTCATCATCCTCGCCGTTCAGTTGTATGACATACCAGTAATCGCCCGTCGGCAACGCTGCTTCTTTATAGGTTCCGTCCCATCCTTGATTATCTACCGACACTTGCGAAACCTCTCTACCATAACGGTCAAATATTTTGATTAGTATCTCTGGAAATTGATCAATATTGTTGGGTTTCCAGCGGTCGTTCTGACCATCCCCGTCAGGAGTAAAGAAATTAGGAATTTCGATGTCAATAAACTCAATAAAAATACTCGCTGTTGATTCACAACCATTTTCATCTACTACGATAACGGTATAAGTATCTGTTCTGGTGATGTAGAACGTATTGTCGGCGCCATTGTTAATATCATCAAAATAAAAGGTATAATCTTGTCGTCCTCCGGTTGCCACCGCAGTAATTTCATTGATATTGTTTTGTTGAAGTGCCAATATCAATGGCTCAAAGCTTTCAATTTCAAAATCAATTGTATTTATACAACCATTGGCATGGGCAATGGTAATATAATGTGGTCCTGGGGCTATGTTCCTAAAGTCAGGGTTCAGCAACATGTCATTAGGGTCACTAGAATCCAGAGCATATAATACTTCGCCGCTGATTTCGGAATCTTCTAATACCACATTTACATAATTGGTAGGTGTGTCTCCGGTACATTCGTATACCGGTTCTACTTGTGCATTTAAGTTTACACCCGGTTCAATAGTTACCGTGAGATTAGTCTCGCAACCATTGGCATCTCGAACAAAAAGAATATAGTTTCCTTCCGCTAAATCGGTAAGTTCAGTTCTGTCTTGTTCAAAATCGCTATCTGCATTCGAATTTACTGCAGTACTGTAGGGTGCGGTTCCCCCAGAAATGGTCAATGATATTGAACCATCTTCACTACCAATACAAATCTCGGGAGTCGCAGTAAAGCTTACATCAATTACCGCTGGTTGCGCAATGGTGCGTGTGAAAAGTTCAAAACATCCGTTTTTGTCCTGAGCAATGATATTGTACGTTCCGGGTGCTAAATCTGTAAAGATATTTACCGTATCAAATTGGTTCAGGTTTGGTGATATAGCATAAATGTAATCACCTGCGCCTCCCTCTGAATTAATGGTTATACTTCCATTTTCTTCACCAAAGCAACTAACATCAACAACATCAATTGTAAAGTTGAGTGGTTCAGGTTCGCTAATAACGACTTGTTTGGGTTTGGCCACACAGTCTTCGCTAATTACATTTACATAGTAGGTGCCCGCTACCAAATTAGTAAACATGTCTATAGGGCTTGGTCCCGCAATGCGATCAGCGATATTTAACATTGTCGGGTCTAGGTTGTTCAAATCAGCAAGTGATCCGCCATAATTTGTATATAGCTCATATTCATAGTTGCCAAGACCTCCATCTGCGCTAGCATAAATTACAGCGGTATTATCTCCATTACAATTGATAAAGGCAGCACTACTATCTACGGTAAGTAAAAGTTCTTCAATCGGGTCTTCTGTAATTGAATTTGAAATTACGGATTCACATAGATTAATGGCGTCCCTTACATAATATGCATAAGTTCCGTCTCCCAAAACCATAGGTGAATCTGGTAAGGGCATTGGGTTGCTGGTCATTGCAGTCCAATTTATATTATCAATGCTGAAATCGTATGACCCGCTTCCTCCACTGGCGGTAAGTTCGAACTCCACACCGTCTTCACAAGTTAACGGATTGGTTCGAATTAATGAGGCTGTTACCCGTGTGGGCTCGTTAATCCTTACTTGATTGGTTTCCGTATCGCAGTTCCAAGCATCGGAAACAGTTATACTATAGATACCCGCGCCGAGATTGTTAAAATCTTGGCTTGACTGTGGTCCTGAAGTGAATATAATGGCGACACCTGCCTCATCGTAATAATTCAACTGGTATTGGTAGGTTCCACTACCTCCACTTACGCCATCTGCAGAAACCGTTACGTTACTATCACCAAAACATGCCAAATCGGTTATCAATGGAATGGCATTTGCAGTTATTCCAGTAGGTTGTACAAGTACTTCGGTATCGGTATACACACAACCTGGAGCACGGGCACTATCTGTGACACGTACGGTAAAGTTTCCAGCTGAAAGGTTAGTAAAAACAAAACTCTGAACATTACTGGCAGAATATGTTTGCCCGGTCGTCGTATTGGTGAGTTCAATAGCATAAGGAGCATAACCACCACTTGGGTCCACCAATATTTCACCTTGGTCATTTAAACAGGTAACATTGGCAATAGGGTTAACAATTGCTGTTAATAACGCATCTGGTGAAATAATAGTTATCGTATTAGAGTCATCTGAACAGAATGTGCTTGTTGCATCCGTTTCTGTTACTCGTACGTAGTAATTACCTCCTGATAATCCTGATATTGTACGGGGGTTCACGCTCGTATCGGTATTTGTAGCTGGAATAATCGAGTTTCCTGCACTGTCGAATACTTCGTAACTATATGCTCCGCTATAACCCGATACATTTATCTCGAGAGTGCCATTCCCATCCCCAAAACAAATAACGGGATCTTGGGCGGTTGCCGTGACTTCAATCAAATTGTAAGGTGCAATAGTATATGCAGCGGTATCTACATAACAACCGGTTGTTGTATCGGTTATTCGGAAGGTGTAACTGCCTACCGCCGCTAAGTTATAAGTAGCTGTAACATTGGTCGGTGTTCCCGTTTGAGTACCATTTGGGTTGCCTATTGGCAACAATTCATAGGTGTAGGTATTTGTTGCATCCCCGTTGTCGGAAACAGTTATCAACACTTCTTCCGGACCGGCACAGGAAATGGCCGCGTTTTGACTCACTGAAACGGTAAAAGCGTTTAATGGTTCGATAACAACCAAAGTCGTATCGGTACATCCATTGTCATCTTTAACCGTTACGGTAATGTTTTGAGCTATGCCCGTATCGGCAATATTAAAGGTATTTGATGTTAGGAAGTTTGTTCCGTCAATACTGTAAGTATATGGTGCCGTGCCATCAGAAGCTACCGCCGTAATAATCGACTGAGTTACTGTATTGTTTACGTTACAGGCAAAATCGGTAGCTGAGGCAGACACATCTACCGCCAAAGGCTGTGTGATTGTGACAGATTGAGTGGCGCTACATGCCCTATCGGATGTCACGGTGATATCATAGGTTTGAGCCGTCAGCCCTGTGAATATGTTACTGGTCTGAACAATAGGTGGATTTATGCCGTCATCCAAAGTATAAGTATATACAGGGTTGTCATTTGATGGATTCAAAACAACCTCAATAGTACCATCGGCTCCTCCATTACAGGAAACATTTTCTTGATTATAAGTAAAAGTTACAGGTGTAGGGGTTTCCAAAGATACCGTTGTTTCCGCATCACAAGTAGAACCGCTGGTATCGTAAACAAAGGCAGTATAGTTTCCTGGGGCCAGACCACTAAATACATTTGACGCTTGACGTACGCCTCCAGTAACACTTGTGTTTGTGCTGTCAAATAAATCATATTCATAATTTCCTGCCCCGGCCCCGCCATTTGCGGTAACGGTTATCTCCCCGTCGTTACCGGCACATGATGGTTGTGCCGTTGCCACGGCGGCAGCTGTAAGCGGCGGCACTATCTCGATGGTATCGGTATCTGTACACCCATTGGCATCACGTATGGTCACAGTATATGTTCCATGGGTTGACACTGTGAGTGTAGCGCTGCTCTGGAATCCAGTTCCCACAGAGTATGCAAGGGGAGCCACACCAGTACCTATTACGGTAAAGGTATATGATGTTCCGTCGGAAGTACATTGGTCGGTCGCATAGGCCGGAGCTGCCACAGTTGGCAAAGGATCTTCATCGACAGTAATGGTTATAAAAGTGGTACACCCTCTAGAATCGCGTACATGAACATCGTAATCCGCTGGATAGGTGGCGGGGGTTAAAACTGCATTTGCGCTAGCCGTAAATAATCCTGCTGGAGATGTTGTCGTTGGTACAAAAGCATAGGTATAGCCTGGAGTGCCTCCTTGTGCCGCTACGCTAACTTGTGCACCACTTGTACAGTTGGCATTTATATTACTTGTTTCGCTCAGGGAAACTGCGGTATTAGGAGATGCTATTGTTACCGTATTTGAGCTATCGTCACAGAATGGAGTATCCGTTGCGATGACGGTAACATATAAGTTCCCTGCCGACAACCCTGGAATTGTTCTTGGGTTGGTAGATGTATCCGTCGCTATAACACCAGTTACCGGTGTGGCAGCACTATCGAATACTTGATAGGTATAATTACCCAAATAATTGTCTATTTGAATGCTCATTGCCCCATCTGAGTCCCCAAAACAGCTTACTGGTGTTATTGCCGTAGCAGTCACTTCAATAAGATCGTATGGGG
>CBDULZ010000015.1:0-65168 GCA_965368185.1 uncultured Kriegella sp.
GAGTGGTATGCCGGCTTTCTTGAAATGGCCGATACCGCAAACTGGTCTGCTTTTCGAAAGGAAGTGGAAGGTCATGGTAAAGTAATACCGATGCTTTGCTGTTCTCCAGATTTTACGCATCCCGATACAGCTTTCCGGGAAAAGGAAATAGAAAAACAAAAAGGTTGGATCAAGATGACCCATGTACTTGGTGGGTCATATTGCCGGGTTTTATCAGGACAAAGGCGTCCTGAACTTACAGAAGAAGAAGGCATCGACTTTGCCGCCGAATGTATTAAAGCCTGCTTGCCCTTGGCCCAGGAACTGGGAATTACCCTAATTTTAGAAAACCATTATAAGGATGATTTTTGGGAGTATCCCGAATTTGCGCAGCAAATGGATATTTTTTGCAAGTTGGTCGAACGTATCGAGCATCCGAATTTTGGGGTCAACTACGACCCGAGCAACACCTTTTTAGCTGGCGAAGACCCGTTGGAACTACTCTACAGGGTATCAGATCGCGTAGTCACCATGCACGCAAGCGACCGCTATTTAAAGGAGGGCACCATTGAAGATCTAAGAAAGGAAGAAGGCGGAGCCGTTGGGTATGCAAAAAGACTGAGTCATGGCGAAATTGGAAAAGGGCTCAATGACTATGATGCTATTTTTAAAGAATTAAAACGCGTCGGGTTCGATGGATGGATCAGCATCGAAGATGGTGTCGATGGTATGGACCAGTTGGAACGAAGCGTTGCTTTTCTTCGAAAAAAAATAGTGGAATATTGGCCGGATTTCATTTAATTTCCTTGGCCATCTGATCTTGAGAGGTTACCCCTGGCGGTAATTCGATAAGTGTAAAATTCTTAAAATGGATTTCCGCGCCTTCCGATTCCAAACAGAGGTAACCTTTCTTGATAGTAGATTTGCTAATTCCGTTTACGAATTTTCCGTTTACGGAAAGTTTGATAGTACCGTCGACGCAAATGACTTTATACGTATTCCATTGACCTTTGCCTTTGGCCCTGTTTTCAATCGATTTGCTGCGTGTTCCCCTTGGGGTGTCGGGAACCGTTTCAACCCCACCAACACCAAAAAGTTCACCGTGAACATAAGCTATTGGTGGTTTTACCCCATCTCGAATATTTTGATTTACCCAATCAAGCTCGAGCATTTGTACTTCCACACCGCCAGGTAGGCGTGATTTTTTGTCGGGTTTGGCGTCGCTCCATACAAAAACACCCGAATTTCCACCAGCTTCTATATGGCGCCATTCTACTTGTAATATAAAGTTTTCATATTGTTTTGCAGAACGCATTACTCCAATGGGATTTCCTTTACAGACTAACATATCATTCTCGGTTCTCCACGTATCGTGATCGGTATTGACATTTATCCACTCAATAGGTTTTCCGTTGTTACCCTCCGAAATCAAGTCATCTATAGTTGTTTCGGTCCCAAAAGTCAGCGTGGTTTCCTGGCCATTTATATGGAACAAAAGTGCAGCACCAAAGAATAGGATAAAAAAAGTGTAAGGCTTTATCATGCTTATGAATTCTCTAAATTAGTTTCGTTTTTCCTGGTATGGCTATCGGTGGCATCGGCCAGTCTAAATTCCAATCATATTCCTCAATTTTGGGACCAATAGTTTCTTCCGAATTAAAAGCCTCTTCCCATGTGATGGTCTGGCCGGTATAGCCGACCATTCGTCCCCAAATGGCAAGCATTGTACTGTTTGCCATTCGAATGCCCTCATTAATGGGGGTTCCGTTTCTTATGGAAGCAAAAAGTTCATCGTGCTCGGTTTGAAACATATCGTTCTTTTCTCCCCTATAACTCCAATTCGTTTTTCCGCTTATCTCATATTGCCTTCCTATGTTTATTTTAGCACTTCCTTCACTTCCAAAAACATCTACACTATTTCTATGGGAAGTTTGCGCCTGTTGTCTTGTAAAGTGATAACCCTTAGCACCATTCGGATACTCGAATTCTACGGCAAAATGATCAAAGATGTTACCGTATTTTTCATCGGTACGCACTTGTCTCCCTCCACTTCCCGTAGCACTAATCGGCATCACATCGCCCATGGCCCATGACATAAGGTCTAAACTATGTACCGCCTGTTCAACTATAAAATCGCCTGACAACCAATTTTGATAATACCAATTACGCATTTGATAGGTCATTTGGGTCCAATCGGGTTGTCGCTCCTTATACCAAGCTTCTCCTCCATTGCGAAAGGTCGATATAGCCTTGATTTCACCTATTTCCCCTTTTAGAATGCGATCCATGACCGCCATATTCGGATAATCATAGCGAAAACAGAAGCCGGCCACCAAAGCCAATTCCTTTTCCTTGGCCTTTTTTGCGGCCGCCAATACTTTTCGTACCCCCGGCGCATCGACTGCCATTGGTTTTTCGCAAAATATGTGTTTGCCAGCATTTACCGCTGCTTCTAAATGATCGGGCCTAAATGCTGGTGGAGTGGTCAGTAAAACTACATCGACATCGGAAGCGATAATCTTTTGATAGGCGTCGAATCCGATAAATTTATTTTCTTTCTCGACTTTGACTTTGTCTCCGACTATTTTAATAAGCTCCGAATATGAGCTTTCAAGACGGTCTTCGAAAACGTCTCCCATTGCCGTTAGAATGACGTTCGGGTCGGCCCGAAGTGCTTGTGCCGCAGCACCAGTGCCTCTTCCGCCGCAACCAATAAGGCCGACCTTTAAAACAGTATCTTTAGATGCGGAGATGGCTCCGAAAGCCCCGGTTGAATACGCTAATGAACTGCCAACAAGGGCAATACCTGATTTTTTAATAAATGTTCTACGATTAGAAGCAGACATATCATTTTTAGATTTATAACTCATTAAACTTCATTTATATTTAAACCCCAACGGATATTTGCGTTAATACATATTGGATTCCTTATTTCAATTTCAAAAGTGCAATATCACTCCTGTACCGTTTCACTAAGGGCCGTAATCGGTGTAAGCATTACTTTTCGGAATTCGACTTCGGCCCCTTCTGCCTGTAAAGCAATTTGCCCCGTGCTTGCCGTTGCATCATAACCATAATTCACCAAATCACCATTTAACCAAACCTTTATTTTATTGCCCAAACACTCAATAGTCATTGAATTCCACTCTCCTAAAGGTTTTTCAGAACCATCGGTTAAGTTTTTAATTCTACGCTTTTTGCCCTCGGTTATTCCCCATTCCCGTTTTGGCCCTCTTCGCTCCAACATATTATCTGTTGTAATATCTTGTACTATACACCAAAAATCTCCAGCATTTTCATGCATCATCTGCACCTCAATGGATTTTGGAAACATTTTATACAAAGATCTCGGGGTCGAGGCAAAAACCAAAACACCGCAATTGCCAGGTTTACCGGCAAACCGATATTCTATGTCCAAACGGAAATCATGGTAATTCGCATCCGTAATAAGATGTCCTTGAGGGGTGCCAAGACTGACAAGCATGCCATCACGCACTATAAAAGGATTGATTGCCTCAGGAACGGTGTCCATTTTAGGTACATCTACATGCCAGCCATGTAAATCTTTCCCATTAAAAAGATTGACACTAGATTGAGAATTACAACCGAGTATCATGGTTGCGAACAAGATGAATAATAAAGTGAATTTCATAGGCATAAAAAAAGAATATTCTCAATCTTTAAGAGTTATACTGCCACAGTTTACAGCATAATCTTATTGCCGGTTTTTACGGCCTCATAGATGGCATCGATAATTTTTAAGTCCCTGACTCCCTCATTTCCGTCAACAGGAACTACCGGTTGTTCGTTTTCTAAAATTATTTTTGCCATTTCATCCATTTGAACGGTTTGGTGTGTTACAATGGGCTCGGTCAGGGGGCCTTTATGGGTGCGTCCCTTTATGGGACCATATCCAGTGGACGGTTGCATTTCGGCAAATCCGTCAATTCCGTTAAGATAAAATCGGTCTAAATGGCTCACGGCGTAGGTAGACAGGCAAGAAGCAACAGCACCACTTGGGAAACCCAATTGAAATTGTATCGTTTCATCAACTCCTTCCTTAAATTTTACGGGATCGGTCTTGGTTTCTTGGGCTGTTACCCAAGTAGGTTCTTCCCCAACCATGTATCGGGCACCGTTTATTGAATAAATACCGATATCCATCATGGCTCCACCTCCAGCTAATTCTTTGTTCAATCGCCATTGCGTGGGGTCACCAATTCTGAAGCCGGATTGGCCTTGGAAAAATTTAATCTCGCCAAACTCACCGGCTTTCCTCATGCGTATAACCTCAAGTGTGTTCGGTTCAAAATGCATTCGATATCCGACAAGCAACTTAACATTGGCATCGTTGCAGGCCTTAACCATTTCTTCTCCATCTTTTGCGTTTATGGCCATAGGCTTTTCACAGATGGCATGCTTGCCGGCTTTGGCAACTCGAATCACTTGATCGCGATGCAATGCATTGGGCGTAATTACGTATACTGCGTCGATATCAGGATTATTTTTTATCTCATCAAAGTTATCATAGTTGTAACAATTCTTTTTAGGAATGTTATAGGTTGCCTGCCAATCAACTATTTTTGACGGAGTACCACTAATGACGCCCACTAATTTTGCTCGTTTACAGGTTTTCATGGCTTTCGCTACCCTGGTGCCATAACTACCAAGGCCCATGATGGCTACCCGGAGCATAGGGCCTTCATATACTTCCTCGGAAGTCGCAAAAAGACTCGTGGAATTTAATAAAATCGGTGCACTTAAGGCCGTAACCGTAATCTTTTCAATAAAATCTCTTCGTGATCCCATAGTATAGTCAAAGTTTTAAAATAATAAAACTGAAAAATTTTGATAATTTCTCCTAAAATACTGTTTTAAGGAAATTAAAGCAATTTTTGTTTTCAGAAGTGTAACTGTCACATGCATTTTAATGAGAATCCTACAAAGCACACTTTGAAAAGTGGGCTTGTACACGTTCTTATCTTCTAAATCTTGAAAAAAGTAATATTTTTTTCTTGGTATTTATAAAGTATACTCCTGTCAATAAAATTATGGCTGCGATAATGGATTGTAATGTAATTTGCTCATTTAAAAAATACCAGCCCAGGGCCAGGGCAACAATCGGATTGACATAAGTGGACGTTGCTACTTTTTCCGGGGAAACAACCTTTAATAAGTAATTAAATGATGTAAAAGCCACAATACTTCCAAAAAAAACCAATATCAATAATGCGTATTGTACGGGTGTAGTCCAAGTTGTCGGTGATGACCAAGCTTCACCGAATAATAAACTCGTCAATAATAAGATAACGCCGCCCATGACCATTTGATAGCCCGTGTTGACAAAGTAGTTCGACGGCAGATTGGCTTTTGCAACGAAGAGACTTCCATAAGCCCAACTGAGCATGGCCAAAAAAATCATCAACATACCGAAAACTGAATTTTCTTGGTTGATAATCTGCTTTTGGCTTACCAACAAATAGATACCCAAAATGCCTAAGATAACTCCTATAATAGACATTGGTTGAATTTTTTTACCTTCCAGAACACGCATCAAAAAAAGTACTACTAGCGGTTGCGCCGAGACTTCCAGCGCTGCAAAGCCGCTATCAACATATTTTAGGGCCCAAACCACGGTTCCATTGCCAACCGCAAGAAATAGAAATCCGGCTTTGGTTGTATTTAACCATTGTTCTTTAGTGATAGAAATACCTATTCCCATAAATCTGGCCAAAAGGAAGATAAACAAGCCTGCAGTAATAAATCGAATGGAGGCCAACATAAATGGTGGTAATTCGGCAACTGCGATTTTATTTAAAAGATAAGTGGACCCCCAAATCACATAGATTGAAAAAAAGGCGAGTATAATCAGTGTGGTATTCTTTGGTTTGCCCATGAAGATTTAGGATTCAATTTTCACTTCAATATTAAGGATAACCTTTATTATTCAAAGTGAATTAGGAAAAAATTAATGGTGCCAATAAGATATAGAAATTTCTGCACCCATGGTTTAAGAGTATAGCGCTTTGGCGATTCCACCATCAAGCTACAGTATTGTGATTGTTAAAACCGATCTTAAAGTTAGCAGGCATATCGGCTACTCCCTATATATTGCCATGACCGGGGTATTCATATGTCGAATAAGATCTTCTGTTAAACTATAAGTGAACAAACGCTGGTAAAAGTTCCGTTTGTGGTTTATAAGACAGACCATGTCGATTTGGTTTTCGGTGCAGTAGTCGAGTAACGATTTTTTGATATCAATAGAATCTATTGTCTTGAACTTTACATTTTTAAATTTATGGGAACTAAGGGAAGCCCTAAATCTATCCATTAAAGGAACTATGGAATCACCGTGGGCCAAATCAAAATGTACGACGTGTAATTTTGCATTAAATTGTTTGGATTGTACAATCAAATTTTCCAAAGGTTCCTTTTCATCTTCATTGTAATCGATCAAAAACAAAATATTATCGAGATCACCATCAAACTCGGCCCGGTTTGGAACAACAATTACAGGTTTGTTGATTTCATCCAAAAGTTTAATGGTATTGGTTTCGGTAAACAACTGAAACAGACCACTTGAACCTGTTTGAGTACCTATGACCACCAAGTCTATTTTATCTTCGCGCTTGGCTATATATTGGGTGAAAGTTTCAATAAACCCCCCTTCACGTACGACATACTTAACTTTTAGGCTGCCAAGTTGCTTTTCTGCTATAATTTTTTCAAAGGGAGGAAACGTTTCTTTCTTGCTCCTGAAACTTTGTATATCTAGCGCTTCATAGATTTTTTGTTCGCTGTCGGTATTCGGCGTTTCAACATCAAAGGCATGAAAAACAATAATTTTTTTGTTCGTCTTTTTTGCATAATCAACGGCATATAAAAATGCATTCATTGAAACTTCGGAGAAATCAGTGGGAAAAAGGATGCTTTCCATGGCGTTTTGAATTTTAAATAATAAATATTTCGAGGTTTAGTTCAAAAATATCTTCAATATTACTATCTACTGCCGTGGTATCACCATTTTATATCGAATCAAAATGGTATACCTTAGCTCTTTTAATGGCCGCTGTAGGCTTCCCTCTAGATAGCTGGTGCTACATATTTTACCGCGAATACCAAAAGAATACTTATCACAAGCCCAAAGACCACTTTTAAAATGTCTACACCAAGCGATTTAAACATTTTGGCTCGCGGTTCATTTTTACGCAATATAAAGTTCAAAGCTATTTCACGCCCTGCCAGAATACCTATAAAAACCCAAGTAGTACTCATGGGAACATCATTCAATTCCTTAAAATAGAATAAAACAATACCATAAACAAAATCGATAATGGTTGCCGAGCGAATATCAACAGTATTAGTCTTTGATTTGATAATGCCTTGAATGACCCCTCCCTTTGACGCAATTATATATGCCAACATGGATAAAATTATGGCCAGGGACAACAGCATTGATCCCGTATTGAGCTGACGGGGAAGATAAACATATATGTTAGCAAAATCTTGTATGAGCCATTGCGACCATAAGAAACCTGTAGAACACCACTGAAGAGCGGTCCAAATTTGGTTCTCTTTTATGCCGATCGGGCTTTCTATAAACCTTTTTTCAATCAATCGAGATATGCCTGCATAAAGTAAAATAGCTGTCACAAAAGCCACGGAATATCCCAATAGTGATTTGACCACCATATCGTTCAAATTATTCTCGTTGAAAAAAGTAAGAATAAGAAAAGAGGTGCTGACCGGTATTCCCGTTCGTGTGAGCAATAATAGAATAATGGGAGGCAATAAAAAATACCATTCTAAAGGGTCGGGCAAAGGATATTCCGTTAACCTTCCATATGAAGCATCCCCGTCATGGGTGATAAAGCCATAAATCAAGGTAGCTGTCAGAATACCCGCAGCAAAAAGCCAAAGTACCCACCATTTTTTTCTTTCGTTGGAACTTAAAAATGTTCCCAGGGTCTGAATAGTATCGTTTCCTACCACCGAATAGGCCGCCATTGTAAAACCCAAATACATAACAACCACAGAAAAATCCAAACTATTTTCATTTTATATTAATAAGCAAATTACAGCTATTTAATGTTAAGGAAGTACTATTATTTGATTATCAAATAATCAAATAATTGAAAAATTAATGAGAAAATTCACAATTTAGAAAAAGCCCTTACTGCCCAAGTCGGGAAAAAGGATAATTTCATGTTTTAGGTTGAAAGAAGAATGTATTGGAAATAGTTATAGGGATGCAATTAAATCTTCACTGATATCGGGCTCACTTTTTGACAAACCGGTTCGGTCGAGGAAATCATTCGAAAAAAGCTTTTGCATCTCATCGGAGAGCAAGGCACTTCTATAAGATTTCCATGTTTTGGCATTGTCACCGTACATATACTCTACCAATCCTGGAAAATCCCATGATGAATTTTTCCCCCAATGTATGGTAAAAGGGATATTATTTTGCTGCAGAACCTCAATCATTCTTTTCGAAAACTCTTCTAAACTGATCAGTTTTTTTGACTTTTTCCAAAGCACACCATCAATTTCTATCATACAGGTGGTTGGGAATTTTGCGAAAGATAAGGTCGCCTCTGATTTTTTAATAAAGCGCATGGCATATATTCCTGGTATCGGGCCTTCTTTTTTTGTTAGGTCGACCAACACTTTCAAGGCCTTACCGCAGTCTTTTATATCCACTCCGAAGGAGCAAGCAAAGGCAGGACCCTTGTAGGGGGCATCCCAAAACGTTTCGTATAATGTTCCCAACGATTCCTCGTCTACATCGGGAAGTATCTGTTTTTGGAGCTTTTTAATAAACCAGGGAATACTTTTTGGAAATTTCCTGCTTATCTGTATCAATAAATGAATTACATCACGATACAACGATTTGTCTATTGTTGTAAAGGGATCGGGATAGGAACTTTGATGTGGTTTTTTATACATTAATTCAACCACATATTTACCTTCGTCGATGTATGGATTTATAAACACCTTATAATGATAGGGTATGTTTCCTTTGCCGTTGGTATCCGTTTCACCTTCAATTTTAAAATCAGTGTTCTTAAAATCCATGGTTTCGGCCAGTTTCAAGGCCACATTCTTGTCGATTTTACGAACATATCTTTTCAAAAGATACAAATCTTCTCCTTCTACCACTACTCCATGTATAAAACCAAAAGAACCAAGACTTACGAGCGCGGCGTTAAAGAGGCCATCATTACGTATGACCCTTGCATTGAATTTTTGGGCAAAACCATCATTCAGGGCTGGTCTGGTATGCCGTTCAAGATATACAATATCGTTAGGATTGGGCCCAACGATCAGGTTTATGCCCACAACGTGATCCTGAACCGATCCGGCATTAAGCGCCGAACCATGTACTCCTGTGGAAATACAACCGGCAATAGTCTGCCCATTGCTAGCGCCACTTACTTTTAACGACTTTCCATTTTTTTCGAAAATCTGTGACATTTCCTTTACGGTATTACCACATTGAAAAAAATACAAGTCAGTACTATCGTGATTGGCATTTGCATGAAGGTCTTCTGGTAAAATCGGAAAGGACAGGTTCATGTAGGCATTATAGTGCATTCTATCTTTATTATGCGCCACAGAAGACATTGACCAGCGAGAGCCATAGGCCCGAAACCCATGGTTATTGTCTAAAGCCTCTTTAATTAATCGTTGCATTTCCGCTGCGGCATCATTATAACAATCAACCGCATTGGGCATACTGGCCTGCCCTTCCAGTTTGGTAATTTGTAAAAGTTTTAATTTATGTGGTCCGTTCCTATGTAGGGTATACCACTCTGTTTTTGGATAGGAGGTTGTGTTGGCCATAACTTATTGTCTTTCAGTTTTCATGCATACGTATATAATCTTCACTTTTCGCTTACCACCGAATGTTGCCATATACAGAAGGGATCCGCCCAAAGTATTTTTGTATTCAACAGAAAATAGCTTTCCTGATTCGCAATTTGTCTGGTCAATTGGAAATTGGATACTCTCAGTAAACACACTCGCTGGCACGTTTTTTTTGACAACCGTGAACATTTTATCCTTATAGAAATCACCGAGCTTGGCTTCGGCCAACTCCTCATCTTCATGTTGATCTGGCATGGGCGTACCTTTTGTGCTGACCAACCGTACCGAATAGCACGATTGCAGAAGTAGCAACATAATACAGAAACCAAGTAGACGTAGGGGTAGCTGAGAAAACTTCATGGTGTTTTTTTTTGGTTTGGTCAGGTGGCTTGTATAAGATGTTGAACAAACCAAATGCTTATAGCAATGTAAACTATTCACCAAGTTTTTGAAAAAGAGCTTGTATGAATGGTAATGTATTCTGTATGAATTGTTAGTAAAGCAACAATCCGCGTCTTCAATTGCATTACGTAAAATACGGTTTCAACAATGGCCTTAGCAAGGCTTAATCTCTCCCCAATGTAATCTCCATACTATAAAGCGCAATACTGGTTTTATTCCCAGGTTATACGTTGTAACCTAACCGCATTCAAAATAGCCAAAAGGGCAACACCAACATCGGCAAAGACCGCTTCCCACATCGTAGCCAGTCCGCCAGCTCCCATAAGCAGCACAATGGCCTTGACCCCGAAAGCCAAAGCAATATTCTGCCATACAATACGCTTGGTAGAACGACCGATTTTAATCGCATGAACGACTTTGGAAGGCTGGTCGGTCTGTATAACAATATCAGCTGTTTCAATAGCAACATCACTACCCAAGCCCCCCATCGCGATACCGACATCACTTGCTGCCAGAACAGGGGCATCGTTGATACCATCACCAATAAAGGCTATTTTCCCTTTGCTCTTGACGGAAACATTCCGTTGTTTCAATTTTTCTACCTCGTTCAACTTATCCTCCGGCAATAAACCTCCCATGGCATTGGTAATACCCAAATCTTTAGCGACTTTTTTGGTAATGGAATCTTTATCTCCCGATAGCATCACAATGTCCATTACCCCTACTTCCCTTAATTGAGCAATCATTTCTAGAGCATCTTCTTTTAATTCGTCCGCAATGACTACATAACCCCGTAATTTATTTGCAATCGCAACCAGAACCAAGGACTCATTAATTGTTTCAATTCCCGTAGGAACAACAATATCGTTCGCCTCCATTAAAGCTTTGTTGCCCACTAGTATTTTTCTATTGTTTACGGTTCCTTCCAAGCCTTTTCCGGCAACCTCGGAAACATCTTCGGCCTCAAAAGTAGTATCCAAAGGATACGTTAGCAAAGCTTGTGCAATCGGGTGGGTCGATTGGGCCTCTATAGCCAATAAGTACTGCATCATCTCCTTCTCCCTATCGGCTTCGTCCGAGACATCATCGCCGTTATCACCGAATACTTTAATTTCCTTGATTTTAAACACCCCTTTGGTCACGGTTCCTGTTTTATCCATAACCAATGTTTTCACTTTGGTAATGGCATCCAAAAAGGAAGCCCCCTTAAATAGAATACCGTTTTTCGAGGCCGCTCCAAGTCCTCCAAAATATCCTAAAGGAATCGAAATGACCAAAGCACACGGACACGATATGACCAGGAAAATCAAAGCCCTATACAACCAGTCTTGAAAGACATAGTCCTCTACTAACAAATAGGGAACAAAGGTCAGACCAATCGCCAGAAAGACAACAATTGGTGTATAGATACGGGCAAATTTACGGATAAACAATTCTGTCTTGGATTTTCGTGCCGTAGCGTTCTGAACCAGTTCTAAAATACGAGCTATTGAGCTGTCCTTAAATTTTTTAGATACCTCTACTTCAATTACACTTTCAAGGTTTATGCTCCCCGCAAATACGGATTCATCACGCTGTATGCTTTGTGGTTTACTTTCGCCAGTCAAGGCGGCGGTATTCAAGGTTGCCTTTTCGGACTTTAGTTTTCCGTCCAACGGAATCTTTTCACCAACACGTACTTGAATTGTTTCACCAATTGCCACATTTTCGGGATCTACACTTTCAAAGCTTCCTTTTCGGAGTACATTGGCCTCTTTTGGTCGCACATCTAAAAGAGCCTTAATGTTGCCTTTTGCTTTTTTCACTGCGGCGCCTTGAAATAGTTCACCGACCGAATAAAACAACATAACAGCGACCCCTTCAGGATACTCCCCTATAGCAAATGCCCCAATCGTTGCAATGGACATCAAAAGAAACTCGGTAAAAAAAGACCCTTTCTTGATACTTTCCCATCCCTTTTTTACAACAGGTAAACCTACAGGTAAGTAGGCAATGGCATACCAAAGGATCCTAAACCAGCCTTGGAAAAAAGGAAACACTTCAAAGTAATCGAATCCAATACCCAGAACCAGCATCAAAAAACTGACGATTGCCGGCACATACACTTTTAAGATACCTTGTTGGCCACTACCGAGATTGTGGTCATGATTATGACCCGTATGTGATTTCTCTTTCTTTCCTAAATCTTTTAAATCGAGTTTGCGCTTCTTCATAAACATTTTAAAACGACAAAGGTGTGCGTAATTTTGATGCAATGGAAGTGCAATAAACATACATGAAACTATTGGTCCCTAGAAATAAAAAGCGTAGAAAAGACAAAACGCAATAAAAAGAAAAGGAGCAGTTTAGCTTTAAACCTGAATATTCGTTATAAAAGAATACCATATTTCCGTAAAATCCATAGGCTGCACTACTGTCCGCTGCACTTATCACATATTCCCTTTACGACTAGGTTCACATTTTCGGGCACAAATCCTTCAGGAACTTTTATTTGGGGGATTTTATGTTGCGTTAAACATATCGTTTCATCACAATTGCCACAATGAAAATGCAAATGTAGATCCTGGTCAATCTGACAGTTACATCCCTCTTCGCATAAGGCATATTTCGCGATACCTGTACCATCATCAATTTGATGTACAATTCCGCTTTCTTCAAACGTCTTTATGGTGCGATAAAGGGTTGTTCTGTCTGCCTTGGCAAAAGCATGTTCAATATCGGTCAAAGCCACCGCAATTTTTTTGTTTGCCATAAACTTGTAAATCAGGATTCGCATGGCAGTAGGGCGGATCCTTTTTTCTTCTAATGTTTCTTCGATATTACCCATTTGTTTATAGTTCTCCTTTGTTTTAGCGGGCTCAATACGCATTGGACTCTTTTATAGTTCTAAATTACGCAAGACTAAAAGAATGCAGACCAACATACGTCATAAAAATTCTACTAAAATTGCTAGTTTCTCTAGATAAAGCAATTTAATCTTCGGCTATGTTCAGACGATCCCTTCTTCATTTTGTCAATTTCAGTAGGCACTCTTGAGGGCAAATGCGGTATTGTCCCAATAGGTTTTATGAAACCGACAGTCCTCCATTCTACCTCTTTTGGGAAACGAAGGATATATAGGTAAATCTCTGCATGATATGTTGGAGTCATTTCTAGAGTAGGTTTTCCAAGGCCTTTGGCTATATATTTCAAAGTGATTTTTTATGTTATTTATCGATAAAACCAGCCGTATATATGAATAAAGATATACTTATCTGGCATTATTTTTATTTTAGTACACAATCCCAATTCTTACTATTTATCTAAATGTTATATTTTGAAAAATAAAATAATCACCCATGTTACTTTAGCCCTATTCCTCTTCTGTTGTTCATGTTCGAATGATAATCTAGAGGAATATGTGAATGTTCCTGATAGCAAGGATCCAGTTATAGAGCAACCGGACGAAGAAGTTATAGAGGTTGATAAATTACCGGAATATACGCAACGTTCTGGCAACCCCAATATGGGGTATGAATATTTGATCTCTGGCGACTATATGAGTTCTGGCATCCCATATGATGCTTTTCTTAGAGGTTTTGGTGCCGACAATTCAAACGAGCTTGGACGAACAGGAGACAACGCCGTAATTTCTTATGACTATACCGCGGTCAATGCCAGCAATGGTGTCCGTGTCGTTGCCCCAAACTGCCTTCAATGCCATGCCGGCAAAATTAATGATGACCTTATCGTTGGTTTAGGGAACCATGCCGCTGATTTCACCATGAACAGGGCCGATGACATCGGACTTTTGAATACGGCCATTTCATTTCTTTACGGAGGACAAACCAGCGAAGAATGGTTGGCTTACGACCAATTTAGAAAAAGTATCGTAGCTATAGGTCCAAAAACGATTACTGAAACCATAGGGGTAAATCCAGCTGATAAAATCACTCAAGTACTTGTTTCCCATCGTGACAAGAACACTTTGGAATGGAGCGATGAGCCCTATGTCACCGTCGATGACGAGGTAATTCCTACCGACGTACCCGCATGGTGGCTGTTGAAAAAGAAAAATGCCATGTTCTATCATGCCATTGGCAGAGCGGACTTCTGTAAGTCGTTTATAGGTTCTAGCTTACTTACTCTTTTAAACAAGGACAAGGCCGAGGAACTCGATGAAAAAATGGTCGATGTTCTCGCTTACATCAATAGTCTCGAACCTCCGCAATTTCCCTATTCCATCGATTCAAATTTAAGTGAGCAGGGCAAAACGATCTTTGAAGCCAATTGTGCTAGCTGTCATGGTACTTACGATACTAATGCGACCTATCCCAATTTTATTGTTTCCTTAAAAACCATAGGCACAGATCCCGAACTTTCGAATCACTATAGTACGTCTTCTACTGTAAACAACTATTTTCTCGATTGGTTCAATTCGGGTTGGTTCGGTTCGGGTGAAAATGCATTGGAAATCGTTGCAGATGGTGGTTACATAGCCCCTCCCCTAGATGGGGTATGGGCCACAGCCCCTTATTTTCATAACGGATCGGTTCCTACACTTGAAGATGTTCTAAATAGCAAACAAAGGCCTTCTATTTGGAGTAGAACTTTTGATAGCAGCGATTATGACCAGATCAAATTGGGCTGGAACTATACTGTCGAAACGAGTAAATCGGGAATAGACACCTATGATACTTCTTTAAAAGGATATGGAAACGGTGGACACACGTTTGGAGATGATTTGACCGATAGTGAGCGTAAAGCACTTCTTGAATATTTAAAGACTTTATAGCACTTTGTCTAGTTGGTAAAACTAGTAAGGAGTGACTTCCCTGATACCCGTACATAATTATTAGGAAATAAGTACATTTTTTATATGACTGTTAGTCTTCCTTTTTTCGGGTAAAAGGTACAAAGCGCACGGCCATTATTTCCTTTGTTTTGATTTTTCCATTATTCTTGATCGCCCTTACCAATTGCCGCACACCGTTATGTGGTCCTATCGGAATAATCATTCGCCCACCATCCTTGAGCTGTTCCACCAATGCACGGGGAATGGACTCGGCGCCTGCAGTCACAATAATGGCATCGAAGGGAGCCTTTTCAGGCCATCCATGATAACCGTCTCCCAATTTTACCGAAACGGCATCGTAGCCTAGTCTTTTTAATCTTTCCTTAGCCTGTTTTCCGAGAGGTTCTACAATTTCAATGGTATATACCGAGTCGGTAATTTCCGCCAGTACGGCTGCTTGATATCCCGAACCTGTACCTATCTCTAACACCTTGGAATCATGTTTGAGCTTTAGCTCCTGTGTCATTGCCGCAACCATATAAGGTTGTGAAATGGTCTGGTCATAACCTATGGAAAGTGCCCTGTCGGCATATGCCATATCGCGAATTTTTTCTGGGACAAACTCGTGTCTTAAAACTTTTCGCATAGCATCTAAAGTGGCGGAATCATATATATCCCTATCTATGAGTTGCGATTGTACCATAACTTCCCTTTGGGCCTTATAATTGACTTGACAAAAGCCACTTCCCATTGAAAAAAAAACCAACATTATAGTGACGATTCGGATCAAATCAAAGGCTTTTTCCATTAAAACAGCCTCTAAAAGTTACTAAAAAAAGATTGAAAACTAAAACGCCCCTATCCGAAGATAGGGGCGTTGGCTTTTTGTAAAATCTTTTTTGTCTAGTCTTTTAAGGAAACATCGTCAGTGGCTCCGTTGGGATATGTAATAGTAGCCATATCATCACAACTTCCATCACCAAAACCGACCATCACCATCAAACCATTTTTATCAACACTCATTTGGCCGCTCGTTAGATAACCACAGCTTAGATTGCCTTCTAAAATTGTACCTACGGCAACTTTGTAGGTATCTCCGTCAACCTCTAAGGTCCAGTTGCCATCAATACTGAATATGCTTGTTTCTAAACTATCGCCAAAAGTAAGGGCAATCGTTTTTGTTCCGTTTTCGGCAATAATGTCTCCATCGGCCAAAACAACATTCATATCACTGGTAACTGTAAAAGCAACCGAATTCTCCTCCGAGTTAGTATCCAAAATAAAGCTTCTAGTTCCATTTATCTTGATATTTCCCACATAGAAATCATTGTATTCAGCCGTAAACGAAGCCGACTCCTCCCCTACACCATAAACAACGGTCAGGGTACCGTTTACATTCTCTGTTCCATTTAGAACACAGTTGTTAAATGTGGCAGTGAACCCAGTATCGGTATAGGAAGCTTCATAACACTCTGAAGATTTTGCAGACCTAGAAGATTTGGCACTACTATCATTGTTCATATACAATTCAGAAATAACACTATCGGCTACACCTGAAACATCGTCTGTTTCCAAAATGACCTTTAAGTCGCTTTGGGTAAGTTCTTCATCGTTGCTATTGATACTAGAATCTTCTTCACTACAGCCTACCAAAAAAAGGCCGATAATCCCAAAGAGGATAAAACTTTTGTTCAATTTAGTAATTCGGTTCATATTCGATTTAAATTTAGGGTTATACACGCCTAAACGTAAAGCCAATCGATTTAGTATTATAAGATTGCCCTTTACGTTGAAATCCCTATTAAAATCGTTAAAAAACAACAGAAATTTTAGCTCGGGCATAAAATGGGCTTCCCGGTGTAAAGTGAATTTCCTCTACAGGAGCCGACTCATTAAACAGTCTACTTTCTGTAGCAAATTGCGTCTCGTTCCATTCGGTATCGAACAAATTCTCGACAATAATACCAAAGGTCCAATTCTTTATGGAATAATTGAGGTTGAAATCAGTTACGAAATAACCTTCGGCCACAATAGAGTCATCTTCATTGGCCGGGCGATCCCCTATAAAACGATAGTTCAAGCCACCTGAAAAGTTTCCTATGTCCCTAAAAGAGAATCCTCCAGAGGAAGTCAAGTCAGGGGATAATGGAATATAATCCTCACCATCAGGTTCTTCGGTACTTCTAGCAAACGTATAATTGATATCCCCATTAAAATACAGCCAGTCGTTAAGTTGATATCTAAGACCAAAATCAGCGCCATATCTTTTTGTTTTACCACTGGGTTCTACAATGCCCGCATCACCTACATACACAAATTCCTGGTTTAGGAAAAGACTCCACAAAGCCGCATTTACCACCACGCGGTCAGCTGGTTTTACAATGGCTCCCAAATCGGCGCCATAAGCCGCCGGGAGAATCTCCTTGCCATTATTCGCCGTAACCACCCTGCTGTCGTTCGAGTGAAATCCTATGCCACTCTTTGCAAACAACTGAAGGCTCTTCGAGGCAGCATACAATACATTCAATTTTGGGCCTAAAAACAGCTTGTCTTCGCTCTTATGGTCATAGGTTTCGGTTAGAAAATTATCATAATCAAATTTAAAATAATCCAATCGGAGTCCTGGGTTTATTGTCCAGTTGTTTTTTTTGTAAGTAGCATTTATAAATCCGTACATGTTCAATTCGTCAACATCGCCGAAAGCCAACTGCTCTAAAGTTGTTTTTCTATTCAATGTTCTTGATAACTCTACATCATTAACATCGTCGTATCGGAAACCAATACCGGATTCATACTTAAATTGGGTATCATGATCACCGACATGAAATGAACGTTCATAAGCGGTTTCTGCACCTATTATGGTTCGATCTTCAAATTGTCTTATTTGATCGCCATTAACAGGATCTTCAAGAAAGAATGTGAAGTTTGAAAATAGTTCGAAATCATATTTTGACACGTAGGCCTTCGATTTTAAGCGGGAATGCTCATCGAGTTGTTTGCTATGGTTGATCCACAGGTTGGAACGACTGGTATGTCCTCCCTCGGTATCGTCGATAGCCCCGAATCTACCAATTAAACCTTGGTCTACGGCACGTTGTGGTATTTGGCCCGAAGCATCCCATTTGCTTTGGAAGTGTGAAATACTTAAACTTAAATCCTGGTCTTTTCGGTTATTATAATTGTAACGGCCCATGATATTGAAGCGATTAAAACTCTGGGGAGAATCAAAAAAACCATCGGTCAAAACCATTTCCGAAGCGATATAGGCATTGTTGTAATCATCCTCAACGATCTTGAACATACTCAGTGCCCTTAATGTATTGAACTGACCGGCTTCCAATGCAATGGAGTTGCTCTTGATATTTTTCTTGGTTTTTAGATCGATGTAACCCGCTGTATTAAAATTTCCTTTATCAGCGTAATACGGACCCTTTCCAAAATCAATATTGTCAATGGTTTCAGGTATTATAAAATGCATATCCGAATAGCCTTGGCCATGTGCATGGGAAACCATATTCACAGGAAGTCCATCAACATTTATGGCGATATCGGTGCCATGGTCAATATCGAAACCTCTTAAAAAAATCTGCTCCGCTTTACCACCGCCTGCATGTTGGCCAATGATTAGTCCGGGTACTTTTCGTAGTATTTCTTGCGATGATTTTATGGGATTTGCCTTTACATCGACATTTACAAAGGTGCTCAGTGCGTTTACCTTTGAAACCAACACGACCTGTTCCAGTGAAACGACCGATTCTTTAAGTGCTATTTTGATAGTGCTATCGAGGTGTTTTTCTTCAATGGTTATTTGGTGGTTCGAATATCCCAAACTGTAAAAAAACACGATATCTCCTACAGAAATATCGTCAAGCTCAAAATAACCCGAAACATTTGAATAGGTATATCCCCCTGTTGTTTTGTTATATACCCCGACCCCTTCTAAAGGGATATTATCTTCGGATACTATAGTGCCATTGAGTTCATGGGCGCTTAGCCAATGACCTACAAAGAATAATGCAAAAAATATGATAAATTGTTTCATAATATAAATTTTAGATGATTGGTTATTACCCACATCAAATAATGTCATCCTCTAGGAAGACAGATTGAATGGGAATACTAATTATGGAAATCGCGAGAGGTAAAACTTTGCTTTGGCGAAAGACCAAAACAATGGGATAAATGCCTAACCCAGCAAGCAGTATCTGGGAGGGTCGTATAATTCATTGGAATAGCCATCACTGTATTTACAGACTATTTCACTAAAATCGTTGCTTTGATTCAAGTCAAACTGCTTTTGACCAAGGTACTGGGTTTCTACATAATGCTTGTCTATTTTTATTTTGGTCGTGAGCGCATCTTGTGAATCATCCTCATCATTCGAGGCTTTAAAAATGGAATCAAGAAAATCTATAATACCATGATCGTGGTCGGTACCCCCTATTTCATGCTCCATGTGCTTGTGTTTCTTAAAAGAATCATGGTCTAAAAAGGAATCATGTGACATAATATGACCAGGCATTTCAAAAAAATGCGAAACGGAATGAAGCACAGTACCAATTTGTTGATGCAGTGGGGCCATTAAATAGCATATTCCCATAAGCACAGCTATCCATTTTACTAAAATGGGTCTGAATTCTTTTAAGAAAGTAGCTACTACTTGCATTTCGTTACTATTCGTTATTCCTTTAGAAGTTCAACCAATGTATCTTCGATAAATTTTGCATATTCAGCAATTGTGGGCAGCTCGAATATTTTATTCAAAGGAAAGTTCATTTCAATTTCTTCATTTATTCGTGCCGTTACCCGAATAGCGGCAAGCGAATGCCCTCCTAAGGCGATGAAATCGTCATGGACTCCGACCTGTTTTAATCGCAAGACCTCTTTCCAAATCGCGGCCAGAATTTCTTCGATTTCGCCATCTGGAGCAACGAAGGGGGTATCCATTTCCAATTGCGAACTGTTTAGCGCCTTTAATGCCGCCTTGTCCACTTTTCCGTTCTGTGTTAGCGGAAGCTCCTCCATAAACTTAAAATGGGATGGTACCATATATTCGGGAAGTTCTGCCTTGAGATATTTCACCAATTCTTTAGAAACCACTCGCTGTTTTCCAGTATAATAGGCAACCAATCGTTTTTGTCCCGACTCATTTTCACCGGGTTCTTGATACCCGATTTCATCAATAATTCGCTTTACTTCCTTCTCATCAATAAATTCATTTATTTCATCGAGGGTTTCTTTTCGGGTTTTATGACCCATACGAACATCCCAACTATAAGGGAATGCATAGTTACTATACCCCTTTTGCTTTTTATGTACATATATACCTACTTGGTTGATTAAACAATTGGTCGAACGACCTGTATCCGTTGGCCGCACCCAGTCTACCTTTTCCTTTAGGTAGGTCAACATTTCCTCTAATTTCACATCGCTATATCTGTAAAAATCGATGAACTGCACTTTTTCAAAAGTTCTGTCCGTATTGAACATCGAAACATCGAGCAGGTTTTTTACGGCATCTTCTTCCTGATGGTACAGTTTTCGCGCTTCAAGTATGGTCTTATCAATAGTGTCAACATCTACATTTTTATCCCAAAACAATTCCTCGGTCAAGCGGGTCTCAAAAAACTGTCCTCGTGAGAGTCCGGTAACCACAAAGGGAATCTCCTTTTCCAAAGCAATTTGCGTACTTAACGTATAAATTGTTTTAAAACATCCGTTGCAAACGTTTTGGTGACGTTGAAGACTATCCACAAAAATTTTGTTCATATGTTCCGTAGTGCCGTAGATGTGGTCAACCCCCAGTTTCCGGACGATTTTATCGATATTACCCTTAGCCTGATCCGAAATATAGCCGTTGTCAAGGGTAAAGGCCAAGACTTTTAGTCCCATACCCATAAGTTGGGCCAAAATATACGTACTATCTTTCCCGCCGCTTAATAGCGAAAGACAATCGTAGTTAGGGTTTTTACCTCGTTTTGAAATAAGAATGTCCCTAAGTTCGTCCGTGGTCTTAAAATAGCGTTGTGCCTCATCTTTGTATCCTTTAAAGGCATTACATAGATGGCACACCCCCTTTTCGTCAAAATCGGTATTCGGATAGTTGGAGGGCAAGCCACACTCAACACAGTTAACAACTTCGTTTTCAGCAACGGATTTTTCATTCTCTATTAGAACCACGGCGGCATTCGTAACCGCGTTGTGGTTCAGCATATTTGCTTCGATATCGGAGAGTTCTATACGGAAACCTCGTAGTTTGACCTGGTCATCAATCCTTCCTAAATATTCTAAATCCCCGGATGAGTTTTCTCGGACCAAGTCACCTGTACGATATATTTTTGCACCTTTTATAAAAGGATTTTCAATAAACTTATCTTGGGTCAAAGCCGGTAAATTGGCATACCCCTCAGCGAGCCCAATTCCGCTTAAATACAGCTCTCCGATAACCCCTTTTGGAACTATATTGTTATAGGAATCAAGAACATAGGCTTGCATATTGTCGATGGGCGTTCCTATAGGCACCGATACATCATCGTGTTTGTCTCTGTCAAATTGGGAAACTATACAGCCCACCGTGGCCTCCGTTGGACCGTATTCGTTATATATTTTTAAGCTCTTGCCAAATGTCTTTTCCGCAGCCATGGCCAGACTTGTTTTAAAGTCTTCACCTCCGACTATGATTGTCCCTATTTTTGAATGCGATAAATCCGTGCCCTGCACTAAAGCAAGATGGGAGGGGGTCAGTTTTATACTATTCACTTTGTTATCTGCCAAGACTTCCATCAATGAAATATCAGGCCCCTGGCCAGCTTCCTTATAAATTATGACCTCACCTCCGGTCAATAACGGAAGAAAAATTGAAGTAATCGTAAGGTCAAACCCTATGGATGTAAATAATGGAAATACAAAACTATCGTCATTAGCATAGGCTTTTTTTGCCCAGTTCAAATAGTTGAAAATGGCTCCTTGGGAAATCAAAACTCCCTTTGGGTTTCCGGTAGATCCGGAAGTATAAATCATATACGCAATATCGGATGGTTTAGAGGCGCATTCATGGTTTATATATTTCTGATTTGCAATGTATTCAGAATCCAAATTTAAATCAATAATTTCAGCATCTACATTCTTGATGTTCTTCTTTAATATGGTACTAGTCAACACCAAGGTACAGTCGGAATCCTTTAAAATAAAGGAAATTCGTTGCGCTGGCTGATCTGAAGGAACGGGAATGAAAGTAGCGCCCGTTTTAAGTATAGCCAGTACCCCGATAATATACTCGGGACTCCTTTCGAGGTAAAGTGCCACCCGCTTTCCTGGCCCTACACCTTTTATTTTTAGATAGCCTGCAAGTTGATTTACCTTGGTGCTTATTACGGAATAGGTGTACGATTCCTTTTTATAACTTATAGCTGTATTATTGGGAACGGAACTTGCTGTTTGGTTAAATTGACCTGCTATTGGTATGAAGGCATCCGAAGTTATGTGCGTATCGGAAATAAAACTTAATTTTTCGGAGGCGGATACCAATTCTGGCCGGTCGATCGGCTGATCGATATTCTCCAAAAAAGCATCGACTAAATTTAGAAAGTGTTTGGGCGCCCTTTCAATTAAATCTTCATCGAAAACGGCGTGATTGTAATCGAGAAGAATATTTATTTCACCTGTAGCATCAAAATCTACAATATGACAACGCATTTGATGTGTAACATCAATATGATTGCTAGGAATCCATTCGGTTTTGGTAGGCTTTCCGTCAAAATCGGGAAAGCTAGCATGAATGTAATTCAGAATGGTGTTAAAACTTCGGTTTATTTCAGGGGTAGCCATTCCGGGCTGGGCATATTTTAGATAACTATTCGTTTCCAATTTGACCCGTTGCAACACAGAATGGAACGTATCGCTTTCCAAAATCTCGGAAACAAGTGGAAAAATTTGAATTAGATAGCCTACGGTTTCTTGAAATTGTTTGGTCGTCCTGTTATGGTTTGGGGCGCCGATGGACAAGTTCCGCTGTCCACTGACCCGATATAAATAAACAAAGAGCAGACTGGAAAATATATTAAATAAAGTGAGATGCGGTGTCCAACTACGGATAGCGGGATCTTGAGCCATTTCTCGAAGTCTGTGTGACCTTTCGAACCCTAATTTTAGGGAAACCCTTGTAGATTTCGTTTTATCAAAGGTGTTATCAACTCCATATAATTCCGGCGGTTTTTTAACGGCTTTTATCCGTTCTTCCCAATAACTCCTGAAATTATCATATTTTGAATCATTTTGACAAGCCTGTTCAAAACTGACATATTCGGCAAACGCGGGTGTAGGTTCAATTTTTTCTAAATTATTTTCGAGAATTCCGGCATAGCATTTCCCAGTTAGGTCGAAAATCGTCTTTAACGAAACGACGTCTGTAACCAAATGATGCATATTGAGCAACCAGATATATTTTTCAGTCTGTGATTTCACCAATACCGAATCAAAAATACATTTCGAAATATCGATTTCTTTTAGGCTCCTGTCATACAAAAAAGCTTTGACGTCAGCGTCGCTTTCCATAGATAGATCAATAAATTCACAGCTCTTTGATATATCGTCTAATACAGTCTGGAATGGTGTACCGTTAGTTTCAAAGAAAACAGTTCTTAGCGCATCTACTTTAGAAATCACCAAATCAAAAGCCATGCTAAAAACCTTTGGATCAATCTCACCATCAATTTCAAATGAATATGCGGTGTTGTGCAAGGGGACATCTGGATTCAATTTTTGTCCAATCCACAATGACATTTGTCCTTGGCTGAGTTCAATATATTTATTATACGTGTTGTGCATAGTGGTGATACTATTGTTCGCCCTTTTTTTCAGAAAGAAATTTTAAAATATGTTCCAAGGTCATAAAGTTCTCAACAATCATATCCTCAGCAGGAATAATCACCTGAAATTCTTGCTCTAGATACGAAATAAGTCGTATCATCCCCATTGAATCAATAATTCCGCTTCCTAAAAGGTCTTCCTGTTCGCCAAGATCGTTCAATGGTTCGTTGGCAATTTCCTGCTTTATATAGTTGGCTATTTTCGTTATCATATTTCTTTTGCTAAAAGCATTTTTGTAATCTCGGTACGGCTTATTTTTCCAGATCCCGTTCTAGGAAAATCTTCCCTGAATTTAATGGTCTCAGGGATAGCATAAGCAGGTAAATAAGGCTTGCAAAAGGTCGTCAAGGAAGCCGCATCAATTTTAGAACCGTCCATGGTGCGAACCACGGCAATTAGTTCCTTAACTCCAGTATCCCTCTCAACGACAACAACAGCGACCTCTTTCACTTCTTCATGCTTAAGAAAGGTGAGTTCGATTTCGTCAAGTTCGAGTCGATACCCCCTTACTTTTACCTGTCTGTCGTTTCTACCATGGAACAAATAATCTCCGTCTTCATTTTCCTGAGCTAAATCTCCTGTTTTATAAAACACATGTTCATATCCCTCCGCTATTTTCTCTTTATAAAGCGATTTTTCGGTCAATTCCTTATTTTTCCAATACCCCTTCATCATTGTGGCTGTGCGCACGACCAGTTCTCCGATCTCCCCACGCTGCACTTCCATACCCTTGCTATTTATAATTTTACATTCGGTATTGCCCCAAACCTTGCCTATAGGAATCGGGTCGTCAGTTTTCGGAGGCGAATTTAAATGATAGTACGTGCACGCAATCACTTCGACGGGGCCATACAGGTTGCTGAAGGTTGCCTGTGGCCATTTTTCCATTAATGCTCTTAGATGTTTTGTTATAAAAACTTCACCAATAAACAATACCCATCGCAATGAACTAAAATCATGATTCTCTATATTGCCCTTTAATAAGGTTTGAATAAGCATTAAAGGAACCGAATACCAAATCGTTATTTTTTCCTTTTCAACCAACGCAGATAGACTGGCAGGAAATTTTAAATGCGCGTCGGGAATAATTATCGTAGTGCACAAAGACATGGGTGCAGAGAAGTAGCCAAACGTGGAAGGATCAAAATGAAGAGGTGCAAAATTCCCAACCCTATCATCTGGGCCAAAATTGTACAAATCTGCAGCGAGCCTGGCCAAAGCCAGTCCACTTTGATGTGTATGCATGACCCCTTTTGGTGTTCCAGTAGATCCAGAGGTATAAAGTATAAAGGCTAAATCTTGTTCTAGAATCCAAACGGGTTTATAATTTTCCAGTGAAATGGTAAAAATAGAATCCCAAGAAATACCAGTCGTTCCAACATTTTCGGAAATACCAACAACCGATTTTAAAAAAGGTGCTTCAGCAGCAATGTTTTTAATTTTTCTGTTTTGTGCCGGTGTTGTGACTAGATGCTCCATTTCACAATCCTCAACCATAAACAATATTCTTGAAATTGGAATAAAGGGATCCAGGGGAATATAGGCGGCTCCTGCTTTTAATATACCGTAAACGGCAATGGTAGTTTCAAGGCAACGGTTCATGTAAATACCGATACGGTCACCTTTTTTTACACCAGCGCTGGTAAAATACTGGGCCAGTTGATTTGATTTTCTTTCAAGATCTTCATACGATATAAATTCATCGATACACCGAAAAGCTTCCTTTTCAGGCACCCTTTTGGCAGCATTTTGAATTATCTGTGCTAAGTTGTAAATCATATTTTGAGAAGAAATGTGCTATAGAAGCAATACCAAAAAATTTATATTGTTTAACAAAAATACAAAATACTTAAACAATATAAAAAACTTGAGTATATTTGGTTCTTATTAATTGGTCATTATTGATAGCTAAATCGTTATCCTGTCACATCATAATTATTTTATTTAAGCATGTTTAAGGTTCTAAGCAAGCCCTCTGTATCTCAATAGTTTTCATCATTATGATCTAAATAAATTCATGCTTGAAACTCCGAATTTTAGAAATCTATTTCAAATAAACCGCTATGCTAAAGGTAAACCAAGTATATTTCGTAATCAAAAAAAAAGAATGTTTGTGAACAGACAATTTATGACAATCATCGAAAAATTTCATGTTTTACAAACAATATCCTCAAAATATTGAGATATTTATAAAAATACACAGAGGAACATTGAAATATTAAGTAATCGTTAAACCAACCAAACTGTCATGAAGAAAATCCTTTTGTTTTTTTTGACCCTTCTGCTTTTTCTTGTTCCAATAACCAGTCAAGCCCATAAGATGGACCAAAGTCTTATTTATTTAAGAATTTATGAGGAACTGGGCATTGAAGGAAGATTTGAAATACATGTTAACGAACTAAAAGAAAAATTTGGTATAGACCTTGGATTGCATCCTAAAACCGAAAAAATAGAGCCCTATGCAAAAGAAATACAGGAATATCTTTTAAAACATTCAGCATTCTCATCGGAACTTGGAGAACATAAAATTATGTTCACAGGGGAGATTTCTGAACTGTGGTTGACTACAGGTAATTTTGTCAATTTTCATTTCAAGCTTGAAAATACAGACGTTATCCCTGAAGACCTTACTATTACCTACTCTGCATTTATTGATGAAAATCCCGATCATACAAACTTGTTGGGAATGGAATACAATTGGAAAGCGGGACTTATAAATAATGAGGCCATTATTTCACTGTTTTTCACAAAGGGTAACACTACACAAACCTTGGATCTTACCGATAGATCTGTTTGGAAAGGTTTTATAGGTATGATCAAACAAGGAGTCTGGCATATTTGGATAGGTTTAGATCATATCTTGTTTTTATTGGCTCTAATCCTTCCATCTGTAGTACGAAGAAAAAAACAAGTCTTGGTCGAAGGCGGGGCACAGCCCGCAAAGCAAAAATTTGATATTTGGGGTTGGGAGCCGGTATTGGCATTCAGACCCGCTTTTATCTACATTCTTAAAATCGTTACATTTTTCACAATTGCCCACACAATAACCTTAAGTCTAGCCTCTTTGGGCATAATCAATCTGCCTTCAAGATGGGTAGAGTCGATAATAGCATTTTCCATTGGCTTGGCCGCCTATCATAATATTAGGCCTATTTTTAAAGGAAGGGATTGGATAATCGCTTTTGGTTTCGGGCTTTTCCATGGTTTCGGATTTGCGAGTGTCATGGCCGACCTAGGCTTTAAAGGAGAATTTTTGACCTGGTCGCTATTGGGCTTTAATTTGGGGGTAGAAATTGGCCAAGTGGTAATCATAATGGCGATTTTTCCTATACTTTTCTTTATAAGGAAAAACAAACTTTACCCAAAACTTCTGGTATGGCTGTCTATTCTTCTAATCGTCGTATCTTTATATTGGTTCATAGAGCGTGCCTTTGACGTTGACTTTCGGCTAGACATCTATGTAATCAGAAAACTATACAACATTGCGGTAAACCTCGGACTGAAGTAGTTGAATTTTTAGAAAAGGAAAGATGAAGAGAGAGAATACCAAAACATCGCTTTTAAGCCGATGGAAGAATAAAGAGAAAAATGGAAGCTTAAATAGTATTAAAAAAGCTCCTGAAAATGTATTGATTCCTCTGTCGAGTGGGCAGCAACGGTTATGGTTTTTACAACTGCAATCCCCAGAAAACCCGTTCTATAATTATTCAGAATCCATTATTTTAAGAGGACCTTTACAAATCGATAGTTTAAAAAAGGCCTTTGCATTAATTTTCAAGGAGCAAAAATTACTAAGTTCCTATTATCCTATCGAGAGTGGTAAACCCGTTCTTAAAACGGATTATGGCATAAAAATGGCCATTGAGGAATTCGATTTTTCGGCGTTAAACCCAAGCGAGGCAAAAGAAGAAGCCGACAAAGTAATGTCGGCATGTGCCACCACCGGTTTTGACCTTTCAAAGGCACCTCTTTATAAAATTTGCTTGGTGCGATTGAACAGCACCGATTATATTCTTTTTATTACCCTGCATCATATCATTACGGATATTTGGTCAATGGGCATTCTAAAAGGCAAGTTGGCCGCCTATTACAAAGCTATCCGCCAGGGATCAGACCCTCTGCCGAACATACCCGAAATCCAATTTTCCGATTTTGCCTATTGGGACCGAAATAGAACTATCGACAAGGCCCAAATGACCTATTGGAAAGAAAAATTATCAGGTGAAATTCCCGTATTAGCTTTGCCCACGGACTACAAGCGCCCTGGAAGACCGTTATATAAGGGTCAGCAGCATACAATACATTTTTCAGAACAACTTTCGGGCAATATTTTAAAACTCGCTAAAGTGTTGGAAGTCACGCCCTACAACATGTTGTTATCGGTATATTATATTTTGATGCACAAGTATAGCGGTCAAAACGATATTTGTATAGGATCGCCCATATCGACCAGAAGTCAAAAAAGTTTGGAAGACCTTGTCGGGTTCTTTCTTGATACCGTTGTTTTAAGGCTTCAGATAAATCCACAGAGCCATTTTTCCGAATTTGTTCGTCATGTAAGTAAAAACACCTTGGAAGCCTTTTCAAATAAAGATGTACCCTTCGATGTCTTGGTGAAAGAATTAAAACCCGGACGTTCCATTGCAGTGAATCCATTCTTTCAGGTTATGTTTCTGTATCATTTAGAAGATAAGCCGGTTTCGTTCGGTTCTGAAATTGAAGTCTTGGCGTCTTCGGAGTTTGATACCGGAGTTTCCAAATTTGATTTAACACTTAATATGTCTGAAAACAATGGTAAATTATCGGCTACCTTCGAATACGATACCGCTTTATTTGAACATACGACTATTGACCGTTTACTAGAACACTATAAACTATTACTTGAAGGTGTTACGGCCCGTCCTGACTTACCGATTACCAAAATACCCATGGTAACCTTAAAGGAAAAATCATATTTTTTTCCTGTCAAAAGCCCGGCGACAAAGCCTTTTAAAAATTATGATGGCATTCATAGGATTATTGAAGACGTTAGCTTTGAACAGGCCAAAGAAACCGCCATTGTGTTTGGCACACAATCGATGTCTTACGAAGAGTTGAACCAAGAAACTGATCGATATGCAGATTTTATTTTAGCGCAAACAAACGGTAAAAATGAAATTGTGGGTTTATGCCTAGAACGGTCTATGGAGATGATCGTTGCAGTTCTTGCTATTTTAAAGGCGGGCTGTGCCTACTTGCCCATTGATCCAGAGTATCCCTCGGAACGAATCGACTATGTGCTTAACGATTCCAAGGCCTCTATTGTAGTGTCCCATAGTTCTAAAATAGCTCAATTCAGGAATTTCAAGGGTACTATTTTAAATGTTGATGAGGCACTGGACCGTAGTTCAAACCTCCCTCTTCAGAAACGTCCCATCGTTCATCGAGACCATTTAGCGTATGTCATTTATACCTCCGGTAGCACGGGCAAACCCAAGGGTGTGCCAATCACCCACGGCAACATTATTAATTCGACGGAGGGAAGATTAAACTTTTATCCTGAAAATCCCAAAGCTTTTTTACTCATGTCGTCAATTTCTTTCGATAGTTCTAAAGTCGGGATATTTTGGACGCTCTGTACCGGTGGCACTTTGGTCATTGCCGAAAAGCGCATTGAACAAGATCTTGATAGGGTTAGTGAGATTATCGCCAAGAAGAACGTAAGCCACACTTTAATGCTGCCTTCGTTGTATGCCCTTTTATTGGAGCATTGCGACATTTCTAAATTAACAGGTCTTTCCACCATTATGGTTGCCGGTGAAGTGTGCCCCCCATCTCTATGCAAAACGCATTTCGACAAACTACCAGGTACTGCGTTATACAATGAATATGGCCCCACCGAGGCAACGGTTTGGTGTATGGCCCATCAAATAAATAAGGAAGATGTCAATGGTAGTGTACCCATAGGCAAACCGGTTGCAAATTGCGAAGTATATCTTCTGAACGAATTTAAAGATTTGGTGCCATTTGGGGCAATAGGTGAAATTCATATAGGCGGACCATCGCTTGCAAGTGGCTATTTGAATAGGTCTGAACTTACCCATGCAGTATTCATTGATCATTCATTTCAAAACGATATTCCTAAGAAACTTTATAAAACAGGAGATCTGGGTCGTTATCGAAATGATGGTAGTATTGAATTTTTAGGGAGGGTAGATCAACAGGTAAAAATAAGAGGGCATCGTATCGAACTTGATGAGGTGGAAAATGCACTTCTTGATTTAGCTATTGTAGAGCAGGTAACGGTAATTATCGATTACAAGGACACAATAAGACAATTAGTAGCTTTTGTGAAAGTTGATGAAAGTGTAACCGATTTTGAAGAAATTAAAATAAAGCTCAGGAATAGGCTTCCCGATTACATGATTCCTTCTAGATTTATAAAAATGAATACGTTTCCGATTTTGCCCAACGGGAAAATTGATAAAAATCGGTTAACGAAATATAAGCAGGATTATTTTTTAAACACCACGACGGTCAAAAAAAAACCTACTACTGAAATTCAAAAAAAGTTAGTCGAAATTTGGCAAGAAGTCTTGCAGGTCACTTCCGTCGGAATTGAGGACAACTTCTTTGAAATCGGAGGCGATTCTATTTCGAGCATACAAATTATTGCCAAAGCCCGAAAATCTGGGATTATCATAAAGGCAAATCAACTTTTTGAGCATCAAACGATAGCAGAATTGGCACTTTTTGTCGGTTTCGAAAAGATTAAGGGCCCAACGGAAAATAGTATTGAGGGCGAAGTATTATTAACGCCGATACAACATTGGTTTTTTGAAGCCCACACCGCAGCACCCCATTATTGGAATCAAATAGTTCAAATCTCAAATATTGATAACATAGACAAATCGACGCTCAAAGAAATAGTTGTTGCGCTTATAGCATATCACGATGCTCTTCGTCTAAGTTTTATAAAGAATGGCAAGGAATGGAAAGCCCATGTTTTATCTTCCGAATCTATAAATGCTTTCCATTATTTTGACCTGAGCAAGACTGATGGTCCTGACGCACAAAATACACGCATCAAAGAAATAACACTAAAGGAACAACAAAATTGCAAGTTGTCGGAAGGAAATCTTTTTAGAGCTTTATATTTCAATTGCGGTAACCATCGTACTCCAGTTTTATACCTTATTGCACACCACTTGGTGGTCGATATGGTTTCATGGAATTCTATTTTTAGTGATTTTTCTATTGCCCTACAGCAGAGAATGAAAAACATACAAATTAGTTTTAAGCCAAAATCGGATTCTATAAAGGCATGGGGCGAATTCCTTGTAAAACGATCTGAATCGCCACAAATAATAAAAGAAATTCCCTTTTGGAAGGAACAAACGACTAGCAGCGGTTTATTACCTACAGATTTCAATTTAACCGGTTCATATATCGAGGAACGAACCATTACGGTTCTAGAAAGCATTTTAGAGACCGAAAGCACCACTTTGTTAGTTAACGAAGCAAACACCGCCTACAATACAAAAATAGAAGACCTATTGCTAACGGCGCTATCGACAACTATTTACCAATGGGCACAACTTGAAAATTTTTGTTTGGGACTCGAAAGGCATGGCCGTAATGTAGATTTTTCTCCTGTCGATATATCGAATACGGTAGGTTGGTTTACCTCTTATTTTCCCTTTAGGCTTTCACATTCAAAATCAGGAGACATCGATAAACACCTAAAATCCGTAAAAGAACAATTGCGCACCATCCCTAACCACGGTATTGATTACGGTATTCTAAAGTATATGACGGAAAACAAACTGTTGAATTCCGTAAATCAGCAACCACAACTTATCTTCAACTATCTCGGTATTCAGCGTGCAAGTTTCGAAAATTCGAAAGTTCATTTCGAGTTTCTTACGGATGATTACAGGCACCCCTCAAGCGAACGCACCTATCTAATAGAAATCAATGCCTATATTCTAAACGACCAGCTTCGTATGAACTGGAGCTATAGTACAGAAATGTATAAAAGAGCTACCATAGAAGACTTAGCAAATAAATTTTTAGCTAATTTAAAAGAGATTATCCGCCATTGTGTAGGAAAGGAGGATGGTAGCTATACACCTTCCGATTTTCCCGAAGCGGAAATAAGTCAAGATGATTTGGACGATTTAATGCGACGATTATAGGGATAAAATATGAGCACCACCAAAAAACCTAAAATAGAGGCTATCTTTCCGCTTACCCCTATGCAACAAAGCCTTTTGTTCCATCATTTGGCAAGTACCCATGACCAAGGTTTTTTGAACGTCCAATTTACATTACAGGGTTTGTTGAACAAAACGTATCTCGAAGAAGCGATACACCGTACGATGAAGCGACATGCGGTGTTGCGAACAACCGTTCATTGGGAAAAACTTGAAAAACCGGTACAATTGATCCATCAAGAAAGGCCAATACAGCTTTCCTATTTAGATTGGACCGACAGTTCACAACAAGAGAACGAAGAAAAATGGACGGCCCTCAAACAGAAGTACAGTGAGGCAGGCGCTAACTTTGAAGAAGGTGCACTAAGCAAAATTGTACTCGTAAAGATGAAAGAGCAAACATACCGCCTATTATGGCCCAGTCACCATCTTTTGCTCGACGGCTGGTCATCCCAAATTATTTTAAATGATCTACTCACATTTTACGACGCAATATCAGAAAACAAAATACCTGCTCTTGAACCCTTACCGACCTATAAATCGTATAAAAGCTGGTTAAATAGTTTAAATGAAGAAGCTTCACAAAAGTTTTGGAAGCAGTATTTTAAAGATTTTGACAATTCTTCACTTTTTAATAGAAATATTACCTTGATCAATGCTTTTACACCTACAGAGAGTAACAAATTTATTTCCGAAAAACTGACCGATGACTTACAGCAATTTGCTAAAAAAAACCGGATAACCCTGAACAGTATTGTTCAAGGGACATGGGCTTTGACGCTGGGCAAGTATTTTAACACGAACGACCTATGTTTTGGCTGCACGGTTTCTGGACGCTCGGGCGATTTTCCGAATATCGATTTATTATCTGGAATGTTTATGAACGTGCAACCGGCGCGCGCTTTAATTCAGAAGGAGCTTACTATTTCCGAATGGTTGAAGACAATTCAAATACAACAACAGGAAGCAAGAAAGTATGAACATGTAAGTCTTGATCAAATTATGTCTTACATAAATCGCTCTTCGGCACGACCCCTTTTTGATAGTTTGTTCTTATTTGAGAATTATCCACTGACTGCAACAAAAAATGGTGGTATAACCATTTCAAACTTTGAAAGCGGAATAACTTCCACATATCCCGTGACCATGGTGGCGGTTCCCGGTGATAAAATGCAGTTATCACTATCGGTACTACCTGAACTGATCGACACCAATGCTTCGTCTTGGATTTTAGACACTATGATCAAAATACTAAATTATATTGCCTCTGAACGAGTAAAAACCCTAGGTGATATCAATGTAATTATAGCAGGTTTCGATCCTTTTTCCATAATGGAAAAACAACTGTTAGAAAAATCTTTGAATACGGAATACAAGGCTCCTATCAATGAAACAGAGCATCAACTCACCAAAATTTGGGAAACATTGTTTGTGATGGAAACTGTTGGCATAAACGATAATTTTTTTGAAATCGGAGGCAATTCATTGATGGCCATACGAATGATTAGCATGATAGAACAGAAACTAAATGTAAAACTGCCTATTACTACACTTATTGAATGCCCGACAATTGAAGGTATTGCTCAAAAAATCGGTAAAAAGGGTATCAACGTCAAGGGAAAAACAAAATATGTGGTTCCACTAAGAAGCCAAGGAAGCAAACCTCCCCTTTTTTGCTTTCATGCCGGGGATGGTCCTGTATTGTTTTATAAACACTTACCCAAATATCTAAATGCGGATAGACCTGTGTACGCAATACAGCCGAAGGGTATTGATGGAAACGAACCAATGCATTCGAGTATCGAAGAGATGAGTTCCGACTATATTTCAGAAATCGAAAATATTCAGGAAGACGGTCCCTATAACCTAATGTTTTATTGCTATAACGCCATTGCCGTAGAAATTTCCTACCAACTAAGGCAAAAAGGGAAATCGGTGAATTTAATTGTGGTCGACAGCTCAGTTGGACCAGGTGTAAGTTTTGCGGAACAAACAATTTCTCAACGTCTAAGAAGGTATTTGAGAAAAATGACCAGCACTCCTATCACAACTATTACAAATTCAATTAAATCAAGGTATATAAAATATATAAAGGCTCGCGTTAGCAATTTGACCAACGATACTGTAACACAAAATCTAATCAAGGTTAAAAACGGTCTGGATCTGAACCACGCTAAATATAAATGGAAAAAAATTGAAGCCACTTGTACGCTGGTCTTATGTAAAGAAGAGCATAAGAGGTTACGGGAAGCTAACATTGAATCGTGGAATGACTGGTGTAACTCGGAAGTGAAGGTAGTACTTAACAGCGGGAATCACTTTAACCAGTTTGAAGAACCCCATGTGAAAACACTCGGACAATATGTCGAAGAAGCCGTTACTTGAAAACGAAATAGACTTCACAACACCCACCGATAAGTCCATTTCAAAAGTGGTTTCTGAATTTAGCAAAGGTGGTAAAATACAGGTGTGGATCATTGACAAAAGAGAACTGGGTGATATAGAACCTTACTTAAAATACCTATCCAAAGAGGAGTCAATCAAAGCGCAAAAATTCCGTTTTGAAAAGGACTTTTCCACATTTGTAGTTGCGAGAGGTGTATTGAGAAAACTACTTTCAAAGTATATGCAAAAACCCATAGATAGCATAGACTTTGCATATGGTGACTACGGAAAACCCATACTCAAAAATAGCGATTCCATTAAGTTCAACGTGTCGCATTCCAATGAGTTGATTGTTTTGGCGTTTACCCCGGACATTGCAATAGGAGTTGATGTGGAATATTGGAACGATACTATAAATTTTTGGGAAATTGCCAATACGGTTTTTACAAAAACCGAAATTGCTTTTCTCAATGCATTACAAGGCAAAGACCTGTCACGTGGATTCTATCACCTGTGGACTCGTAAAGAAGCTTTTATTAAGCTTTCGGGTTACGGTCTATCAATGCCCATTGCATTGACGAAGATTTCTGTCCTAAAGAGTAAAGTTCAACTCCTCGAACAAGAAAACGCAAATAATCGTTTTTTCAATTGGGATTGTGAATTAAAATCATTTACACCTGAATCAGGTTATTCAGCAGCTGTGACGACACAAAAAAATATAAGCGAACTACAGATTTTGAAATGGAATGATTATAAGGGCAATTTCGAAATGGGATAATCTATAACAAATATCATAAAAAAGCGTTCATAATCGTATACGATAATATATCTTTACCTTATGGCATCAAAAACTATCGTACGTGACAAAGTAAGGGCTTATTTACTTGAACAAATGACTACTGGAAACCTCAATGCAGGGCAGCCCCTAAATTTAGCCGCTTTGGCGCGTACATTGAATGTTAGTGTTACCCCTATTCGAGAGGCACTTACCCAGCTGCAACAATCGAACCTTATAAAGGCGATTCCCAATCGGGGTTTTGTAATTGCCGAGTTGGATTATACCGAAGCCAAGGACCTATATGAATTGGTTGCCGATTTGGAGGTACTGGCCTTGGAACACTCTACCTTTGAAGATGCTGGGATTATGAAACTAAAATCTCAACAAACTACGTTTAAGAATGCCCTTGATACTGTTTCCCGTATTAATGCAAAATTAGAGTTCCATCGGTTATTGACCGAAAATTATAAAAATGCCTTGGCCCAACAGCTGTTGGCAGACCTCAAAACCCGCATTTTCTTTTATGAGCGCGCTTTTATGTCCGATGACGAGGTATACAGCAAATCAGACAATCAGCATGACGGGATTATCTCGGCAATAGAAGATGACAATGTACCCACTGCGGCCTTGCTCTTAAAAATGAACTGGATGCTGATTTTGAACTACATTCAAAAACAATTACAGCTCAACTAGTTCGCTTAGCATTATTAGAAGGGCTAGATAGGATCCCATGAAAATCCGTATGTTTTAGTTTACCCAAGGGGTATACCCGTTTTAGTACATCTGAATTTTTTTAAGAAAAAAACCAATCCGTAAAAACGCAACTATTCTTATCAAACACATGAGACTCACGCCAAATGCATTCAACCTGTAGACGGGTAAATCTTCAAAAATTGAAAGTCTAAAAAACTTCACCTTAATCTTTTATTATCCTCCCATCCCCCATTTCGATGATACGATCGGTTTTTTCTGCAAAATCGGTATCATGGGTTACTATCAATAACGAAAGGTTACGCTCTTGTACCAAATTTTTGAAGATTTCCATTACGTTTTGTGAATTATGACTATCGAGATTTCCTGTAGGTTCATCTCCCATAATAATATCGGGATCGTTAATCAGGGCGCGGGCAATGGCCACACGCTGTTTCTGGCCACCAGATATACGGGATGATAGTTTAAACGCCTGTTCTTCAATATGCAGCAATTTTAGTTTTTCCATCGCATCGTGCTCAATTTCCTGTATCGACTTAACGCCTAGTTTTTTGGCAGGGAGCATGACGTTTTCCAGCACTGTAAATTCTGATAGCAGATAATGGAACTGAAAAACAAAACCGATATGCTTGTTTCTGAACTTGGCCAGTTCTTCATGGTGCTTGCCGGTCAGCTTTTCGCCTCCTAGACAAAGCTCGCCCTCATAATCGGTATCCATAGTAGAAAGAATATACAGCAAAGTGGACTTGCCACATCCAGATTTTCCCATAATCGAAACGAACTCACCGTTAGTAATCGAAAAATTGATATCCTTCAGAACATGAAAAAGCACGGGTTGACGAAAATACTTGTTGATGTTCTTCGCCTCCAAAATAATATCGCTGTCCATAGCTATTGTCCTCTAATGATTTCCACTGGGTCGATTTTTTCCGCTTTTCGAGCAGGCAGATAGCCTGCCAAAAAAGTGGATCCCATGGCAAAAATTACTCCAATGACATAGTACCAAACATTGTAATTAACAGGAAAGGTTTTTATGGTAGGAAGTGCCTGGGTCTCAAATGGCAGATTGTCAATAACCACTGAAATACCATACCCGATTAGAACCCCCAAAAAACCTCCGACCAACCCGATTAGGATGGCTTGGCTTATGAAAATATATTTTACGTCACGTCCCGAAAATCCCGTGGCCTTTAAAATGGCGATGTCGTTCATTTTTTCGTAGATCAGCATGTTCAATATATTATAGATACCGAATCCGGCAACTATCAACAAGGTAATCGATACGGCATAGGTAATCAGATTGCGTATAGAGGTACCCGTTTCGAATTGTGCATTGGCCGTATTGATGTCTACAGCAGTCACATCGAATTGCTTCTCCAAGCGTTGCGCCATGGGAACGGCCTCCTCGATATCATACAATTTCACATTGATGTCGGTAATATAGTTTCTCGGCTCTCCCAATATGCGTTGCACCGTCTTTAGACTCGCAAAACTTTGAATGTCATCGATTTCTGCCAGTCCACTTTGGTAGATGCCAACAATCTTTAAGGGAAAAATATCCCCGCCCACTGTACTTATTTGCACCGTATTGCCCACGCTTAAAGACATTTTTTCTGCTGCCCCTGCCCCCATCAGAATTCCGTTGTCATAGTGAACAAGATCTGCAGGATTTCCCTTTACTACATAATCCCCGAAATTAAAAAGGCGTACTTCCTCCTTCACATCGATACCGACCAAGTTTCCACCCAGTTCAATGGAGCCGGATACGTAGAATATCTGTGCCTTTAACTGCGGAATCGCACCCTTTACCTTTGGATCTTCATTCAACTGCTTCATCAAGGGAAGGGCGTTATGGATTTTTGTTTGTGTATACTTTGGTTTTATAGAACTTACGATTTTAAAGCCATTCTTCGCCTTATCATACAGATCTATGGGCTGTCTTTCCGAGGGTTTGATTTCATTATAAATGTGTACATGAGGAGTTCGATTAAGAATAAGCCCGTCTAAAAGCCCATTAAGACCGGTCATGAAACTAACTAGTATAATAAACGTTCCGATACCAAAGGTAACTCCTAACGCTGCAATTGCCGTCTGCTTAATACGTGACAGTAAATGGGTCTTTGAAATACTCAGTATAACTTTCCAGTTGGTCATTGTTCGGGTCTATAGATATTGGTAGTCACATCGATACCCGAAAGAATTTCCACTTCCTCCATATTCCTTTTGCCCGTAACGACTTCCTTTAGTCCATTGTCGGTTTGTACCCCATTGTCCTCGGTCAGATATTCCAAGGGAATCGTGATGGTGTTTTGTTTTTCGGCAACGATGATGTTCGCCTCTCCGGCAAGTCCCGGATAGAGCACTTTCGGAGCAGTGTCAAAAACCGCCTCGACCTTAAATGTTTGGGTACGCTCGTCTTTTTTAGGATAAATCTTGTCTATTCTCCCCTCGAAAAGGGTACCCGAATAGGCATCCAAATTAATAAGCACTTTTTGTCCCGTTTCGAGTTTTACAATATCAACTTCATCCACCAATAGATCAATGACAAAGATATCGGGGCTGCCCACACTTGCCAAAGGCTGTTGCACGGTTATAATCTCGCCTTCGTTTCGATAAATGGCGTAGACGCGACCGTTTATTTTACTACTAATAGTAAAATCTTTCGTGTTCACGATGGCCGACCGGTAGTTATTATCTGCTTGGCGCAGGCGGTTCTGTAAATCGTTCCGAGTACGTTGATATTGGTTTTGTAGTTGTTCCAGCACGTTGGCTGCCGCTTCATAATTTAATTTTTTAAATTCGAATTCCGCCTGAGATCCAATCTGTTGTTCCCAGAGTCTTTTCTGCCTCATAAAATTGGTAGAATCGTTTTGGAATTTCAATTGTGCAGTTTGCAGTTCTTTTTCCAACCCGCTAAGAACCGCCGCATTACCACTATAATCTTCCTGTGCCTGCTGTAGGTTCAGTTTGGCATTCTCACGGTTCAGGTCGAGAGTTTTTTTGAAAATTTGGAACAGCTTTTGGCCCTTGGCAACGGTATCTCCCTCCGTTACAAATTGTTTGTCCAAAATTCCGGATACCGACGAATAGACTTCATAGAGACTGTCAGGTTGTACCAGGGCCGAAGCATAGACCGATTCGACCAAGGTGGTCCTTTTCGGTGTAATTCCATCATTCTTTTCCCCACAAGAAAAAAACAATAGTATTGAAAAAAGGACAACTATTCTTTGAAACATGGGCATACGGTTCAATTTTTGACCTTGAAACTCTTTGACGATTTCTTTTCTAAAGGTAAAGAATAAAAGAAAAAATCATGAGGAATTCGCAATGCGTTTACGCAATTTGCCAAGATGATGGGCAACGGAGAAATTGAACATCCCAAAAGCCAAAAAGGCCATGGCTATGGCGTAAACAATACCAAATCCCCCTAATACGGGATATACGTAAATCAAAACTGCAAACAACAATGTAAATATTCCCAAGATCAGCATCCAGCCCCAGCCTTTGACGTTGAACGATTTTAGTCGTAACGAAATCAAAACGGAAACGACCCCTTTGTAAAGCAACCAAATCGCCAAAGCATAGGGCAATAGTGTCATTGTCATAGAGGGGTTGAAGAGCAACGCCCCTCCGACAAAAAGCTCAACTATTCCAGCTATCAAATGCCAGCCCCAATGTTTGGTTTCCTTTTGATATAAAATCGAAGCTATAATTTCGAATACTCCGGTTATAATCAATGCAAGTGTAAAGAAAAGGCTCAACGACATATAGCTCGTTTGTGGCGTAATACATATCCAAATACCAATAAGTACAAAAAGAATGCCCAATAATTGATGTTTCCACCATTTTTTGGTCAAAGGTTCTAAATGTCTTTGGGTGAAATGGTCCATGTTATTCTTTTTTATCCATATAAAACTACAAACCAGCCTTTGATTTGGAAATGATAAAAATCATACACTTGGTAATTCACCTCGCAGGCAAGCAGCAATTGTTTCGATTCCGCACATCGATTACATGGGCAGTAAAATCCACCTGACGAATATCATAGTTTTAGAAAATATCGCCTATTACCTTTAAAGACAAATGATTAAAAACATGAGAAAAGTTTTGGTGCCTACGGATTTTTCGGATAACGCATATAACGCGCTAAAGTATGCCTGTCAAATCTTCAAATATGAGAAAAGTGAGTTTTTCGTTGTTCACGCGTATGCAGACGAAGTCTATCGCCAAGAACTTGACAATAACCGTTCTCATTTGAATGAATTAAAAGAAGTTACATTCCAAAAATCTGAAGAACAGCTAAAAAAAATTCAGTCCGAAATAATTGCTTATTCGCCAAACCCTAAGCATAGCTATACCTTTATTTCGGCATTTGGCACTTTGGTCGACGAGGTCAATACTATAATCAATAGAGAGAATATGGACATTGTGGTCATGGGTACCCGTGGCGAAACCAATGATCGTAGCACTACCTTTGGCAGCTATACGCTACAAGTACTTAAATATGTTGATTGCCCCGTTCTGGCGGTACCGGAAGGCTACACCTATCACCCACCAAAAGAGGTGCTGTTTCCTACTAATTATTTGGTGCCCTACAAGCGTCGCGAATTAAAATTGTTAAGCAGTATGACGGGTTCATTCCGATCTATTATTCATCTGCTTTACATCGACCCTATTCAACGGCTTTCGCTACGTCAGGAGGATAATCGACAATTTCTTAAGGACTGCCTAAAAAAGCCCGAACTGATATTTGAGACTACGCCGGAAAAAGACAAGACCATTGCCATATCGAAATATATTGTACATAAAAAAATTGACATGCTGGTGATTGTAAACTCCAGACACTCGTATATAGAAGATATGTTGTACCAATCAACCATAGACAAACTTGGGCTTCATGTGAAGATACCTTTTTTGGTCATGCAAAATTTATCACGATAAGAAATCAAGTTTTACATGAACAGAAATATAAAAAATAGTATTGTAACAAACTCCTACAACGCATTTTTACGCATTGGGACTCCATTATCATTTCAAGATCAGCCCAACTAATACCAAGGCGATTTGTTCGGCAAAGAGGAACTAGTTATATAAAGACCATTCTCCATAGAAGCAAGGAACATTACAGTATTTCGAAACAGGTGTTAAATAATTACTATTAAATATAATATCATGAAAAAGATAGGTATTTGGATGGACAGGCAAAAGGCCCATATCGTTACGTTGACCGATGATGATGAAAAATTTGAAACCCTCTTTTCCGATGTGGAATTTTTCAATCTCAAAAGCGGGGCGCCAGCCCGCATAAAATCAGGTAGCCCACAAGATGTGGTACACGAGCGTAAATATTTGGAAAGGGAAAAACACCAATTAAGGGAATACTTCGAAAAATTGGTCCGTGCAGTTCATGGGGCCGATGCCATTGCCATCTTTGGTCCTGCGGATGCCGGGGAAAAATTCAAAAAAGAATTGGTAGAAAAGCATAACGTCTTGGCAGAAAAATTAAAGACTCTGGTAAAAGCAGATAGTATGACAGAAAATCAAGTAAAGGCCTTGGTAAGAGACTTTTATAATAATCGTAAATAAATGCAAGATCTGACCGATTTTCTTAACAGGCCTGTGGTAAGTAAAATACTGGCAACGCTACTCTGGCTTATCATTATATTGATCGTCATAGGTTTTTTACGCAAGTTGTTAAAACGGCGCGTAGAAGATGGGGCCATTCGTTACAAGGCACAAAAGGGTATCGAAATCATTGGTTACGCTCTTATAATTCTGTTGTTATTGGTTTCTTTTACTCTTGATGACGTAGGTGACTATACGATTATCATCGGCCTGTTTACGGCAGGGCTTACCTTTACGCTACAGGAACTGATTCTGAGCATCGCCGGATCCTTCTATATCTTTTTCGTTCGCGTCTACAAACCGGGTGATCGCATCGAAATCAACGGAATCAAGGGTGATGTCATCGATATCGATAGCATATATACAACGATTATGGAAATGGGCGAATGGGTAAATAGTGATAATTATTCAGGAAGGATCGTCAAAATCAGCAACGCCTTTGTATTCAAAGGACCAATAAAGAACTATTCGATGGACTTTCCATTTGTTTGGGATGAAATCAACATTCTGATAACCTACGAATCGGAAGTGGACCTCGCCAAGAAACTCATTCTGGAAACTGCAGAAAATCAACTATCCGACTACGCCAAGAATTCCAAGGCAAAATGGGAAGAAATGGTCAAACGCTACTATATTGAAAATGCGACCATCGATCCCACTATCGCTATCAATTTGACCGATAATTGGATCCAACTAAACCTGAGATACATAACAGATTACAAGCGTAGACGTGCTACCAAACACGAATTGTTCGATGCAATTCAAGAATCAGTACGCCAAACCAATGGAAAAGTAATACTGGCGTCGACTACATTGCAACTGCTAAAAATTCCTGAACTAGATGTCAATATCAAAAAATAAGACCACGAACGACAGTGCTGATGCCATCAAAGAAACAATGGTCGATGTCGTAAAGTCATCTGGCGAAAAGGTACGATTTTCACTGGAAAAACTCCGTAAGTCCCTACGGCATAGCGGAGCCACCGATGCTATAGTAAAACAAATTGTGGATACCGTAAGCAACGAGCTCTATCAAGGCATCTCAACAAAGGAAATCTATAATCGAGCCTTTGCCCTTTTGCAAAAGAAGAAGTCCGTTTTTGCCTCAAAATACAAACTGAAAAAAGCCATTTATGAATTAGGGCCAACGGGGTTTCCTTTTGAAAAATTCGTAGCCTCCATTTTAGAGTATTCGGGATATACGACCGAGGTAGGTAAAATCATGCCCGGCATTTGCGTGAGCCATGAAATCGATGTCTTTGCGAAAAAAAATAAAAAAGTAGGCGTTATAGAGTGCAAATTCCATAGCGAAGAGGGCCGAAATTGCAATGTAAAAGTACCCTTGTACATCTTTTCTAGATATCAAGATGTGAAACAACAATGGGACAAAAAGAAAGATGAGACCAAAAGCATGGCTTACGGCGGTGTAGTAACAAATACCCGTTTTACAGCCGATGCTATTGCTTATGGCAATTGTGTCGGACTCAACCTTTTGAGCTGGGACTACCCCAAAGACAATGGCCTCAAAGATAGAATCGACCGTTTGGGCCTATATCCCATAACTGTATCTCACCTGCTCACAGAGCGCGAAAAGCAATTTTTGTTAAGTAGGGATGTCGTTCTTTGCAGACAACTGTTAAAGGATAAGTTCTTTTTAGACCATCTTGGCATTTCCGAAACCCGAAAAGAAAAGATAGTTACAGAAATAAAGCAGTTGTGCAATGGCTGATGATAATAAGGAGAATGTCAAACCGCGAAAATCATTTTTGCAAAGGTCCAAGGATTTACGTTTTTGTAGAATAAGGATTAATGAAATTCAGTTCAACTAAAAAATAATGAAAAAAGTTAAAATCCATTTTTTAGGTGCAGCGGGTACAGTGACCGGATCCAAATACTATCTGGAAACCCCAGAAAAAAATATCATGGTCGATTGTGGTATGTTCCAAGGCTTAAAAGAGTTGCGGGAACAAAACTGGCGCGTCTTGCCCATCGATGCTTCCCAAATCGATGTTGTGCTGCTGACCCATGGCCATCTGGATCATACAGGTTATCTGCCGCGGTTGGTCAAAGAGGGTTTTCATGGTAAAATAATCGGAACCCCACCCACCTTGGGCATAACCGCTATTATATTAAGAGACAGTGCCAAAATCCATGAAGAGGATGCCGAAAAGGCCAACAAGGAGGGCTTTAGCAAGCATCAACCCGCATTGCCCTTTTATAATCTAGAGGAAGCCGAAAAGGCCATAGCACTTTTTCAAAATAAGGAAAGGGACGAATGGATAGCGCTGTCAGAGAACATACGTTTCAAATATCGATACAACGGCCATATTATAGGTGCAACATTTATCGAGTTGGATATTTTCGGAAAAGTTTTTGTTTTTTCAGGGGATATTGGCCGAAAACAAGATGTGCTTTTATCACTTCCCGAACATCCGAAATGGGCAGATTATCTTTTTCTAGAGAGTACCTATGGCAACAAATTGCATCCTGAAGAAAATGTGGAGGAAATTTTGGCATCCCTTATCAAAAAAACGATTATTCAAAAAGGAAATTTAATCATTCCCTCTTTCGCGGTAGAACGCCTACAATCGCTAATGTACGTCTTGTGGAAACTATATAAAAAGAATCATATTCCCAATATCCCCCTTTTTATAGATAGTCCCATGGGCAATAATGTGTTGTCGGTCTTTGAAAATCATTCCGCTTGGCATAAACTTTCTTTTGACGAATGTCGGGCCATGTGCGACCATTTCAATATTATTACTTCCTATAGGGATACTTGGAAAACGATTGATGACCAAAGGCCCAAAGTAGTTATTGCCGGTAGTGGTATGGTAACCGGCGGTAGGGTACTCACCTATCTGAAACAGTTGATTGATATTCCCACCACAACAGTCTTGCTTGTCGGTTATCAGGCCGAAGGCACGAGGGGACGTCAGTTGCTTGAAGGGGCGCCTGAAATTAAATTGTTCGGAAAGTACATACCTGTTAAGGCAAAAATCGAGCATTTAGAAAGTTTATCCGCTCATGCCGACCAAGGGGAATTGCTTAACTGGCTCAAAGATGTCGAGAACTTTCCTGAAAAAGTGTTTTTGGTACATGGTGAACCCTTGGTCTTGGATGCATTTCGGGTTAAGATAAAAGACACCTTTGGTTGGCCCGTACAAATTCCAAAGTTATTTGATACGGTAGAGGTTCTACTATAAATACATAAGTGTATGTCATTTAGAAATGTCCTGTGTTTTAAAAATATGAACCAAAACTGCGGCGTGTAACGAATGTTTTTGAGATCAGTACGACTAAAATATTCGATTGGCCAAAAGAATGTTCTAACCGTTGAAATACTAGCATCGCAACACCATGAATACCTAATTTAATGCAGAAATATGGCGATTTTATGACAAACGGCCGCTGCATATTAGCATCGATTAAGCCAATTAATTGTTAAGAATTTATAAGCTTTTCGTAAAGGATTAGGAAGTTTTGGATTGTCGGAATAATTTTACATAAAAAAAGCAATTGAACGAAAAGTAGGCAACAAATTAAACCCTCTTTCGTTTTACCTATTCATAAAAAATGAAAATTATGAAATACCTATCTCCTCACATTGAAGCACTGACCAAAAAGAAGAAGAAAAAAGAAAAGTCGCTGATAAAAAAAGAATACTCTTGTGGAATTTTTCAAGATTACGGGGTCAATGAGTCTACATCTATAGACACTCAAGCCCAGCTACGGTAATTGTCGGTTTTTTTGTTTCGCTTTGGCGATTAGCTTTCTAATTTCTTCAGGTACGTTCTTTTCATTAAAAACTGCCTGATGTTTTTTAGTGTCCTCCTCGAGCAATATGTGATAGGTTTGACCATCAGGTATATTAAATCGTGACGTGTACTTGGTATTCAATGCACTAAGTAACTTCTTAGTTTCCGATCCACTTACTTCAATCTCTCCTTCATATTTTCTTGAAATACCGGAGAATCCGCCTTCTATGATTATTTTATATTTCATACGCTTATTTCTTCTAGACCTACTGTAGCAAAACTTTTTGCAACGGCTGCCGCAGCTCGTTCACTTACCTCACCTATTTCACTGAGTTTAGCTGTAATTTCAAGCATAATTTCTAACATATCAGTGAATTGGGCCGTTCGCCACAAAGATGATAAAGTTTCAAACCAAATCAAGGCACAGTCATCAATACCAATCTCAAGACAACATAAATAAAATGCCTTATTCGGAATCCCTGAATTGATATGTACCCCTTGATTATCTCGAGAACCTGAATAATAATTATCCATATGATCGGGCTGTGAATCAAAATCATTGGCAGTACCGGGGGCTTTCATAGAGCGAATCGCTACACCCGGGAAATTGGCAGTAACTACAGTATCACCAATTAACCAATCGGCTTCAGAAATAGTTTGTTTTAAATATTTTTGCTTGATTATTGTGGCGAAAACATCAGAAAAATGCTCGTTCAAAGCCCCTGGCTGGCTAAAATATTCAAGGTTCGCCAGAAACTGGGTAACCCCGTGCATCAATTCATGGGCCACGACATCAATGGCACTTGCAAAACTTGTAAATTCCAATCCGTCGCCGTCGCCATATGTCATTTCATCACCATCCCAATATGCATTGTTGTAATCAACCCCATAATGCACATTAGAAATAATATCCATCCCATTTCCATCCATCGAGTTCAAACCAAAGGTTTCCCGGAAATACTCCCGAACAAACCCCGAGGTATCGAATGCCTCATTAACAACTGTATCGGCAACTTTTCCGTCACCCTCTTTTCGAATCAAACTTTGTCGCTGTCGGAACTGATTCTCACTGTCATAAACAAAGCGCGCACCATTGCCGTCGACCACAGTTCTTTGCAGAAGGTTGTTTAAACTTGCGTTTCTTTTTTGATTGATACGCCTTGTGTCGTTCAACGCTTTTTTACAAGCTGTGTTGCCTCGTTTTGCAAGTTCCTCCAGAATATAAGGCGGCACGATATAACAGTGACTGACTGTACACATAAAAAATGATTTAATAATTGATTACTACAAGGTACTTATCTTATTTTACGGAAGATTTGACAATGCGTTAAGATTTGTCTAAAATATTTACAGGATTAATTAATTGGCTGGAAAAATGCTCTTATCAATTCCTGGAAGTAGTTTTAAGGCATTCTTATAATACACTTTTTTTAATACTTCATCCGACAGATTTAATCCATACATCGCCCAAAACGCATGGTATTTTTTATAATATGGAAAATATTCGTCATCGGTTTCCAAAACTCTAAAATAGGTAGGAAATTCTTCAGGTTTCCAACTGTCTTTTCCAAAAAGGATACGGTCTTGGTATTTTTCGAAAAAAGCTCGGGCATTTTTTGGTTGTCGCCCCAATTCGGCAACAATGGCCCCGATACCCACGTACATATTGGGCATCTCATCTAAAAGTTCTCCGAGGTGCCCTAAGTTATTGGCATACCAGCCCATGTGTGCATTTATAAAATTTGTTTTCGGGTGCTTTTTAAACATGCGATGCTGTTCATCGATCAATTGCTGCCAAGGGGCTGGATCGGTATCCGTGCGTATTCTTCTCGAATGCGTTTTTAACTCTAACCAACGTTCGTTATCACCATCCATTGGATCCCAAAAAGATTTGGGATCGGCCGTATGAATCAAGACCGGAACACCCATTTCGGCGCATTTCTCCCAAATAGGATCCAGCCGTGGGTCATCTACGGCTACGAGGTTTCCATTAACATCCTTATTTCTCAGACCCAAACTTTTATAGACCTTTAAACCTTTGGCACCATTCTGAATATCAAGTTCCAACTGGGCAGCTGCTTTTTCCGACCAATTTGGGGAACCCACTCCATCAAAATCGACATTTGCAAAGACCACAAATCGATTGGGATAGTTCTCGTTGATATTTTTGACTATTTTTTCAATATTATCACCTGAACCACCACTTAAATTGACCATCAGGCCCATGTTCATTTTATCCATATCGGCAATCAATTCCGATAAATCTTGAGTAGCCATTCGAAATTGATGACTATGGATATCTACAAAAGGAAATTTTGCCTTTTCAACAATATGTTCGGGAACTACGAGTGTGGATTTGGGATTGTACTCTTCAAAATCCATTTGTTGGCCATGTGAACCCCATGAAACTAATAAAAGTGTTAGGGCTGCAAGATTTACTGATTTACTACTCATTTAGTTTATTTGTATTTAACTATTTAGAATTTTGTTATAATCTTCAACGGTATCAATGTCAATCGTTTTTCCATTGGGAGATAGGATCAATGTATCATTTTTATTGGAGTCAATAATTCTTTTTGCTCCGTTGTCTTTATCCAATTTACCTAAAGCTTCGAAGTATTTGCTACTGAACAAGGCGGGTACCCCAGACCTATTCCCATAAGCCGTGGCAACGATTCCTTTTTTTGTTTTGTTGTGCGCGTCGAGTATGGACTTTAAATATAAAGCGTCTATTAAGGGTTGGTCACCTAGTGTTATAAGTGTTACACTGTATTCCTTGTCACTATTTCTAAGGTAGTTTATGCCAAAGGCCAGCGAAGACCCCAAACCATTCTTCCAATCTTGATTTTCAATGAACAGTGCTTCCTTTATATCGAGTTCGTTTTTGATCTCCGCCGCATATGCCCCCAGAACAACCACCACATCTTTTGAAATGGCTTGGGCATTTTTAATGGCAATACCAAGAAGGGTAGTATCTTTCCACGGCAACAATTGTTTGATTTTACCCATTCGTGAAGATTGACCGGCTGCTAGGATAAGTACGGCCATATTTTCTTGATTGACCATCAACTGTGAATTTTACCCTCCTTATCCCGCAACATAATGGGTTGCTTGTCATGCATTACAGCCAAAATTTCGGAAATAATGGCAATGGAAATTTCTTGGGCCGTTTCCGCTCCAATATCAAGTCCGGCAGGTCCGTGTATACGATCGAAAAAGACATCTGAAATGGTCGGGCATCGCTCTATGAAATCGTTCAAAAGCCGCTCCCTTCTTTTTGATGGTCCCAATAAACCGAGGTAAGCCGGTTCGCTATCTTTTAATGCCAACAAATGCTTTAAATCTTTTACAAAACTGTGTGTCATGAGCATAACTGCCGTTTGACTATCGATTTTTGGTAGGGGAGTAATTTCAGGGTCAATATTCAACAACTCTTCTGCTCCCGGAAAGTCTTTAAGTGTTTTTTCTTCGGAGGGTGTGGCGATTATTGTCACTTCCCAACCCGTAAATGCCGCATACGAACATAGTTGAACGGCATCGTGTTCAGCACCAATGATGACCAGTTTAAAACAGGGCTTCATTTGCTGTTCGAAAGTCTTAAAATCACCGCTCAAAGTGGCATTGGGCCTGAACGGAACCTTTGCTTCTTTATATACTAATAGAGAACCGAAATTATCATCTACTATTTCCTCTTGTGAAAAAAAAGACACTATCTTAAAATGCTTCCTATCTGCTACCAGCTGAAAAAAATTGTTGATGAAATTCTTGTCAGGTTTAAACGGTTCGATCAAGATAAATAAAATACCCTCGCACCCTAAACGATACCTTCCGTCGTAGGTCATAATTTTTGGTCGGTCATCTCGAAAAACGCTTTCCGATTGTCGAAACACCTCCTTCTCGACACAACCGCCACTGACGGCTCCAGTCATTTTACCATCCTCACGAATAAGCATTCGAACCCCGGGTCGTCGATAGGAAGACCCCTCGAGGGCAACAACGGTGGCTAATACTGTTTTGAACCCTTCTTCTTGGGCGGCCATATACGACCGTATTATGGATTTTAATTCATGCGTCATATCAAATTTGTTTCAAAGATTCTAACGAATGTATTGGTTCGCCAGAAGATTGAAAATAGAATGGAAATACACAAAAGTTCATCAAATTGTATTACGGACAGTTTTTGTAAGTTGCTATTAACCCAAGATCGGTTTCCCAACGGTTTTCCAAAAATCGGGATCCGCCATAAAGGGTTGTTTATAGATACGCTTACCGGTGGCAGCCTTTAATGCATTGGCAATAGCTCCGCCCGCTGGAGGCAGCGTTGGCTCTCCCAAACCTGTCGGTGCCAGCTCATTTTGAATAAAATGCATTTCGACTTCGGGTACTTCCTTCATTCGAATCAGGCGATACCTATCAAAATTCGTAGACTGGGGTACTCCATCTTTGAATGCAAAATCTCCATACATCGCATGTCCGATACCATCAATAATTCCCCCTTCTACTTGGTTTCGTGCTCCAAGAGGATTTACAACAATACCGCAATCTACCACGCAAGTTACCTTTTTAACTACGGGTTCTCCATTTTCAACTTGAACATCGGCAACCTCTGCCACGTGGGTATTATGGCAATAATAGGCTACAAAGCCTTGGTAAACACCTTCTGGTTGTTTGCCCCAACCCGATTTATCGACAGCTTCCTTAATGACGCCTTGCAAACGCTCAGGGGAATATTGAATGCGCTCGTCTGTCGTTCCTTTTACCTTGTCCAAAAGGTCTAACCGCAGTTGCACACGATCAACTTCCATCATCTCCGCCAACTCATCAAAAAAACTTTGTTCTGCATAGGCCAGAAAATTGGTGTAGGGTGCTCGCCAAGCCCCAGTCGTAATTTTACTTGGGTAGCTGGCAACATCTACCTTATAATTTTCAACAGCACCCGCAGGAAAGAAATTTGGAATCAATCCGTACATATTGCCATTTACCGCCGCTTCCTTCAGATAATATCCTGTGAGTTTCCCGTCTTTCACGGCCGCTTTGATACGATACTTAATCGCAGGGCGGTATACTCCCGTAGTCATATCGTCTTCACGTGATGAAACCATTTTAACAGGTTTTCCGATTGCGTCGGAAATTTCGGCGGCCTCATATACAAAATCGCCATAAAGGCGTCGACCGAAGCCACCGCCCATTCGGGTCATTTCCAAAGAGACATCTTCAACATCGCGATCTAACATTTGTGCCACGGTATTTGCGGCATCCTCAGGGGTTTGAACGGGCCCCACCAAATGAATTTTATCTGCACTCACGTTGGCATAGAAATTCATCGGTTCCATGGTGTTATGTGGTAAGAATGGGGACTCATAGGTACGTTCCAAAACCTTATCGGCCTGACGAAACGCCTTATCTATATCACCATCGTTCCTTAACGTATTAAATTCCGTCCCATCGAGCAACCCTATAAGCTTATCGTCTTGATATTTTGAATCTTCCAAAACACTAACATCTTTCCAAGTGGCCTTTATGGCTTTTTTTCCCTTAAATGCATCCCATGTGGTTTTCGCGATAACGACCACCTTTTCGCTTGGACTCAATTGAACCGTCCAGCTTATTTTATCCTTACTCAGTAATTCTTTGGCCTTAGCCCCTATTTTAATAACATCTATAACACCCGGCATTGCCTTGGCTTCCTCGGCATCAAAAGATTCCAACTCTTGACCAAAGGCAGGAGGCCTCAGCACCGCCGCATATACCATACCGTCCGCTTTGTAGTCGAGACCGAACAAAGGTTTTCCAGTAACAATTTTGTCGGTGTCGACATTCGGTATATCGGTACCCATAATCTTATAATCCTTAGGTTCTTTTAAGGTTATGTTTTCCGGAACTTCAAGTGTCGCCGCATCTTCCACGACATCACCATAGCCCAAGGTCTCGCCCTTGCCATTAGTAATTACCCCTTCACTTACCGTACATTCCGAAGCGTCAACACCCCAACGTGCAGCCGCGGCATTGACCAACATTTGTCTGGCTGTAGCCCCAGTCTGACGTAGAGCATCCCAACCGAACCTAATTGATTGGCTGCCACCGGCTACTTGTCGTGTATAGTTCTTAGTGTCTAATACACCTTGTTGTACATAAACATTATCCCAAGCGACATCCAATTCCTCGGCTATGACCATAGGCATGGCCGTTTTTACCCCTTGCCCTATTTCAGGATTCGGAGAAAAAATGGTGACAGCCCCATTTTTAGCAATCTTAATGAAAGCGTTAAAATCGGAATAGTCTAAATTAGCCAAATCGACCGGTACCTTGGCCTCTGGTTTACATGCGGTAAAAAGATTGAACCCAATCAAAAGACCGCCACTGGCCAGTGATGAGGTTCTGATAAAATTACGTCTGCTGAATGTTATATTTGGTATTGAAGTTGACATGATTCGTGAATTAAAATTAGTAGATTCCCCTCTTTACAGGAATGGAATTTGAAACCAGTTATTATCCCATTTTATCAGCTGCCATTTCAACAGCTTTATAAATTCTATTATAACTTGCGCACCGACAAATATTGCCGTGCATCGCATTCTTTATATCGTCTTTTGAGGGAGTCGCATTCTTTTTAAGAAAAGCAGCTGCGGTCATTATTTGTCCCGCCTGACAATAGCCACACTGCGGCACGTCTACTTCTTTCCATGCTTCCTGCAAGGGGTGGGAACCATCTTCCGATAGACCTTCAATCGTTGTTATCGCCTTTCCCTCCACCTGTGCCAATGTCGTAGAACAGCTACGGATTGCGTCCCCATCCAAATGAACGGTGCATGCGCCACATTGGGCAATGCCACAGCCGAATTTGGTGCCCACCAAATCTAGATGGTCTCGCAGCACCCACAATAAAGGCGTGTCTTCACTTACGTCGACCGAATGCGACTTTCCATTGATGTTAAGTTGATATGTTGCCATAACTCTGTAGTTTGTTTAATGAATTGTGTGTAGATATTCTTTACAAGTTATTAAAAATACAGATAAATAAGTCCACTTTAACAGTTTCTTAAAACCATCTTAAAATAAATTTGGATGCTTTTTGTTCGAACATAACCTACCTATTGAACCAATAGGTCAATTTAAGGGTCAATGCCCAGTCTTTTTTGATAAAAGGGTTCACAAACTGATTGTTGGTGTATACCAAAAAAAAATCGGAAGCTGGGCTATAGCGCCATTGCAATCGTGAATTCAAATTAAAATTCTCCGTTTGTTCGTTGTATTGGAATAAAGTGGCAAAAAATAACTTGTTCGTAAAAGTTATATCGACTTCGGATCCTATTAGCCAAAATTCGGTAGTGTTCCAAGGTTCGGGTAACCTTATATGATTGTAGTTTAAATTGGCACTCAGGCTTACAAAAGGTTGAAATCGATAACCAAGTTCACTTGTAAGACTCGTTCTATTACCATCTGAATAGTATCCGCCCAGACGACCACCAAAGGCATACGTAAAAAGGCTTTGAGGTTTTGAGACATAATCCCAACCAATACCGGTCCAATAATGATCGGTACCGACATCAAGCAACTCTTTCCCCGATCGAGTGGGATCAAATGGGGAAAGAAGCTCAACAAATTCTTTGAACATCACTAATTCAAAACTGCTACGGTTCCGAAAATTAAGACCATAGCTGATAATATTGACATTATCGGTCTTTTTGAAATTCTCATTAAAATAGTAGATACTTTCCCATTGGGGACCGTGACTCACAATTTTCCCCTTTTTAGGAAAAAACAAATGTCCCACTTCGCCATTAAAATTCACATAACCGTTGCGAGGCACATACCCCACTTCTGCCCTATAGTCTTTGCCGACCCACTCTTCTTGAACTCGCCAATTCCATTTTCTGTTCGTGTATGCCAAATGAGCCGCTTGGGTTACCCCATCACCACTTTCATCAGGACTAAATGATTTAAGAAAGAAGGCTTTGCCACTCCATAGGGCATTGGAAGAAGCCAAATTATATTCCATACCCAAATTACGGTTGAATTTAGGGTAGAGGGTTTCGAGAGAATCGTTTTGAACAGGATAGTGGGTAGCCTGCTTATTAACGAACATCAGGCCAATACTCGAACGACTGAAAACTTTTCGCTGCAACGAAAGCACACCGAAGTTTTGACTAGGAAGGCCCGATTCGTCGACACTTGCTGTCTGCATGTCCATAAGGCCCACCCGCCATTTGTTGTTCAAGTTCCCGCTGATTCTGGCCCCTGCGCGGATGGGTACCCCAAGTCCTATTCGCCTTGAAAAAAAAGGTCTTATGGTTGGGTAGCCGAAATTGGCAAATAAATCACCGTTTTCAAGAAAAAATTGACGTTTCTCAGGAAAAAACAGTTCAAATCGATCCAAATTTGTCACTTGTCTATCTACCTCTACTTGTGAAAAATCTGGGTTCACCGTCAAATCCAAATTTACTGACGAGGTCAGACTGAACTTCACATCCCCTCCAACCTTAAAATCATTGTCGGTCTTATCACCAACCTCAAAATCTCGGTTTAGGCCTCCCAATATATAAGGAATTATTGAAAAATTCACTCCGGGCGATGGTGGTGGTTCATCCCAAACCAAAGTTCCTGTATAGGCCAAGGATGCCGTTGGAAGTTGTCGGGGAATGGGTGTCCAACTCGACTTTTCACTAGATTTTAAATCTAAACGGCTAAAATTTATACCCCACTCCCGAACACCGTCTTCGTATCGAATCGATTTAAAGGGCAAGGCCATTTCAAAGACCCATTTCTCTTCGCTACGCGTAACCTCCGAAATCCATTTACTGTCCCAATTCAAATCGACATTGCCCCCATTATACATGGTACCGTCCCACTGGGCACCATAGGCGTTGGCGCCAAAGGAAAAACCAGTTGTCTGATTGTTGAAGGGGTCCATAAACAATAAAAAGTTATCGTTTTTACCAAAGGAAAAATCCCGTCGAAGGGACTCGACAAAATAACCTCCTTTTGCCTTGTTATAAAAAGTAGCCAATAGGTAAATGTTTTTATCGTCATAGGCCATACGAATCTCGGAAGTTTCATTTGCTTTATCGGTATCCATAGGCAATACCATAAAAAAGTCTTTCGCAACGTCAGTGGCAGCCCAAATTTTATCATCCCCTACTCCATCAATAATAACGGGGGAATTGATTTTTCGAATATGTATCTGAAATGCTTTATTTTTTTTCTGGGCGCACAATTGTAGCGTCAAAGTCATGACAAAGGTGACCAAAAAGAATTCTTTCATTGTCTTGGTAATAAAGGCATTAAAAAGCTATAAACAAACCAATTACCAAAACCTATGAGGTAAAAAAGAGCTAATTTCGGAGCTTATTGCCGTCTTCGCGGATGAAGCTACAAATTTTTACGCTTTCGATTTAACAATGTTTAACATAATTTTTTTTCAATGCACCATACTTTTAAAGTCTTTTAATCGTTGTGATGGTTGAACGTAAAAAATTTGAAAATGAAATCATGCTTTAAACTTCTTGGGCTGTTTTTTGCCGTAACCCTATTTGTATCTTGCGGAAATGCAGATGACGATGTAAATTTCGGATTGAATACAGGCGACGGACTTGGTAAGGGAAAACCCGTTGACGAATGCTTGGCTCTAGGTGAGAGTGATTTGGTCTTATCAATTCAAGAACAATACACCACTGCACCTGGAAAAGTGTCCATTTTTTTTAAAGTTTCCGATACAAATGGCAACCCGGTACCCGGGCTAACAGCCGAACAATTCACCATATACGAACAAGGTCGCAATGATGCCTGTTTTAATACGATATCCACTTCAGAATCACAGGCACGTATTTCACCGAATTCGCAAATTTTCAAGAATAATACATTGTTGGTATTAGACCTTAGTAACAGTGTGTTGAGCAGTAGCTTGGAAGAGTTAAAAGCGGCCGGTATCAGTTTTGTAAATAGCGTCATGCCCGCAACAACACAAGAATCGTTTCAAATGGCAATCTATTGGTTCGACGGTGAAAACGAACTTCATCTTTTAAATGATTTGACTGCTTCAAAAGAAGAATTGACAGCCTCAATAGAAGGAATTACCGACGATATCAGCAATGACCCATCAACCGATCTTTATGGTGCCGTAATAAAATCTACCGATATCGCAGCCAACTTATTGAGTGAAAGTACCAAGGGCGGAAAAATTGGGGCAGCTTCCGTAGTTATATTTACGGACGGAACCGATCAAGCTTCCCGCTACACACAACAGGCAGCCCAGAAAAAGGTAGACGATGCCGACCCCAACATTTCTTATTTCACAATTGGCCTAGGAGCTGAAATTGACACCCAAGTGCTAACCGACATAGGTAAAACCTTCAGTGTTTTTGCCAGCAATAAAGATGAGCTGGAAAGTACTTTCAACGATATTTCTTTTCGCGTATCGGAACGGGCCAATAGTTTTTATCTTTTCGAGTATTGTAGCCCAAAACGTGATGGTAGTGGTGAGAACAACCTGGCAATTCAGGTTAAGGACGGAAGCCGCCAAGGTGCCGTACAAACTAAGTTTAACGCAACAGGTTTTACCGGTGGTTGTGAATAATTGAAACAAAAAATCCAATAAAAAAGGTGCCTTTGATGGGTGCCTTTTTTTATGCCCACAAGTCGCTAACAATCAGATCTTTAATTTTAATTATTCCAATTGAGCAATAATTTTTAGTGCATTTGGAATACGAATAAGACATCCTTATTCCGTTTCCATGCGTATATGAGAATGAAAGAATAAACAATAATACAATTGAAAATGAAAAAATCGATTATTACAGGTACACTTGTTATTGCTTTTTTAGCCTCTTGTGTTTCAAAAAAGAAATATGTAGCGCTGGAAAATAATTTACAAACTACGCAAAGTGCTTTAACTAAAACGCAGGTTGAAAAAGAGGAATTGGAATCAAAAATGTCTAAAATTGAGGCAAGGGTTACCGAATACAATGAAAAAATAAATTCATTAAAGGAAATCAACGATTCACAAATGACCTCGGTCGATGATGTTGCCGTGATGAGCAACAACACCAAGAAAAAAATGAGAGAGACTTTGGCAAAGGTGGATCCTAATGAATTGGCACAAGCCAAAACACTACAAGATTCTATGAATTTGGCTGTTTCTTACAATTTGAAAAAGTCGATTTCGGATGATGAAAATGATATTGATGTAAATATTGACAAGACTGTAGTTATGATCAATATTTCCGATAAATTACTTTTTAACAGTGGTAGTTATAGAGTCAGCAGTAAGGCTGATAACATTTTGTCAAAATTGGCCGAAGTAATCAATTCGGAGCCTAGTATGGAAGTTATGGTCGAAGGGCATACCGATTCTAGAACCATCAACACCGAAATGTTTAGAAATAACTGGGACTTAAGTGTAAAGCGGGCAACTTCGATTGTCGACATTTTACAAAATAAGTATGGTGTAGATCCTTCTAAAATGATTGCAGCGGGACGTAGCAGCTATTTACCCTTGGTTGAAAACGACTCTAAGGAGAACATGTCAAAAAACAGACGTACCAAAATTGTAATCATTCCTAACTTAGATAAATTCTTTGCCCTTCTTGATGCGGAGAGCTTATAAGTTGGTTTAGTTAACATTATAAAAGGGGAGCCGTGGGCTCCCCTTTTTCTTTTTTGTATAATCAAAGTAGGGTTTTTGGTCTATTAATTGTTATACTCTAAACTACCCCATAGTTTTATGAACGCCTACATCCTAATAAAAATGATGCTATTTAATCTAAAGAAAGAGAATTATGGATGTAATCAACGAAATAATGCAGTACAGTGCGCTTGGTGAATTGAATAAGTGGTACCGGTATCTCGTCGTACTATTGTTTTCTACCATAGTGACCATATTATTTGTAATGCTGGTGCTTTTAATCGAAAATGGTGCCCATATGAATATTCAATTTGGATATTAACCTTACCGATAAATCATGGCATTTTTAAATGCGGAATTAAAAATCATTTCTTTGTTCCCCTCGTCGAGCTTAAAAACGAAACCATTGATAATAGCGTAGTGTGGCTTTCCGTCTTTTTGCAGAAAGAAGGTAGGGTTCTCGCCCACTTTAATCTGAAGCGGGGGCACCTCATATTTCAGACCTATCATATGAACAGGAAAGGGGGAATACAACTCTTTGGCGGAAATACCTTTGACCCGTATGTAGGCATAGCCCGATTTTAAAAGTGAAGGAAAATCTAAATCCTTTAAATCGGTTACGATTTCGGGATACACTTTGCCAGGTACAATGGTAAAGCCGGAAGCATCAAGTGTTTCATATCCGTAGTATGTAGAAAGGTCGCCCTGATCAAGAATACGACTGCTATACCAAAAGTCATTATGGTCTTCAAGGTCGACTTCGAGCCTATTGATACCGACATCTAAGATGTAATCTTTTCCTAAAAGATGATATGTCGCATTAGCTATCTTTAAATCGAATAATTTGCGGTCGTTCTCGGGAATTTTCTCATAATCATCAAGAACAAGACTTTTATAATTCCCTTTGGCTATGGTATAAATGGCCGACAAAATCGAAACGTAGTTTAATTTACGGATTTCTTGTTTTTCAACGTCGTTCTTGTAGCCTCCCGATTCAATTAAAATTGCACTGGTACCCCATTTCTGAATATTATCACCAAAAGCCCGAGGTTCAAAATCGTCGTTATAACGCCCCACTTGCCCAGGGGCATATTTTTGTATGATGTCGTTCATAAAGACAATGACCTTCATTGCATTGCTTCGCACTTCGTTAATACCTTTCTCATAGTCATAGGCCGGGGCCAAATATGAAATAGTGGCAGGTTTTTCGGTACGTTCTGCATTGTAATAGGTACTTTGATCGTGAAGGTTAAAACCGAATTCGGCGTCCAGACTGTCTCTTACCTTTTTTAGCGTTTGCCCCTCAGGGGACTGCAATCGTAATGCATCACGGTTAATGTCTATGCCCAAGGCATTTCTGCGCTGATAGACCTCCGCCCCATCGGGATTGAGCATAGGCAAAAAATGTAGTTTCAGATTGGTTAATATTTCAGCTTTTTCTTTTTTGAAATTAGTATGCTCCAAAAAATTGAGAATATCAAAAATTGCTTGTGTGGCCGTAGGTTCATCGCCATGCATTTGTGACCAAAGGAACACGTCGATTTTGCCGGAACCGGTACTTATCAAATGTAAATCTCTGCCTTCGATTGATTCCCCTACCTTTTTTACCACAAAATCGGTGTTCGAGCGGTATTCTAAGATCAAAGGCTGAATCTCGTGGTGTTTTATTCGGCGTTTGTTGAGGTTAGACTCTTTAAACTGTTCATAGGTCTCGTAAAGTGAGGTCGTAATGTCGTGTTGTTGGCAATAGGTAGAATAACTTAAAAATGTAAAGATGAAAACGGTAATCTTTTTTATCATGGAATTAGTGTTTTGAAGGAACCGGTTTAAAATTAAGATTTTTGGTGGCCTTACGAACATCGTACATAAATTTTTCACCTGGGTCGGTTTTTTTTGTGCGGTACCCATCATCCTTCTCAAGCCAAAGTGGGTGTCCCTCGAAATTGGTGTATTCATAATGACCGATTAAATACTCGATGTCATACTTTTTGGCCAGATAGCTAACCAACCAGATATTTGATTTTAACTGTTCTTCGGTCAATGGGGTGTCTTCAGTACCACCAACGTTTTCCACCCCAATCGCACAATGGTTTAAGCCGATAACATGCCGCCCCATAGTAGTTTCTGGCATAAGTCGGTATATGGTACCGTCTTGGTCGATCAAGAAATGGGTAGAAACATTAAGGGCGCTCATATTCTTGATATCCGGTCGCCAGCTGGGCAATTTTGGGCGTTCAAATGCATCGAAGGAACCTTCAAAAGTCGGAATGGCCGTCCAATGCAATACAATCATACGAGGTACAATGGTAATTTCTTCTTGATCAAGCCCGTAGCGATCAGACAAATACGCTAAAGTTAATTCTTCTCTCTCTTTGTTAAAAATAATAGGTTTATCAACTATAATTTTCGAACTCGAACATGAGAACATTAGGTAAAGAACAGCTATTAAAAGACTATATTTTAGACACTTGTCTCCCATTATTTGAGGCATCTATTGAATTTTATTTGGTTCGTTCTTTTTCGATGGCAAAATGAATTGTTCTTTTTTTAATACCCCATGCCTTTGCTTCTTTAATATCATTGCCCATATAAATATCGATGCGATTCTTCCATTTTCGGTGCATTTTATCCTTCACCAAGTAAATTCCCGACAATCCATCGATCTTTACCTTTGTCATATGATCTAGTCCCTGTGGTATCAAGTCTTGAGAAACTGCAATGCTTTTCTCACCCGGAACCAAAGTATCTCCCCAAGCGGTTAAACTAGGATGATTGGCGGTTTGGGATTTCACTGAATTATAAGCCGAAATAGTAACTTCCATCGGTTTCCAGACATAGTCATTCTCGTGACATCCTTCCATACAAACAAGGGCCAGCAACCCCAAAATTTTATTTCGAGTTTGTGCCATAGTATTGGTATAATTATAAACGTATTTCAAAGAAGGTGCATAAAATATCCGTGCCGTTCGAACTCAAAATGAATTCAACACATAAGGTATCTTATCTCCTCTATAACACGCAATGATGTTCTCAGCGGCATATTTTGACATTCGATTTCGCGCATCTATGGTTGCGGAACCGATGTGCGGCGTTACTGCCACATTTTCCATAAATAAAAGCGGGTTATCTTTTTTCATCGGTTCAGGGTTTGTAACATCTAAGCCTGCACCCCATATTCTTCCCATTTTAAGTGCTTCTATCAGGTCGGTTTCGTTGTGTACACCACCCCGCGAAGTATTAATAAAAATGGCAGTTTCCTTCATTTTATTAAAAGCCTCTTTGTCAAATTTATTGCGGGTCTCATCGGTCAAGGCACAATGCAAAGAAATAACATCACTTTCTTGAAGCAATTCATCGAAATCGACTCTCTTGGCATTTAATTCACTTTCGGCCGTTGCATTAGTTGATCTATTGCAATAAATTACATCCATATTATAGGCTCCTTTGCACCGTTTAGCCAGCTCCATACCAATAGTTCCAAGCCCGAAGACGCCCAAAGTCTTGTTCTTGAGCTCTTGTCCCAGATTAGCCTGGGGTCTAAAAAATTTCCATTGATCTTCAATGATGCGTTTGTGCATGTAGCACATCTTTCGGGCGGTTGCCAAGATAAGACCAAAGGCAATATCTGCGGTAGCATCGGTCATGGCATTGGGGGTATTGGCAATGGGTATCTTAAAAGCTGTGGCAGCCTCAACATCAATGTTGTCGTAACCCACCGCAAACTGTGAAATAATTTTTAAATGGCTGTGTTTTCCCAGAAAAGAGGTGTCGATATTGTAGGCCCCGGTAGATAATAAGGCATCATGTTTTTGAGTAAGATCATCCAATTCTTCTGAGGTCATCGGTCGTTCTTTGTTCCATTTTGTAACTTCTAAACCTTCTTTTTTCATAAGCTCTATTCCTATTTCAGGAATATCCAAACAAACCAATACTTTCATTTATAGTGATTAGAGGCTTTCAACAAGAATTATTTTCAGTAAATATTCTAATTGTCGTTTACCGATTTTAATACTACAAGTTACAATTTATAATGTTATTTTTATATTTAGTCCTTGGACAACATCTGCCGATTGGTACTAATTCATATTCAAGAAGTGTTTACATGAAGTTATTAAAGCGCCTTCTTCCCGGGCTATTGGCAGTTCTCATGCTTCTGGTCGTATATTTCAATTACCCCAAACTCAATATCATCTCCGGATATGCCTCGAAAAGCATGGCTTCAACTGTCTTTATTGCTCAGCGTAACAGCAAATCGGTAACCGAGAATGACAATAACATTCCTTTGATCAAATTGGCGGAAGTTGAATCAAAACCAGATATGGCCACCGCGACTGTTTTCGGCCTCATGCAACGAAAGACAATCTGTCGTGAAGGACTCGGTTGTGTATTGATCAACGATGTGTACGATCAGAAAACACCGACTCCCGTACCCCATAGGGAAACATCACAAAATGACCTGCCTTTTCCGTATGGGGATAACGGAACCAAGGACACCGTTTTTGACAATGTCGATTATACCTTATTGGAAAAGACCATTGATAGCTTCTTTTCGAAACCGGAAACCCAAAAAACACGTACGGTATTGGTCGCCTATAAAAATCAAATTATCGCTGAACGTTATTCCAACGGGTTTACGGCAGCAACCCCAATTCTGGGATGGTCGATGACCAAAAGTGTCTTGGCCACCTTATATGGCATTTTAGCGTATCAAGGACAATTGGATTTGGATAGTCCCGCCCCCATTATATCATGGCAAAAAGATGAACGAAAGCAAATTACCCTGAACCATCTACTACGAATGCAAAGCGGATTGGAATGGGAGGAAGACTATTCTAAAATTTCTGACGTAACACGAATGCTATTTTTGAATTCCGATATGGCAAAAGTGCAAATGGAAAAGCATGCCATTGCTTCACCGACCGAAGTTTGGAATTATTCTTCGGGAACAACCAATCTTTTATCGGGCATTTTAAGGAAGCAATTCGACACGCATCAAGAATATTTAGATTTTCCGTACACGTCTTTAATTGACAAAATAGGAATGCATTCGATGATCATCGAGGCTGATATGATCGGAAATTTTGTCGGTTCTTCATATGCTTGGGCAAATACCCGGGATTGGGCGAAATTCGGACTACTCTACCTAAATAAAGGCAATTGGAACGGAGAACAACTGTTTTCATCAGCTTGGGTAGACTATATAAAAAAGCCAACTATGAATTCAGATGGAACTTATGGGGCCCATTTTTGGTTGAACGCCGAAGGAAAATATCCTGATGTCCCGCGAGATCTTTTTTCGGCAAACGGCTTCCAAGGCCAACGGGTATTTGTTATTCCGTCAAAAGATTTGGTGGTCGTTCGCACCGGAATTTCCATTGAACCTAGTTTTGATGTAAATACCTTTTTAAAAAAAATAGTTGCTACTATTAAATAATGGATTAAGATGTAGCGCTAAATAGTAAGGTTTTTTCTATTTAACTTCACAATTAACATACTTCACAACAACTATGGAGTAACTCACAACAAAAATTTCTTTTTTGACCCTCTTTAAAGTAAGTTTATTCTGTAATAAAAAAGAAGTTAATTTTTTCATTTTCATATAGTGTTCTCGTGAAAGAGCCTTGTCTACTAAGATGAGGCTCTTTTTAGTTTTGACGGGCTTTATGTTCCTTTTGGCTTATTATTTTGCAATTGACTTTACGAGATACTACTTTTAGAAAAATATTGGGGCTGTATTCATGTTATGAACGATACCAATTTTTCGATTTTAATCCCTGATGGGGAGACCCATATATTGACTGAAGTAGTTTATAGTTTATCCCAAATAAAGGGCCTAAAACTATACGTGATGTCCAACAAAAGGAATATTTCACTGCGCTATTCCAGACACATCCACCATTTTTCCTTTTATCCGAAGACATTGAACGAGGTGGAATGGATCACCCACATTAATAATGAGATAGATAAGTATAATGTTGATGTGATAATGCCGATATACGAGCATGGCATTCGCACCCTTACAAAGTATAAAAAACGGCTATCACACCCTGACAGACTTGTATCCTTACCCCGACTTGAGCAGTTTGATATTGCCAATAATAAAGGGCTTTTAGCCCGTCATCTAGAGAATCATAAGATTCCAAGTCCTTATACAACCCCTATTCACTCGGCCGAAAGTTTTGATTATGAGCCTCTAAGTTTTCCGGTAATTGTTAAGAAAGTAGATGGCGTTGGAGGTGGTCGTGACGTCTATCTTTTTAAAAGTAAGTCAAAAATCGCCCGTTTTTTGAAAAACAAACCAGAGGGGGATTACATTTTACAAGAGTACATCGAGGGATATGATATAGATTGCAGTGTACTTTGTCACGAGGGTGAGCTATTGGCCTATACCATGCAAAAAGGAACCATGTACGGACGAAATAAATTTGTTCCCCAGTTAAGCTTGGAATTTCTATTCGAAAAAGAATTGTTCGCTATTGTAAGCAATTTGGTAAAGTCTCTGAATTGGTCAGGGGTCGCCCATATTGACCTTAGATACGACACCACAGATCAGAAATTCAAGGTAATTGAAATTAACCCGAGATTCTGGGCAACCGTCGATGCCTCTTGCATGGCGGGGGTCAATTTTCCATATTTGCTTTGCCTTCAAAATCGCAATAGTCTTTTTGAAACTCCAAAATACTCCCATATAAAATATTTGAGCCTTAGGGGCCTTGTTTCCCGTATGCGCAAGTTGGAGGTTTCGAAATTGAATGTTCCGATGGTTTGGCGGTATACCCCATTACGATTTACATTGAAAGACCCTATCCCTGCTATTTGTACCCTTTTGCGTAGTTTTTTGAAAAATGGAATTTCACTTGATTAATAGGAAAAAACCAATCGATCATGAAGCTAAGCCGTATGTTTGGAATTGCATTTCTTTTCTCGCAACTGGTATTAATCGGGTATGCCCGGTTTATACCAGAGCGCTTTTTTTGCTGGGCGCCTTTTGATGAACACACCCGTGTTAAAACAAGTGTTCGTATTGACCATAAGTTTCTCACACCTGAAGAGATTGACAGCCGATATCGCTACCGCGTCAACGGTTGGGAAGTAAGGGATATTCATAATGTTTTGGACATTATCCAGAGCTATGAAGAAACATATGGCAAAAATGACAATGCTCAGGTAACCGTGAACTATAGCATTAATGGTCACCTCGAACATGAGTGGGCCTATCCAAATAAGACGCAACAATGAAAAAAAACTATCCGTGGCGCATAGATACCGGTGATATGCAAGGGAGTGTTCTTTTGATGTGCAAGCTCATGTTTATTATGCTGTTGGTGCATGGCCTACATACAGACTTTACAGACCCTTTTATACCCTTCTTTTCTTTTTTTGATACATTCCGTCAATTTCCAGGTTTTTTTGAATATAGTCTTAAAATTACGTTTCTTCTTTCTGGGCTTTTATTGCTCTTTAATTTCAAGGTACGATGGATGGCTGTTCTATTGGGAGTTACCATCATAACCGCCCTTTTGGCCTCCAAACCATTTTTTAGAAACCACATTTTTATTACAGGATGTGCATTTCTCTTGGCCGGACTTTCCGATAAGGACAAGGATCCATGGTTGCTCTACGTACAGTTGAGTATTGTATATTTTGGGGCTTTAATCAACAAGGTAGGACAAATAGATTGGTGGAGCGGCCAATTTATGCACAATTGGTTGGCCGAAGCTTTTGATAATGCACCCTATGATTTTCTTTCAAACCTGTTACCGGAAAGATGGATGGCCAAACTTTTTTCATGGGGGTCAATGCTTATGGAACTGATTATTGGAATTCTATTATTGTTGAAAAGGAGACAGGGCCTCGCCGTTTGGCTTATTCTCATTTTTCATTCAACCCTGTTTGCGATTACTATGACCCGCTTCGGACATTTTTTTGATGATATCTTAATTTACTTGTTGGTTTTTCTCAATTGGCCAAAATCAGAGTTTCAGGTAAATTATCAAGCTGGGAAACTAAAATGGCTACGCACATTTCTACCCTATCTCGATTGGAATGCGAAGCAAAAATGGGAAGCATCGCCCCTGTCCAAAAACATTTGGCTGGAAGTACATTTGCCCAATAAAACGGAAATTAACGAAGTAGGGCTTAGAACATTGCTTTTGTATAGCCCCGGATTCTATATGGCCATATTTCTTATAGACTCCGGTAC
>CBDULZ010000016.1:0-64692 GCA_965368185.1 uncultured Kriegella sp.
TTTTTGTAAAAGTTATAACCGAGTTGATATGTTTTCAATCTAAAGATACTTTTCATCTAATGAAGTGATTCTATCTAAATGTACAAATTTGTCGTAAATTCGCAATCCAAGTGATACTAGACGATGATAGATAAATTGAATATTGTAAAGCAGCGTTTCGACGAGGTTGCCGACTTGATAATTCAGCCCGATGTGATTTCGGACCAGAAGCGGTATGTGCAATTGACTAAGGAATACAGTGACTTAAAAGACCTTGTTGAAAAAAGGAACGAATATGTCGCCCTAATGGATAACATTCAGGAGGCCGAAGAAATTATTAATGACGGGAGTGATGCTGAGATGCTCGAAATGGCTAAAATGCAATTAGAGGAGGCAAAAGCCCAACTACCGGCTTTGGAAGAAGAAATAAAATTGATGCTTATACCAAAAGACCCCGAAGATGCCAAAGACGTAGTTGTTGAGATTCGTGCTGGAACCGGCGGTGACGAAGCTAGTATTTTTGCCGGAGACCTTTTTCGAATGTATACCAAATACTGCGAGTCGAAAGGTTGGAAGACCAATGTAATTGATTTAAGTGAGGGAACAAGTGGGGGGTACAAGGAGATACAATTCGAGGTTACCGGAAAAGACGTTTATGGCACCTTAAAGTTCGAGGCCGGTGTGCATCGTGTTCAACGGGTACCACAGACCGAAACCCAGGGCAGGGTTCATACAAGTGCCGCTACCGTGATGGTGTTGCCAGAAGCCGAAGATTTCGATGTTCAAATTGACCCTAAAGATGTTCGCATCGATTTTTTCTGTTCTTCAGGACCTGGTGGACAATCGGTAAACACGACCTATTCGGCGGTACGTTTGACCCACATTCCCACGGGATTGGTAGCACAGTGTCAAGACCAAAAATCGCAGCATAAGAACAAAGACAAAGCTTTTCGTGTATTGCGGTCAAGGTTATACGACATGGAATTGGCCAAAAAACAGGAAGAAGATGCCGCCAAACGAAATTCACAGGTAAGTAGTGGTGACCGTTCGGCCAAAATTCGAACTTATAATTATCCACAAGGCAGGGTAACCGATCATAGAATAGGATTAACGCTTTATGATTTGCAGAATATCATCGATGGTGATATTCAAAAGATTATCGATGAATTGAGTTTGGTCGAGAATACCGAAAAATTAAAAGAAGCTTCCGAAATATTTTAACGAATGCCATTCCTAAGTACGCAAAGGTTTAACGCAGTCGAGAGCCGAGTCGTCCTTTTAATTTTCAATTACTCTCGATTGCGTTGCAGAAGTCAACAGCTTTATGACCACCAATGAACTAGTAGCCCAAATTCGAAAAAAAAAGTCTTTTCTGTGCATAGGCTTGGATACCGATATCGATAAAATTCCTCAGCATCTCTTGGATGAAGAGGATCCGATTTTTTCATTTAACCGGGCAATTATAAAGGCTACGCATCATTTGTGCGTAGCTTATAAGCCGAATATTGCCTTTTACGAGGCATACGGAATAAAGGGGTGGAAGGCTTTGGAAAAAACGATGGAATATCTAAACGAGAACCATCCGGAAATATTCACGATAGCCGATGCAAAACGTGGGGACATCGGGAATACTTCAACCAGATATGCTAAGGCTTTTTTTGAGTATATGGGCTTTGATTCACTTACTATCGCTCCTTATATGGGAAAAGATTCTGTAGAGCCATTTTTGGCGTTTTCCAACAAGCATACCATACTTTTGGCATTGACGTCCAATGAAGGAGCTTATGATTTTCAAACTAGACTCGTTGATGGAAAAGAGCTTTATAAAGCGGTTTTGACAACGTCTAAAACCTATAAGAATGCCTCGAATTTGATGTATGTCGTTGGGGCAACAAAGGCTAGCTATTTGGAGGGAATACGGGAGATTATACCTGAAAGCTTTTTATTGGTGCCCGGCGTGGGCGCACAAGGTGGCAGTTTGGAAGAGGTCTGCCACTACGGAATGACAAAGGATGTTGGTTTGTTGGTGAACTCTTCCCGTGGAATTATCTACGCATCGAATAAAAAAGATTTTGCGGAAGCTGCCGCAAAAAAAGCGGAAGAACTGCAAAATCAAATGGCACAGGAGCTGCAAAAAATCAATTGATCAAAAGTGGTATTCGATTCAATTATGACTTAAGCATATTCTCCAATATCTTTTGGATTTTCTGGGCCTTTTGCTCAAAAAATTCAACAAGTCTGGCATCGGTATATTCCAAGTTGCTAGCCTTGTCTAAAAAGTTTTGATACTGATATTCTAACATCGTTACGGCGTTTCCATTTGCGGCGATCGGTGTTACTGTTCCTACTTTACAATATTGCTTTTCCATAGTATTACGAATAGTTCTTTCAAATATACGGAGCAAAAAGAGTTTTGGATCTTGACAATCGTTGTATTTGATTAAAAATCGGTTCTTTTGATGATTTATTAACAGTTTGGTAATATCAAAACTGATGATTCCGCTACTATCATGTTAAAAAAAATGAACATAGGTTAATCCACCGAGTCAGGAAGGTATATAAAAACCCCAACGAAATTTTAAGTGTTGGTCGGCTCAACCCTTTTCGGGTTGAAAATTCTCAATTCATTAGTATTTTGATGGTTTATCCTACATATCCTGTCACTTTATCTTATGTTGATATGTATTGCTAAAATTGTTCACTTTTTTTATTCTTAAATGAACCGCTGGATCGAAAGATTTAATACATTGCAATTACCCTTTTATCAGAGGGTTACGAGAGAACACTTTGCTTTATTACAATACATATCTTCATGAAAGTTCCCGAACATGGGTGACCTTCGTACATGGTGCGGGGGGCAGTTCCGCCATTTGGCATAAACAGATACGGGAATTCAAAAATCACTTTAATATCTTATTGCTAGATTTAAGAGGTCACGGCGATTCGAAACCGGGTTTAAGGGACGCTTTCGATGAAAGATATGATTTTGACTGCATTACAAACGACATTGTCGAGGTCATTGACCAATTGGAAATTAAGAAATCACATTTTATCGGTATTTCTTTAGGAACCGTTTTGATTCGAAACTTGGCCGAGAAGCACCCCGCACGGGTAGAAAGTATGGTACTGGGCGGCGCCATCTTAAAACTTGACTTTAAATTCAGGATTTTGTTGGGTTTTAGTGCTATTTTCAAATCAGTGGTGCCTTATATATGGCTGTACAAGATGTTTACATTTGCGATAATGCCCGATAGCAATCATAAAGAGTCCCGATTGTTGCTGGTACGAGAGGCAAAGAAACTATACCAAAAGGAGTTTATCCGCTGGTTTAAACTAAGCGCCGATATAAATCCGCTACTTCGTTTGTTCCGGGCAGCAGACATTGGCATACCTACGCTTTATGTTATGGGCGGCGAAGATCATCTTTTCCTTCCATCGGTAAGAAGAATGGTACAAAAGCACAGTCTGTCTAGTCTTTTGTTGATTGAACACTGTGGTCATGTGGTCAATGTTGAACAATCAGCTCTCTTCAACAATTTTGTGATTGGTTATGTTTCCGATTTAAATTGAAATCACAATTACCAAAAAACGACCGGTAGGCTTACCGATCGCTTTAAGGAGTTTGAGTTGATTAGTTTTTTTTCAGTAACCGGGATTTTGTTCCAATAACGGATTTCTGTCCCTTGCAGATTGCGGAATGGGAAATACCAATTTATTGTCATTATAAGGAAGTCCGTCGATATCCCTCCGCGTGCGTTTATAATCATGTAATGTAAACCCTTCGAACGCCAATTCCAATTCTCTTTCATTCAGAATCAGGTCGATTGTAAGCATTGATAAAGGTGGAGCGCTCGATCTATCACGTAGCCCATTGATTTCCGCTAATGGAGCCATTCCGACTGAATCGCCCAATCTATAGTTGCATTCGGCCCGTATGAGGTGCATTTCGGCTAATCGGATCGGGGTCGCGTTCGCATACTGTCTGGAGTGCTTTAACGTTAATGTCAAGCCAGTGCTCACTCCTTCGCCCAAATACGTAAAGGCTTTTCGTTGGTCTAAATCGGAATCAAATTTTTCAAGGTAAGCTTCGGTTATGGCAATGTCACCCCCTCGGCCTCCCAGAGCTTCGGTGGCATAATGAATATTCGATGCATTGGTACCTTCTTGAGTGGTTATTATCCATGAGAATAAAGTTTCCGTTGTGTTATCATCGGTGTCAAAGGCCTCGGCATAGGAGGCAGTCAAACTATGGCCGCTATTCTGAATAACCTCATTTGCAGTATTCCTCGCCGCTTGATAATTGCCTTGTTGCAAATAGACTCGTGCCAAAATCGATTGAGCCGAATATTTGTCGGCGCGCGCCCCATTGCTATTCGGTAGTTTGTCCGCGGCATCGTTTAAATCTGAAATCACCTGTGAATATACTTCTTCGACGGTATTCCTTCCGACTGCTCGGGAGACATCAGGTGGTGATACTATTATGGGTATGCCGAGTTGTGCGCTCGAACTCACATTGTCATAAGGTTGTGCATAGAGTCGTACCATATCGAAATAGACAAGTCCCCTTAAAAATTTGGCTTCTCCCTCCACACGATTTCTTTCAGTCGTATCCTCGAACTTGTCCAAGTTGTCTAAAACGGTGTTTACATGTCCAACAATTGAATAGCTGTCGGCATAGATATCAAGGGCGGCCGTATTATCATTGACCATAGCCTTATTGAAAATATCCCTTAAATTTTCAAAGGAACCGTTCCAACTGACCTGGTCTGTATTGCCCAATAAGTCTATACATATGTTTATTTGTCCGCTATAATTTCCCGAATAAACAGGAGCGGCGTTGTCGAGACTCATGTTTCTTCCGATATCGTATGCGGCCAATAGTATCGCATTGACGTTTTCGGGGGTAGCAGTGGCCAAGTCGGTGCCAATACTTTGTTGTGGCGATAAATCCAATTCCTTTTCACATGATAAAAGCGCTATTGCGACGACAAGAAAAATTAAATACTTTATATACTTCTCCATAATTTTTTCATGTTTTAAAAAGTAAGATTAACGCCAATAGTGTACACTTTTGCAGGAGGTGCGGAATAGAATGTGCTGCCTGCATTGATGTTCGGGTTATTAAAATCATCAAAGGAAGATTCAGGGTCATAGCCCCTATATTCTGTAAATGTCAATAGGTTTAAACCCGACATATATATACGGATGCCGCTCATCCCTATCCGGCCTAAAGTTCTTGATGGCAATGAATAGCCGATAGTAATGTTCCTTAAACGTATAAAATCTGCATCTTGTAAATATCGGGTACTGTGCGAATTGCCATTGTCGATAAAGAGTCTGGCTTGGGGTACGTCGGTGATATCTCCTGGGTTTCTCCATCTATTGTTGTAAACATATACATCTTGATTATCAAGACCATTGCCAAAACCCGTCTCTTGATATTGACCGGCTTCGTTATAGAGCTGTGCGCCCCATTGCCCCTGAAAAGTAAATGAAAAATCAATTTTCTTATAATTGAGTGTGCTCGACAGACCGGCAATGATATCAGGATTGGGATTACCTGTTACGATGCGCTGCGCTAAAGAGAAATCGTTGGTGCGTTCTTTGTTTAGACTGCCATCAGGATTTTCGGTATTTAAAATAAACTCTGCGTCCCCCGTATCGGGGTTCACGCCGGCATATTCTACCAAATAGAATGAATTGATGGCCTCGCCCTCCCGAAGAATATTTTTATCGGTAATCTGGTCTTCCCCATCGGGCAGGTTTGTAATTTCATTTTTATTTACCGCAATATTGAAATTTGTTTTCCAGAGGAGGTCGTCGTTTTGTACATTGACCGTGTTCAATGAAAATTCAATACCGCTATTTTCTAGATTACCAATGTTCTGTAAAACCCGATGTGAAGGAATTAAGGCTTCGAACGGAACCCTGGTGTTGAACAATAAGTCTTTGGTCTTTTTCTTGTAATAATCGATTTCCCCAGTGATTCTATTATTTAGAAAGCCAAGGTCAAGTCCGAAATTGACCTGCTCGGTTTCCTCCCATTTAAGGTCAGGATTTTCGCCCTGTGTAAATTCAAGACCCGATTCACCATTATAATTGGTTCCCCCATATAGTCCGAGGCTACTAAAGTTTCCGGTAGGGGTGTTACCGTTTATTCCCCAGCTAATTCTAAATTTTAAGTTGGACAAAGTGTTGGAACCTTGTAGAAATTCTTCCTCGGAAATAATCCAGCCTGCAGATGCGGCGGGGAAGTAGCCGAACCGATTTTCGGAACCGAAGCGTGAAGAACCATCTTGCCGGATGCTGGCCTTTAAAATATATTTGTTTTTATAATCATAAGTGACTCTTGCAAAATAGGATAATTGGGCCCAATTGCTAAAATCGCCCGAACCGGCTGATATCGTCGCTGCACTTGATACCGATTTAAAATCATCGGTAGGGAACCCATCGCCCGTAACCGATATCGACCTATTCTTAAAGCGTGTGTACGTGGTACCAAGTACGAAATCAATATTCGACGATGGGTTCAATGTTTTATCGAATGTTATATAGTTGTTCGTAGAGATTATCTCGGTGCCGTCGGCAGAGGCATAAGTTTGACCGTTTGTCGATTGGAATGGTGCCAATCTGCCCGTGCTTCTGTCGACCGTCTGATTTAAATAGTCATATCCTATTTCAGTTTGAAAGCGCAATTCATTTGATATGGCTATAGAAGCAAAGAATTTTCCTAAAAGTCTACGCCTTTTTGTTTTTCTGGAAGAATACTTGTCTTGCAAAAGAAAATTTGTGTAGAGCGTGTTTCCGTTCAGCTCACCATTAAGCAAATAGGGTGGCGAGGTAGGCACTTGGGCAATGGCCTGCATAGGTGTTGTAAATGAATTGTCGCCGGCTATTCTGTCGATTACGGTGCTGGTATATCCTATGTTCGTCCCTACGGTCAACCAATCGGTGACCCTATGGTCAATATTCGTTCGTAGGCTGATGCGCTCGAGATTATTTCCACGTACGATTCCGTCAGTACCGTTATAAGACCCTGAAATAAAACTTTTTGTTTTTTCATTGCCTCCGGAAATGGAAAGGTTGGCATCTTGAACATAACTACTTTGAAATGCTTCTTCTTGCCAATCGGTATCAATAGTGTTGTAATCTTGATCTCCCTCATAGCGTTTTAATCTATTGTCTACCCATTCGTTAGCCTCGACTTCATCTGCAAAGGAACCACTGTTCAATGCAGATTCTTTTAAAAGTTCGATATACTGCGAAGCGTTCAACCAATCTCTTTTATGGGAAGGCATTCCAATACTCGATGCTAGATCTAACGAGATGTTCGATTTACCTTCCTTACCTCTTTTGGTGGTGATCAAAATAACTCCATTGGTTCCTTTTGCCCCGTATATTGCCGCGGCCGATGCATCTTTTAGAATATCGATCGATTCAATATCGTTAGGGTTTAAGGCCAACAGCGGATTTGTCTGTGCTGTTATCGATGATATATTCGTATTGTTCATTTCGATGCCGTCGATAACATATAAGGGTTCTTGAGAGGCGGAGACCGATGATAACCCTCTGATGATTACCTTTACGCTGCCCTCGAGTTTTCCGTTGATTTGGGTTATCTGTACCCCTGGTGCCTTGGCTACTAAGGTGCTTTGCAGACTTGGAGTCGAAATACCCCCTATCTGTTCCGAGGCTATTTTGGCAATATTGTCGGTAACCAATCTTTTAGATTGTGTGCCATAACCCACTACTACAACTTCTTCAAGTTGGGCGGCGTCTTCCAACATTTGCACATTGATGGTTGTTGACATGCCAACTGTTTTTTCCACTGTTTTTTGGCCCAAATAGGAAAAAATCAAAACTTGGCCTTCCGCCGCTTCTATTATGTAAAGACCATCAAAATCAGATTGGGTTCCCGAAGTTGTTCCTTTGACAACGATATTTACACCGGGTAGTGGAATGTTGTTTTCATCCGTTACCAGACCCCTTATTTGTTTAGTTTCTTGACTGTAACCTATGGTGTGTAGTAATAGCAAGGATAGCAAGAATTTTAACACGATATCATTTTTCATGGACATGAAATTTGTTAAGGAAATGTAAAATTAGGAGGGGCTATGCTAAAAAGTTGAAGTTTGAAGTGAACCGCAATTATAATGAACTAAGATGTATTTTTGATGATGTAATCGGAGTACTACTATTTTGGAAAATTTTTCGGTCTTAATTTTTTACACCATTAAAGTGTCCATCCACCCCAATTATCTAAATCAATGCCCTTATAAGAGCTATGAAGCACTACTAATTTGATGTAAAGTGACGCCTTGATAAATTTTATGCTACAAAATAGTATTAAATTGGTGTCAGCTAATAAATTTCAAAGGAGAAATGACTGCATTGGTAATTGACGACGAGATATTGTCTAGAAAAAGAATTATTAATCTTTTGAAGGAAAATGAACAGGTAGAACTAATTGGAGAATATTCCAATGGGAAATCTGCTGTTGGTGCAATTAATGAGTTCAAACCGGATATGATTTTTTTAGATATCAATATGAGGGATATGACCGGATTTGAAGTCCTTAATGAAATTAAAACCACTCACAAACCCATTGTCATCTTCGTAACGGCGCACCAGCACCATGCACTTAAGGCTTTTGATCACGATGCGCTTGATTTTTTGTTGAAACCGTATAAAGATGAGCGGTTTTTCAAAACCCTTGAGAAGGCTTTTCGATTGTCAAAGAAAGATATAGCGGTGAATTTTGATAGAAGAATAGAAGATCTGTTAAAGTTATATCATCAAAATCCACCAGTTGAGAATGCGGTGCAAAAAATGGCCATACGGCAGGGCAATAAAACATTCCTTATAGAAACCGATGAAATCAAATATGTTTTGGCCTCAGGCTATTATGCCGAAATTTTTTCTAATACCAAAAAATATCTTATTAGGGAATCGCTACAGAATCTAATGAACAATTTGAATCCTGACATTTTTTTCAGGGTACACCGATCGGCCATTATAAATATTAATTGTGTAAGGGAAATAGTTCATTCCAATTATTCGGAAATTGATTTAAAAATGGAGGACAGCAAGCTGATCAGGGTCAGTAAATCAAAGAAGAAGGAATTCTTGAACAGAATTGGAATATGAACCTGTTTAAAAAAAATATATTTAGAAATGTAGACACAAGACTCGTGACCGTATTGGCCGTTTTCTATACCGTTTTCGATCTAGTTTATGTTTTTAAAATTGCCTACTTTCGATCACTCTACGATGACAAAATGCAACATTCATGGTTTGATATTCTTTTTAAGAATATCTTAATCGATTGGATCGTTGTAGTTGCATTTATGACTTTTATAGCGGTCAGTACCAAGTCATTGATAAATCGAAAAGTACCCTGGAGCTATATCTTTGTCATTCATCTGGTTTTTTCTATTCTTTTAGGTATTGCGATCCGGTTTGTTGTGATTGTGGTGGAAATGTTTTTAGAAAATACCGCGTTATCTGACTTCGATATAAAAGATCACGTATCCAAATTCATATCCGTTTTAGATTTGAATTTTTTGATTTATGCAGCGATGATTTGCATAATTTATGCATACTATTATTTAGAACAAATCAAGGTAGCCCAGAAAAAGCAAGCGGTTCTCGAATCACAATTGGTAAACACCAAAATGAAGATGCTGACGGCACAACTAAGACCACATTTTTTATTCAATACGCTAAACTGTGTCTCGGCACTGACGGAAACAAACCATAAAGACGCGCAAGATACAATTGCCGATTTGAGTGAATTCTTAAGAAGAATACTGTACGGTGAGAACACCAACACGATTACGTTGAGCGAAGAACTTCAGACTTTGGATTATTACTTGAACATTTTAAAAGTTCGTTTCAGCGAAAATCTATTCATAAAAAAAAATATCGATACCTCATTGGCAAATAAACAGGTGCCATCGTTGTTGCTACAACCCATAATCGAAAATTCGGTCAAATATGGCTATTCTTACGAAAACCCAAAACTTGAGATTTTGATCGACATTCGAAGTATAGGAGGCAGTATAAGAATTAAAATTACGAACGACGGAAAACTTTTGACCGAATCGAAGAAAACAAAAAGCGGAGGCATGGGGTTGTCGAATTTGGAGGAGCGGCTATTCAATTTGTACGGACATAATTACGCTCTTATTTTGAGAAATAAAAAGAACAACGACGGGGTTGAAACAATAATAAATATTCCCATAAGCCCGTCTTAGAATCATAGGGTGCTTTCAGGAGATAAATCAAAAAGACCGGTCAAGCCGGTCTTTTTTTAGCTAATTCAAACAATCCTAAAATGAGAACAAAACTCAACGGAATAGTAAGAGTATCAAATATAACCGCTAACGGCATTCTATTTTTCAAAATGATGTGAATGGGTTTGGTTTTGAATTAAAGGGGTTGTCAGGCTTTATAGGCGTGGGAAAATGCAAATAACAAGATATATCCCAATAAAAAAAACCGGCGCTCCCACCGGTTTTAAACTAACTAACTCAAAAAATTACTAACTCAAATAACTCGGTACAAAAATCTATTAGAACAGCGTAACAAAGGTTAACTAAAGATTAGCAATTTGTTACTTTTGCATGTATAATATTAAACGATATAACGCCTTAAATATTGTTTGCGACTAGGGTTTTTATATCCGGTCCTGTAGCGCAAAAACCTTTCTTAGAAGGTCTGTAGTTCTTGATGAAACTTTGGTGCGAATTTCTTTTTCTTCGACTGCGATCATAGTGTATACGCCTGCCAATGCTTCTTGGGTTACATAATCGGTAAGATCAGGGTTCACACTACTGGTTAAGGGTAAATTGTTATATTTTGTGATTAGGTTCGCCCATATTTTGTCGGCTCCCACTTTTACAAAAGAATTTTTGATTACCGGGTTGAATTTATCATAAAGTTGGGTCTGTGTGGCCGTAGTCAGATATTGGGTAGCGGCATCGTTACTTCCCAAAAGAATGTTTCTGGCATCATCAAAGGTAATGCCCTTTACAGCACTGACAAAAATAGGGGTAGCCTCACTAACAGCATCTTCGGCGGCACGGTTTAAAACTTTAAGACCCTCATCCGCCAGTTTGCCCAATCCTATGCTACGAAGGGTGTTATCTACCTTCTGAAGTTCTTCTGGAAGTAAAATTTTTACCATTTCATTTTTAAAAAAACCGTCGGTCTGTGTAAGTTTACTGACCTGTTTGTCAATCCCTTTGTCGAGTGCCTCTCTTAAGCCATTGGCAATTTCTGCATTGCCTAGTCCTTCTTGGGGTAGTTGGTTAATGACCTGTTGAAGTTCTCCGCAGGCCAAGAGTTGGAATGCGACGAAGAGTAAAATGATTTTTTTCGACATGATGTTCAATATTTTATCGCTTTTTAAGCCCTATACTTCTACATTACGAAAAAATAACCGTTTTATTGTTGTAGACCATGGTCTTGCGTAGAACATGAAGCCGAACGGCCCGAGCGAGCACGATTTTTTCGAGATCTCGTCCTTTGTCCATCAGATCTTTGATGGTGTGTGAATGTGATACTGTGGCAACATCTTGTTCGATTATAGGGCCAGCATCAAGTTCTGCAGTAACATAATGGCTGGTTGCCCCAATGATTTTAACTCCCCTTTCAAAGGCGGCATGGTAGGGCTTCGCACCCGCAAAGGCCGGTAAAAAAGAATGGTGTATGTTGATAATTTTATTTGGGTAATTGTTTATAATCTTATCGGTTACAATTTGCATGTATCTGGCAAGAACGATAAAATTAATACCATGTTCTTCCATGAGTTCCAATTGCTTCGCTTCGGCAACTTCTTTTGTTGCGGCAGAAACAGGAATATGATAAAAAGGCACATCGAATTGTACTGCGATAGGCTCTAGATCACTATGGTTGCTTATGATAAAGGGAATTTCCACAGCGAGTTCCCCCGAACGAAATCGACTCAGCAAATCATACAGGCAATGGTTATACTTTGATACAAACAGCGCCATTTTCGGTTTTACGTTTTGCAAATGTATTTCAAATTGCATTTGGTAAGGAACGGCCAATATCGAATCAAATTCTTTTTCAAAGGTATCTATTACCGGTAATTTTTCCTCAAAATCACATTCCAGCCGCATAAAAAATACACCTGCCTGCTTGTCAACATGTTGATCTAGGTATACGATATTGCCTTCTTTGGTGTGAATAAAGGTGGTAACTGCACGTATAATTCCCGATTGGTCGGGACAATTGATAAGAATAGTCGTTTTCACTTTAATGGCTTTTGAGTAGACAAAATTAGAATATTTAAAATTTAGGTTTTCCTTTCTAAAAACTTTTGTAAAATCCTGATTGGAATGGATTGTTCGTTGCCGTTTCTGTAAATTGCAATAACAAAAATGGTCTTTTCTTGAAGATGAAACAAATTAAACCTTATAGTCCTAAACACAATGTGCGTATTGTAACTGCAGCTTCACTTTTTGATGGGCACGACGCCGCTATAAATGTAATGAGACGCATAATTCAGGCGACCGGGGTTGAAGTCATTCATTTGGGCCATGATCGAAGTGTACAAGAAGTGGTCGACTGCGCAATCCAAGAAGATGTGAATGCCATCGCCATGACCTCTTACCAAGGCGGCCACAATGAGTATTTTAGGTATATGTACGATTTACTTCAGGAACGGGGAGCGGGACATATTAAAATTTTTGGTGGCGGCGGCGGGGTGATTCTTCCTGAAGAAATAAAGGAACTGATGCGCTATGGCATTGAACGTATTTATTCGCCGGATGATGGTAGAAAGATGGGGCTGCAGGGCATGATCAATGACTTGGTTCAACGAAGTGATTTTCCATTGTATGTCTTAAAATTATCGGAAGGTGGAAAATTACTTGAAAAGCTACGGGGGAGGGATGTAAATACCATTGCCCGATTGATAACCATGGCCGAGAATGGGATAGGGGATAAAAAGGAATATCTAGGTAGTATCGAGAATAAAAATTGTGATGTGCCCATTTTGGGGATAACCGGTACCGGTGGGGCGGGTAAATCAAGTTTGGTCGATGAATTGGTACGCCGATTTTTAACCGATTTTCCAGACAAGAATATCGGCATTATTTCGGTAGATCCCTCTAAAAGAAAAACGGGGGGAGCCTTGTTAGGCGACCGTATTCGTATGAACTCGATTAACTCTGATCGGGTTTATATGCGTTCACTTGCCACGCGACAATCGAACCTTGCATTATCAAAACATGTTAATGAGGCCCTTCGGATTCTAGAAATGGCATGCTTTGATCTGATCATATTGGAAACATCGGGTATCGGTCAATCCGATACCGAAATTACGGAACATAGTGACATCTCATTATATGTAATGACCCCGGAATTCGGGGCAGCTACGCAATTGGAAAAAATCGATATGCTTGATTTTGCAGACTTGGTTGCCATAAACAAGTTTGATAAAAGAGGTGCTTTAGACGCGTTGCGCGATGTTAAGAAACAATACGTGCGCAACCACCAACTCTGGGATGTCGAGGAAGACGATTTACCTATTTTCGGTACGACGGCTTCCCAATTCAATGATATGGGTATGAACAAACTCTATGAGGCGGTGGTTGACAAACTTGCCGATAGAGATGACAAGGCATGGCATTCTATAGGGAAAAACGAAAACAAACCGATTGAAAAGCGATATATCGTGCCTCCCGCCCGCGTTCGATATTTATCGGAAATAGCTGAAAATAACCGTGCCAATAAGGTTGAAATAGAAGCTCAGTCCGAAGTGGCTCAGCGCCTGTACGGTATATATAAAACTATGGAAAGTATAACAGGTGCCAAGCCGGAAATCATTGATAGTGGTTTGAAAATGGAGGGTTTCAATGTTCAGGAAGACAATGATAAGGGTAAACTACTTAAATTATTGATAGGGGAGTTCAATAAAGTAAAAAAGACGCTCGAACCCCAACATTGGGAGACCCTTTTGAACTGGGAGAAAAAAATAGGGGCGTATCAAAACAAGGAATATATTTTTAAGGTACGGGGAAAGGAAATCAAAAGCGAGACACATACAACTTCGCTGTCCGGTTCGCAAATTCCTAAAGTAGCCTTACCCAAGTTTAAGGCGTGGGGTGATATTTTAAAATGGTCCCTACGGGAAAATGTACCTGGTGCTTTTCCATATACCTCTGGGCTCTATCCATTTAAACGGAAGGAAGAAGACCCTACCCGCATGTTTGCCGGTGAAGGGGGTCCCGAACGAACGAATAGACGATTCCATTATTTGAGTTTTGAAATGACCGCAAAAAGGCTTTCTACGGCATTTGATTCGGTAACCCTCTACGGCAGCGACCCTGGTAATAGACCCGATATTTACGGAAAAATAGGAAATGCCGGTGTCTCGATCTGTTGTTTAGACGACGCCAAAAAATTGTACTCGGGTTTTGACCTTAACGATTCGATGACCTCGGTCAGTATGACGATCAACGGCCCTGCACCCATGCTGTTGGGTTTTTTTATGAATGCGGCTATCGATCAGGCCTGCGAAAAATACATTGTAGCCAATGGACTTGAACAAGAAGTTAAAGCCAAAATCAAAGCCATATATAGAAAGAAGAATACCGAAATTCCTGAATATCAAGGAAAACTACCAAAGGGGAACAATGGTTTGGGACTGATGCTTTTGGGGGTAACGGGCGATCAAGTACTCTCTCATGAAGTTTATGGTACTATCAAAAAAGAGGCTTTGAATCGAGTTAGGGGAACCGTACAAGCAGATATATTGAAGGAGGACCAGGCGCAGAACACCTGTATTTTTTCAACGGAATTCGCTTTACGACTTATGGGTGATGTGCAAGAGTATTTTATTTCAAACGAGGTTAGAAACTTCTATTCGGTTTCTATTTCGGGCTACCATATTGCCGAAGCAGGTGCCAACCCCATAACGCAATTGGCATTTACCTTAGCTAATGGCTTTACGTATGTGGAATACTATTTAAGTAGGGGTATGGATATTGATAGCTTTGGACCAAACCTCTCTTTTTTCTTTTCCAATGGTATTGATCCTGAGTATGCCGTCATCGGCCGTGTAGCGCGAAGAATTTGGGCACAAGCCATGAAATATAAATATGGTGCCGGGCCTAGGGCTCAGATGTTAAAATATCATATCCAGACATCTGGCCGTAGTCTCCATGCCCAAGAAATTGATTTTAATGACATCAGAACGACGCTACAGGCATTATATGCCATTTATGATAATTGCAATTCGTTGCATACCAATGCCTATGATGAAGCCATTACCACGCCAACGGAAGAATCGGTGCGCAGGGCTATGGCCATACAATTGATTATCAATAAGGAATTGGGTATGGCAAAAAATGAAAATCCATTGCAAGGGTCTTTTATTATTGAAGAGCTTACCGACTTGGTGGAGCAGGCTGTGCTGACCGAATTTGATAGAATCACTGAGCGTGGAGGTGTCTTGGGCGCCATGGAGACCATGTACCAACGTTCTAAAATACAAGAGGAAAGTCTACATTACGAGCACGTCAAGCATTCGGGCGACTACCCGATTATCGGGGTTAATACGTTTCTGAGTACGAAAGGTTCTCCGACTGTTTTGCCGACAGAAGTAATTCGTGCTACTGAACAGGAGAAGAAGGCACAAATAAAAACGACATCGGATTTACAGCTTCGAAATGCAGACATGGCCCGTCAACAACTTATTGAACTTCAAAAAGTCGCCGTCAATAATGAAAATATCTTTGAAAAGCTCATGGAAGTCACTAAGTACAGTTCACTCGGCCAAATTACAAAAGCCTTGTTCGAGGTTGGCGGTCAATACAGGCGCAACATGTAACCTAGGTTAAATATACCCAATAAAATATTTAAATGGGATAAAATCGCTTCTAAATACCTTCAATAATCCCCTCCGTTGCGTAGCGATTTTCGCCATTCCTTAAACGATTTTCGAAAACTTCTGACTTCTTTTCGAAGCAAGTTCAAATATTCCTTTTCTTTTACACCATCGTGTTCAAGTCCTGTACAATACGAATTGATATTGCGAATCATAATGTTGATAAAAGTGGCACTTTTCAATCGCTCCGAAGGGCAATTCGAATATTCGGCCTGCGCAATTTTTTTTGGTATCAAAATCGCATCGGTGAGTAGGGAATCGGCAATAATATCTCTAAGGCTATTGGACTTGTATAGCTTTAATAAATCCTTATTGAAGGAAACATACGAAGCTATTTCCCTGCTTATGTGACAGAGATCCAACGCCTTCCGATATACTGGAATGGAACGTAAAGAATTGTGAGACATTATGTTATAGCAATTTTATAGTATAAAGTTACGTCTGAATCCTGAATTCTGTCTTTGTAATCAAAAGCAATTTTGTATTTTTACTTTATATTGTTAAATATTTTTAGATAATAGTTTTGAATATAAAGATAGATGATTTGAACTGGAAGATACTTAAATGTCTTCAAGAAAATGCCCGCGAAACTTTTGCGAATATCGGGCGGGAAGTCGGTCTCACACCACCTGCCGTGGCAGAACGTGTAAAGAAAATGGAAGACATCGGCATTTTACAGGGATACAATGCAAAAGTTTCCCATGCACTAACGGGGCACCAGTTGAAAGCGATAATTACCCTTCGAGCTTTTATGGGGAAATTAAAGCCATTTTTATCGATTGTGACAACCTATAAAGAAGTTGTCAATTGTTATCGCATAACCGGCAATGAAAATATCGTAATGGAAGTTGTATTAAAGGATCAATTTCATTTGGAAAAGTTTATTGATAAGTTGATTAAATACGGAGAGACCCGAACACATATTATATTGTCCAATGTGATTTCAAATGCCCCAATTGAGAAGGGTGATTTTTAAAGTATATTTTAGTATTCGTTGTGTGTAAAGATTGGCGATGTTGATAATGATGGTCATTGCTATTTGTAAGATTAAAATACCCGGAATATAAAAACTACCAAATGTTTGTAGGAAAACAATTTAATCATTTATTTTAGTTCATGGATTGGAGTAAAATGGACGAATACCTGCAATTGGCCATTGATAAGGCCGTTTTCTTTTTGCCAAGAATTGTTGCTGCCGGCTTTATACTTTGGATAGGATTCAAGCTTGTTAAAAAAATTGTCGAACTGACGAAATTAGCCCTGACTAAGGCCGGATTCTCGGATACTATACGCCCATTTCTGTCGTCTACCGTTGGAATAATCTTAAAAGGAGCGGTACTTTTTGCCATTGCTTCCGTTATTGGAGCAGACCTGACAGGTTTATTTGCCATTCTTGCCGCTGCGGCTTTTGCCATCGGTATGGCGTTGCAAGGAAGCCTGGGCAATTTTGCCTCGGGTATATTGCTATTAACTTTGAAGCCTTACAAGGTGGGTGATTGGATCCAGCTCGAAGATAAGTTTGGTAGGGTTCAGGAAATAGGGATTTTTAGTACAGACGTGTTGACGCCTGGAAATAAAATATTGATTATTCCAAATTCCAAGATAACCGATACTGTAGTAACTAATTATTCGGAAAAAGGTATGATACGTTTAGAGCTTTTGGTGTCTATGCCTTATGCAGAGAGTTTTCCTAAAGTTAAATCGATTATTGAGGAAGCACTTCGCCCGATTTCTAAAATACTGAGAAATCCCAAGGTTGAAATAGGAATCAACACCTTTGATTCGCATAGTATTGAATTGTTAGTACGGCCCTACGTACTCCCGGATGACTTTTGGGAAGTCACATTTGAGGCGTATGCCGCAATCAAAAAAGCGTTCAACAATAACAATATCAGTGTTGCCTATTCAGAAGGTGTTGAAATTGGTGCAGTAGGGGAGTAGTTCCGTTCCGTTTTTTTATTAACAAAACTGTCCTTAAGGGTGGCCAGATCATAATCGAGCCTTAAAATACAATTTATCAAACGTGATTTGTTTTTGAAAAATATCGATGGTTATCTGTAACTTTGCTCTGTTAGTCTTTGGCTAGATTTTTGATGATTCCTACTGTATGAAGCAAATCTTATTTTTATTTGTCTTAAGTATTGCCTTATCCTCTTCCGCGCAACAAATGGCACTTAAAAAAGGAGTAGTAGTGGATGGGATTAAAGTAAACGATTCCCTAGCTGAAAGTTATGCCCTTTTTTTGCCATCTAATTTTGATATTTCAAAAAAATGGCCTGTACTCTTCATTTTTGATATGAATGGCAGGGGCAAACAGGTCGCAGGTATGTTCAGTATGGCCGGCGAACAGCAGGGCTATATTTTGGCCGCTTCGAACGATGTTCGTGACAGCCTATCGATTTCGCAGAATGTCTTGATTGCCAATCGTATGTTTCGTTCGCTTTTGTCGCTATTGCCCGTGGCCGAAAAAAGAATATATATGGCCGGGTTTTCGGGTGGCGCACAATTAGCTTCTTTGATTCCGACCTTTGTCAAAGGCGTCGGCGGGGTAATATCCTGTGGTGCGACAATGGCCAATATAGATGTGCTAAGCAGTAAGAACCCTTTTCATTATATCGGTATTGTGGGTGATGAAGATTATAATTATCAAAATATGCTTAACGTCGGGCAATTTCTAAACAAACTAAGGTTCCCGAATCAGCTAATAATATTTGAAGGTGGCCATCAATGGCCGACTACAGAATATCTGTCAAAAGCCATGGAATATCTCACCATATCTGCCATGGGTAAGGGTGACATGCCAAAAGACGACACCTTTATAGATGAAAGTTTTAATAGAAACTTGGGGGAGGTCAGTGCCTTGATAACATCGAACAAGCCATTGCTTGCGAACCATGCACTTGATCAACTTATAGAGCTGTACAAACCCCATAAAGATATTGATTCATTAAAAGATAGTGGTAAAACGCTAAAAAAGAGTAAGTTGTTCAAAACACGGAGCCGCAATCAAAGCGCTGTTTTTTTTAAGGAGAATCTTATTAAGGACGACTACTCTTATTATTTGGAAGAAGATATTCTTACCTATAATTATAACAATTTAGGATGGTGGAACTATCAGATGGGAGAACTAAAAAAATATGATAAAAGTACCAATCTATTAGAAAGGAAAATGGGGAAACGGCTCAAGGGATATTTGAATGCTCTTATCGCCGACAATATGGATATGTTGGAAGCCGAAGAAAAAATAGATGGAGAGGCCCTGAGTTTTTTGTGGATGCTAAAAACCATAACGGACCCTCAGGATTATTCTTTCTATCTTAAGATTATTTCATACAGTGCCAAAAATGAAGACTATGGTACTTCGCTTTTTTATCTTGAGGAATTGTTCAAAAATGGATATACCGATAAAGACAAATTATATGCGCTGGATGGTACGGCATTATTACGCATAACCCCCGAATTCAATGCCATTGTGGAAAAATATCTTAAATCGGCACGATACGATATTCTCGAAGAGCGATAGATTGGTTGGTATCCTAGAGCACACTATTAATAAGGCCTCTCTTGAGAATACAGATTTCAAATAATCTAATTAACTACATCGAAAAAAATAAGGTTTGAAATATTTCGTAATCCCTATTCTTTTATTATTTTTTCTTTCATGTCGACAAGATAAGAAATACCATGACTTGAAAGAAAAGAGCGCTGTTGTCGGTCAGAACGATGCCGTTCAGGAGATTTTTGAATTTCAAAAAGAACTTAATGAAAAATTCAAAGATCCGGAAGCCTCTCCCTTGCCAGATCGTTATCGAAAGAATTTTGATGGATTGGATTTTTTTGCGCCTGACACCAATTACGTTGTAAAGGCTAAATTTGAAAGAACTCCTGAAGCATTGCCATTTTTGATGCCGACAACGACTGGCGAAAAATCAGAAGAAGTGGTTTACGGTATTGCACATTTTGATTTAAATGGAAAACGGCATCAACTTGAAATTTATCAAAATAAAGAATTAATGTTGCAAGAAAGGTATAAGACATATCTTTTCTTACCGTTTACGGATCAAACTAATGGCGAGGAGACCTATACAGGTGGCAGGTATATTGATTTGTCAATACCGTCGGGAAACACCATTGAAATAGATTTCAACAGGGCGTACAACCCATATTGCGCTTACAATAAAAAATACTCTTGTCCGATAGTACCTGGTGTAAATGCTTTGGATACAGAGGTTTTGGCCGGGGTAAAAGCCTTCAAGCAAAAACCCTGACATATGCTATGCCAGGGTTTTGCAACTTAAACTTAATATATTCAACTAACAATCAATCGTTGTGTTAAAAAGAGTAAACGGCTGCCAGTACAAAAGATGACAGACTCTTTTGAGGGTTTAAATCACTATCCAAAAATAAGGCAGAGTCATCAGATGCGCTATCTAAGCGTAGTTCAGGCTTTATCATTAAATTTCCGATGGTAGCACTTCCGGTTAGTGTTACGGCAAAGACACTGGAGTCTTCAACACTTGTTCCGATGGCACCAAAAGCACCTGTTTCAACAAAATACTCACCTCTAAGTCCTAATGTGAAAGTTTCCGAGGTTTTTAATTGCGGGTAAAGTGCGGCACCTGCAAAACCTGTGTCATCGGCTCCGTCAAAATAAGCGGCATTGATACCCAAAAAGAAATCATCCGATAAATCAAAACCTCCAGTATAATCTACTTCATATGAACCGTTATCGATAAGTAGATTCAAATATTGTCCGCTATAGCCAAGTTGTACGCCGTAAGCATATTTTCCTGTAATATTCAACTCCGTTACATCAGTTTGGTTCATAAAGGCCAACATTAAGCTAAAATCATCCGATAATGCGAAATCTGCTTTGATACCTGTATGAGAGAACGGACCGTATGAGAATAAATACGAGGTGCTGTAGTTGAAATTGGCGACTGGAGAAATAACCTCGTAACCTAAAAAGGTGTTGAAGTTACCAACGGTCAAAGTGACGGCGTCACTTACATTCCAATAGGCATACAATTGATTCACGATGTTACCTGTCGCCGAGTAAATAGGAGATGCAAAAATAGCATCGGTACCTCTTGGTCCGAAAACTAAGTCAGCTACGAAACCGGCTTTTTCCCCTTCATAGGAAGCAACTAAATTGGCCATACCCAAAGCAAAACCAGGTAAATTTGCAAATGATGATCCGGGGGCGGCGTAAGGTGCACCTTCGGCTTCATCAAAGCTATTGTTCGCATTGAGGTTTGCTCTGTAATAGGCATCGATCGAACCGCTCAGAGAGAATTTTTTAGCCTCTTCGCTTTCCTCGTCTTGGGCAAAGGTCATCGTACCTAAAAGAAGTATTGCTAGAAATCCTAAATTTTTTATGTACTTTGTATTTGTAATCGCTTTCATATTTCAATGATTTAGATATCCTTAATCAAAAAGGATGTTATAGTAGTTTGTTTGAAATCGTGATAGATTTATCGAAAAAAGTGGTTATGTAACGGAGCGTTCTGCCAAACGCTCCGTTTTATTTATTATTTGTCGTTCATTCTGAAATCGGCATATGAGTCCATGCCATGTTCGTGAATATCGAGGCCTTCCAATTCTTCTTCTTTGGAAACCCTGATGCCCATAGTTGCTTTTAAGGCGTATATTATAATGAATGCTGTAATTAAACAGAAAACGCCGGCTGCGGCTATACCTGCCAATTGATAAAGAATTTGGTCTACACCGGCCTTATCGCCAAAGATACCTACTGCCAATGTTCCCCATATTCCGCAGATAAGGTGTACGGTTACAGCACCAACTGGGTCGTCTAATTTCATTTTGTCGATCAGCGCTACACCGAAGACGATTATCGCTCCTGCAATAACACCGATAGCGATAGCTTCCAATGGAGACATAAGATCGGCACCCGCTGTTATACCTACAAGGCCACCTAAAATTCCGTTTAGAAACATGGTCAAATCAAAATTTTTGTATCTCAAAGTGGAAACAACGAATGCTGATACGCCACCTGCTGCTGCTGCCAACGATGTGGTTACAAGCACCAATGATGTTAATCCAGGATCAGCTGAAAGTACAGAGCCGCCATTAAACCCGAACCAGCCCAACCATAGTATCAATACACCGGCCGCTGCCAAAGGAATATTGTGACCTGGAATCGCTTTCGCTTTTCCGTCGGTTCCAAATTTGCCTATACGTGCACCAAGTAGATAAATGGCTACTAAAGCGCCCCAACCCCCTACGGAGTGTACTAATGTAGAACCGGCAAAGTCATGAAATCCACCGTTCTCGCCACCGATAGTAGAAAGGAAACCTCCACCCCATTGCCAAGATCCTACGATGGGGTAGACCAAGCCGACATATACAAGTACAAATATCATAAAGGCTCCTAATTTGATTCTTTCTGCGACAGCACCTGACACAATGGTGGCTGCAGTAGCGGCGAACATTGCTTGAAAGAGGAAGTCGGTCCAATAGGTATAACCCCCATCGGCATATTCGGGCGTTAAGCCGGTCTCATCAATTGGAAGACCGAAGCCTCCAAAACCAAGAAAACCATTAAAATCACCAGGGTACATTAAATTAAAGCCTCCGATGTAATAAAGTAATATGCCAACACATATGATAAAAACATTCTTAAAAAGTATGTTGATAGTATTTTTTTGTCTGGTCAATCCGATTTCGAGAAAAGCAAAGCCCGTATGCATAAAGAAAACCAAGGCCGTGCACACCATCATCCAAACATTATTTGCGGTAAATAATCCTGCATCCATATTATTAAAGTTTTGTTAGTTTTTTATTAGTTTATTCCAGAATGACCACTTTCTTTGGTCCTGATTCGGTAGGCTTCCCGTACGTCGGAAACGAATATTTTGCCATCTCCTACATTGCCGGTATAAGCCGACTCTAATATGGCGTTTACAGTTTTGTCTACAAACTCGTCGGAAACTACAATGGAGAGATATCGTCTTTGTATATCTGTAGTACTATAGGAAATACCTCTATAGACATGGCCTTGTTTTTCATTTCCTACCCCTGTTACGTCCCAGTAACTGAAGAAGTTCACCTCAATTTGATGCAATGCCTCTTTGACATCGTCAAATTTGGATTTTCTGATAATTGCTTCGATTTGCTTCATAATTGTTTGTTATTTACGGGGCAAATATAAATTAAAACAACATAGCCCCTAAAAAATGAGGGGGTACATCCAATATTTTTATTCTTATTTCAAATTACACCCTATTTTTTTATGGGTATACCATTTTAAATGAAAAAAATTGATTAATTGCTGATTGGCTTATCAAATATCTACTTTGGAAGCTTTAAAATGTAAGAATACCCATCAGGTTTTTACGGAATTGTTGATAATTCCGCAATTGCACCCTTGGATTATTGAAAAAAAGGGTTGAATGTGTTGTTATAGCACTTTTGAAAGCCAAAGGCCCAAAGCGACCGCAACTATGCCGACAACGATGCTAGATAGCACGTACACGGAGAAATGGAATAGCTCGCCAGCAGTCAATAACGAATGCTTCTCGAAGGCAAATGTAGAAAAGGTGGTAAATCCACCACAGAAACCGGTAGATAGTAATAAGGTTTGGTTTTGGTTAATGAAATTACCTCTTAACGAAAGTCCAATAATGATACCTATCAATAGGCATCCTATTATATTCACTAAAAATGTGCCTAAAAAAAAATGTTGGTAATATGGATTGAGTGTTTTGGAGATTGCATATCTCAAAAGGCTTCCAAAACCCCCACCAAGAAAAACGAGTAATAATTGTTTCACACCTTAAAGGTATAAAACTATACGGCTTTCTTGTATTCGGAAGAAACTAAATCAAGTGGGTAGATTTTTGATTCGGATGCCGCTGAGATGTTAGTAGCTGTTTTCTTGGTCGCTTGGTTTGTTCCCCTAAGACTGAAAACCATCATTATGGCATTTATACCAATTAATATAAAAAGTATAGTAAAAAAAGTTGTCATTTTGTTGCCCCTTTAAATGATTAACGCAAAATTATGTTATTTGTTATGTTATACGTTGAAAATCGATTTAATGTTGTCAATAATCGAATTTTTACGGTAAAATCAATTTTTTTGCTATTTTTTAATAGAATGTTCAGTACAGAAAAGGATTATTAAAAGATTAAGAAGAAATTCACACTCAATTGTGAAAATTGATAATTTTTGAGAGATATTAGATTAATAGTAATGGAAAGAAAGTGAAGTATTTAACTTAAAAGGCTTCTTTTTGACTGAAAAAGATTTAAATAGTTTCAATCATTCGGCCTCAGTGCTTGAATAAATTTATAAGTGAGGAGAAAAATAAAATCACTTTTTCTGCTTAGAGGAGGTAAAGCGCTTTCTATATATTTCTGACAACCTTGTATTCAGATTTTCGCTATCCGTCTGGTCGACACCTTGCATTTGATTGTGGCTTAATATAAATACCACACTGTTGACTACAACCAAGAAAAACAAGATACTTAAAAAAATAACCATTTATTTAGATTTACTGCAAATATAAGTGTAAATCTATGAGGATTTTATATTTATTTTAAAAAAATCTGGGAAATTGTTGTGAAATACTCAGTTTCTGTTGTTAAAATGGCAAATAGCGGTGCCAAGTTTTGATTTCAACGTAAAAACCAATGCCACTTGGCGGGGTATGCCTCCTCCGGGTTTCCTATTTCTACTTTCCCTGAAGACCAAATCTTGTTCCCGCTTTTTCCTATTTGAGAATATACTTTATACAGAAGAGGACAGCTATGAAAATTAGGAAGGCGACGGCGACCCAAACAGCTCCTTTATAGTTTTTTGCATGTAGCTTTTTATCTTTTCGGTATGTAATAAAAATGGCCGCCGCGAAGACGATTACGAAAAGCGTGGCAAAAATCATTTGTCCCTTACTGAACATATTGTTTACTTTTGCGCAAAGCTAAACTAAAAGCATAAAAGATGAAGCAAAAGATTGCAGCTGTTGAGATTTTTCATAAATCATTCGGATTGGGGGTATCGAACGAAACGAAAGCCAGTTTAGGTGTTGATAAGAATTTGTTAAGGTTTAACTTGATGGATGAGGAGAATAAAGAGTATTTCGAAGCTGCTAGCAATAATGACTTGGTCGAAGTAGCAGATGCTCTTGGTGATATGCTTTACATTCTTTGTGGAACCATATTGGAACACGGTATGCAACACAAAATTGAGGAGGTCTTCGAGGAAATACAGCGTAGTAATATGAGTAAATTGGGTGCTGATGGCAAACCCATTTATCGAGAGGACGGAAAAGTACTAAAGGGTCCCGATTACTTTAAGCCTGACATTCAAAGTATTTTAGACAAATAGATTCAAAAAAATCTTCTTAAAATAAGACAGCACCCAATTGGGTGCTGTCTTATTTTCAAATAGCTTGATAGAGGAACAGGTAAGAAGTGGAATAGTCCTTTTAATTCAAACGATTACTTTGTAACGCCATCCAAATTTATCTTCTGCCTTGTTATATTGAATTTCGGTAATCCGTTTTTTCAATCTGTCGGCATAGGTATTTGATAGTTCAGGAAGGTCGTAATCGGTATCTCTAAATCCAAAACTGGCAATAGGCGAGACTACAGCGGCTGTACCTGCTCCGAACATTTCTTTCAATGTTCCATTCTTTGCGGCTTCAACCACTTCACTGACCGTGATTTTTCGTACCTCTACCGATATCCCCTCGTCTTTTGCAATTTCCAATATGCTCTTGCGGGTTATGCCGTCCAATATACGGTCACTGGTGGGTCCTGTAATCAAAGTGTCGTTTATGCGTATAAAAATATTCATGGCACCTGCTTCCTCGATATACTCATGCTTATTATCGTCTGTCCAAATAACTTGTTGGTATCCTTTCTCCTTGGCCAATTGCGTAGGATAGAATTGCCCTGCATAATTACCTCCCGCTTTTGCAAAGCCCACACCGCCATTAGCGGACCGTGAGTATTTCTCTTCGATTAAGACTTTCACTTTTCCTGAAAAATAAGATCCAGAAGGGGCACAGGCAATAATGAATTTGAATTCATCGGCCGGTGATGCATGAAAGCCTGTCCCGGAAGCTAATATAAATGGCCTGATGTAAAGTGAACTTCCCTCAGAAGTCGGAATCCATTGCTCGTCTATTCGCAACAAGGTTTTCAAGCCTTCCATGAAATACTCTTCCGGCAATTCGGGTATGGCCATTCGGCGCGCCGAAATATTCAATCTTTTTTGATTTTCCAAAGGTCTGAACAACCAAATGGCACCATCAACATCTTTATAGGCCTTCATTCCTTCGAAAATAGACTGGCCATAATGAAAGATCTTCGCAGAGGGTTCTAAACTGATGGGCTGATAAGGTACTACTTTGGGCAACTCCCACACACCATTTCGATAATCACAGACCAACATATGATCTGTAAATACGTTTCCGAAAGATAGGTTGTCAAAATCAACTTGGCCGATTTTCGATGTCTTGGCTTGCTCAACATGAACTTTTAATGTGGTAGTATCCATTATAATTAAATTTAAAAGATTAAAATTAATTAATTATGACCACTAGTTCTTCTTTTTTCGTCCAAAATTGACCAGTTTTGTAGTAGTTGTATAAATTTCACGCTATATGAGAGATTTTAATATTTTCCTGGTGGTTTTGGTACTTTTTTTCTCTTGCCAAGCACAAGAAACAAAGAAAGCACTAACTGGTGCTTCTCAAACAACTGATGATTTTTTATCTTTTGGTGAAAAAATGAAGGCCGATGGGTATATTTCAAACGCCATAATGTCCGGAAAATATGAGGCTATGGCTATAAATGATACGGTGGCCATCAAATTTTCAGGCCAAATAATCGATGTTTGTCAGGCAAAAGGTTGTTGGATGCGACTTCAGCTGAAAAATGGTTCGACAACGATGGTGCGTTTCAAAGATTATGGATTTTTTATGCCAAAGGATAGCGCTGGGAAAACTGCTATAGTTAATGGATTGGCCTTTGTGGAGGAAATGACCGTAGCGGACCAGAAACATTATGCCAAGGATGGTGGAAAGTCAGATGCAGAAATCGCCAAAATTACCGAACCCAAAAAAGTGTACGGTTTTGAAGCCAGTGGCGTACTTTTAAAAAAGTAAGGTGGAAAGAGATATTATAACGACCGGAGATGGTTCGAAGACCATTCATATTAGGGACTGGAACGAGCAATACCATTCTAAACATGGGGCCGTACAAGAAGCTTACCACGTGTTTATCAAACACGGACTTTCACTTTTTACAAATCAGGATGTATCGATTTTGGAAATAGGTTTTGGTACGGGACTCAATGCGTTCATTACTTTTTTGGAGGCTAGGAAAACAGCTTTGAAAATTCGATACACAGGGGTAGAGCTTTATCCTATTGCTCAGAACGAAATGAAGGCACTGAATTATAGCTCTCAATTGGATGTCAAGGACTTTAATGACATTTTTCTAAAAATGCATGCCTCTAGTTGGGAAGATGAGGTAGCTATTAGCGATGACTTCATGTTGCGCAAAGAGAAAAAGGATTTTAAGGATATTACTGCTGAGAATGAATTTGATTTAATTTATTTTGATGCCTTTGGGGCGAGGGTGCAACCAGAACTATGGACCGAGGCTATTTTTATCAGGATGTATAGCGCCCTGAAAAAAAATGGTATTTTAGTAACCTATGCGGCAAAAGGTAGCGTGCGTCGCGCTATGCAAACTGTTGGTTTTACGGTTGAAAGATTGCCTGGTCCACCCGGGAAGCGGGAAATGCTTCGAGCCAAAAAGTAGGGCAGTATTATCACTAAAAGTTAAATATTTACCATGATCCACTTGTAAATTAACACAAGTTTAAAGAACACTGTTAAATCGAAATTAAACCTAAAGGGTTCCGTTGCTAAAACACCTATTTTTGATGTATGAGAGTATTGATTACAGGAGCAACGGGATTAGTAGGTAGTGAAATAGTGCGTCTATGTCACGAGCGTAATATCGACGTGAATTATTTGACTACCCGTTCCAAAAAAGTGGTCTCGAAAGATAATTATCAGGGATTTCTTTGGAAGCCTGAGAAGGGTGAAATCGATTTGGAATGCTTTAAAGGGGTTGCCGCCATTATCAATTTGGCCGGTTCGACCATTTCAAAGAGGTGGACACCACGAAACCGCAAGAAAATAATTAAAAGTAGGGTCAATACGCTACGCACGTTACGAGAGGGTCTCGGAAAAATTGATAACCGTCGAATTGTTTCTTTAGTGTCGGCATCGGCGGTGGGTGTTTACCCCCACTCATTTGATAGCTATTATGTTGAAAATGAAAAGAGGGTCGATGATAGTTTTTTAGGTGAGGTTGTTCAAGCTTGGGAGAAAGAGGTGGATGCCTTTAATAAATATGACCTGAAAACTTCGAAAATACGTATAGGTTTGGTAATGTCTTTAAAAGGTGGTGCGTTGCCCCAAATGGCGAAACCGATAAAGCACTATGTAGGGGCCGCGATTGGCAATGGTGAGCAATGGCAGTCATGGATCCATTTATCCGATTTGGCACGAATTTTTTTATTCGTAGTTGAAAACGAGCTCGGTGGTGTGTATAATGGGGTTGGGCCTAATCCTGTTTCCAATGCCAAATTGATGAAAGAAATTGCAAAAGTATTGGATAAACCCCTTATTTTGCCGAATATACCAAAATTCGTTTTAAGAATAGTTCTCGGTAAAATGTCTTATCTCCTTCTTGCAAGCCAACGTGTAAGTAGCAAAAAGATTGAAGAAGAAGGTTTCGTTTTTGAATACCAGAACATTTGTCGCGCCCTAGAGGAAATTTACCGATCGGAAACCGACAAAGAACTGTCCAATTCATTAGACATTAAAGAATACGTGTAGTAATTAGGTATTTTGAGACCAATTTTAGTTTTCATATCCGCCATTGGCGGATTTTTTTTTAAAGTTTGGTGACATTATGACATTTTTGAAGAATTGGCAGTACTTTTGCCGTCTGAAAATCGTGTATTTAAACTTGTATTAAATGAGCAAAGAAAGCAAAGCAGAAGATATAGAGGAAGTATTTTCCGAAAAGGAAGTTATCGAGGAGAAATCTTCGGGGAATACTGAAAATCAAATTGATGAGCAAGAAGAATTATCTGAAGAGGAACAACTTCGCGAGGAGCTCGGAAAAGAGAAAGATAAATTTTTAAGGCTTTTTGCAGAATTCGAGAACTACAAAAGACGCACTTCGAAAGAGCGGATTGATCTTTTTAAAACCGCAGGGCAAGAGGTTATCGTAAGCTTATTACCTGTTTTAGACGACTTTGATCGTGCCCTTAAAGAGCTTGCGAAGTCGGAGGATAAAGAAATGTTCAAGGGTGTTGAACTTATTAGGGTGAAATTCAGGGAAACGTTGAAATCAAAAGGTCTGGAAGAAGTGGAAGTGGAGCAAGGCGATGCCTTTGATGCAGAAGTTCATGATGCGATTACACAAATACCCGCACCTAATAAAAAGCTGAAAGGAAAGATAATTGACGTCGTTGAGAAGGGCTTTAAGTTGGGCGACAGAATCATTCGTCACCCGAAAGTGGTCGTCGGAAACTAAAATAGCAGGATGAAGGAAGATTATTATGAGATACTGGGCATAAGCAAAAATGCCACTGCGGCCGAAATTAAAAAGGCTTACAGAAAAAAGGCATTAGAGCACCACCCTGATAAGAATCCGGGAGACGCCAAGGCGGAAGAAATGTTCAAAAAATCTGCTGAGGCCTATGAGGTTTTGAGCAATGCCGACAAAAAGGCTCGATATGACCAGTTCGGCCATGCTGCCTTTGAAGGAGCTGGTGGTTTTGGCGGTGGCGGTATGAACATGGATGATATTTTCAGCCAGTTCGGTGATATTTTTGGCAGTGCTTTTGGCAGCGGCGGCGGATTTAGTGGCTTTGGAGGTTTCGGTGGCGGTGGTCAGCGTAGGGTTAAAGGTAGCAATCTCAGAATTCGCGTAAAACTTACTTTGGAAGAAGTAGCCAATGGTATTGAAAAGAAAGTAAAGGTTCGCAGAAAGGTCCAAGCAGATGGTGTTAGCTATAAAACCTGTGGCACTTGTGGCGGTAGGGGCCAAGTGACCAAGATTACCAATACAATTTTGGGTCGCATGCAAACGGCCACAACCTGCAGTGCCTGTGGAGGTAGCGGAGAGATTTTGGATAAACGGCCCAGTGATGCTGATGGCCAAGGTCTGCGTATCGAAGAAGAAACAGTATCAATTAAAATACCGGCCGGTGTAGAAGAGGGTATGCAACTCAAGGTGCCAGGAAAAGGTAATGAAGCACCGGGTAATGGAATTCCGGGTGATTTATTGGTGGCTATCGAAACCAAGGATCACGATACCCTGAAAAGAGAAGGAGACAACTTGCATTACGACTTGTACGTCAGCATTTCTGAAGCAGTCTTAGGCACCTCGAGAGAAATCGATGCTGTCGGAGGCAAAGTCAGAATAAAATTAGAGCCGGGTATTCAATCGGGCAAAATTTTACGTTTGCGCGGAAAAGGCATTTCTAGCATCAACGGCTATGGAAGCGGTGATTTGTTAGTACATGTAAATGTGTGGACACCCAAAGAACTAAACAAAGAGCAAAAAGAGTTCTTTGAGCGTATGAACGGGAATGAGAATTTTGAACCTAAACCCGAGAAATCTGACAAATCTTTCTTCGAGAAAGTGAAGGATATGTTCACTTAGGGAATATTAATTTTGATTTTAAATAAAAAACGTATATTTGGTTTAATATTGGGAAACCAATATTAATTTTCTTTTTCATAGCAATTTTTTTCCCATCCTTAAATTTTTAAGGGTGGGTTTTGTTTTTATGGCAATTTCTGGTTCAATAACTACACCGAAAATTAAATCGATCGGGTGAGGTTTGCAGAAACATTTTAGACTTGTTTACATGTCCATATGTACACTTTCCGAGTGTCGCTACTATTGATTTTTCGGTACTTTAATGAGTCCGTTACAAAAAGGAATTCCATTTGATGGGTTAGAACTATTTTGAACATCAAAAGGTTTAGACCCTTTAGTTTTAACATAGGTTTACGTACAACATATATTCGAAAAGCGAAAGCCTTTTTAAAGCATTTATATATCTTTGGCAAAATTGCTTACATGAACAACATTTTGGTTACGGAAGAGGTTACCAAACAATTTGGCAAGCATATCGCTCTCGACAAGGTTTCCTTAGAAATCCCCAAAAATAGTATTTACGGACTTTTAGGTCCCAATGGGGCTGGCAAAACGACTCTCATACGAATAATCAATCAGATAACCTTTCCCGACAGTGGCAAGGTTTTTTTCGATGGAGAATTGCTAAAGCCGAGGCACATTGCTATGATCGGGTATTTGCCCGAAGAAAGAGGGTTGTATAAAAGTATGAAGGTCGGTGAGCAAGCTTTGTACTTGGCCCAATTAAAAGGCTTGAGTAGGGCCGAAGCAAAGAAAAGGCTGAAATTTTGGTTTGAACGCCTGGAAATCGGTGATTGGTGGAATAAAAAAATACAGGAACTTTCAAAGGGCATGGCCCAAAAAATTCAATTTATAGTTACTGTTCTTCACGAGCCTAAACTTCTTATTTTTGACGAGCCTTTTAGTGGTTTTGACCCTATCAACGCCAACATCATAAAGGATGAAATTCTTAAGCTTAAAGAAAACGGTACTTCCATTATATTCTCCACGCATCGAATGGAATCCGTCGAAGAATTATGCGAGTACATTGCCTTGTTGCATGAATCTGAAAAAATATTGGACGGGAAGTTATCCGACATAAAAAAAGCCTATAAAAGAAATATCTTTAAAGTTGGTTTAGAAGTTGATAATGGTGACGAACTTTTAAAGGAACTTATGGAAAAATTCGATATTGGTTCGTCTGCGTATGATTTGAATGAAAGACAGTTAGACTTTACGGTTCAATTGCCCTCTAATGATTCTGGTGAAATGTTGTCTTATTTATCGAATAGGGCAAATGTCAATTTGTACTTGGAAACCATACCTTCGGCTAACGAGATATTTATTCAAACGGTTAAAAATAAGGGTATCCATGAATAAGCTATCGTTGATAATTAAAAGGGAATATTTGGCAAAAGTCAGAAATAAGTCCTTTGTTGTCATGACTTTCCTAAGTCCTATTTTAATGGTGGGTATGGTAGTGCTTATAGCCTATCTGACAAAAATTAACGACAATGAAAAAAGGATAATCGGGCTGCTTAATGAAAGTGATTACTTTTCAACCGATTTTAACCCGACCGATGCCGTATCGTTTGTTCGTTTCGACGATATTTCTTTGCAGGCCGCCAAAGATTCAACTGAGCGTATGGGTTTCTACGGATTGCTTCATATTCCAGATGGGCATGACTTGGGAATGGTGACCAATAAGTCCTTTTTCTATACCAAAGAAGTGCCGAGCACTTCGGTATTGGATAGAATAGAAATTATATTTCAAGAAAGGTTGCGGAAGGGAAGACTTCAAGAACTTGGGGTTTCGGCAGAAGATTTCGCCTCTATGGATAACAGTTTTGAACTTAAGACCGCGACCTTTGCAGGGCAAAAAAACTTAAAGGGTATCAATGAGATAAAGGCATTTATTGGCGGTGGTTTCGGTTACTTGATAATGATGTTTATTATCATTTACGGTGGCTTTGTAATGCGTAGCGTCATCGAAGAAAAAACGAGTAGGATTATTGAAGTGATCATTTCTTCGGTAAAGCCTTTTCAATTGATGCTGGGCAAAATTATAGGCACTTCCTTGGCGGGCATTACCCAGTTTGTAATTTGGATCATTTCCGGATTGTTACTGTTGTTGTTGGCCTTTTCGATTTTCGATATTGATCCATCTGAATTGAACAATGCCCCAAATACGGCGAACATGGTCGTTGGTATGGCACCTCCTGTTCCTACTTCAGATCAAACTATGCAATTATATGCACAAGAGTTGTTTCAGATTCCTTGGGCTATGCTGATTGGTTTTTTTATAGTATATTTCGTTCTTGGTTATTTGATTTACAGTTCAATATATGCGGCCATTGGAGCTGCCGTTGACAATGAAACGGATACCCAACAATTTATTTTTCCTATAATTCTGCCGTTGATGTTGGCCATTTATGTGGGATTCTTTTCTGTTTTTAGCAATCCACATGGGCCAATTGCGGTAGGTTTTTCGCTTTTTCCGTTGACTTCACCTATTGTAATGCTTATGCGTTTGCCAGGAGGTATTGGGGAAGGAGGCGTTCCCATTTGGCAAGTGGTAACTTCTATACTTCTGTTGATAGGTACTTTTATTGGTATCGTTTGGTTAGCAGCCAAAATCTACAGGGTGGGTATTCTAATGTATGGTAAAAAACCAACTTATAAAGAACTGCTCAGGTGGTTGAAATATTGATATGGAATATTTTAAGGAAATACTTTCTGCTGTAAACGGGTTCCTTTCCCGCAGAATTATTGATACCGATAATATTGATATTACTATCGGTACTTTGCTGACCATAATAATTGTACTTGTTGTGGTAACGTACCTGCTCAAGTTGATCCATAGATTTGTTACGGCAAAATTACCTGAAGCGGATAAAAATAAGTTCGTCAGTATTTTCAATTTCCTTAAGTACCTGCTCTACATACTCATTATTATTACAGTACTTCATGCTTCTGGTGTTAATCTCACGGTACTATTAACTGCATCTGCGGCCTTATTCGTCGGCTTAGGTTTTGCCTTGCAGTACCTCTTTCAAGATATTATTTCGGGTATCCTCATAATTTTAGACCAATCGCTACATGTTGGCGATGTAATTGAAGTCGATAGCAAAGTGAGCCGGGTATTCGAAATTCGTTTACGAACTACTAGGGCATTGACGCGTGATGATAAAGTGATTATCATACCGAATCACGTATTTTTGACAGACAGTATTTATAACCATACCCAAAACCATAATATCACAAGAGAGTCTCTGAAAATCGGTGTGGCGTATGGTAGCGATGTCACTAAAGTTACCCGAATACTTGAAGATGTTGCCGACGGTCATAGTGATGTACTTAAAAGCCCGAAGCCCTTCGTTCAATTTGACGATTTTGGTGATTCGGCACTTATGTTTTCGCTTAATTTTTTCATTAAGAATAGCTTTGGAAGCCCTGGCATCAAAAGTGCAATGAGGTACAAAATTGATGCGGAGTTCAGAGATCATAACATTAGCATACCGTTCCCTCAAAGAGATGTGCATGTCTATCAGCATAGCCCTTTTCAACATAGCAGGGTCGAAAACTCAAAAAAGGAATGGGGATTAGGAGACGATTGAGTTTCACGTATTTTTTGTTGTTACTCCTTACTGGTGTCTTTTGCATCGCTCAGACCCCCGACGTATTTAGATTGGAGTATATGCTGATGCCGAGAAATGATTCGGGTGTCGAGCTATCGCGGATAAAATTAGTGGCAAACATGCCCATAAAGGTCAAAGATTCGAACGCCATTGTTATCGGTGGCGAATACAACCGTTTGGCCTATGACCTTCAACATAGTGATATTACACTTGGCGCGGGGAGTCCGAACCATTTTTATATTGTGGATTTTAATGTCGCTTATGTATTGAAATATAGTAAAGACTGGCGGTTTATTGGTGTCATAACACCACGCTTATCATCGACATTGACAAATAGGTTAGAAAATGGTGATGTATCGGTAAATGCTACCATTGGCGCCTTTCGAGACAGGCAAGATATTGAAAAGCCAACGCGATTGGTGCTTGGCCTGGCCTATAATTCGACAGTCGCCTTGCGCATTCCTTTACCGGTCGTTTATTTTGAAAAACGATTCCATCCAAATTGGACTTATGTAGTTGGCGCACCAAAAACAGGTATGAAATACCATTTCAAAGAGAAGCACATTATTCAGGCAGAGTTTATTTTAGACGGATATTATGTGAATCTGCAGAACAATTATACCTTACCTGATGCTGGTTTTGCATCGTCGATATCTTCTTCTGCCGCGTTGGTTACTTTAGGGTATTCCTATAACTTTACCAAAGTAATGTCGATATATGCCTTTATGGGACATACGCTATTTCAAGAAGGCGTGTTAAGGGATACCGATAGAAATGATATTTTTACATTGAACGATGACCCTGGCTTTTATTTTAGAACTGGGTTTAGAATAGGACTTTAAATTAGAATTATGTCAAAAATTTTGGTAATTGAAGATGAAGCCGCCATTAGAAGAGTCTTGGTAAAGATTCTTTCGGAAGAGAACGAGGTTTATTCGGTAGAAGAGGCGGAAGACGGACTAAAGGGGTTGGAAACTATTAAGAACAATGATTTTGATCTTGTGCTCTGCGATATTAAAATGCCCAAAATGGATGGTGTCGAAGTGCTGGAAGCGGCACGAAAAATAAAACCCGAGATTCCGTTTATAATGATATCGGGCCACGGGGATCTTGATACCGCCGTAAATACGATGCGGATTGGGGCCTTTGACTACATTTCAAAACCACCTGATCTCAATCGACTTTTGACAACGGTGCGCAATGCCCTTGACCGCAAAGAACTTGTGGTGGAGAACAAGATTTTAAAGAAAAAGGTCAGCAAAAATTATGAGATGGTCGGTGACAGCCTTGAGATTACGGTCATCAAAGAAATGATAGAAAAAGTAGCACCCACTGATGCGAGAGTGTTAATTACCGGATCGAATGGTACAGGAAAAGAATTGGTGGCACACTGGCTTCATGAAAAAAGTCAGCGTAGCGGCGGACCGTTTATAGAGGTCAACTGCGCGGCGATACCTTCAGAACTTATTGAGAGCGAGTTGTTCGGACATGTAAAAGGAGCCTTTACTTCCGCGGTAAAGGATCGGGCCGGAAAGTTCGAAACAGCAAATAAAGGCACTATTTTTCTAGATGAGATAGGCGATATGAGTCTTTCTGCCCAGGCTAAGGTACTTCGGGCCCTTCAGGAAAACAAGATTTCCAGGGTCGGTTCCGATAAAGATATAAAGGTAGATGTTAGAGTGATAGCTGCGACCAATAAGGATCTAAAAAAGGAAATAGATGAAGGCCGATTTCGTGAAGATCTTTATCACAGGTTGGCGGTTATTTTGATACGTGTTCCGGCATTGAACGACCGCCGTGACGATATTCCGTTGTTAATAGCCCATTTTGTGAAAAAAATTGTTTCAGAACAGGGCATGCCTTCCAAAACATTCTCCGACAAGGCAATTGCACTTTTAAAAGGGTATAATTGGACAGGAAATATACGGGAATTAAGAAATGTGGTAGAGCGCCTGATTATTTTGGGTGGCAACGAGGTAAGTGAAGAAGATGTCAAATTATTTGCCAGTAAATAACACTTGCAGTTTCAAAAGACAATTGAGTAATGGATTTTTATTTCCAATAGATTATTCCTTACAATCTTTTAACTGTTTTAAAGCATTTTTGGTAATTTCCTTAGTTTTTAGATTATAGTATTTTTTCTCTTCCGAAAGATCTCCCTTGAGCAATTCTTGCTCGCAGTTGTCATATATACGCTGTGCAAAGGCTCGTGCCTTTTTGCAATCGACGGTTTCGATAACATTATTTATAGATTCTTGGTATTTCTTAAGCGAAAGGTCTATTCTTTCTTGAAATGAACGAGGGTCTAACGAGCCCGAGAGATTATCACTCTCCTTTTCGTCACGTATTATATTCATTGAAAGTATATCATTATCATATTCCCCTTCATGTTGGCTATGCTTTTTAAGTTCTTCTAAGCTGCCCTTTGTATTTTGTAGTGCTTTGTTTAAAAGCATACGAGTACTGTCTAAGGTATTGGCTTTAGCGGCCATGATAAGGTTTTCCAGGCTTTCTTCGATTTCTTTTGTGGCAGATATACAACCACAGTTGTCCAATTGCTTTTTAGAATTCTCAATGGCTTTTAATGCCTTATAGGTATAAAATCGAGCTTGATTAATGTCTTCTTTAGCAATAGCTTTTTTTGTCTGATCTTTTACAAACCCCATATTCGAACCTACATAGGCACATGAAGTACTTGGTCTGAAAGAAGAGAATATGACCATAACTACGACCAACGGGAAAAACGTAAAAAATAGTTTCTTCATAGCTCCGTATTTTAATAGGTAAAATCTGGGACGATTTACCTTACAAAGGTATGTATTCATTGGTCTTGTCCCTTATTTATTCGATGGAACGCATGCGAAATCCAAAAATTTGGATAAACCGAATACTAGATAGGATAAACGGTTCTTTTTTTTTGTCATTGAAGTATTTCAACGATAAAAAATTTTATCTTCAGCCTATGAAGAACATAGATTTAAAGTCTTTTAAGGTCGAAAAAGTAACAGAGTTGTCCAATTATCCTACAGCTGCAGCCTTGAAGGCAACCGATAAAAAGCTTAAAAAGGAACTGGAAGATATTCGAGAAAAACTTGGTAATTTTCAAGATAAACTATATGCACACGGCAAGTACAGTGTGCTTATCTGTCTTCAAGGAATGGATACCGCGGGTAAGGATAGTCTTATTCGTGAGGTTTTTAAAGACTTTAATGCACGAGGGGTAGTTGTACACAGTTTTAAAGTACCAACGAAGCTCGAACTTAAGCATGATTATTTATGGCGCCATTATATCGCCTTGCCCGCTAAAGGTAAGTTCGGTGTGTTTAACCGTACCCATTATGAAAATGTTTTGGTGACACGCGTACATCCTGAATATATTATGGGTGAGAATATACCTGGTATTCATAGTGTAGCCGATATTGATGAAAAGTTTTGGGAGAAGCGGTTCGAACAAATCAACAATTTTGAACGGCATTTGGCGGAAAATGGAACTATTATCTTTAAGTTTTTTCTACACCTTTCCAAAGAAGAGCAACGGCAAAGACTGCTTAGAAGATTGAATTTAAAAGAGAAAAACTGGAAATTCTCGCCAGGAGACCTGAAAGAACGTAAATTATGGGATAACTATCAAAACTGCTATGAAGATGCCATAAACCGTACTTCAAAACCCCATGCCCCGTGGTTCGTAATTCCTGCAGATAATAAAAAAGAAGCAAGGGTCATTGTGGCTTCTATTCTTTTAGAAGCGTTAAAAAAATACAAAGATATAGCCGAACCTGAACTCGATGAAAAAATAAAAGCTAATTTGGCGACCTATAAACAACAATTGGAAACCAAAGAACTATGATCAAGAGGCTATTTCTTTTATTTCTTTTGACCTGCTGGTCGGGTTTTGCACAGAGTGAAGACCAAAAACAGATCAAGGCCCTTTACGAAACTGCCTTGACCGAAGGTAAGGCGCATGATTGGTTAAATTATTTGTCAAATCAAATAGGAGGAAGGCTATCAGGTTCGCTACAGGCCCAACAAGCAGTCGATTATACGAAGGCTCAATTAGACTCATTGGGTTTGGACCGGGTCTGGTTACAGCCCGTTATGGTTCCCAAATGGGTGCGAGGAACCCCCGAATTTGCTTATTTAGAAACTGTACCCGGCATGTCTACCAATGTTCCCATTTGTGCTTTGGGTGGTTCTGTTGCGACACCTTTGGGCGGATTGAAGGCCGAAGTAATTGAAGTAAAGGGTGTTGAAGAATTAAAGGCATTGGGCAACTCTAAAATATCAGGAAAAATTGTTTTCTACAATAGGCCTATGGATCCGACTTTGATAGATACATATGCCGCGTACTCCGGTTGTGTTGATCAAAGGTATTCAGGTGCAGAGGAAGCTGCTAAATATGGTGCTGTAGGGGTTATAGTCCGATCGATGAGTCTTAGATTGGATGATTATCCACATACGGGCGCCATGAGTTATGGGGACACTCCTGTAAATCAACGAATTCCCGCAGCCGCAATTAGTACAAATGGAGCCAACTTTTTAAGTGCCACGCTCCAATTGAATCCGGATACTAAATTTTATTTCAAACAAAATTGTCGACAGTTGGAAGATGTTCAATCCTTCAATGTAGTCGGCGAGATACGCGGTAGTACATACCCCGAGGACATTATGATGGTGGGTGGGCATTTAGATTCTTGGGATCTTGGAGACGGTTCCCATGACGATGGAGCAGGATGCGTGCAGAGTATGGATGTCTTGCGTCTATTAAAAAAGACCGGATACAAGCCACAACGCACTTTGCGCGTCGTTTTGTTTATGAACGAGGAGAACGGACTTCGGGGTGGTAATAAATATGCCCAATTGGCTAAGGAAAAAGGGGAGAAACATATATTTGCCTTAGAAAGTGATGCTGGCGGATTTACGCCAAGAGGTTTTTCCTTTGATTGTTCAGACGCCAATTTTGAACAGGTGCAAAGTTGGAAAAAACTGTTTGAGCCTTATATGATTCATTTGTTTGTTAAAGGTGGTAGTGGGGCCGATATTGGTCCGTTGAAAAATGATGCTATTGTCTTGGCCGGACTTCGGCCAGATTCACAGCGCTATTTCGACCATCACCATGCCGAGAACGATACTTTTGAACATGTAAACAAACGTGAATTGGAACTGGGCGCAGCGACTATGGCAAGCTTGGTATACCTCTTTGACAAATACGGAATAGTTCCTCCAAAAAAAATTAAGGGGTAGTAATTTTCCCTTCTTATATGGGTTTATGCGGGATTAAAGTATCATCGACCACGTCTCAAGAGATGCCAATCCGATTGCACTACAGTGGCTATTGGAACTCCGAATGGGCAAGCTAAAAACTCCGAACAAAATTGTATATTTGCAGCTCACAAAAAACGAGTAAAATGCAAGACGGAATCTACGCAAAATTCAATACCTCGAAGGGGGAAATCTTGGTAAAATTAACCCACGACAAAACACCGGGAACGGTAGGTAACTTTGTGGCGCTTGCCGAAGGAAATCAAAAAAATACGGCGAAATCAGAGGGGGAGCCATATTATGATGGTTTGAAATTTCATAGGGTTATACCCGATTTTATGGTCCAAGGAGGATGTCCTCAAGGAACAGGAACGGGCGATGCCGGCTATAAATTCGATGATGAGTTTCATCCTGAATTGAAACATGATGTACCCGGTGTGCTTTCAATGGCCAATGCCGGACCGGGGACCAATGGAAGTCAGTTTTTTATCACGCATGTGCCGACACCTTGGTTAGACAATAAACACAGTGTTTTTGGACATGTAGAAAAGGGTCAGGAAATAGTTGATGCCATTGCTCAAGGTGATCGGATTGAATCTCTTGAAATCTTACGCGTAGGAGAGACGGCCGAGAATTGGGATGCTCAAAAAGCCTTCGAGACCTTCAAGAATTCGGGAAAAGAACGATTGGCTGCAGAAAAAGCGAAACAAGCCGCTGAACTTGATAAGGTGGCCGCAGGGTTTGATGAAACCGAAAGCGGACTTCGCTATAAAATCATTCAAAAAGGTGCAGGTGTAAAAGCTGAAAAAGGGCAAAAGGTATCCGTACATTATGAGGGCTCTTTATTGAGCGGACAAGTGTTCGATTCTTCGTATAAACGGAATCAGCCCATTGACTTTCAATTGGGTGTCGGACAAGTAATTCGAGGCTGGGACGAGGGAATATCTCTTCTGGAAGTGGGTGATAAGGCACGTTTTGTTATTCCTTCCGACTTGGCTTACGGAAGTGCAGGAGCTGGAGGGGTAATTCCTCCGGATGCAACTTTGATTTTCGATGTAGAATTAATGAATGTGGGTTAACCCTATAGAAAAACTTTAGAGTAGCAACCGTTTTGATGTATCAAAACGGTTTTTTTATGCCCAAGTTTTTAGAAAACAAAGCAATCTATTAGCGTTTTTGGAGTAAGATATTTGTAAGAATAGTATTGAAACGGCTTAAATCGGCGAACGCTCTAGCGCGAGGTTTTGATACTGAATATTAAGAGCAGAATGTTGATGATGACCAAAATTAACAGAACACCAAAAAAAGGGAGCATATTAAAAAATTTTATGTGGTTTCATGGATGGTAATCCATTTAGCAATAAAACAACCGAAAAATAAAAAACCCTACCTTTTATCGATAAGACCTTATAAATTATCGGGGATTTTTGCTGGCGGGTATACTTACGACCAATAAAATTAAATTGATTACAAGTAGAACTAGAAGTACTCCAAAAAAAGTTAGCATGGCTATAATAGTTAGTCAATTGGTTAACGTGGGGAAAACGTCATTGTTTTACTCGTAGATGTGTTTTTATCTAAAGGTTGCGTTGAAAGTTGGGTAAAATTATGAAAAAGTATCTTATTTCTTACATTTATTTGAAAAAAGTATAAAAAAAACCCCGACTTTACAGTCAGGGTTTTACTATAAAAAAGTTTATGCGTACCTAGTCAACTACCTTCACATTTACGGCGTTTAATCCTTTTTTACCTTGTTGTAGTTCAAATTCTACAACGTCACCTTCACGAATTTCATCGATCAAACCAGAAATGTGTACAAAGTGATCTTCGCTTGAACCATCTTCAGTAATAAAACCATATCCTTTGGAATCATTGAAGAATTTTACTGTTCCTTTACTCATAATAGAAAATTAAATATTAAAAATTAAAGCGCAAATATAGTGTTAAATTTTTTAATTGCGTGATTTTTTGGAAGTTATCTTTCTGTAAAGATTATGTTGTGTGGCTGTGTGCTTAAATCTTGGTCTAATCCGCTAGACTACAACAGCATTGGTGAAAATTAATATTTAAGGAGGAGGTAATTACATTTCGCCATCCGAAGACAATAGTTTTTTTACCGAATCGGCAATTCCTTTTGCATCGAGACTTAAAATGGCAGTGGCCAAGGTCAATACCGAAGTGGCGTGATCGAGTATTTTTTGCACTCCGACCAATCTTTTATAGAGTTGTTGCGTTTCCAAAGTAATCGAGTCGATGTGTTCCAAAGAAGTGGCGACATCGTCTATTACCAAAATAGCAGATTGCGTATAGAGTTCTGTAGTATGCGCCAATGTTTTGGCATGTAACTCTTTTAGCAACTTATTGTCTTCTTTAGTAAGGCTTTCAAAATTTTCGTAGCGATAGTTCCCCAAAGCATTCGCCATACGAGCAAAATTATCAGCTAGGCGTTTTACTTGTTCGGCAGTCAATTTTCCCATAGCTATCACTTATTATTGTTAAAAGAGTGGGCCAGGTTTTTGAGTTGAGTGCCATGTATTGCCAATTGCCCTTTAATCGCATCTTCGGTTAGTTTGTTGATGTTTTTATTAAGGGCATTGTGCCCGTCGGCTATCGTTTTTAAAACTTCTGAATATATTGCAAGTTCTTCCTGTTTGGCGGTTAGTGCTGCAATTTTTTCGAAGTAATCTTCAGTGAACTTTGTGCGTTCAAAGACCGATAGATCTGTGTTGGCTATCATATCAAAATAGAAGCTTTTGATGCTACTTTTTTGAACTTCCAGTTTTCCTATTAGGTTGCCCGAGAGATTGAGATCTAAAAAATGGAGCAGTGTTTGTAGTGGTTCGTTCGCCCGTGTTACATATTCTTTTATTTTCTTTCTGCGGTAGCCATCGGTAAACGCCCTGAGTATTATGGTAGAAATGCTGGAATATGCTTTGACGTCTGCCTCTTTTAGCGATAAAGAACCAAATTCACCTGTTGCCAAGGTCTTTGTAAGTTCATCGGTATTGTAATTGGTAAGCTGATTTTTCGAGATATCGGTAAGGCCATAGAAATATCCTCGAGTGGTATTGTAAATCAATGCGGTAATGCTATCGGCCTTTTTATCGGCAGTACATACGCAGGTTTGATTATGTATTTTTAACGTTGCAATACTTTTTTGAAGACATTCGTCCGTGCAGTTTTTAGCAAAACTATAGGATAAGGTTTTGAATTTTTCAATGCTTTCGATTGAAGTCTCAGAGAATTCGGCTACATGTTTTAGGTTTACACAGCTTACAGAAGTGATGGCGGCAAGTAATAATACAAGAATATTTTGCGATAGCTGTTGCATGCGAGGTGCTTGTGTTAAAATTTATGATGTCAATAGCCACAATTTAAAAATAATGTTACACTTTTCTTACGAAACGTTTTAAAAATCAGGATAGTTTGGTTATGCTGTGACAAAATTGGTTTGACAACAAAAAAAAACCCCACACTAATGTCGGGTTTTTTACCTTGTCTATACACCATGTCGGCTATGCGGTCGGATCTGGTGTCATTCGCAAGTAAGGTTTTACTTCTTTGACACCTTTTGAGAACATTTTTTTTGCATCTTCTGTCGCAATCGAAGGGCTAACTACTACGTCTTCACCATTTTTCCAGTTGGCCGGTGTTGCTACACTGTGGTTTGCCGTTAATTGTAAAGAGTCGATTACGCGTAAAAGCTCATGAAAGTTACGACCTGTAGAGGCAGGGTAGGTAATTATCAATTTGACCGTTTTGTCAGGTGCAATAATAAAAACCGAACGTACCGTAAGGCTGTCGTTCGCATTTGGGTGAATCATATCATATAGGTCTGAAACCTTTCTATCCTCATCGGCAAGAATTGGAAAGTTTACCGTAGTATTCTCAACTTCATTAATATCTTTTATCCATTCGTTATGCGATGCGGTTCCATCTACACTTAAAGCCAACATTTTTACGTCGCGTTTATCGAATTCATCCTTGAATTTTGCCGCAGTACCCAATTCGGTAGTACATACCGGTGTAAAATCGGCAGGGTGCGAAAATAAGATACCCCAGCCATCACCAAGATAGTCATATAAGTTTATCATTCCTACGGAACTGTCAGCCGTAAAATCAGGGGCTTTGTCGCCCAATCGTATTGTTGCCATAGTTTTAGTATTTAATGGATTATTGTTATCCTACAAATTTAGTAGATTAAAGCTAAAATACTTCTTTTTTAGGTTAAAAATGTATTAAAGTTTGGATTCGCCACTTTTGCATTTATTAATTGAATTAGTATTACAAATAAGTTTGTAAAACTTCATTAATTTTAGAGGATGAGAGAAAGCACATTGGAAAAACTTCGCTATCCAATTGGTCATTTTGTTATGCCTGATACTATTTCTGACCTAGAATTGAAAGATTGGATAGCACAATTGGAAGCGTTGCCCATAGTTTTGGAAGATTTGGTGAAAAACCTCTCCGAAGAACAGTTGAATACGCCGTATCGGCCCGATGGGTGGACGGTTCGCCAGGTAGTACACCATATTGCCGATAGCCACCATCATAGTTATATTCGTTTCAAGTGGGCACTTACTGAAGATAGGCCAGTAATTAAGGCGTATGAAGAAAAGGCATGGGCCAATTTAGAAGATGCCCTTTCTGCACCGATACAGCTGTCGATTACCCATATAAAGAGTATTCATGCAAAATTGGTGTATCTCTTAAGTAGTCTGTCGGAAGCTGATTTAAAAAAAGTGTATATACACCCCGATGGCAATGTGGAAGTTTCGGTAATGGAGAATATCGGGAAATATGCTTGGCACGGCAATCACCATTGTGCACATATTGAGGGATTGATAAAAAGGGAGGGTTGGATTTAATTTTCTCTGATTTTTTAAAAATTCAGGGCGCGTCGTAATTTCTATTTACCCAATTCGTACAACCACCGTAGCTGTTTATTTTATCCACTTGATATTACAGCCAATACTGGGCTTTTGGTCTTTACTTACTTCATTTCCGGTCAAAAGTGCGTCCATAGCATGGCGCAGGTCATTTCCGGTCAAAGGTAAACCGTTTCCAGGGCGTGAGTCATCCAATTGGCCACGGTATACCAGTTTTAAATCGTTATCGAACAGATAAAAATCAGGAGTACAGGCTGCATTGTACGCTCGGGCCACTTCTTGGGTTTGATCATATAAATAGGGGAACGTATAGTCCTCTTCTTGAGCTGTTCGGGTCATAAGGTCTGGGGCATCTTCCGGATAATTCTCAACATCGTTGCTTGAAATGGCGATAAAGGAAATTCCTTTGGCTTGATACATCTTACCCAATTTCGAAATTTGCGGGTTTACGTGTTTTACAAAAGGGCAATGGTTGCATATAAACATAATGACCGTTCCTATATCTCCTTTTAAATCACGAAGTGATTTCGTTTCGTTGGAAACGGTATCCAATAATTGAAATGAGGGGGCCTCCGTTCCCAGAGGTATCATGCTACTCGGTGTTTGTGACATAGTTGTTGAATTTAAAACCACATTAAATGAACATCTGCATTGATGATTTTCACTAACATACGAACAAAGAGCCAAAATTAAAAGTAATTTAAAACACTTGTTTTTCTATTGCGCAATAGTTATCTTAAAGAACCCGTTTTAACTTTTCTGTCGTACCGCAATTTTCGTGTTCGAATCAGGGAAGAATGGACGTATGTATAACATTAAATTTTGGATATTATGGATAATTCATACACATCATTGGCGGAGGCAATTACCAATTTGCAACTAGAAGGTTTTACGGCAGATTTTAATCTGTGCGACGCCGGGGTTGAAAACAAGCACAAAAAGGAGGTGCATTCCGCTGACGAGCTGAATGTGGTCAAGTATTATCGTTTTGAGGGGATGAGCAACCCCGATGATAACACCATTTTGTATGTTATAGAAACGAACTCGGGAGAAAAAGGGCTGCTTATGGATGCTTACGGTGCCTATTCGGGCAATGTGTCCAAAGAACTAATGGACAAGCTTAAAATGGCGCGATAAATTATCGTTGAAGCGTGTCCAGTTCTAAAATGGCCGACATCTGCCTGGCCAAAATCGCACTGATTTTACAATGTAACGAGTTAGTTGAAAACCCGCGAAAAGCTTTTAATGAGGTATGCACAACACCGATTTTCGGGCCAATTACTGATGTCTATTTCAACCTTTTCCATAAAATAATCAACCCCTATTTTCAGCGAATGTCTTATCTTGGGTGCAAAGTAAAGGAGTGATGTAAAGGGATTTTGGTTGTAAATATCCTTTCTTAACATTCGCAAAACTTCCAATTTTATTGACTGAAACTGTTTTAGATAACGTACAAATCAACTTTGATGACGAAACGCTGTGGGTGTTGAACCTGGCCCTGGCACTGGTCATGTTCGGTATAGCCTTAGAGATTTCTGTTAAGGACTTTCGACACTTGGTAAAAAAGCCAAAACCTGTTTTTACAGGAGTTTTTAGTCAATTCGTGTTGTTGCCAGTGGTAACCTTTATATTGGTTTGGTCCATTGAACCCTTGCCCGGCATTGCCCTTGGAATGTTTATGGTCGCTGCTTGCCCTGGGGGTAATATTTCCAATTTTATCACCCATTTAGCAAATGGCAATACCGCTTTGTCAGTCAGCCTTACGGCTGTGGCGACACTGTTGGCCGTTTTTATGACACCATTGAATTTGCAGTTATGGGGTTCGATGTATGCCCCGACATCGGCACTATTAAAAGAGGTGGCCATAGCACCTTTTGAAATGGTAAAACTGGTGTCTTTGTTATTAGGTGTTCCGCTACTTCTTGGTATGGGGCTACATCATATCAGACCGGTATTTGCAAGGAAGATAGCAAAAATATTAAAAGCAGTTTCGCTACTTTTTTTTGTTGCTTTGATTTTCTTGGCGCTGTACAACAACCGCGATATATTTATGGATTATATTTTTTACGTCTTTTGGGTCGTCGTATTACATAATATACTGGCCTTTACAACAGGTTTTTCAGTAGCCAAGTTTATTGGGCTGTCACAAAGGGATATAAGAAGTATTACGATTGAAACGGGTATACAGAATTCCGGTTTGGGACTTTTATTGATATTTACTTTTTTCGATGGTCTCGGTGGAATGGCATTACTTGCTGCATTCTGGGGTATTTGGCATTTGGTCTCAGGTTTGTTGCTTGCGGGTTTTTGGGGCTTTAAGCCGATTGAAAAGGAAGAATTGGCTTGAAAGAAATAGGATATAATTTAGTTAGAGTTTCGATAAGGTTTGCCCTGTATTTGTATTTCAGGAGGATAAAAATCTCCGGTCTTCCCCATGTGCCTCGTGATAAACCGGTAGTGTTTTTACCGAATCACCAAAGTGCTTTGCTCGACGTACTTCTGATCGCCGTAAAATGTAATCGGAAGCCTTATTTTCTGACCCGATCTGATGTTTTTAAAAATGATATTTTAAAAACTGTTTTTAATTTCTTTCAAATGATTCCTATTTACCGGATACGCGACGGACGGGAATCATTAAAAAACAATCAAGCCATATTTGATTATTGTGCCCGTTTGTTGCAAAACAACAATGCGATTCTTATGTTTCCCGAAGCCAACCATAATCTGCAACGGCGTGTTCGTCCACTGAGCAAAGGTTTTACCCGAATTCTTTTTAACGCGCTGGAAAAGCAGCCACAATTGGATATTCAAATGGTGCCGGTGGGATTGAATTATCGGGATGCTAAAATATTTCCAGATCGGGTAGCCTTATACTACGGGAAAGCTATTGCCGTGCAAAAATTGTACGATCTTGAAGATCTAAGTGGTTCGGTGGAGTGTATTAAAACGGAAGTCTTTAATTCTCTTAAGATGCTGACTACACATATTGACGACGAAAGTAAGTATCAGACTATTGTGGAAAAGATGGATGCTATGGGTATAGATTATTTGAATCCGGAAAAAGTAAATACCGTTTTAGCATCTTTTGAAAGTTCAAATTCGGAACCAATATCAAAACCAAAACCAAAACCGTCATCGAGCCTAAAACTTTTAAAAGGACTTTTTATACTGCTGAATTTTCCGCTATGGCTGCTATGGATCGTAACTTTAAAACCAAAAGTTCCTGAAATGGAGTTTATGGGCACCTTTCGGTTTGCTTTTGCTTTACTGGTTTATCCTATTTATTATTTATTACTATTCTTGGTGGCAGCGTTCGTTTGGAGCGGATCAATCGGTGCATTGGTGGTTGCTGCGTTATTTTTATTTAATGTCGTGTATGTTCGGGTGGGTTGATTTTTATAACTTCAATATCGGTGTAGCCTTTACCACGCATGGAAAATTAGCTTTCCATTTCTGACTTGACACTACAAAAAGTTTTATTCCATGGGGTATATAAATCCGTATTATACCCGGTTAAGGACCAATATAACGGTTACCCTTCTTCTATTTAGTTATTTTATAAATTTTTATTACTGGGTCGAAAGTATCAAACCTTCTATACGTTAGATTTCCTACGGAATTTAACAAACCTTCTGTAAATCCTTTTTTTCTATAGTTCCGATAATTGGAATAATGACTTGTAAACCTTTGATCCAGCCATAGCAGTAGATACTGCTTTAGATTTTCAGGTTTACTAAATCCACAAACAATTGTAGTTTCTGAGGAGGCTATTTGTTTTTTTAATAATTCCGTTGCCTCTTTCCATGCCAAGACATGAAAAAGCAGACTAGAAATTGAGTAGTCTTTTATTGACTCAGAAAAAGATTCTTTCACTAAGTCTATAGTTCTAAACTCAAGATTCTTTACATTTTCTTTCATTTTACGTTTAGAGGCATAGGCGATCAATTGCTCTGATTTATCAAATCCAATTCCCGTCTGAATTTTGTCAGAAAGTTTAAAAAGCAAATCCCCATTTCCACATCCGAACTCCACCAGAGTTGTATTAGGTTCAATAAGATCGATAATTTGATTACGTATTGGACTTAAGTATCTGTCTACGGTATTTGCTTTAACTATTCCTTTCATTTTCAATTACAGGTAACATCTCGGCTAAACTCAGTTACGGTAATTTGTTTACAGCCCAAAAGTTTAAGGAAGCTGTCAAGCCCGAGTTTTAGATTAAATATAAAATAAAGATTTACGCTTAGGGAACTCGCAAGCAATGAATTTTATTTGTTGTGTGCTGCCGGTTCCTTTTTTCCTCTCTCAAATTCTTTTTATAGGTAATAAATAAAAAAGACTACTATGGGTGCCGGGCCTAAGATTGCAAATATCAAATTTGTCAATCCGCCATATATATGTAATGTAGGATTATGCACAAATGAATCAATGTCTATAAGGTAAAACACTAAAAAAGCACTGAAATTATTTGCTACATGTATTATAATAGAACGCGATAAGCTTCTAGTTCTGTAATAAACCCATCCTCGAAAAATCCCGACTACAAATCCAGAGACAAATTGCCAGGAATTTAAGCGTACCATTTCAAAAAGCAAACTAGAAATCAGAATAAATTTTGTTGGAGAATGTTTTTTAAGAAATCAATCCAAACTTATCCCATAAATACTAATCCTTCTAAAATTGGAGCAACGAATACCATTACAGGATAAATTTTTGTTGTTGGTTTTGTCACTTTTTTGGTCTTTTTTAGTTCCATATAACAACTACATCATCTTCCCAAAGAAAATGGCATTCATCAGCAGTTTGTTTGTTCCGTACCAAAATGCCCTAAAGTTTGTATTGTCGGTAAAAACAATGACCTTGCCTTTACCAATGTGCTGCACTTGAAAAGGAACGCTGTTCTTTAATTGGGCAAGATTCTCTTCTGAAATATAGCCACTCAACAACGGGTTGTCTGTGTATTGAATAGGGTTGTTGTAACTGTTTTTATCAGGTTCGATATAGATATTCGTATTTCTGAACAAGGGTAATCGGTCATCTTTATAGCCATAGTTAATAGGATGTGAAAGGTCGAGCTTGGCCTCGAAAATAGCACCTCCGGTGTTTTGGGCACCTTTAAAATCTTTTTTTTGACCAAAGGAAATATTCTTGCCGACCAATGTGTCTTTCTTGAATTTCAATTTTATCAATTCGTTCGTATTGAGCCAATTGGCGGTATTTTGAAAGCCGATGAGCGTGCCGCCTGCTTCGACCCATTCCTTTAGTTTTTTAGACTGATCCTTTGACAGGCCTTTACCCATGCTCGGAATGATTAAATCGGTATACTTGCTCAAATTTACGGCATTGAAATAAGCCACGTCGATTTTGGTAATCTTCATATCATAGCGCGTATCGAACAAGTGCCAAATCTCGCCAGCGCTGTGTGCATTGACCCCATTGCCGACTAAAATGGCAACCCTTTGTTTGCTAAGCGAACCAAAATTATTACTGCCGAGGTCAATTCCTTTTGCCAGTCCGGTGTTGGCCGCCATTATTTCGATTTTACTTTCATGGGCCACTTTATTTAAAAATTCGTGCAATTCGCCCGTTCCCAATAGTTGGTTCTGAACGGGAACCATTATCGTACCATAGCCGTAATTTTTTCCATCTAGATTAAAGGGTTCTTTTGCCACCTTGGCGCGTATGCCCTTGTTCAAAATCATGTTTAGGGCTTTGGGCGTGTAGTACTCGTTCCACTCGAAGAGGTACGCATAATTACTTTGGGCGTCCACTTTGCCGTCTAGCGGTGCAAGATTTAAGATTTCTTGTCCCGCGTTACCCAAAGAGCGTAATTCCGAATGGTCTAAATTAAAGGCTAGGGGAAAGGACCATGCAGAAATATCATAAAAGAGGCTGTCCCTGAAGGTGGTCCTTTTTTCGAACATTGCCTTGATCAGACGTTGGCTCTTTTGATTCATCGGCACTACATAGCTATGCCCTTTTTTATACGATTTTCCGTTAAGGGAAACATCATTCGAGAGTTCATGGAACTTTATTTTGTGGCGCTGTAAGATTTCGGCAAGATGCCAAGTTTTGGCGGCATCTTTGTTGTCACCAAAAATCAAGGCCTTGGTTCTGCCGACGGCCGACGCCAAACCTACATCATTAAAAAAGTCTTGTTGGTACCTTAAAAGCTTTACACGCATGTCTTTGGCCGCCTCGATGGTAGAAAGGGCCGTTGTAAATTGATTGCGAATGGTAAAAGGAAAGGTCAATAATCCGTTTTGTGATTCTTGAATATGCCCTCTTGAACTAGCTTGTTCGAAAAGAATACCGATGCCGCCATTTACATCGGGGAAAGTCGAGCCTTTGCCATAAAAATAGTCGTCGTACTGTTCTTCGGAGTAATAGAGCGAACCGATTTTGTCCAAAGCCTTGGCGTGGTATTTTGCAATTTCGGCGGTAAGTTCTTGATTTAGTTTTGGTGTCAACGGATGTACCCTATCCGGTTCTCCCGGTTGAAAAAAGAAGGTAGACGAAGTACCCATTTCGTGATGATCGGTCAGTATGTTCGGCATCCAATTATGATAGGTATCGATACGCGCACGACTTTCTGGCAATTGTACGGGCAGCCAATCACGGTTCATATCGAACCAATAGTGGTTGGTACGACCTCCGGGCCAGACTTCATGGTATTCCCGTTCGTTATTATCGGCGTTAAGGTTGATGCTTTTATTGGTGTTGGCCCAGTAAGCAAAACGCTGCAGCCCATCAGGATTAAAGGCGGGGTCAACCAACAATATGGTATTTTCTAAAAGCGATTCGATTTCGGGTCCCTGTGCCGCGGCTAGATAATAGGCATAGGCCAAAGCCGCGTTCGAACCGCTGGGTTCGTTGCCGTGAATCGAAAAACCTTGGTAAACCACGATGGGCATGGTCTCGATATTCAGCGATTTCGTATTGCCCTCGGTCAAAGCCAAATGGTCTTGACGAATTGTTGCAATATTCTGATGGTTTTGTGGTGTGGTAACCGTAAGTAAAAGAAGTGGCCTTCCCTCAAAGGTCTGCCCCTTGTTTTCAATGGTAATGCGATCGCTCGCCTTGGCTAGTGCCTGCATGTAAAAAACAAGTTTGTCATGTGAAACATGCCATTCGCCTACTTCGTGACCAATTATTTCTTGAGGCTTGGGAATAGTTTGGTCGTAGGTGATACCTTCAGGAAGGTAATAGTTTAGGTTAACGGGATCTTGTGCATTTGCATTTTGAAAGAGTGTCAAAACCAATGCAAATAGAATGTTTCTCATGCCACGATGAATTTAGTGTGGTTATAAATGTAACCATTACTATATGTTGTGTCAAGACTATTCGAGCAAGATAGTCAAAAGAATGTGCCGGAATCAAATCAAATAAAAAACGGTCCCCATTAATTAAGGACCGTTTTTATATTCAAGGTTGTATTCTATTAAATATCGTCGAAACTGATATCGGTAAAGTTTTCGGTAGTTTTTGCTTCGCCATTTTGACTAGGTTCTTCTTTTTTGAAATCGGACTGATGTCGTTCTGATATGACTTCCGTTCCTTTTTCTTCGATAATGAAATCCATCATTTCTTCCATATTCTCCTTAAAAGCAGCAAAATCTTCCTTATAAAGATATATTTTGTGCTTTTTGTAATGAAAAGATCCATCATCGTGTGTGAATTTTTTACTTTCAGTGATGGTCAAATAATAATCGTTCGCTTTTGTACTTCTGACATCGAAAAAATAAGTCCTTCTTCCTGCCCTTAAAACTTTGGAGTGAATCTCTTCCTGGTCCATTAAATCTTTTCCGCTCATTTGGTATAGTGTCTATTGTTCATACTGTGTTGTCTTATCAAAAATGTAAAAAAAAACTTGATTCAACAACAAATTTTTAGTTTTCTTTCTCAGATAGTTGGTTTAAATATAGGGATTTATAATAACCCTCGACGCTAATTAAATCGTCATGAGTTCCTTCTTGTAGCAACATTCCATCTTCAAGAACTAGAATTCTATCGGCATTTTTTGCCGATGATACTCTATGACTGACAATAAGTGTGGTTCTATTTCGTGAAGCCTTTTTTAGATTACCTAAAATTTCCTCTTCGGTTTCCGTATCCACGGCAGACAAACAATCGTCGAACAAATATATTTCAGGGTCTTTCAATAGGGCACGGGCGATAGATACGCGTTGCTTCTGGCCCCCACTCAATGTGATGCCCCGTTCACCCAAAACGGTTTCGTATTCCTTTGCAAATCCTAGAATGTTTTTATGTACTACCGCATTTTTAGCAACGGTGATCACATCTTCGTCGGTAGCCGCATGATTTCCGAACTTTATATTATTTTTTATCGAATCTGAAAATAGAAAAGCATCTTGGGGTACCGCGCCTATGGATTTTCGCAAGCTATAAAGGTTCACCCTTTTAATAGGAATATCGTCGATACGGATTTCTCCGTCCGTTACGTCGTACAAACGAGCTATCAAATCTAAAATGGTCGATTTTCCTGAACCTGTTTTACCAAGAATAGCCACGGTTTCTCCTGCATCGATAGTAAAGGAAATATTTTTTAATGCCGTAATATTGGTGTCCTCGTACGTGAAAGAGACATTTTTGAACTCAATTTTTCCTTTAATGGAAGTAGGCTCGCTTACTTCGTTTTTAATCGCTGGTTCCGACTTCAAAAACTCGTTAATACGTTTTTGTGATGCCTCGGCGCGTTGCACAATGGAAGTTAACCAACCCACAATGGCAACAGGCCAGGTCAACATGTTAACATAGATAATAAATTCCGCAATGACACCAACAGATTCGATTTCACCATTAATGTACTGTTTGCCTCCAACGAAAATGACCAGTATATTACTGATTCCTATTAAAAGCACCATAAGTGGAAAGAACCATGCATTAACCTTGGCAAGGTCCATGCTTTTCTCCCTTCCTTCACCGGCCAAAAGTTTTAATTCGCCATTTATCTGGGGTTCCAAGGCATAAGCTTTTATTACCGATACTCCTGAGAATACCTCCTGTGTAAACGTAGATAAGGTAGAAAGGTATTCTTGAACAATAGTACTTCGTTTATGAATGATTTTACTGATGTTATAGATCAAGACCGATAATATCGGTAGGGGAATAAGGGCATAGGCCGCTAGGGTAGGGGCAGTAATGAACATTAAAGGAATGATACATACAAAAAGAGTGACCGTATTGATCCCGTACATCAGGGCGGGTCCGGCGTACATACGTACTTGCCCTACGTCTTCACTGATCCGGTTCATCAGGTCGCCTGTCCTGTTTTTCTTGTAGAAATTAAGGCTTAACCACTGATAATGATCAAAAACCTCATTTTTTAGATCGTATTCGATATAACGAGACACATTTATAATGGTCTGCCGCATCAAAAAGGTGAAAAACCCTGACAATAGTGCTGCCCCGACTATTATGAGGATAAACTCCATAAGCAGATTTTCAGCTGATGCATCCGTGATTTTTCCGCTCAAGGCTTGCTCCACTACGTTAATCGATTTCTTTACATAGGCTGGCATTACCAATTGAAAAACCCTGGCGATTATAGTGATGATGACACCGATCAGTAGTTTTGACCAATATTTTTTGAAGTATTTATTAACGTGCTTTAGTTCCTTCATGTAATGCGTTGGCTATCGGAATAGGTTTTTTATCTTCAATTTGCCAAAGATAGGGGTTTGAAGTAAAAACAAATGTTATAAAATACATAAGATAAAGACCATTTCTTATGGTAGGTATTAGAAAAAGGATTGTTATTTTTGCGCCCTAGTAGTGAAACCAAACTCAATCTAAAAAGTTCTTTCTAAATGCTTACAAGAAGGCATATTCGGGTAAAGGTGATGCAATGCATTTACGCCCTGACACAATCTAAAGACGATTCTCTTGAAAAACAGGAGAAGTTTTTAAAGGTCAGCATTGAAAACATGTATACCCTTTATCTACTGAATCTCAGTCTTTTGATCGAAGTGCAGCAAATGGCTGCCAAACAAGTCAAACTCTCTTCAAAGAAGTACTTGGCCAGTGCTACGGATACCTATCCCAACAAGGAAAAATTCATTCAAAATAGCGTATTGGGGCAAATCGTTAACAATACTCGGGTGAAAAATGAGCTTGATAGAAGAAAATTAAAAAACTGGTATTTGAACGATGAATATGTAAAGCTGATTTACAAGGAAATCGTTGAAAGTGATATTTACGGCAAATACATGACGACCGCTTCTAGCACCTATGAGGAGGATAAACAGTTTGTACTGCAGTTGTTCAAAGAGATTATTGCGCCGAACGAGAAAATCTATGAGTATCTGGAGGATGACAAACTGACCTGGGTCGACGACATTCCGATTGTGAATACCTTTATTTTGAAACAGCTCAAAAAGGTAAAGGAAAACCAAAATGACGGTTTCTTTCTTCCAAGATTATTGAAAGACGATGCCGATATGGATTTTGCTAAAAAGCTCTTGACCAAAACATTGTTGAACAATGCGAAGTTGGAAAAAGAAATTGAGGGTAAAACACCGAATTGGGACAAAGACCGGATTGCAGATATCGATTCTATACTTTTGAAAATGGCAATATGCGAGGTACTGAATTTCCCTTCGATACCCGAGAAAGTCACAATGAACGAGTTTCTCGAGATTGCCAAAGAATATTCAACACCCAAGAGTAGTATTTTTATTAACGGAATTCTTGACAAATTGCTTAAAGAATACAAGACTGAAGGCAAACTAAACAAAACAGGTCGAGGGTTGTTATAAAATATTTCTTTAATTTTGCGGTTTAAATAAATTGAATAGTTATTTCTCAATTAATTAATATTAAAAATACCGAGTTATGAAAAGAATAATTTTGGCATTTGGTTTAGTGGGACTGTTTATAACAGCTGCCTGTAAAGACAATGCATCGAGCAAAATAAAAAGCGACAATGTGGCCGTAGCCGCAGAGCGTGACGAAGCCGGAAAACAGGTTCCCGTGATGGAATTTGAGAAAACGGAGCACGATTTTGGTACAATTGATCAGAATGCCCCACAGGAAACCGTTTTTAAATTTACAAATACCGGCAATGCACCTTTGATAATCACCGATGCCAAGAGTACCTGTGGTTGTACCGTACCAGATCCACCTAAAGATCCGATTGCTCCAGGCGAATCAGGCGAGCTAAAGGTGAAATTCAACGGGTCGGGGCAAAATCAGGTTACCAAAAACATTACGGTAACGGCTAACACAGAAAAAGGCCAAGAGCTTTTACGTATTAAAGCTTTTGTAACCCCAAAAGGTGCCGCGCCAGCGGGTCCTGTAGCCCAATAATTAATTAACCAATTAAAGAACACATACATGGGTGACATTGGACAGTTTCTTCCGATGATTTTGATTTTTGTCGTAGCTTACTTTTTTATGATACGACCTCAAATGAAACGTCAAAAAGATGAAAAGAAGTTTGCCGCAGAATTAAAGCGAGGTGATCGTGTTATCACTAAAAGTGGTTTGCACGGAAAAGTGGTAGATCTAAACGACAAGGATTCTTCTTGTATTTTGGAGACCATGGCCGGAAAGCTAAAATTTGATCGTTCGGCCATTTCTATGGAGATGAGCAAAAAACTAAGCGCACCCGAGAAAAAGTAAGGGCACAAATAATCTTTTAAAAGCACCAATCTCACGGTTGGTGCTTTTTTTTGTGAAAACTTCAAGGTTGCATACGTCTCAAATAGTCAGTGCATCCCCCAGCATAGATTATTTGCCTAAGAAATAAAAGAAAAATTTGAATGGCAAAGGTCATGCTCAAAGTATTCTCTTTGCACTAAAATTGCTATATTCATGACCTCTAAATTATCTAACATGCAGAGTAATCGACGCAACTTTATCAAAAAGAGCACCTTGGCTGTAGCCGGTACAAGTGCCTCTTTTCTTTTTCCTATAGAACTATTAGCCTCAATACGAAAACGGGTAGGTGCGAATGACCGAATAAATGTGGGTTTGATTGGGTGCAAAGGCATGGGTTTTAGCGACCTAACTTCCATGTTGAAAATTAGCGAGGTAAGTGTAATTGCCCTTTGCGATGTAGATAAGAGTGTGCTCGAGGCACGTACTGCCGACTTGGAAAAAGCGGGAATAAAAAAGCCGATGTGGTATCGAGATTATAGAAAGTTATTGGAGAACTCTGATATTGACGTTGTCATTATTGGTACGCCCGATCATTGGCATTGCCTTCAATTGACCGATGCCTTAATGGCCGGAAAAGATGTGTATTGTGAAAAGCCTATTGCCAACTCGGTACAAGAGGCTGATATTATGTTGAATTATGTCAGCGCAAGCGACCGTATGGTCCAAATCGGTCAATGGCAGCGCAGCCAACCCCATTTTGTCGATGCCATCAGTTTTGTGCATTCGGGCAAGCTGGGTGAAATACGGTTATCAAAAGCATGGGCCTATCAAGGTTGGATGAAGCCCGTGCCTGTTCTTCCCGATAGTGCGCCACCCGAGGGTGTCGATTATAAAATGTGGCTGGGTCCAGCGCCAGAACGTCCTTTTAACCCCAACCGGTTCCATTTTAATTTTAGATGGTTTTGGGATTATGCAGGAGGACTCATGACGGATTGGGGCGTGCATCTAATCGATTATGCACTTTATGGTATGAAGGCCGGAACTCCAAAATCGGTGATGGCCTTGGGCGGAAAATTTGCTTATAAAGACGATGCCTCGGAAACACCCGATACCCTTCAAACCGTTTATGAATATGACGGATTCTCGATACTTTGGGAACATGCCACAGGCATAAGTGGCGGTAACTACGGGCGAGATCACGGAATTTCCTTTATTGGCAACAATGGAACCTTAGTGGTAGATCGCAATGGTTGGGAAGTCATTCCGGAGGATGATCGCATGGAACGTGTAACACTGCAGAAGAACAAGGGTAGCGGACTCGACCTACATACAGTGAATTTTATAGAAGCGGTAAAAAGTAGGGATGCCACGAAATTGAATGCTTCTATAAAAGTAGGATATGACGCCGCGCTTGTTTGTCATATGGGTAACGTAGCTTTTAAAACTGGGAACCGTATTTACTGGGATGCCGAAGCCGGGGAATTTAAGCAAACATCTGCCAATGCATTTTTAAAAACGGCATATCATAACGGCTGGAAATTGCCCATACTCTAAGTTTGGATTAACGTTAGGTTTTTAAGAAGGATTATTTTCGAAAGCGTGAACGGTGGTTAAAACAAACGGTTTTTTAAGATTCCTTTTACCGATATTTATCATGCAGTCCTTTTCCTTCTAATATCATCGGAAGAATTTTTTCAAGCCGTGAAACTTTCGTTTTCTCTTGTTTAGCATCAGTAATATATTCGATATACTCGTTACGTTTTCCTTCGGTCAGGGTATCAAAAGCCTTTTGATTTTCGATGTTTTTATCGAGAAGGCGTTGCAAAATAGTTGGGATTTCGAGTTGTTTTTTGGCCTTCTTCAGTGGTGCTAAAATCTTTCCTTTTTTCTGATTGTCGATAGCTTCGCGCATATAGTTAAGGATCTCCTTTTTATCGATGGCATCACCCGATGTAAATTTCCAGTGGCGCATGGCTTTGGTCTTTCCTTCTTGCGCATTTTCCAAGACTTTCTTGGGATCATTTAAAAACACCCCATTAAAGAACCAAATACCAAAATGATTTTTAAAAGCCATAATGGCCAGTACATTTTTGTTTTCGATAGTATAGATCGGCGAACCCCATTTGAATGCTTCTTGAAACTCTGTTTCTAGGGCCAACTCACGTAGTATAGCGATTTCCTTTTTAAATTTTTGATCTTTGGCGTAATAGGCCTCTACCTTTTCTAAAGTGTTCATAATATTCAAATTTAATAGGTGTGGCAACTAGAATCACTCAATAAACAATACAAAGAGATTAAATACAGCTTGTAACTTCTGACAACTGGCCTAAGCCTTTATGATCGCTTTTACCAGTATTTTATTCCCTTTCCTCAAAGGGTATTATTTTTCCTTTCTCCACATAAAGTTTTAATCCGTTTAGTAACATGGCCCAGCAAAATGATGATCTTCTAAAATGTTCATTGCACGCCGGCCATCCTATATGCCAGAATTTAAGCTGAACGCTATCTGCTTTTTGTTCCAGATCAAATCCAAAAGAAGTTGGGTCCCAGTCCCTGTCAGATTTGGTCATCTTTATATGGAAAGTCTTGTCTTCCTCCACTTTTATTACTTTACCATACCAATCATAATCCGGTGTAAAGAAAAAATTATACACTTCGTTTTCGTTTGGAATTCCGTCACATTTAAGAGGCCACCAATTCACAAGGTGTTCCGGTTCGGTTATAGACTGGAAAATTTTGGCAATAGGAGCGTTTATTTTTAGATCATGATAAATCGCATATGTCGAATCTTTCGTTTTCATAGCGTTTCATAATTGTTGTTAAATCCGTTTTTAAAAGTTAATTTCTCCATATCAAGAATCCCGAAGTCGACAAAAAGAATTACACGGCTTCGTTCTCGATATACTAACCTTTACGTTCGGCAACTGTTTTTACCTTTAATTTTCTCTTTCAGTATAAAATATATAAAGTTCCAATAATCATCGGTGCCAACCAGAAAAATAGTGTCCCGTTGTGTAGCCCCGCAACCATAAATGCGGTCAAAGAAGCAATCCGGGCACCAATCATGCGTCCTAAGTGATTTTTAAGCCACTTATTTTTGTTTTTAGTGAAACTCTTGAACATTTGATAATCTTTTATAGTCAACAATGCACCAGATCCTACAAAGAACAAATTCAGCATTGATGTATCATTTTTCTGAAATAGTCCAAGTATTCCAACAATGATCATTAAAATCGAATCCATCAACATTAAACCCGAGATGGATTGGTCTAAAATGTTTGCCTTCTTTTTTGTTTTCTGCTTAAACGTCAAGGCCCTGTTCCAGGCTAGAACCATATATATGGTAAACGTGCCGATTAAAAATAAAAAAAATTTTCATGATTCGGCAAACGTGCAATAATTAACGAAATCAGGTAACTCGCTATCATTGAACAGGAAAATACTTTTCCCATTTTCTCTGAAGCGCACCTCTTTTTTTTACACTGATATTCCAATGCCTGTTATTAAGCCAAGTCCACCGAAAAAGTATGAATATAGATTTAGGTTGTAATTGTTTCTTCCATTTATTTTGATTCAATCAGTCTTCTAAATTCAAGATTCAGTTTAGTTTCTTAAAGTTTAAACTTCCGAAACGATGTTTTTTGGAAACGAGTTGTTCAATTGTCTAAGTTGTTCATAACGAGTATGAAAAGCCAAGTGTAAAAAGATATCTTACTTCCTTTGAAGAGAACAAACAATTTTTGCCTTTTCGATTATAACCGAATTAAACAAGAAAAATTAGGAATTTGACATCGTCCAGAATTTGCGGAAACCCCGGTTTTACAACATATCCATTTCTTATTTTATTTGGTTCGCCAGTGGATTTTCGCCCAAAATGAATATATAATCGCCCAAATCATTTTTATAATCTTTAATGACTTTGGTTATTTTTCCGTTGTCTATATCTTTTCTTAATTGTGCCAAACCTTGCACAACTTCGGTTTGATTGGCCAATGACGAAAACGAGGAAATGCCTTGTCTAATCTGTTCGTCAAAATACAATTCGGGATTGTGTTTTCCACAATACAGGAAATGGTCTTGCAAATCTGGCCTGATAGAATAGTTTTCAGTTCCTAAAAATTGAATTCCGGCATTTTTCAGTGCCGTTTTTAACAATTCCAAAGGGGGCATCTGGTCGATGGAATTGGACAGCATTTTTGGAAAGTACCAATTAAGCCAATAACCTTCCATTTGTTCTGGGGTAGCGGTAAAAATCACAATTTTACCTTTTGGCTTCAAAACCCGATGGAGCTCTAAAAAACTCTCTTTTAAGTCGGCCCAATGATGTAATGTCAAAGAACCCATTATTCCGTCGACATGGTTTTTAGGGAGACCGGTATTTTCAGCGGAACCAATTCTCCAGTCGATTTGGGTGTTTTTGCGTATTGCTTTTTCCAGCATCTTTTCAGATGGGTCTATGCCAATAAATTGATAACCTTTCTTTTGTAGTTCGTTGGTGTAATTTCCCGTGCCACAGCCTATGTCCAAATAAAGTCCGTCTTTTAGCGGATTCAAATGTTGAACTAGTTTGTGTGTCAAAAACGAATCGGCTTTTCGCGTAAGATTATAATTGGTCCCTATAGAATCATATTTTATTGCCATGCCATTTTTTTAGTTTTTAGACGGGAGATTTGTTCGATTGCAATAATTCTACTCCTGCCAGAAAATAATTAATACTCCACCCATACCTATTTTATTCTAAATCTGCAGGGTACCGAAAGATTGCATGATTTTTAACTATTTTACGCGAGCCTAACATAGTTCGACTTTTGAGACAATATTTCTACACCAAGCTGATCTCGTTCTTTGTTGCCGTCAATTCGCAAATTTTTACAATTACTTCAACCGCCTTTTGCATGCTTTCTACGGGTACGTATTCATATTTTCCATGAAAATTATGACCACCAGCAAATATATTGGGGCAGGGGAGTCCCATAAAACTTAGTTGTGAACCGTCGGTACCTCCGCGAATGGGTTTGATAATAGGTTTTACACCAACTGCCTCCATGGCTTCTTTGGCAATATCGACAATATGCATAACGGGTTCTAACTTTTCACGCATATTGTAATATTGGTCCTTTAGTTCCAACTGAATACAATTACCATGAACATCATTTAGCTCTTCGGCAACATCGCGCAATAATTGTTTACGTTTTTCAAAGTTACCCTTATCATGGTCACGAACGATCAATTCGAATTCGGCATGTTCGATTTCCCCTTTCATATGGTGAATATGGAAAAAACCTTCCCTGCCCGAAGTACGTTGTGGAATTTCATTTGGGGGCAGCAGCTCTATAAACTCATTAGTGATGGTTATGGCGTTTATCATTTTGTCTTTGGCATAGCCCGGATGAACACTTTTTCCTGTAATTATGACCTTTGCGCTTGCCGCATTAAAGTTTTCGTATTCGAGTTCCCCAACCTGGCTGCCATCCATGGTGTAGGCCCAATCGGCCGAAAACTTGGCCACATCGAACTTATGGGCTCCCCGACCGATTTCTTCGTCGGGGGTAAAGCCAATTTTTATGGTGCCGTGTTTTATTTCGGGGTGCTGAATTAAGTATTCCATGGCGGTAACGATTTCCGTAATGCCCGCTTTGTCATCGGCGCCCAATAGTGTTGTTCCATCGGTCGTAATTAAGGTCTGACCTTTGTACAGTAGTAGGTCTTCGAAATAATCGGGAGATAAAATTATATTTTTCTCCTTGTTCAAGACAATGTCGCCACCATCATAATTGGTAATGAGCTGCGGCCGCACATTGGTGCCTGAGAAATCGGGAGAAGTATCAAAATGGGAAATAAAGCCGATAGTGGGTACTTGGTTTTCAATGTTGCTTGGTAGGGTCGCCATGATATAGGCGTTGGCGTCTATTGAAACGTCATTCATACCAATTTTCTTAAGCTCCTCGACAAGAAGGTTAGCCAAATTCCATTGCTTTTCAGTGCTAGGGGTTGTGTCAGAAGTGGGATCGCTCTGCGTGTCCTTGGTAACATAGCTGATAAATCGATCAATAATAAGCTGCATCAATTAGTTTTTCTTAAAAATACAATAATGGAGAATAAGTATTCACAAAACCGAGTCAATACCTAACAAATCTTACGGGTTTTCTCACATAATGGGTAAAATTCCGTAACTTTTAAACAATATTAACTCAAAAAAAACTATATGAACAAGCTTTATTTCTGTGTTTTCGTTTTCTTGTGGACCGTTGGCTTTGCCAGCGCTCAGATAACGGGGACTGTATTAGATGATGATGGAACACCACTTCCCGGTGCATCCATAGTTAAAAAAGGAACCACAACGGGTACCACAACCGATTTTGATGGTAATTTCACCCTTGATGTGGTAATGGGCGACACCCTGGTTGTCTCCTATATTGGTTTTGAGACCAAGGAAGTGACTGTCAACAGCACCGAAATGAGCATCCAGTTGACATCCGGTGTGGCGCTATCAGAGGTCATCATTGTGGGGTCTAGAAACCCCAATCGAACGGCTACCGAAAGTACGGTTCCCGTCGATGTAATCGATATTAGTGAACTAAATAATGTGGCTCCCCAAGTCAATCTCAATCAAATTCTGAATTATGTGGCCCCCTCGTTCACCTCGAATACCCAGACGATTTCCGATGGTACCGATCACATTGATCCGGCTTCTTTACGCGGTTTAGGTCCAGATCAGGTTTTAGTACTGATAAACGGCAAACGAAGACATACATCTTCACTTATCAATGTAAACGGAACTTTTGGTAGGGGAAGTGTAGGTACCGATTTAAATGCTATTCCCGCGGCGGCCATTCAGCGCATTGAAGTGCTACGTGACGGGGCGGCTGCACAATATGGTTCCGATGCAATTGCGGGTGTCATCAATATAATACTGAACAAAAGTGTCAATGAATTGACCACTACGGTTACCACCGGAGCTAATTTTACGAAAAATGCAAACGACCAAACCGGTGGTGTAGACGGTGCGACAACAAATATTGCGGCCAGTTATGGTGTTCCTTTAGGCGATAATGGAGGATTTATAAATTTCTCAGGTGATTTTGATGTGAGGAACGAATATAGCCGAATGAAAGAATGGGAAGGCGAAATATTTAATCTTTACAATACTGTGGAAAGAGTCGCTTCCGCCGATGGCTACGATATTAGTAATTTGTTGGATGATGACGTAGATGATGTTATTCAATATGCCAACCAAGCGGGAATTAATTTAAATGGAGCTTCGACGAAGGAAGAGCTGGGGGGTGTCCTCGGAGCCGATGCGACTCAAGCCGAACTTTCCGCACGTGGGCAAGAACGTAGTGATTACAACATGCGTGTTGGCCAATCGGCATTGCGCGGTGGACGATTATTCGGTAATTTCTCACTTCCTTTGGATGACAACGGAACCGAAGTCTACGCTTTTGCGGGAATCAGTTCACGAACCGGAAATTCGGCTGGTTTTTATAGGCTACCCAACCAAAGCAGAACCTATACCCCAGCATATATTGACGGATTTCTACCGGAAATAAATTCAAATATCAAAGATCAATCGATTTCGGTCGGTATCAAAGGCTTGATTGGGGATTGGAGTGTTGATTTAAGCAACACCTATGGTAAAAACGCCTTTTTGTATACTATAGGCAATACATTTAATGCCTCAATGCAAAATGCCTCCCCTACTTTTTTCGATGCGGGCGGATTTTCATTTTTACAAAATACCGCCAATCTCGATGTGACCCAATTCTTTGATGACGTGATGTCAGGATTTAACGTTGCTTTTGGCGCAGAATACAGGGTCGAAAACTACGATATAATCGCTGGGGAGGAAGCATCTTATGCCCAATATACGGCAAATGGACAGCGGATTACCCTAGCCTCCCAACAGCCTTCACAAGATTTCTTTGGAAATTCAAGGCCAGGAGGCTCACAGGTATTCCCAGGATTTGCTCCGGCGAATGAACTATCTAGGGGGCGTAGTAGTGTCGCTGGTTATGTAGATTTGGAAGCTGATTTTTCAGAAAAATTTCTGGCTAGTTTTGCTACTCGATTTGAAGATTATAGTGATTTTGGCTCTACTATAAACTTTAAACTCGCAGCACGCTATAAAGTTTCCGACAATCTCAATATTCGGGGTGCGGCGAATACGGGGTTTAGGGCACCTTCGTTACACCAAATAAATTTTAACTCTACTTCCACTATTTTTGATAATGAAGGTAACCCGCAAGAGGTTGGTACTTTTGCCAATGATAGCAGGGCAGCTAAATTATTAGGTATTCCCCAATTAAAGGAAGAAACCTCTAGTAGTGTTAGTTTAGGGCTTACTGCAAAAATCCCTGATGCAAATCTAACGATAACCGTTGATGGCTATTACGTAGAAATTAACGATAGGGTAGTTTATACCGGCCAGTTCGAAGGTCCGGGTACGGGTACGGAATTAGATAATTTGTTGAGACAGGCGAATGCTACGGCTGCATCCTTTTTTGCCAATGCCATCAATACTGAATCTCGTGGATTGGATGTTGTCATTACCCATAAAACAGATTTGGGCAGTGACTGGAGGTTAAAATCTGATTTGGCAGGTACATTTTCCAAAACGAATCAAATTGGTGACATCAATGCTTCGCAAGTCTTGAGGGATGCCGGTCTGGTCGATACATATTTTC
>CBDULZ010000017.1:0-63610 GCA_965368185.1 uncultured Kriegella sp.
AAGGTAAAATAGTGCAATCAAGAGGTAATTTCTGTAAATCGAGATATACTGATGTAGCGTTTCTTTGTTTTATTAAATTATCCTTAAAACGCTTATTATAAAATTTTTATGTCGATTTCTACTTTGTGTCTTAACATTTTCCATAATAATGATTCAAAAACCATTTGTTATGCAAATCAGACCATTTGTGGCAATCTCTTAAGCATATATTAAGAATCTTTGTTTGACTGGTTTTAGAAGGATTTAAAACAGTCGCAATTAAAACTTGAGTGGTTATTCTTAACATTTCAAATGACAATCAAAGGTATAAAAACGTGGCATCGAACGCAACTTAAAATAGCCAAAAATTAACTAATCCAGCGAACTCAATTTTAACTAAACTTCAAATGATTATGAAAAAACAACTTTTTAGTCTTTCAAGAAAATGCTTCCTTGTGGGGCTTTTTCTAACTTTATTGGGCTTTCAACAAAGTTACGCTCAACAAACGATTACCGGAAACGTTTCAGATGATCTGGGGCCTGTAGCAGGTGCAAACATTTTGATTCAGGGCACGAGTACCGGCACGCAAACCGATTTTGACGGCAACTTCACCATAGAAGCGGCAAGCCAAGATGTTTTGGTCATTTCTTACATAGGTTATGCAACACAAAATGTTACAGTGGGCAATCAAACAACAATTAACGTTCGACTTGCCGAAGATGCTAGTCAATTGGATGAAGTGGTTGTCATCGGATATGGTACATCTAAGAAAAAAGATGTTACCGGAGCCGTTTCGCGAGTTTCTTCGGAATCTTTTGAAAATCAACCTTTGACCAGGGTTGACGAAGCTTTACAAGGTAGGGCCGCAGGTGTTACCGTGGCAAAGGCAAATGGAGCTCCCGGTGCGGGCATCAAAGTACGTATTCGAGGTGTTAACTCCATTACCGGAAGTAATGACCCTTTGGTCGTTATTGATGGTGTATTAGGAGGAGACCTTAGCACACTAAATCCAAACGACATCGCCTCAATGGATGTATTGAAAGATGCTTCAGCAACCGCCATATATGGGGTAAGAGGTTCTAACGGTGTGATTCTCGTATCAACTAAAAAAGGTTCTGGAAAGGGAAAAATTAATGTTGATTTTTTCACCTCTGTGTCCCAAGTCCCTGATTTACTGCCAACTTTGGCCGATAATGTTGGAGATTTTGCTAGAATTGAAAATATAAGAAAATTAAGTATCGGACAAAACCCGACGTTTACCGATGCTGAGATCGCTGCGCTCGATGCCAATGGCGGAACCAATTATCAAGATGAGATTCTACGAACTGGTTTTAGCAAAAACTTGCAAATCTCTGCAAGTGGATCTGAAGGTAAGATTCGCTATTTCTTATCTGGTAATTATAGGGATGAAGAAGGTATCGTTATCAATACCGGATATCAACAATTGTCACTTCGATCCAATATTGACGCTCAAATTAGTGACAAATTTAAAGTTGGTCTTAATATATATGGTAGTCGAGGTGAGAAATATAATAACTTCGAGGCTTTGGGCAACGGCCAAGGAAGTTTAATGTATAAAGCCAATACTTGGGATCCTACAACGCCAATATATGATGCTGACGGAAATTATAATAGACGCTCAATAAAGGGCATTGCTTCCTTGAACTTGAATCCGGTTTTGACCTTAAATGAAACTCAGGCCAGCGATGTTGACGAAAGATTAAGCGCTACCCTGAACGCTAGTTATCAAATTACCGACAATTTTAGTTATACCATGGTCGCCGGTACCCAAATCAACAATTACAATGTTCAAAGATATGCTGTGGAAGGTGCTGATGACACCCCAGATGCAAATTTTAATACAAGTAAGTTTACATCATATCAAATAAGTAACATATTTACATGGCAAAAACTTTTTAATGACACTCATGATATAAAATTAACGGGTGTTCAGGAATATCAGAATTCAAAAAACGTCTTTAATAGCTATAATGCCGATAACTTATTGTTGCCTAACGGCTTCTATTTTGCCGAAACAGCTTCTGGCTTTTCCATCGGCAATAATTTTGGGGAAAGAGAGCTGTCTTCCTTTATGTTGCGTGCGGAGTATGTTCTTAATGATAACTTGTCGGTTACTGCAACTGGGCGTTACGATGGTACATCTGTTTTCAGGCCCGGTAAAAAATGGGGATTCTTTCCCTCTATTGCAGCAGGCTACAGCATTATAAATCCTTCCAAAAGTTCGGGTTATTTCAACAACCTAAAACTGAGAGCAGGTTGGGGTCAAGTAGGTAACCAAGGTGTTGACAATTACGGAACCTTTGCCAATTTAGGTAGTAATATTTATGCATATAGCGGAGGGTCACCGTCTCCAGGTACATTCATAACCAGTTTTGCCAATGTTGACCTTACATGGGAAACTACAAGCCAAACTAACGTAGGTATAGATTTGGGGTTTAATGAGGGTAGAGGTAGCTTTAGTGTTGATGGTTACAAAAAAAGGACTACGGATTTACTATTAAATGTACCTGTATCGGGTACCAATGGTGGTGGGAATGTGAATAAAAATATTGGTGAAGTTGAAAATTTTGGTATCGATGTTGCCTTGGGTTACGATATTATTCAAAATGAAAACTTTAATTGGAATTCGAATTTAGCCTTATCACACGTTAAAAACGAAGTAACCCAATTGTTTGATGGTCTTGAACAAATTGATGGCCAGTTTCAAGCACCGGGAGGCCAAGCGAGGGTAGTAAACATTATTCAACTCGGTCAACCCTTGGGACAGTTGAATGGGGCCACATTTTTAGGAACCTGGAAAAGCTCAGAAGCTACAGCAGCAGAAGCTTTTGGCAAAAAACCAGGTGACGCCAAATACCTCCGCGATGCAGATGGCGAGATTGTTTTTGGTGCGATTGGCAATGGCACTCCTACGTTAACTTGGGGGTTCAACAATACCCTTTCTTTCAAAAACTGGGACATCAACATTTTCTTGAACGGTTCGCACGGTTTTGACATTTACAACCTAATGCAAGCTGGAATCACAGGCGGTGCTGGAGACTCTAGAAGTTTTATGGCGGCAGACCAGATAAATCAGTGGACTCCGAGCAACGAAACCGATATCCCGGCCACCGTACAGTTGTTCAACTCTTCAAGATATATTGAAAAAGGAGATTTCGTTAGATTGAGCAACCTCAATATAGGTTATACGTTTAAAGATTTTGCCGGACTCCCAAACACATCACTTAAGCTATATGCCGGAGGGCAAAACCTTTTCTTGATAACTGATTATAGTGGTTACGACCCAGAGTTATCGTCTAGAAGAACGGCTCAAGGTAACGCAGACGTTGCTCCCGGTATTAACGTTGGAGCTTATCCTAACCCAAGAACATATACATTGGGCTTAAAAGTTGGATTCTAAAAAAATGCTAATAGAAAAATACATCGAAAATATGAAAACAATAACTATTTATAAATCATTTAAAGAGCTTTTAGGAGTCTTCGGTCTTATAGCTTTAGCATTAAGTTTCAATAGCTGTGAGCAGTTTGACCTTGATGAAAACCCTGCTGCCTCCCAGTCGCAAGTTGTGACTTACAGTTCCATGCCACAATTAGAGTTGGGGGTTACCGGTATCTATGGCAAGCTAAATAAGGCCGCATGGATGTCTACCTTTTATGTAAACGGGTGGTCAGGCGATGATATCACAACCCATGTTGCTAGTAACAAAGCTGATTTCAGGGAATATGACCAACGATTCGTAACACCTGAAAATTCAAGAACTTTAACCAATTGGAATGGTGTTTATGAGATGATTCGTGCGGCAAATACCGTTTTGCAGAGTGTGGAGGGCCAAACACTGTCAGATCCCGATCCTACAAAACAAGAAAGATTAATAGGTGAAACATATTTTCTAAGGGCAATAATGTTCAACCATTTAATGCGAATTCACGGTAGAATACCCCTAGTTTTAGAAGTTGATCCATTTCAACAGCCAGCACTGGCTTCACAATTGGAGGTTTTTGAACAAATAGAACGTGACCTTTTGGAAGCCGAATCAAGATTGCCGATTAAAAGTGCATTTGTGGGTTCTACAACTCCTAGCAGTGGAACAGCCAGGGCATTTTTAGCACGGTTGTATATGGATTGGGCAGGTTTCCCCTTAAAAGATGCCAGTAAATATGCACAAGCCGCGTCAAGCGCAAAAATGGTTATTGACAATGCTGCCGCCCATGGTTTTGGACTTGAACCCGACTTGGCCAAATTATGGTCGTTGGAAGGAAGGTTCAATCAAGAAGGCGTATTCACTATTGCCTATAGTAATTCTGCTGGCAACCTTACCAATCGTAAAATGGGAAAATTAGGATTGCCTACAGATTTTGCCGGTTGGCAAGAAACATTTGCGGAAATTCGATTTTTTGAAGATATGCCGGAAGGAGTCAGAAAAACGGCAACCTATTATGATGAAATTCCTGTTGATGCGGGTGGAACAATTACTGCGGGAACTCCAGATAAACTAATTCCTTGGGAAGAATTTAAAGATCAACAAAGTCCTATTCTTAGAAAAATTGTAGGCGATTTGGCCGATGGTGATTGGAATCAATTTCAGACGTTGAGAAGCGATCTTTTTATGAGGTATGCCGAGGTATTGTTAATCTATGCCGAAGCATCGGGAGAAACTGGGTCTGCGGGTGCTGACGCCTGGAATGCTTTAAACATGGTTCATCGAAGAGCTGAAGGTATTGACATTAATACGCCAGATGCAAGTGACTTAACGGCAGGCGACGGTGCCATTCAAGATTTGGCCTTTACAGAAAGAAAATGGGAATTTGCTGGCGAATTTATCCGTTGGAACGATTTGGTACGCAAAGAACAAGTTGAAGCGGCCTTGGGCAATAGAAATCCTCGTGTTTCTATAGGTACCTCATACGACGAAAACGGTGTTGGCACCCCAAAACCCTTGACCACTGCTCAAAACCCAATTTTAGGGTCTTTGGGCACCGACAATTATTATGCACCCATACCATTACAGGAAATAGAAAAAAATCCGAATTTGGCAAATTAAGGTTTTGAGTTAGTTTTAATACAGCGGTAAGATTTTAATGAATCTTACCGCTGTGTTTTTTTAAGTATATCGTAAACGGGTCAACTGTTTTTTCAATGCGTGAATAGAATCCAAGGATTTTTCACCTAGACCAATTACCAAAATGCGATAGTTTACTTTTTTAAATAGGAATTATCAAAATCATCGGTAAGGGTTCGAGAATATATGCTATTTTGAATCCAAATCGGAAACGCTAATTTTGAAAACCTGAAATGCAAAATCAGAACAAATACAAGCCACTTGTTTTTACGGTTAGGGTCGCTATCTGTAGTGTATTTTTTTGTTTTTCTATAGGTTGTGAGAAGAAAGAGAAGCATGAAGAAGGTAAAAATTTAGCAAAAGTTCATTGTGCTTCTTGTCACCTGTATTCGGATCCCTCAATTTTACCCAGAAGAGTATGGGGAGAAAAAATACTTCCGAATATGGGTTTAAAAATGGGAATGTCCCATGGGCCCATCTTTTCCTATGGAGACCCCGAATCCAATAAAAACCTAAGCCCAACAATGTCGCAAGAAGATTGGGACAAAATTGTACATTATTACCTAAACCGGTCAGAGAACAGCATACCCAAATACGCCATTCAGGATCAAGAACCTAGCCACATTTTTGAGCCTCATATTTTTTATCTTGATTCCTTGCCTTTAATTTCAATGATTTCCTATAATGAAAAAACTGGAAATTTATTTCTAGGGAATGGCAGTAGTTCGACATTATTGACATTGAATAGCAATGGGAATATCCTTGATTCAGAAGAATTGGAAACCCCACCGGTCAAAATTGTAAGTAAGGACACTTTGGATTACCTATTAACGATTGGTAATTTAAATCCCTCGGAGGAAGCAAAAGGAAAGTTGAAAATTGGAAATAATGCTATAGAAGAATTAAAAAGGCCTGTAGATTTTTTGATCTATGATATCAATTTAGATGGTTACGATGATGTATTCGTGTGCAACTATGGTAACAATATTGGAGACTTTAGTGTGTTTGAAAATTTAAGGAACGGCACCTACAAGAAGAGAGTAATTCATCCTTTGTCGGGCGCGATTAAGGTTGAAGTAAAAAATATGGATGCCGATAAAGCGAATGAAATAGTAGTCCTATTTGCCCAAGAGCATGAGTCGATATTGATTTGGGATTATGAAGAGGATTCTTTTATTGGTAAAAAAGTAGCTCAATTTCAACCTGCCTTCGGATCCGTGGATTTTCAGTTAAAGGATATGAACAGTGATGGGCTTACCGATATCGTTATAGGTAACGGTGACAATTCCGATTTGTCAACTGTACTTAAAAATTTTCACGGGGTACGGGTTTTGTTAAATAAAGGGAACAAAGAATTCTCGGAAGTCTACTTTTGGCCCATTCACGGGGTTAGCAAAATTCGGGCAGAAGATTTTGATCTAGACGGTGATATCGATATTTTGACAACTTCCAATTTTGGAGACTTTTCAAACCCAAAATTTAAAAGCGTTCAGTTACTCATGAATCAAGGAGATTTGAAATTCAAATCGAAATACATTGATGAACTTCCTGATTTCAGATGGCAAACTATCGACGTATCCGATTATGACAAAGACGGCGACCTTGATGTCTTTTTAGGCTCTTTTAACCTAAATGTCGGACCCGAAGAATCAGATACCGCCAATAAAAAAAATATTTCTTGGGTAAAATTGGAGAATAAAACTAAATAGTTGAAATCAAGATAAGACCATATTTTCAGTGCATTTCTTCATTGGTTCTATCAGGAACATTAACGATACTCGGTTTTTTCATTAAAGCTATTATATCACGTAATTCCCTGTCACTTAATTCAGATACCCCTTTTTTGAAGTAAAAATTGGCTACCTCATTGATGCCATGAATGTACAAATCAAATTTATAGTTCTCCATAACCCAATTAAGACATTCCCTTTGAGTCGTTTCCTCCTCAAGTTTCCATGCCAAGGTATACGCCTTGCGGTTCGATATTTTTGTACTGTCCAAGTCTTTGCGACTAATATCTGAAATCATAGCGGCCAAAAGACATGGACTTTTCGTGAAATCATTTGAAAACAATCCGCTTAGAATCTGTCGATTCAAACCATATGATAAAACATTGGGATTTTCCTTTTCGTACAATTGGTAAAATTGATCAGGCAATACTTGCGCGAACTTTACCTTAGTCACAAACTCTGTCAGCTCCTTTTCCGTCACGAAATCGTCCCAAGTACTTTTTAAATAATGATAGCCAAAAAAAGAAACGGAAACACCAATGATAAAACTCCAAATTAAAAGCTTAAAAATCCTTTTTTTATATTTCATTTTAAGTAACAAAAAATTAGCACTTCACTTCATTAGATAAGGAAGTTTATCGTCTACTATTAGTCACAAATTAATGATTTTTATTTTACCAGTGTAAACATACTTCATGACTTTCAAATACAATAGGTATTGGTCACTTGCATCTAGTTTTCCAGTGATATCGAATACGGGTTAAATTCATAGAATCCATAGATAATCCCACTTATTCAATTGGATTTGCATACCCTTTCTTCAACGTTACATCCTTATCGTAGATAACGAATTTAATTTTGCATTTTTTCCTTTCGTATTGGATATGATATTATAAAAAAGTCTAAAACCATTTGTCATACACTTGAAATCATTTGTATTATCTTTCAAATAATTTTTGGAAATCTTTGTTGAACGGGTATTGATACGTTTTTTATTTTCTGTTACTGTTGATGCGGAAACATCGCACGGTATATGATTCTGGTAGCCCAATGGATGGCATTAAAAAAACGGCAATAAAATTGGCACAAAACTAGATTTTTATATGTAATTGGGCTTTCCCGTCAAAAAAAGAAAAATGGAATGGGTTGTCGATTACAAAATCTTAAGAACAATGTCGTACGATATACTACAACAAAACATAAAGAAACATTTAAATCTTTCTACTGCAGATTTAGAACTAATTTGCTCCTACTTTAAACCTGATAGCTTAAAGAAAAAGGAATTTTTATTAACCCAAGGAAGTATCTGTAGATTCGAAGGCTTTGTAACAGAAGGTTGTTTTAGGGTTTTTACTTTGGACAAAAAAGGAAATGAAAACACCCTTTATTTTGCAGCCAAAGACTGGTGGTTGATGGATATTGATAGCTTTATGAATCAAACCGCTTCTGATTTGAATATACAAGCTTTAGAAGACAGTAGGGTGCTATTGATTAACAGACAAGATAAGATTGAGCTATATGAATCCCTTCCAGTGGTAGAAAAGCTCTTTCGAATTATGTTTCAAAAAGGGCTGGTTTCATGGCAAAGAAGGCTAGTACGAAATCATTGTTCTACGGCAAAGGAACGTTATTTTCATTTTATACAAACCTACCCGGATATTTCATCTAAACTTACCGATAAACAAATAGCGGGTTATCTTGGTATTAGCCACGAGTTTTTAAGCAAGATCAAAAAAAGCGAAAAATAACTTTTGCAAGTTGAACTTGTTCAACTCTTTTGCCATCTTCATTTAAGATATTTGTACATCTAAAATATAAATAGTGATGAAGACAAAAGTTCTAGTATCAAAAAGTATTACATCCTTGATATTATTAATTCTAGTTAACACAAGTGCCGTTTTTGCGCAAAGCGCAACTGACATTTCACACGAAGATGCCTTAAAAGCCGTGTTGGCCGCAAAAGAAAAAGCTGAACAATTAGACGTCTTGGTAAATATTGCAGTCGTGGATGCCGGAGCGAACTTAAAAGCTTTTATACGCATGGATGAGTCTTTTTTAGGAAGCATAGACGTCGCGATTAAAAAAGCCAAAACATCACGCTATTTTGACATAAATACCGGTGATCTAGGTAAGTTGACACAACCTGGGGGCATTATCTATAATATTGAACTTTCCAATGACGGACTCGTTACCTTTCCTGGCGGGGTTCCTATTAAAAACGCAAACGGAAAAATAATAGGCGCTATCGGTGTCAGCGGTGGAACTATCGAGCAAGACCATGAGATTGCCGCTGTAGGTGCAAACGCACTCATAGAATAAACGATCAAGTAAACTTATAAAAAGCTTCTTATTATGACTAGCATAAAAATATCCATCGTTTTCATCACACTGCTTCTATCTCAAATTAGCTTGTCGCAGACCACGGATGATTTAATGCCATACCTGCAGGATTTTAAGAGTGTATCCGCTAATAATACGGTAACGATTACCAGTTATGAAAAAGATGGGTCTCATTACGTATATGCAGGAGGCTTTGGAGGCATTGATATCTTCAGCATGAACAAAGAAGGAAAGCTAACTCCAATTGGCTCCCAAGAGCTTTATAAGAAAGAAGGACCCGCTAGAGGAATGGTCGCCGATCGTATTAACGGTACCGACTTTTTATTTGTAGCCAATAAGCACGGCAACGCCATTGAAACATTTAAGATTTTGGAGGATGGATTGTTGGAACAGGTTTCCTTAACCATGGATACCGATGAAACCCACCTTGGTATTGCCATAACCCTGCAAGTTGTTCATATGCAACTGGGATCCTATCTCTTCATTGGGGGCTTAGAAGAAACACCAGGGCTAAGTAGTTTTAAAATACAGGATGACGGAAAACTTTCCCATGTGCAATCCATGAAAGATGATGCAAAGATTTATACGGATGGTATCATCGGGATGTTCATCCATAAAATTAAGGGAAAAACATTTTTATATACCGGAGGTTTTCAAGACAATGGTGTGAGTAGTTTTAGGGTGTATGAAAACGGTTCGTTTAAAAACATTAACAATATAGGTGATAATACCACAGATCGATATTTAACCGGAGCCTACCCTGTAACCGGAGTACAATTAGGCGAGAATTATTACGTCATCGTCGGTCACAGACATCATAAATATTACAAAAGAAGCGGTTTCATTAAAAATCCCAACTTTGTATACCACGGTGACGGTGTAAGTATTTTTAAGGTAAACCGAAAAGGAGCCCTAGTGCCGCATTTCGTTTTAAAAGATGATGAAAACACCAAATTACAGGGGCAAACAAGAATTGAAATAGTTTCGGTAAATAATAACGAGGCCCTATTGGCCGTTGGCACCAGGGATGACGCTAGCATTCAACTTTGCAAATTGGACGAAAACGGAACGCTTACTCCTTTAAATTATTTGGAAACCGGGTTCTCAATTTATTACGGTTTAAGATCTCATCAAATAGATGATACCAACTTGCTGATAGCGGGCTCCAATAGGTTCGATTTAAAAAAGGTAGCCACCTACAAGGTTTCCCCTAAAATTGATAGAGGCGATAAAGTATTAAGGCATATCGTAAACCTGAAGTATAAGGAAGAAGCCACCGAAACACAAATTGACGAAGCTGTTAAAGCTTTTGAAGATCTTAAAAAGGAAATTCCCGAAATTGAGCGTATAGAATGGGGAGTTAATGATAGTAAAGAAGGGGCTAGCAAAGGTTTGACCCATACGTTTACCCTTACCTTCAATGACGACCACGGTAGGGAAATTTATTTATTTCACGAAGCACATATCGCCCTGGTAAATAAAATAGGTCCCATAATAGGCGATGTTTTGGTGATGGATTATTGGACAGAAGAAAATTAATTCTAAAAAACAGTCAATTCATTTTACACCCAACAGCAGCGAGAATTTGAATACAACGTATTCCAAATGATAAAAAATGAAAAGTTTACAAAACAAAAAGGCAATCGTAACCGGCGGCGGTAGAGGATTAGGAAAAGCAACTGCGCTGGCATTTGCTAAAGAAGGTATTGATATTGCCATAACGGGCAGGAATGAAAAAGTATTAAAAGAAACCGTTTCTGAACTAGAAACCTATGGCGTTAAGGCAATCTATTCGGTATTCGATGTTGGTGATTATGATGCGGTAAAAAAGAGTATAAAAAGTATTATAGAGACCTTAGGAGGAATCGATATTTTAGTAAACAATGCCGGAATAGCGGCCATTGGCTCGTTTAATGAAATGGAAGTCAGCAAATGGACCCAAATTATCCAGACTAACGTTATGGGTATGTATCATGTAACTAAAGAAGTTTTACCTCATCTAATCGCTAAGAATGAAGGGGACATTATTAATATTTCTTCAACAGCAGGTTTAAATGGAAATGCAAATGTATCTGCCTATTCCGCATCAAAATTCGCTGTTATTGGCATGTCCGAATCTTTAATGAAGGAAGTACGTAAAAACAATATCAGGGTGATTACCTTAACGCCAAGTACCATAGAATCTGAAATGACCATTGAACTGGGCATGCTAAGCCAAGGCTCTGAAAATGTACTACAACCGGAAGATTTTGCAGAATTAATTCTTGCTGGTTTAAAGCTTCCAAGAAGGGCAATGCTTAAAAGCGCCACTTTATGGTCTACTAATCCGTAAATTAGAATGAAAAACTTCTAAAAAACAATAAGATTTAAGGCAGAAGGCCAGATGGCAGTATACATTGATAAGAAGAGATGCTATTAAATGGGCAGCTACTTTTAGCATTTATAATAACTACCTGTATTTTACTAGTTCTATGAGTATTGGACCTACACAACCATTCTTTGACTTCTTTGACTTGATACCCTTATCGTTGATATAGAATCTAATATTGCATTTTCCCTTTCCTATTCGATACGATACTTTAAAAACTCTAAAACCATTTGTCATGTACATCAAATCATTTGTGGTAGTCTTTCAAATATGTTTTGGGAATCTTTGTTTAACAGCTTTCAAAAAGTTTTATCAAATGAACAAGGCCCACTTTTATAAGCTTTGTTGATTTGTGTTACTATCGAAACAAGTAAATCACTGGACGTGATTTTAGTATAGTGGTCAGCGAACATTAAAATTGGAAAAGAACCTTAACTTTTAAGAAAATTGGTTTTTAGGTCAAAACCAGTGCACTGAATATAAAACTACTGCATAAATCTTCGTATTTTTAAGATGAGTACCACTTTTCTTTAATTTTTTAATTCAATGATCTACTATAAAAAATTTCATCTGCCAAAATCATTTTCCCCTTTACTGGCAAGCCTTCTATTTTTGGCCTTTTCCTGTAAAGATTCGAATGACAATAACACGAAAGACCCCACATTTACTTCCGAGACAAAACTCTTTACAACCGTTCCTTCGCAAGAATCAGGTATCGATTTCATAAATACCTTAGAGGAAACCTTAGAATCGAACTACTACCAATATATGTACACGTACATCGGTGGTGGTATAGCGGCCGGTGATTTAAACAATGACGGACTTATAGATCTATATTTCACATCCAACTCATCTCAAGACAAAATATATCTGAACAAGGGCGACTTTAAGTTTGAAGACATTACTTCAAAAACTGGCATTTCACGAAATGAAGGTTTTAATACCGGGGTTACCATGGTGGATATCAATAACGATGGAAACCTCGATATATATGTTTCCCGTGGGGGGTGGCTAGACGAGGATAACAAATTCGCCAATCTATTGTATATCAATCATGGTGACCTTACCTTTTCAGAACAAGCGGAAGAAGTTGGTTTGGCCGACAGCAACCGAACAATTCAAGCTACTTTCTTTGATTACGATAAAGATAATGACCTTGATGTGTATGTCTCCAATACGCCTGATATAACCAGTCGGTCGGAAGTACTAGATCTTGAAAAAATACAAAAAGATCCCAAAACGCTGGAACTTAAGGGTAGTGACCGCCTTTATCAAAATGACGGTACCGGCCATTTTTCCGATGTTTCGGAAAAAGCAGGGTTACAATTCGATATCGGTTTCGGCCTGAATCCGCAAGTGGGTGACCTTAACAACGACGGTTGGCCCGATGTTTATGTCTGTAACGATTTCAACGTTCCCGATTTGGCCTATCTGAACAATGGCGATGGCACTTTCACTGAGGCCCGGGACCAAATTTTTAAACACATGTCTTTCAATAGTATGGGAAGTGATATGGCCGATGTCGATAATGACGGACTTCCCGATTTAATGACTTTAGATATGAATCCTGAAGATTATGTGCGGTCGAAGACAACCATGGCCATGACCTCCATCCCCCAGTTTGAACTGATGGTCGAAAAAGGCTACCATCATCAGTATATGCACAATATGTTACAACTGAACAACGGTAATGGCACTTTCAGTGAAATTGGAAAAATGGCGGGCATGGCCGATACGGATTGGAGCTGGGCATTACTTTCGGCTGATTTCGATCTTGATGGCCTCAATGATATTTTTGTGACCAATGGTGTCTATCGCGATGTTATTGACCGGGATAAAAACAATGAGATTCTAGGGATACTTAAGGCAAACCAACGAAAACCAACGAAAGAAGATTTCCTAAAGTTCGCTCAAATGTTGCCCCAACAAAAACTGAACAATTATTTTTTTAGGAACAAAGGCGACCGTACATTTGAGGATACCTCTTCAAAATGGGCAGATTCTGTGCCCACATTTTCCAACGGAGCAGTCTACGCCGATCTCGACAATGACGGCGACCTAGATGTTGTGGTCAACAACATCAATGACTATGCGACCGTGCTGAAGAACACGGCTTCCGATATCGGAAAGGGTGATTATTTAAAATTGCAATTTTCGGGGCCGGAAAAAAATCGCGCCGGATTGGGGGTAACAGCAAAAATTTATCTCGAGGATGGAAGCCTGCTGACAAGGCAGCTCATAAATACCAGAGGATTTTTATCCGCAGTTTCCAATAGGTTAAGTTTCGGCATTGGCAAGGATGCCTCCATAAAGAAAATGGAAATACTTTGGCCCGATGGCAAGCAAGAAGAATTTGCAAATGTAACCAGTAATCAACTGCTCACCGTAGATTATGCCAATGCTGTCGAAAATAAGCACCTATCAGAAAATTCCAGAAACACAATTTTCACCAAGCAAATTACTGACTTCTCTCACCTAGACCCCTATTTCAATGATTACGAACTGCAGATTTTATTGCCGCATAAACTTTCCCAACTAGGCCCGGCCATCGCAAAGGGAGATACAAATGGTGACGGTATTGAAGACATTTATCTCGGCGGTGGCCATACACAAACCGGACAACTCTTGTTGGGCCAAAAAGAAGGAGGTTTTGAAGAAACTAGTGCTAATGCCTTTAATGAAGATGCCCAAAGCGAAGATATTGGTGCCGCTTTTTTTGATGCCGACAACGACGGGGACATAGACCTTTATGTAGTTAGTGGTAGTTATGAATTCAACGAAAACCCCAGATTATTAATTGATCGGTTATACTTAAACGATGGGGGCGGCAACTTCTCAAAGTCTAATGGACTAATTCCTGAAGTAGGCATTGCAGGCTCTGTAGTGATACCATCGGACTATGATGATGATGGTGATATGGATCTTTTCATTGGAGGCAGAGTTATTACAGGTAAATATCCACATCCGGCTAGCAGCCTTCTATTGGTAAATGAAGGCGGAAAATTTACCATTCAGAACGAAACCAGGGCTTTAGAACTTAACAATATCGGTTTGGTGACCGATGCCGTCTGGACCGACATAAACTCCGACGGCAAAACTGATCTGGTAATCACGGGGGAGTGGATGGGCGTTCAAATTTTCTTGAATGAAAATAACATGCTCAAACGAAGTGACGCCTACGCAAACCTAATGGCAGCTGTCGGGTGGTGGAACAAACTCGTAATCGATGATATCGATAATGATGGCGATAAAGATATAATAGCCGGTAATTTAGGGCTTAATTATAAATTTCATGCTTCGTATGAAAAACCATTTGAAATTTACACCTCCGATTTCGATCTTAATGGTTCCGAGGATGTTATTCTGGCTAAAAAATATGGAAATAGACAAGTTCCCGTTAGAGGAAAATCATGTATGACCCAACAACTGCCAATGCTAGCCCAAAAGATTCCTACCTATACCGATTTCGCCAATAAAGATTTAAAAGGTATCGTAGGCAGTGGCCTTGAATCAGCGCTACATTATAAGGCAACGGAGTTTCGTTCGGGTATTTTTATAAACAACGACAAAGGCTTTGAATTTCAGCCGTTTTCACACCAAGTTCAGCAATCACCTATCAACAGTATCGTCTACGAAGATTTTGACAGGGACGGAAAAAAAGACCTGGTCCTTGCCGGAAACAATTACCAATCAGAAGTTGAGACGACGCGAGCCGATGCCGGAATAGGTGTCTTTTTAAAAGGCAATGGAAGCGGGAAATTTACCCATGTACCACACCAGATATCCGGGTTATTCGTCGATAAAGATGTTCGGAATATGGTGGTTACAAAAGCCAATCAAAATAAATTTCTTTTTGTCGCAAACAACAACACTACACACGATTTATTCAAGGTGGATTAAAGGAATATTGCGATAAAACAATATCACAAACCATGTTTTTTAAACGAATGAATGTTGTCTGAAAGACCATTTGACCTCTAAAGTCTAATTGTACCTAAAAATCCGTATTCATGAAATCCATTAAGTCCATTTTTATAATATCCATTTTCTGCATCTTTTTATTTCAAAACTCCATTATTGGACAAGATATAACGGGAGAACTTAAGAAATGGCATAAGATCACCTTATCGTTTGAAGGCCCCGAAACTTCTGAGCTGGCGGAAGAAAATCCATTTTTGACATATAGGTTGAATGTTATTTTTGCGCACGTTGCCTCCGGTAAATCATATAAAATCCCGGGCTACTACGCGACCGATGGCAATGCCGCAAATACGAGCGCTGAATCCGGTAATATCTGGAAAGTCCATTTTTCGCCTGATGAAATTGGGGAATGGACGTACAGCGTAGATTTTCATAAGGGAAAATGGGCAGCAGTTCGAAATTCGAAAAAATTAAAGAGTGCCGAATTCATGGACGGGTTATCAGGAGCGTTTACCATCGCCCCTACAGATAAATCAGGAAGGGATTTCAGGGGAAAAGGAATGCTGCAATATGTAGGTGAACGCTATTTAAAATTTCAAAACGGAGAGTACTTTCTAAAATGTGGATCCGATGCTCCTGAAAACTTTTTGGCCTACAATAAATTCGATGGCAACTTTCAGAACGATGGTCACAAAGACAATCTTGTCAAAACATGGGAAGCACATTTGCAAGACTGGAAAGAAGGTGACCCTACTTGGAAAAACGGAAAAGGAAAAGAAATTGTCGGAGCAATCAATTACTTGGCCTCCAAGGGTATGAATGCCTTTTCATTTTTGACCATGAATATCGCAGGTGACGATCAAAATGTTTTCCCGTACATAGATTATGAAACCTATGACCGTTTTGATACCTCAAAGCTCGATCAATGGGAAATACTTTTTGAACATGCCGATAAACTGGGTATGTTTCTTCATTTTAAAACACTGGAACATGAAAATCAAGGATTGTTGGATAATGGTGGAACAGGACTGTATACAAAACTTTATTTTCGTGAATTGATTGCCCGATTCGGACATCATCCCGCCTTAAATTGGAATCTCGCAGAGGAGACGGGTGACTGGACCGAAACTCCACCAACATTTCCTATCGATGTTGCCGAGCGTATTCGATTGGCAGAATATATCTCAGAAACCGACCCTTACAAACACCACATTGTAATTCACAATGGAGCCTGGTATGATGGTCTTTATGGTACCACCCCCAAATTCACGGGAGCCTCGCTGCAGACGAACAAAGAAGATTTTCGCAATGTACACCAATCGGTTTTGCGTGTACTTAAGGAATCGAAGGAGGCCGGGAAAATTTGGGCCGTGGCCTGCGACGAACCTGGTGATGCCCAGCATTCGTTAATTACCGATGAAGAGGACCCTGAACATAACGACGCACGCAAAAATGGGCTATGGGGCGCGATGATGGCAGGTGCGTGGGGTACCGAATGGTACTTCGGATACAAACATCCACATTCCGACCTGACCTGTCAAGATTATCGATCGCGCGACCTGTTTTGGGATCAAGGTAAAATTTGCCTCGATTTTTTTAACGATAACAAGATTCCCGTTTGGGAAATGGAATCGAATGATGCTTTGATTTCTTCGGAAGGTGATTATGTTTTGGCCGACGAAGGGGAAACCTATGTCATCTATCTTAAAAATGGAGGGCAATCAACCTTAGATCTCGGTAGTTCGGAAGAAAATTTTAGTATATCATGGTATAATCCCCGTACCGGAGGTGAGCTTCAAAAAGGTATGGCACAAACAATAAAGGGTCCCGGAAAAGTACAATTGGGCAACCCGCCCTCAAAAAAAGAAAGGGAACAAGATTGGGTTGTACTTGTTAAGAAATGACATGGGTCAAACCATCTAAATGTCGCAATTTTGTGAAATTTCAGAATCTGGTTTTCCCAACATATGCTTTTTATAGGCCGGCTCAGGTCAAAAACCTGCACTATAGCCTTGCAATTAATCTAGGTAGATACTACGTACATTCGGCGTTTTTTCAGATACCGTCGTTACAACCAATGTCCAAAACAAAAATCTACGGTATCTAGAACAAATTTCACACCAATATTCTTACTCATTCGCATATACCTCACCATATTTTAGCAAGGCTTCCAAATAATAATAATCGGCATAATTCAGCGGAACGTCAATTTCATTTCCATGAGGGATACTCCCCACACTATGCATTAAAATAAAATCATTGTTCTCGCCAATTTTGGCAGTATATGCATCAGAAGCCAAAGAATTCAGAATCTCATCAATTTGTTCCTTATAAGATTCTTTGGTAAAACTATCCAACTCAATAAGAGCGGAAGCGATTATAGCTGCCGCGGAGACATCCCTTGGTTCATTCGGAATTTTATCGGCATTATAATCCCAATAAGGTATACCATCGGCAGGTTTATTATCATAGATAAATTTAGCTATTTTTTTAGCCTGGTCTAGATACTTTTCATCTTTGGTATAGCGGTAGCTTACCGTATAACCGTATAAACCCCATGCTTGGCCCCTAGCCCAAGCACTCTCATGGGCAAAACCTTGGGCGGTCTCCTTGTTTCTTACGTTTCCGGTATTGGGATCATAATCGATTACATGATATGAAGAATTGTCTCCCCTAAAATGATTCTCCAAGGTCGTATTCGCATGCGTGACGGCGATTTCTTTGTATTTATTATCTCCGGTCAATTCACTGGCCTTGAACAACAGCTCAAGATTCATCATATTATCGATAATCACAGGAAACATCCAATTTCTCTCGGATTGCCATCCCCTATCCACATCCCAGCTTTTTATGCAACCGACATTGGGATTAAATCTAGTTGACAGCGAGTTGGCAGCGGTTAGCATGACAGCCTTAAAATCTTTTTCCCCAGTTAGTTCATAACCATTACCGTACGAACAATTGAAGACAAAGCCCAGATCATGATTTGTAGTTATGTTCTTGTGTTCTTCAAACATTGCTTGAAAAGATGCTGCAGCGCTTTTCCATTTTTCATCCTTGGAATACTTATACAAATACCAGAGGCTTCCGGGATAAAAACCTTCGGTCCAATCGAACTCCGGATTCGTCCAGTGCATTTTTCCTTCCGGATTCACCGTTCGTGGAATCCTATTTTCCTTCATCGCGTATTCCGTTTGAAGTTCCAATTGTTTTAACGCATTCGATAATGCAAGGTCTACGTTTATTTTATTGGCTGAGGTAATTCCCGGCTCCACTTTATCCTCAGCCTTGTCTTTATTGTTTTTGCAAGACATCAACAATACGGCCAGAAGCAAAAAACATTTCATTTTTCCGAAATAGCTTAACTGTAGGGCAAGCCTATAATTTTTATTCATGAACTCTATCTTTTTTAAGAGCACAAAATACAACTTACGAAACAATTTGCGAACTATCGGCGTTCAGGGGAAAGTAGGGAAGTAGTTTTTGGCAAAGGCTACAAAGGGTGAAAACGCTATTATTCCACAAATTTCATCCAGCCAAACCTATTTGCCTGATGAACATTTTTAGAAATATCATAAATAGGAAATAACGTGGCGGTTGACCTTCGGTTGCCTTCGGCGTCGTTCCGATCTTGGCGAATGGCCAAAAAGGCCCATTGATTTCCAGTCTGTACAGGAACTATCTCTGCAAGGGCGCCAAGTTCGCCGAGGGGAATTTTAAATTCCATGGTCCATCCAGTATCAATATCTGAATTATCGTTTAAGGTGCCATCGAAGGTCACCTCTACTTCAAACGTAGGGTCGAATGTCTTAAAAACAGCATCCTTTCCATCATAATAGTCATTAAAATAAATAAAATCGTTCGAAGCTTTATACAAATTCAATTCAAGTCCGAAATGAGTGTCTAAGCTATCGGCAGCCGGAATAAGAAATATCTCGGCGCAATCGTCAAAATAGGGTTGCCCATCGCGTTTTGTCTCTCGCGCCGTGAGGTACTTATCGCTGCATTGGAAAAATGCGTAGAGGTTTTCATCATCCCACAACATACGATAGATGGTCTTTTGGTCATCATCCGGCTTTTCAGTGTTGTAGAAGTATTCAATTTTTCTAGCCTCGGTTTTCTGCCAAATAGCCTCATCCATTTTTCCATCTACCGTAATGGATTCACTCGTTTTTAAAACGTTGAAGACAGGTTGTTCCCCTAAGACCAACTTCTTTTTAGATTGCCCCCACCCTATCATCATAGTCGACACTATTAATATCAAAGTCGTGCTTTTGAGCAACAGCTTCTTCATAGTCTTATTTGTTATCAATTCGTTACCATTACCTGGGCCCAAAGATTATTTTTGTAGGTATCCAACGCTGTTTCAAACAGCTTTTGTGCATCTGAACTGTTACCCAGTCCTTTGTTGCCCAGCGCTTCAAGATAATAAGAATTTGAGATGGCTTTATTGTTACCCGATGCCCCCTCCTCTACCGCAATTAACGAATTGTCAGTTCCTTTTTCGCGTTGCTCTTTACCTAAACGAATCAAATTTTTGAACATTTCATTGGCTTTTGAGGTGTTGCCCAATTGTTGAGCCGATTTTGCCTTAAAATATTGCAAATCGTGCATACCTCTTCTATTTTCTGCCCTTGCACTTTTTTCATAGGAATCCCTTGACTTTTTCGTATCGCCCATCTTTTCATAAGCCAGCCCCATATAATAATAGATCATGGCATTTTTTTCATCGTCGGAAGCCTTACCCACTTCCAAGTTTTCCGGGTACAACAGCGCAGCTTCCAAATGATCGATAGCGTCTTCATTCTTGCCACCGTTAATTAATTGCAGTGCTTTCAAAACGTGGGCATCTACATAATGCCAGTAAATAGATCGGCCGCCTTCCCAAGTACGAAAATGATGGGTATCAAGCAAGGCAATAGCTTCGTCATATTCCCCATTTAAATTATACAATTGCACCAAGGTCTTGGGTGCCGAAACATCTTTTTTCACCATTGCCACATTCTTTCTAAAGATATCCAGGCACTCACTAAAATCTGCATCGGACGCATCATAATAAGTTGCCAGCTCTGCATACCAGCGTGGTACGTCGTTTCTCTCGGAAATAGCCTTCTGCATATAAGAAATGGCCGAATCGGCATCGTTCCCGTGATGAAAAGCGCCGAAAGCCAGGTTACGATAGACCATAGGAATGGTGTTAGTTATCGACGCCACCTGTTCCCAAGCTTTAATAGCATCTTCAGGGCGATTGTCGAATAGCAAATTTCCCAGTAGATAATAAGCTTTGGCATTTTGCGGATCTAATTGAATAGCGTTTTGCAACACACGCTCTGTTTCCTCCCTATAGGGAAAAACATAATCGAGGGAAACATTTTGAGACAATGAAAGCATTTCATGTGCTTTATTGGTATCTCCTGTTTGATTGGAGAACCACGCATGGTAATAATAAATCAGCGGGTTCTTACTATTTTGCAAAGAGGTAAGCAAGTCTATACCTTCTTCTGACAAACCTGCGTTCATGTAATTTATGGCAATTTCCAAATAGTTATTGTCCACATCTTGCATGTTTTTATGCCATTTGTCCATCGTGCGATTGCCCTGCAAAAGCTCCTTTTCATATAAGGCGGAAAAGTTAAGAGGGTCATAGGCCAATAGTTTGTCAGTCAATTCAACTGCTTTCCCAGGCTGACCTAATTTTCTTAACAAGGCGCTATAAAGAACCACGATTCTGCCATCTCTAGTATTGGTCGAATAGGCCTCCGTACAATATTCGAGGGCCTTTTCAAAGTTGCCTTTGACACTCTCCATTTGGGCCAATTGAAAGTTACCCGCGGCATACCATTGGTAATACCAGGTCGACCGCCCAAAATTGCGATAAGCTTCATCGGTTTTCCCCAGCGCTCTTTGGGCCAATCCCATATAATAATATATCTCACCTTCTTTAGGTTGATAATATTTAATCTTAAGTTTATCCGCTGCTTTAAGAAGATATTTCAAGGCCTCTTCATATTTTAATTGGTTGACTTTTCGAATACCCAAGGCCAAGTTCACCCGATAATCGTCAGGTGATATTTGTAATGCTTTTAGATAGTATTCGTCTGGATCGAGACCTGGACGGTTGAATTGATCTACAAAGCGTCCTGTCAAGTACAACTCCTCAACCGACTCCAGCTCCTTTGCTTTTTTGACGCTTTCTTGAGGTTTGGGTAATTCCGGATATGTGGGTTTGTAGGGCGTATAGGAAACTAGTTCTTTTCCGTCTGCATCGCGCAATTCCACATAGAGCTTATATTCATCGAATGCTGTTTTACCTTTATATGTTTCTGTAAAGGGTTTCCCTGGATCAATGGCTATGTTTTTTTCTTCTAGTATCTCATCATTATATTTTAAGACTACTCGCGCATCTTTATAAGCCTTCGTGGTGTTAAAACCATAAAAAATCGTTTTTGGATTTCGCATCTGTAAAGTCACCGATGCGTCGATGGTCGAATTTTTCACAATCTCGAGGTCTCGTAAAGGATACCAATAATTTTTGGCGTCTTTTACTGAATGCGGCTCGATCCAACTATAATCGGGCTGGTTGTTCGAGAAGGTACCGGTCATCAGTTCGACATAGGCCTTACCATCATCGGTTAATTTACGTCTAGCATTTTGACCTTGCAGTCCAGGCCCGAACTGCCATAATTTAGAGGTCTTATTTTCAATAGGATCGCCTACATGCACCGTTCCCGCATTTTGGCCATAATCGTACCCTCCGAGAAAGCCATCCTGTCCGTCCCAAAAGAAAAAGGACACCGGGTCGGGATGATTCTTCCACCAGGTCAGGTCTACGCCTTTTGTATAATCAACTCCCTTGTATACTTGATGGGAAATTGGCCATTCGGTAAAACTGGAATTGTTATGGAACACTCCTATTTCTTGACTTGGCGGCCAAAAAGTACGGAAATCATCATTTGCGGTTATGGCCACATTGGCCCAAAATAGAAATTTTTTCGTTTTGGTATTGGTATTGTTGATACGGTAGTCCGTTTCGATAAATGAGCGTCCGGGTCGTAAAGTTATACCGATGACCCCTCGCATACCCATAGTCTTTTCTGTTTCTCCGACCCAAACCGTGGCGCTGCCATCTTCATTTTCAATCATTCTGTAATCACTGGGCATCATGGTCGTTGTTCTATGATGATGCGGAAAACACCATTCGATACCTCCGGAAACCCATGCGCCCAAAGTACCTATAAGATCAGGCTTTATCACACTATTGGTATGAAACAATTCATGACCGTTCGTTTTATCAATGGCTGAAAATAACCTCCCCCCAAAAGCGGGCAAAATTTTGACCCTCAAGTAATCGTTCTCGAGATAGACCATGTCATAGGTCACATCAGTTAGCACTTTGTCACCTAAGTCTTCCTGTGAGGCATACGGATAGATATGTCCCTCGGCTCCCTGCACTCCCCTTCCTGTATAAAAGATCGGACTGACCTCTTCCTTACCAATTTGGTACGTTGGAATGGTTTCCTGCCCTTCATAAACTTTTACCTGGGAGAATAATTTTGTGAATCCTGAAATAAGTAGGAAAATAAAAAGCAATAGACTTCCTTGTTTTTTTCTTTTGTGCATAATCAATACTTTTTAATTTAATGTATCCACATTTAGTGGCACTGTATTTACTGACAAATCCTTTTCAATAATTGATTTACTAAATTTAGGAAATGACATAGAAAAAAATGGGCGTATATTATCCAATGTCAATCTTATTACAACCATTCCCTTCCGCCCGAGATTTGATGGTGAGTAAATTTAGACGATCAACTAGATTTGACAAAGTTCATGGAACCCTATGCATGCCACAGATGATTTTATTCCGACAACAAATGATCACAAGCAGCTTGATAGTTCTCGGTTGTGGTGAATTATGGGAAATTTAAATGCAAAAGATCTGAGCATTTAATGAGTCTGAGCGTTTAGATTTTTCCAGTTGATGAGCGGGAAAAAAATGCCGGGATTTCAATTATTTTAAATAATTTTGCTCCCGATGTTTTTCGATTATTTAGCATGGAGTATCATTTTAATACAAAACCACTTCACATATTTTTGGCAAGGTTTTCCAATTAAAATAACCCCATAAATCGGTTGGGAATATTATATAAAGTATTTACTAGTAATCCCCGGACCCAGAAAAAAAATGATTTGTTGTGCCTATGTTGTACTGGAAATAAAAAAGCCGAGACAAAAATCTCGGCTTTCCATTCAAGTACTCGAGGTGGGAATCGAACCCACACTCCAAAGGAACTGGATTTTGAATCCAGCGCGTCTACCAGTTCCGCCACTCGAGCAGCTTTAAAATAGGATTGCAAAATTAAAAAAAATGTTGGTAATAACACAAAAAATAAAAACATTTATCCTTTAGCAACACAAATAAATTTTTAAATTTGCACCTCCCTTTACAAAAGGGTCGTCAAATAAGTGTAAAACAAGACATTACCCATGCCCTACCAAGTACCTGAACCCAAAATTTTTGCCTGTACCCAAAGTACCGAATTGGCAAAAAAAATATCGAAATCGTATGGTACCGATTTGGGCAATGTACTCTTTTCCCGGTATAGCGATGGCGAATTTCAGCCCTCTTTTGAAGAATCTGTTCGTGGCACCCGTATTTTCCTAATAGGATCCACCCACCCAAGTTCAGAAAATTTAATGGAAATGTTATTGATGCTCGATGCGGCCAAACGGGCTTCGGCGCGGCATATAACCGCCGTAATGCCCTATTTTGGCTGGGCTCGGCAAGATAGAAAAGACAAACCTAGGGTTCCAATTGCCGCCAAGCTGGTAGCTAAAATGTTAGAGGCAGCAGGTGCGACCAGAATAATTACAATGGATCTGCACGCAGACCAGATACAGGGCTTTTTCGAAAAACCAGTAGACCATTTATTCGCTTCTACATTATTTCTACCTTATTTGAACAAATTGAATTTAGACAACCTTACCATCGCATCACCAGATATGGGAGGCTCGAAAAGGGCTTACGCCTATTCAAGGGCTTTGCAGTGCGATGTGGTCATTTGCTATAAACAACGGGCAAAGGCCAATGTGATTTCACATATGGAGTTAATAGGCGATGTCCAAGGCAAAAACGTAGTCTTGGTTGACGACATGGTAGATACCGCCGGCACTTTGACCAGAGCGGCGGATCTTATGATGGAGCGAGGTGCAAAAAGTGTTCGAGCCATTACAACACATGGACTGCTATCGGGAGATGCCTATGAAAAAATAGAAAAATCACAATTATTGGAATTGATCATTACAGATTCTATTCCTATAAAAAAGGAAAGCGGAAAGGTTAGGGTACTAACTTGCGCCGATCTTTTCGCCGATGTGATGCATAGGGTACACCACAACACTTCGATCGCTTCGAAGTTTTTGATGTAACCCAACAATGTCTCCAAAAGCAATATTCTTAGGGAGACCAGTACAATGAATTATTAATTTTTAATATACATAATGAAGTCAATTACAATTAAAGGATCAGAAAGAGAAAGCGTGGGCAAGAAGGCAACGAAGGCCCTACGTAATGCTGGAAAGGTTCCTTGCGTAGTGTACGGAGGGGAAAAACCATTGCATTTCACAGCAGACGAACTAGAGTTCAGAGATTTGGTATATACCCCCAACGCGCACACAGTCGTGATTGAGTTGGGTAATGGTGAGAAAGTCGATGCCATCATGCAAGACATACAATTTCACCCGGTAACCGATCGAATTTTGCATGTCGATTTTTACCAATTATTCGAAGACAAAGAAATCACCATGAATATACCTGTACGATTACAGGGCAACTCGCCCGGGGTACGTAACGGTGGTCGATTATTATTTAGAAAAAGAAAGCTTGCCCTTAAGGCTTTTCCGGCTAATTTACCCGATTTCTTTGATGTTGATATTTCAAAGTTGAAAATCGGCGATAATATTCTTGTTGACACTTTATTAAATGACGATTTTACCATTCTTCACCCAGATTCAACAGTGGTGGTACAGGTTAAAACGCAACGTACGGCCATAGCGGTTAGTGACGAGGATGAGGAAGGAGTTGAAGGAGAAGAAGGAGCAGAAGCAACTGCCGAAGGAGCAGAGGCAACTGCCGAAGGCGCTGAAAGTTAGTAACGAATTAGTATACTTTTAATACGAAAGCATCCTGGTGAATATATCTGGATGCTTTTGTATTTTTACGTATCCCATAACACTATGCTCCACTTCCTAAAATCAATATTCTATAACAAAAACGCAGTCTTAGCGGAAACAGAAACCATGAAAAAATTTTTGATCATCGGTCTTGGAAATATTGGGGACGAATATTCAGAAACCAGACATAATATCGGATTCAAGATTTTGGATGCCCTGGCCGATAAAGAACAATTTTCATTCGAAATGGCAAAGCTCGGGGCTATAGGTTCGTTTAAATTAAAAGGAAGAAGTGTCCTTTGTCTCAAACCTTCAACGTATATGAACCGCAGTGGAAAGGCCATAAAATATTGGATGGACAAAGAGAAAATTCCTTTGGAAAATATTCTTGTGGTAACCGATGATATTAACTTACCTTTTGGAACAATTCGCGTAAAGACCAAAGGAAGTGATGGTGGGCACAACGGGTTGAAAGACACGCAATTATTTTTACAAACAACATCCTATAACAGATTCCGTTTCGGGGTAGGTTCAAATTTTGGTAAGGGGAGACAAGTAGATTATGTACTTGGTGAATGGAATGAAGAAGAAAAAGAACAATTACAGAAACGTCTTTCGAAAGCAACCGACCTTATCAATTCCTTCGTTTTGGGAGGGATAAAAAATACGATGAACGAGTTCAATGGAACATAGTCTTTGCGCCTTAAAAAACTTTAAAACTAAAAATTCCTGAATCGGAACTGTTACCGTTTTCGTCTTTGGTGACCACCTTCCAGTAATAAACCGTCTTTGATGAGACACTTACTTTTTCTTTCGAACTTCCCGATGCTAATGTATTAATTAAAGTGGCAGGAGGCGTTTCGGTGGAAAAATACAAATCATAACCCGCAATATCGTTATCGATATCAGAACCTGACCATTCCAAAGTTACTTCATTATTGATATCCTTAAAAACAGATTCGCTTAATTTCGGTGATACTATCTCAGCAGGAAAAGGAGCATAAGAGGTTTGCGAACCCGGATTATAAAACATCCATTTTTGACTTGTAGCCGTTTCTTGCACTTGAGTATTTTTTGAAACAACGACCCAAGAAAAAGGTGTTCCTTTTTGCAACGGAAGTGTTTCCGTGAGCAACTTGGTAATCTTGGTCTGTGTCGTACCGGTAATTAAGTTGGTGACCCGCAGTTCGTAGGTTTCGACATGATCACCTGCAAACCAAGCAAACCTGACTACATTCGCCGATTCACTGGAAGTCTGTACAGGGGCACACTCTGAATTTTTTGCTGGTAACGACAAAAGCACAGCTTCCGGTGGCTTCGGAGCATCCTTTTTACAACCGAAAAGCAGCATGCCGACTAAAACTAGCGAAAATACCCTCATTGCTTTATAACTTTTAATGTTCCTTGTATATTCTCTCCTTTGAACTTTACAAAGTACATGCCAGCAGGCAGAGCACTAAAATCTAGGTTCATTTCTGCACTGTTGACTATGTAATCTCCGCTTTTAACCAATTGGCCATTGACTCCATAGATGGCTATTTCCACCTTTTCTACCACCGACCCTAAAAAGATATTGGTCGAGCTTCTAAATGGATTGGGATATACGAAAGGATGGTCAGATGTTATAAACTTTTCTTCATAAACTCCCTGGCATGGCAAATCACCGTAAACTTTAAGACTGTTCGAACCATTTCTCAAGGCCAAGAACAGTTGGTTTGCCTGGGTCTGCATCAACTCCCCATTCAAGTCAATTGTATAGACATCTGCTCCCTGCAGGTTCAGTTGCACGTATTTTCCATCTTGGGTGGTTTTAGAGGCAACTTCCAATGGTTCGGGTTGCGTGACAACGACCTCAAAACAATGGTCGAGATATTTTAAGGTACCATCAGTACCATTTATGCACACGGTATAGGTACCTGATGCCAGGTTCCCCAAGTCATACGAACGCGAAAAGTCATCACTGATATTAACTCCATTTCCTGTAACATTAACGGCGTAATCCAAGTCTAACTGCGGCACGATACTAAGCCGCCCGTCGTTGTTGTTACGACATGATTCGCTCTGTACGGATATTGAAAAATTATTGCTGGGAAACCTGTAAACCGCACAACCATTGGCATCGACCTCTTGGCCCTCGGCTGTTCCCAAACACGCATCATCTCCATCGTCATAAATGCCGTCTTTATCTGCATCGGGTCTAAACTGCCCTTCCACACAAACGTCTAAAGAGAAAGCCATTAAAGCGCCACCATCGGATTGAACATTATCGGAGATCTCTAAAATCCATTCCCCTAAAATTGATTCCCCCTTAAAAGCATCAAATGAACCCAACGGTTTAACCGTACCACTTATCGCAGGGTTTCCGTCACATTCAAAACTAGCCGCATCATCGTCGAAAGTAGCGTCTATATTTTCAAGATCCCCACAACTACTGGATATGAGTACCACAGTCGTACCCGAAGGAGAGGTCAAGCTGATGGCTAGGTCAGACAGAAAAGTATGATCGACGACAAGATTCACATTAATATCCGCCAAAGGCAAATCTTCCAAAAAAGTAATACTAGAGGTTATGGTAGGTTTTCCGATGGGCGTTATCTCGATTGGCAACCCATCACTCTCCTTATTTTTACAACTAAATTGTACGGTGGTAAAACCAAATGGAGGTCCGAAGACCCCTTCTCCACAGTCATTTCTTGGTTTCACCCTCCAAAAGTAAGTGGTTGCGTTTTCTAGCTCTGTCGGCCTATAGGTGTTTGAAAATACGGTCGCGGATTCAACGATAGTGTTGAATGATGTGTCTGTAGATATTTGTACATCATAGGAAGTATACGAGCTGTCAGCCACCCACTCCAAAGGCATTCCCGTAGAAGAATCTTCAAGTCCGTTTGCCGGTGAGAGCAATGTCACATTCGGAAAATCAGAATCATAAATACTAACCTCCAAAACTACTTCTTTGGCAACACTTGCAGACGTCGCCAACACCTCAATATTGTAGTTGTTTTCTGAAACAACACCGGTATTGCTAAGAATGAGATCCACCGAGGTATCGTTACTTGTGGCAGTTTCAGGGAAAAAAGTAATATCGAGTCCGGGCGGTGGAGAAACAACACTAAAAGTGGCCTCTTCATTAAAGCCCAAAACGGTTTCATAGTTGAACGTAATCACCAAATCATCGGGTTGACATACCTCGTATTCCAGCATGGGGAAATCGAGTAAAATTTCCGATGCCGTAATCGAAAAATTGGCGGCGTTGACCGCAAAAAAGATATTTTCATGTGCCTTGACCATGATACGCCCCTTGGTTGTAGGGTTGTTCGGAACGATTATTTTATGGTCGCCATCATTGGGCACCTCCTCCGCCAAAACAATCGGAAACGTAAGTCCATCATCTGTAGAAAGCAAGATATCAACGGTCTGGGCAAGTACGGGCGCCTTATGGGTTTCCGCAACATCCCAAGTTATATGTTGTACGTCACCTGCCGTATATGTCTCACTTGCCGTATGTGAAGTAACGGCAAAAGGACCTGCACCACCTACCACCACAACGTTGACCACGTCGGAAACCACTTGCCCCCCACCCATAGCATTGTCACGAACCGTTAAGGAGAAGTTCATTTCCCTTCCTACATCGGAAACCGTTTCCCAATCGGAATTAACAAGTGGTGAAGTCTGTGTAAGATTTCCTGACAATATGCTCGATAACTTCGGAAAATACCGTGTTGGGGACAACGATGGTGGTTGAGACCTAAAGTTGGCGCCACTTGGATTTGTTGGTCCAAAAGTGGCTTGGGTCACTACCCCATCATCGATTTGTTCCCATGCATAGGTTATCACATCGCCTTGATCTGGGTCGGAAGCGTTTCCCTCGAGCATAAAAGCCGTAGACCTAGGTATTACAAAATTTCCAGTAGGGATAATTGTTGGCGGATTGTTGTCAAGACCCATAATTTCGGCACAACCGGTACTTGCTAAATAACTGGAAATCTGAACGATACTGTTATGGTGAAAATAGTCACTACCGTTGGAAGCTACGTTATTGACCCCTGTGATACCGGCATAACCCATTATCGTGGTGCCACTAGCCGGTTCAGCTTGCACCTGTGTGCCCTCTGATTCAAAAGACCATGTATGGTTGGCTCCAAGCTGGTGCCCCATTTCATGAGCAACAAAATCAAGATCGAACAAGTCTCCTTCCGGGCTGGGGCTCGAAGCATAGGCACTGCCCTTTTTATCATCGACACACACAGAACCAACAAAACCGGCATTACCACCTGGATCGTCATCATGGAACAAATGACCAATATCATAATTCTCTTCGCCAATAATATTTGTAAGCGTATTTTGCACCTCAGAATTCAGGTTTCCATCATAAGGGTCTTTTTCTTCATCTGTGAAAATTACCTCATCGGTATTGGCAACAAGTTGAAGTGTAACTGCCAGATCTCTTTCGAACACCTGATTGATTCGCGTAACGGTCGCATTAATGGCGGCAAGCGCATCGATTACCTCCCCCCCATGAAATTGTGTGTATTCTGCCGAAGCCGAAACGGCCAATCTGAATTTTCTGAGTATTTGGTCATCGACCAACTTTAGTGTTGCTGTTTGCAACTGTTTTTCAACCATCGACTTTGTATCGCAAATAAAGTCTATATCATTGGCGTTATCGGCATCCCTGTTGTATGATATATAGGCATTGTCACCAATTTTTTGCAAAAAGGTACTGCCTTGTCCATTGCCATGTACGACCGTGCTCTGTATACCTTTGTGTGAAACACTGAAACGTATAAAGTCATTTTCATTTTTTAAACTACGTCCTTTGTACGATTTTATAGTAGGATATTTCGCAGCAAGTTCAGGAGCCAACACTTGGGCCTCCGAAACCAGAAATGGAACGGCTTCTCCTTTTTCATCGGGAAAATAAACCGTTTTAAAAGCATTTTTGCCGGCCGAAAAGGTTTCCAACCCTTTCTTGAATGCCTTCTCGTCCAAAGAAAACGTCTTTCCCTTTTTTAGTTCAAAACGCTCCAGTACTTTTCCCTTTACATTATTTTGCAAAGGTTCTTGTTTCCAAAAATTACCCTGCGCTGAGCTGTAAAAGGAAAGAAATAATATGGTAATTGAAAAAACTAGACGTAGTTTTGTAGTCATCAAGGGGTTTTTCACTCAAAATCAAATATAAGTCTTTTTATTATTTTTAGTACGTGGTAACAGTCCAAAGCATCTCCAAATACGACAAAAAACATTCCACGGCCATCACCATTGGCACTTTTGACGGCGTGCACATTGGGCATAGAAAAATTTTGGAACGACTAATCAAAAGCTGTGCCCAATCGGAGCTTAAGTCGACAGTGCTTACTTTTTTTCCACATCCGAGAATGGTGCTGCAGAAAGATACAGATATCAAACTTCTGAATACGGTAACCGAAAAAGTCAACATACTAAAGGAACTTGGTCTCGACCAATTGATCGTACACCCGTTCACGAAAGAATTTTCACGATTGTCGGCAACCGAGTTTGTAAGGGATATTCTCGTAAACAGTCTCAAGACCAAGAAAATTATTATTGGCTACGACCATCGTTTTGGCAGGAACAGAACCGCAAACATCAATGACCTAAGGGCCTTTGGAAATGCGTTGGATTTCGAAGTAGAGGAAATATCCGCACAAGAAATCAATGATGTTTCAGTTAGCTCCACTAAAATCCGCAAAGCACTTGAAACCGGCGACATACTTAGGGCCAACAAGTATTTGGGATATAGTTATATGCTGACGGGTGTAGTAAAAAAGGGGAAGGGCCTAGGTCGGCAACTGGGATTTCCTACGGCCAACATTTTCATTGAGGAATCGTACAAATTGATTCCTAAGAATGGCGTATATGTCATCAAGAGCATATTTAGCAACAAAGTGGTCTACGGAATGATGAACATAGGCTACAACCCTACCGTTTCAGGAACTGAAAAGAGCATTGAGGTCCATTATCTTGATTTTGACAAAGACCTCTACGAGACAACCGTACAAGTTGATATTTTAAAGCGTATTCGTGACGAACACAAGTTCGATTCTGTCGATGCACTGAAAATACAGCTTCAAAAAGACAAAGAAACTTCGCTTGCTTTCATAGAACAATAAATGTTAGACCGGTGGCTTTTTTCGAAAATCGATAATTCCCCACTGATTATTTTCCGAATACTTTTCGGAATTTTAGTGGCTTTGGAATGTTATGGCGCCATGGTCACCGGTTGGATTCAGCGCACCTTGATCGAACCTCGTTTCACCTTTAGTTTTATCGGTTTTGAATGGTTGCAGCCCCTACCCGGGAACGGCATGTACTTCTACTTCTTTGTTATGGGAACTTTAGGTGTTTGCATTGCTCTGGGGTATAAATATCGGTTCAGCATCATTGCCTTTACCTTGCTCTGGACAGGTGTCTATCTTATGCAAAAAACATCATACAACAATCATTACTACCTGCTTATATTAATTTCTCTTTTTATGTGTATTTTCCCGGCAAACCGCAGTTATTCATGGGATGCCAAAAAAAATACAGCCTTACAAACCAACGCGATGTATTCCTATGTAAAATGGACTATCGTGCTTCAACTTTTTATCATCTATACCTACGCCGCCATAGCCAAAATGTATGGGGACTGGCTCGATTTCGGAATCGTTAAAATATTAATGCAGGGCAAAGCAAATTATTACTTGATTGGTGAATTACTTCAACAGTCCTGGGTACATAAAATAATTGGGGTCTCAGGCATTTTGTTCGACTTGTTGATTATTCCCGCCCTTTTATGGCATCCGACACGAAGAATTGCTTTTTTTACATCCGTCTTCTTTCATGTTTTTAATTCCATTGTTTTTCAAATTGGAATTTTTCCCTATTTATCCCTCGCCTTTAGTGTATTCTTCTTCGAACCAGAAACCATTCGTCGCCTCTTTTTTAAACGGAAAAAACCCAATACAGAACATGAATTCCGCTTGCCATCCTATAAAAACATAGCGATTACTGTTGGAAGCATCTATTTCTTGCTTCAGTTGGTATTGCCCCTACGCCACTATTTTATTAAAGATGATGTGCTATGGACGGAAGAGGGACATCGCATGAGCTGGCGTATGATGCTACGAAGTCGTAGTGGCAAAATTCAGTTCAAAGTCTTGAATCATGAAAACAATGAGTCCAAAATTATAAACCTCGATGATTACCTAACTAGGAAACAGAAGCAAAAAATTGCTGCCTATCCAGATTTTATATGGCAATTTGCCCAGCATTTAAAGAAAGAATATGCTCTAAAGGGAAAGGACATCTCGGTATTCGCCCAAAACTCAAAAGTAAGTATCAACGGCAGACCTTATAGGGCCTTTATCGACCCAAAGGTCGATTTGGCCAATGTAAACTGGGATCATTTTAAGCACCATGATTGGATATTACCGTCTGCCCTAACGAAATAAGTGCGAACCATGGGCCAGAAAAAATTAACCAACTTCTTTCATACCTTTCGAGCTTGACTCGTATCGGTATTAGTAGTTCTGTTACCCTTTCAAAAGCCTATCACTTGACCCTAAATATAGCCACACTTCGATTTCACCAAGTCTGAAATGGATGAAATTCGTACAAATGCGCTTATTTTACCATAACAGTGCAGGAAGTATCTGTTCTTAATCGGAAGATTAGTATAAATTTGCACCGTAAAATTAGAAACGCATGTTGCAGCTTCAAACGTTAAGAGATCAAAAAAACAAAATCATTACCGCTTTGCAAAAACGGAACATCGATGCGGCCCTTATGGTCGAAAATGTACTTCTATTGGATGAAAAGCGACGATCGACCCAAACTGAATTGGATAACACCTTGGCAGAAAGCAATAAGCTGTCAAAAGAAATCGGCAATCTCTACAAAACCGGGAAAGCACAAGAGGCGAACGTTCTAAAGGAAAGAACGAGTTCCCTTAAAGAAGACTCCAAACGTTTAGGAGATGAATTGAAGGCGGCCAGCGATCAATTACAGCAACTGCTCTTTCAAATACCGAATGTGCCTCACGAATCTGTGCGCGCCGGAAATTCAGAGGAAGACAACGAAGAAGTCTTCAAGGAGGGGGATATTCCCGTACTACAAGAAGATGCCTTACCACACTGGGAGCTCGCAAAAAAATACGACATTATAGATTTCGAACTTGGCGTAAAGATAGCCGGGGCAGGGTTTCCCGTCTACAAAGGACAAGGCGCCAGACTCCAACGTGCTTTGATTTCCTATTTTTTGGATAAAAATACGGAAGCCGGCTATACCGAAATACAAGTGCCTCACATGGTTAACGAAGCATCGGGGTACGGAACAGGTCAATTACCCGATAAAGAAGGGCAAATGTATCATGTAGGTGCAGACGATCTCTATTTGATACCAACGGCGGAAGTGCCTGTAACCAATATTTTTCGGGACGATATCGTTAATGAAGAAGATTTTCCTATACGCTATACGGCTTACACACCCTGCTTTAGAAGGGAAGCCGGTAGTTATGGTGCCCACGTACGTGGTTTAAACCGTTTGCATCAATTTGACAAGGTCGAAATCGTACGGGTCGAACATCCCGAAAAATCGTACGATGCCCTTGACGGTATGGTCGATCATGTAAAAGATATTTTAAGGGAGTTAAAGCTTCCTTATCGAATTTTACGTCTTTGCGGAGGAGACCTCGGTTTTACTGCCGCCCTAACCTATGACTTCGAAGTCTTTTCAACGGCGCAAGACCGATGGCTCGAAATCAGTTCGGTTTCGAATTTCGAGACCTATCAGGCCAACCGCCTTAAACTTCGGTATAAAGATGAAAACGGAAAGTCGCAATTGGCCCATACCCTAAATGGAAGCGCTTTGGCCCTGCCCCGGGTCTTAGCAGGAATTTTAGAAAATTACCAAACCTTGGAAGGAATTCGCATTCCTGAAGTTTTGGTACCCTATTGTGGGTTCGATATGATAAAGTAAAAGCAAGTTCTGTTGGTATTGTAAAACAATGCAATACCTATAGAATTTTAATATCACATTTCTCTTTCACCAACTTCCTCTGATGAAACATAAACCACATAGGTTTTGTTCGTAGTGTTAAAAGTCACAGTACGGGCTTTTCGTTTTTTACCAGATCGACATAGTCGCTAAATCGACTTATGGGTTAATGACCCACACCGGTTTTGATGCCTTCAATATCGCTATTTGCAGGTAAAATCACATCTCTGAAAATAATGTAAGATATTTTGCCGTTAATACCTCATGTATGCCTTGACAATAGTTTTTATAAATGGGTAATACATTGTACCCGTTTGAAAAGTGGAAGAGCTGTCAACAAATAATCTGTGTATCTTTACGAAAAACTTGATTTGAAGCGATTATTGTTCATTTTGGCTTTCTGTTCCATACAATTGGTGTTGGCCCAAGATGATTTCTTGGCCAAACAGTACTTTAATGATGGCGACTTTGAAAAGGCGGTAGTTTTTTATGAAAAATTAGTGGAGAAAAATCCACGAAGAACCGACTATGCCGAGGGGCTCATTGCCTGCTACCAGCAATTGGAACGCTATACAGATGCCGAGGATTTTTTGTTGAATGCCATCAAGGGGGACTATGCCTATCCCACCCTGCTTATTGAATTAGGATACAATTTTACTTTACAAGACCTTCCGGAGAAGGCTACGGTGTATTACGACAAAGCGATTGCGAAAATTGATGAAAATCCGAATTTTGGGTATGGAGTAGGTTATCGTTTCCAAAAATACGCTTTACTTGAGCAGGCCCTAAAAGCGTATTCCAGAGCCATGGAACTCAACCCTAAATTAGATTACAATTATCACATGGCCCGTATTTATGGGGAACAAGGCGATATCGACAAGATGTACGAATCATACTTGAGGTTGATCAGCGAAGGAAAAACATCTAAATCGAATGTATTGCGCAATATCGACGCCTTTATTACCACCGACCCAGAAAACGAAAACAATGTAAAACTAAAAAGGGTGCTTTTACAGCATGTGCAGAAAGATCCCGATTTATTATGGAACGAACTTTTAAGTTGGCTCTTCGTACAGCAGAAACAATATTCAAGTGCCTTTAGGCAAGAAAAGGCAATTTATAAGCGTATGGAAGGCAGTTCTATGCAACGTATCGAGAGCCTCGGGGATGCTGCCATGGAAGACAATGAGATAGACATTTCAAAATCTATTTTTGAATACATTGTAGAAAACACCAATGACGAAGTTACCCAGCTGAATGCGGAATTGAACCTTATTGATATCCAAATTTTAGATGCCGACGAAAAAAAGCTCTCTGAAATTCAAAAAAAGTATGACGAATTGATAGACATTCATCGGTACAAAGGCAAAACGCTACAACTTCAAATAGCCTACGCCAATTTTTTAACCTTTAAAAGGGATACACCACATGCCGCTATCGATATCCTCAAAAAAAGCCTTGAACTACCCCTAAATGAACGGGGAAAGGCTTTTGTAAAATTGGCCTTGGGCGATATTCTTGTATATGACAAAAAGTTTAACGAAGCATTGATTTATTTTTCCCAAGTGCAGCAAAACCTTAAAAACGACGTACTGGGCCAAAATGCACGTTATAAAGTGGCGCAGACCAGTTTCTATAAGGGTGATTTTGATTGGGCGCTGACCCAACTGAAAGTACTTCGAAGTTCGACCTCACAGCTGATAGCCAATGATGCTATGCAGTTAAGTCTTCTGATATCTGATAATTCACTAGAAGATTCTACCCAAACAGCCTTGAAAAAATATGCGCGTGCCGATCTCTTAGGCTATCAAAACAAAACGAAAGAAGCCGTTGAAGTTTTAGACGATATCTTACAAAATCACAAGGGAGAGAAAATCGAGGACGAGGCACTGTTAAAACAGGGCGAACTTTTAGAGGAACAGAAAAACTACGAGGCCGCCGAATTCAATTATATTAAGATAACGGAATTCTATAGCAATGGAATTTTGGCAGATGATGCCCATTTCGCATTGGCCGAACTCTACCGAAATATTTTACACGAGCCCGAAAAAGCCAAAGCCCAGTATGAAAAAATAATTTACAACTATCAAGATAGTTATTACTTTCCCCAGGCACGTAAGAATTTCAGAATGCTCAGGGGCGACAGTATCAATTGACTTTTTAGACGGTAAGACTGGCCCAAATTTATCCGGACCAAATGCTTGAATTATAAAAAATGTATATCTATAATATTACTACAAATATCGAAGAGGGCATACATCGCGAATGGGTGCATTGGATGAAAGAAACCCACATACCCGACGTATTGGCCACCGGTAAATTTCTATCGGCCAAAATGTGTAAAGTTCTGGTGGAGGAAGAAATGGGAGGTATGACCTATTCGGTACAATTTACAACGGTCAGCAAAGAAACCTTGCAAAAATATTACGACGAGGATGCCTCTCGGCTTCGTGAGGATGCCCACCTGCGTTTTCCGAACCAATTTGTATCGTTCCGAACCGAATTGGAAGTTGTAAGCGAACATTAAACTGTGACCCGTTTATTCACATACGGTACCTTGCAAGAAGAAAAAATTCAATCGCAACTGTATGGTCGCATCCTAAAAGGCGAAAAAGATTGCTTATTTGGCTATGTGTTGCTGGAGCAGAAAATTTATGGCCACTATCCCGTTATACAGCCTACCTCATTTGAAACTGACGTTATTTGTGGAATGGTATATGAAATATCGGAACAGGAGTTATATAAAACCGACGTTTATGAAGGCGAATGTTATAAACGAAAAAAAGTAACCTTACAATCCGGAAATAGTGCTTGGGTTTATATAGAGAACACTACAAATTAATAGATAAATGCTAGGGCATGTCAAAAAAAAGAAAAAAAAATAAAGTGCACTATTCTGAAAAAAGAAACTATAGCAATTCTAACGGCAGCCCTGTAAAAGCAAAAAAGCACTTAGGACAGCATTTTTTAAAAGATGAAAGTATTGCGCTTCAAATTGCCGAAACACTTTCATTAGACAATTATGAAAAAGTTATCGAAATTGGTCCGGGTACCGGAGTGCTGACCAAATATTTATTGGCCCGTGATATCGATTTGATCGCCATGGATCTTGATGAAGAATCCATTATCTACTTAAACCATAGTTTTCCGATGGAACACTCCGACGTTCTAAATGGCAAAGGTTCGTTAAAGGTCATCGAGGCAGATTTTCTAAAGTTTGATCTTAAAATACTCTTTGGTGAAGACCAATTTGCCATTACCGGCAACTTTCCGTATAATATTTCGACCCAAATCGTTTTTAAAATGTTGGAATATCGAGACCAAATACCTGAATTTTCTGGAATGTTTCAAAAAGAGGTCGCCCAACGCATCTGTGAAAAAGGAGGCAACAAAACTTTTGGCATTCTCTCCGTTTTGGTACAGGCTTTTTACGATGCTGAATACCTTTTTACGGTATCCCCTCAAGTTTTTGACCCGCCACCTAAGGTAGAATCAGGGGTCATACGATTGATTCGCAAGAAAAATTTCAAGCTAGATTGCGACGAGAAACTTTTCTTTAGGGTGGTGAAAGCAGCTTTCAATCATCGCAGAAAAACCATTCGTAACAGTTTAAAAACATTTGACCTCTCAGATAATCTAAAAGAAGATGCTATCTTTGATCTTCGTCCGGAGCAATTGGCCGTAGCCGATTTTACCGAGCTTACGAAGAAAATAGCAAATGACACCATTTAAACTTACAGATGAGCTTTTAGCTGAAATCGAACAGCTGATCGAAAACCAAAAGAATGCTGACCTACGGAAACTTTTGGAAGAGGTGCATTATGCCGATGTTGCAGAGATTGCCAATGAACTTGATGAAGAGGAAGCGACTTACCTCATCAAGCTTTTAGACAGCGACAAGACTTCCGATATTCTTACCGAGGTCGATGAAGATGTACGGGAGGCTATTTTGGGCAACCTATCTTCAAAAGAGATTGCCGAAGAACTCGGGGAACTAGATACCGATGATGCCGCGGATATCATTGGTGAACTGCCCAAGGAAATCGTTCAAGAGGTCATTTCCGAAATCGAGGACCGGGAACACGCCAAAGACATTGTCGACCTATTGCGCTACGATGAAAATTCGGCAGGTGGACTCATGGCCAAAGAACTTGTAAAAGTCAATGAGAACTGGACCGTACTGACCTGTGTCAAAGAAATGCGCTCCCAGGCCGAAAACGTCACCCGCGTGCACTCAATTTATGTGGTCGACAATGAAGAAAGATTGAAAGGTCGATTATCATTAAAAGATTTGTTGACGACTTCCACAACCACGCACATAAAAGATGTCTACATTTCGAACGTAGATTCGGTAAACGTGAACGAAAAACCCGAAGAAGTTGCCCGCATCATGTCGAAATATGATTTGGAAGCCATTCCCGTGGTCGATGAAATCGGCAGGCTGGTGGGACGTATTACGATTGACGATATTGTTGATGTTATCCGCGAAGAGGCCGAGAAAGATTACCAGATGGCCGCAGGTATCTCTCAAGATGTAGAAGCCGATGATAGTATTTGGGATCTTACCCGCGCCAGATTGCCTTGGTTATTTTTGGGGCTTGTCGGTGGTGTCGGGGCAGCGGCCATTATGGGAGGTTTTGAAGAAATGATTAGCAAACACGCCATCTTATTTTTCTTTACCCCTTTGATAGCGGCCATGGCAGGCAATGTCGGCGTTCAGTCAAGTGCGATTATCGTGCAAGGCCTTGCCAATGATGACCTTAAAGGCAGTGTGGGAAATCGGTTGATCAAAGAAATGCTCTTGGCCTTATTGAACGGCGTAATTTTGGCGGCCATTTTACTTTTGTTTACTTGGCTTTGGAAAGGTGAATTTCTGGTCGCTCTGGCCATTTCAATTTCGTTGATTGCCGTTATTTTAGTGGCGGGCTTTATCGGTACATTTATTCCCCTGTTTCTCCATAAAAGAGGCATCGACCCTGCAATTGCCACAGGACCCTTTATTACGACCAGTAACGACATTTTTGGTATTTTGATTTATTTTTGGATTGCCAAAATTGTTTTAGGCATTTGACTTCATCCTTCCTCTGATAGAAATTATTCGCTATCTTTAGTGTATTGCGTTTCCCCTTAAATCTTAAAAACCATCGTTATGAAACACATGGGTATTTCTGGGGGCGGAACAAAAATCAGCGGACTCTTTGGCGTTGCAGAATCAATCATCTACGATCGCGGTTATATACCTGACGTTATTTCCGGAATTTCGGCAGGGGCAATTTTAGCGCTGCCATTGGCCTTGGGTAAACGCCAAGAAATAAAAGACAAGGTACTCAATCTTGAAATGGATGACTTTTTCAGCACCGCTCCAATAAAGAAAAACGGAAAACTAAATATCTGGAATGCGCTTTTCAAAATCATCATGGGAAAGCACTATTTGGGCGAACAGAACAACCTCGAAAAAACAATCGCCAAAGTAATTTCGAGAACCGAATTCGAGGCCTATAAAACTGATACCACCAAAGCAATCTGTATTGTAGGCTCGGTAGATTTCTATACAGGCAAACGGTTTTATATCAACCTTAAGACCGTCTCTTATGAAAACTTCTTAAAGTTCGTCAACGCATCGGCATCCATCCCCATTTTCACTTCTGGGGTCTCCATGAACGGGCCCATTTATGATTTTGAAGGAGAAACCATAGACTTTCCAAAACTACTCCTATTCGACGGAGGGGTACGAGACCATAGTCCCACCAACAAAATATTATCGAGCGAGAAAAGTGAATATCAAATATCGGAAACCACGAGCATCTTCTCCCGACCCGATGACATCAGAGAGGTTTTGACCCCAAAAAATTTCGCGCCTCGCAATCTACTCAGTATTCTTGAACGCTATGTTGAAATCACGAATGCCGAGGTATCTAAAAACGATGAAGAACAAGAAAAAAACACCATAATTCGCAAAGATATTTTCAACCATGGAACTTTTTACCTACCCCGTATCATGCAAGGGGTCTATGATGTCGATAAGGCAAGGCTCAAAAAATTGTACGACGAATCAAAAAAATTGGTCAATGACAGCACTTGGAATTCCAATAGCGCCATAGTATAATAAAATTCAAAAGGATTTAGACAACCAACCAACTTTTCTTTTCAACTGGTATCCTACCCATCATTCTTGCTAAGAAAAGGTTTAAATAAACCCACACCTTTCCCAGTTTCATGGATGTTCTTATATTGAAGACCTAAAATGCCGGAAAATGGCTGAACTACCTATGGGAGAAAAAATGAAAGTTTTACATATAGATACAAATCACCCACTTTTGATTCAACAACTAAACGAATTGGGGTTTGAGAACCATGAGGATTATACCTCGACAAAAACGAGCATCGAGCAGAAAATCCATCTATATGACGGACTCATTTTACGCAGTCGGTTTTCGATAGACCAGCCCTTTCTAGAAAAAGCCATAAATCTTAAATTTATAGGCCGTTTGGGTGCAGGATTGGAAAATATCGATACCCGTTACGCCAAAGAACATGATATTTTTATGGCCGCTGCCCCAGAAGGCAACCGTAATGCCGTTGGGGAGCATACGTTGGGCATGCTGCTTTCCTTATTCAATAAGCTAAATAAAGCGGATAAAGAAGTCCGATCTGGAAAATGGGATCGTGAGGGTAATCGTGGTGTTGAACTTGATGGCAAAACTGTGGGTATTGTCGGTTACGGTAATATGGGCAAAGCCTTTGCTAAAAAACTCAGAGGCTTTGATGTTGAGGTTATCTGTTACGACATTAAAGGTGGTGTTGGTGATGAAAATGCCCGACAGGTAGGTATTCTCGAATTACAACAAAAAATCGATGTATTGAGTCTACATGTACCACAAACCGAAACCACAATCGGAATGATTAAAGAAACGTTCATCAATGCCTTTCACAAGCCTTTTTGGCTATTTAATACTTCTCGTGGCAAATGTGTTGTAACTAAAGATTTAGTCGAGGCATTGAAATCGGGTAAAATTCTCGGTGCAGGACTTGATGTGCTCGAATACGAAAAGTCGTCTTTCGAGAACATGTTTGTTCCTGATGAAACTACTAGTACTCCCGAAGGGCAGGAAAACAAAATGCCCAAAGCCTTCCAGTACCTTGTCGAATCCGACAAAGTGGTGCTTAGCCCGCATGTGGCCGGTTGGACCATAGAAAGCAAAGAAAAGCTCGCTCAAACCGTTGTTGATAAAATAAAGGCTAAATTTTGCTAACTTTAGTAGGTGAAGCAAACAATTCTCATTTTTTCGGCCTTGAGCGTTGCTGTACTCTGCCTTTTTCAACTCAGCAAATATACCTTGGCCTTTGATGACACAAATATAGATGCGGTTATCGCCATAGTCGCCCTTGTGTTCTTTGGTATTGGAGTGTACCTGAATAAAAAAAGTCTTCAAAACCAAAAAAATTCATCAAGCGAGGGCAAAATAGACCATAAGAAAATTAACCAATTGGGCATTAGCAAACGTGAGTATGAAGTGTTGATACACATCTCGCGGGGATTATCGAACAAGGAAATAGCTTCTCGACTTTTCGTTTCGGAAAGCACGATAAAGACACACGTATCCAATATTTTATTAAAATTGGATGCCAAAAGAAGAACCCAGGCCATTCAAAAGGCAAAAGAACATCAAATAATCACTTTTTAGTATCTTGAGTATCTATTCGAAGTCAGAATGGTACTTTAGTATGAGTACTTTTTTTCCCTGGAATCCTAAATTCGTCACGAACTCTTAATCTAAAGAACGATGAAAAAGACGATACTACGATTTGCCCTTTATAGCAGTAGCACCATTTGTATACTATTTTTGCTAAGTTGGTTTCTAGGGAAAGACCTTAGCCACGAGACACAAGAGTTTCTGGGCTATGCGTCTATGATTATTTCTTTGTCGTTCGTTTATTTTGGTATCAGGCATTTTCGGGATCAACAGAACAACGGAACGATAAACTTGAAAAAAGGATTGTTGATCGGAGTTCTGATAAGCCTTTTGACCGCTTTGGCCTTTGGTAGTCTAGATATGATTTATATCAAATTTATAAATCCCGATTTTTTAGCGGAATATTATAGTGCGACAATCGAGAAATTGCAGTCAACGCTTCCTCCTGATGAATTCAAGTTGGAACTTGCCAAAATGGAGTCGCAAAAAGAACTATTCAGCAGCCCCATTATGAACTTTTTTATTATGTTCCTGACCGTATTCATAATAGGATTTATCATTTCCTTAATATCAGCCTTTATACTTCAACGTAAAAAATAATAACATGCAATACAAAGCCGATTCACCAAAAGATTATATCGCCCAACTCCCTGAAGAACGACAAGAAGTGATTTCAAAAATAAGGATGACCATCCTTGAAAACCTACCTAAGGGATTCGAAGAGCAGATTAGTTATGGCATGCTTGGTTATGTCGTGCCGCACACCATTTATCCGAACGGGTATCATTGCGACCCTAAATTGCCTTTGCCATTTATGAACTTGGCCTCTCAAAAGAACTTTGTAGCGCTATACCATTCGGGCCTATATGCCGATTCTAAATTGTACGATTGGTTTGTTTCCGAATACACCGAACAGTGCAAATACAAACTCGATATGGGTAAAAGTTGTATACGTTTTAAAAAAATGGATGATATACCATACAAACTGATTGCCGAGCTATGCACCAAAATGACCACAGATGATTGGATCACATTGTACGAAAAAAACATTCAAAAAAAGTAAACTATGGAGAACAGGGTGACAGGTTTGGGAGGATTCTTTTTCAAGAGTGCCGACCCGGATAAAATAAAGGAGTGGTACAAAAACCACTTGGGTCTTGCAACAGATCAATACGGCTGCACTTTTTGGTGGAAAGATAAAGAAGGTAACGATTGTTCGACACAATGGAGTCCGATGGATGAGAAAACCTCTTATTTTAAACCTAGCCGGAAATCCTTTATGATGAACTTTAGAGTGGAAAATTTGGTTAAACTACTCGATGTTCTAAAAAAGGAAGGCGTAACCATAGTCGGTGAAATAGAAGAATATGAATATGGCAAATTTGGTTGGATATTGGATCCAGAGGGAAACAAACTAGAGCTTTGGGAACCAATCGATACAGCATTTCTTTGATTCCAAAATATTTGCTACATTTAGATTTGTATTAACCAACAACAAACCGTGATGTCAGAAGATAACAAAGATTTTGAAGAGAATGCCGAAGACGCCTTTGATAAGAGTAAAAAAGGGGCAAGTGACTTCGCCGATGAGGCCAAAAAAACGGCCAATGAGTTCAAAGAGGATGTAAAGCAAACATTTAATCCAAATAATCCAGATAGCGGAAAAACCGTGGCCATTATTGCACATATTACCATTATCGGTTGGGTAGTGGCCATTATCATGAACAGTCAAAATAAAACCGAGTTCGGAAGTTATTACATTAGGCAGACATTGGGCATATGGTTAATCGCAATACTATTAAATTTCATTCCCGTAGTCGGTTGTTTTGCCTCGCTGATTTGTTTAGTCTTGATTATTATTAGCCTAATCGCGGCAATAAACGGTAAAATGAGTCCCACGGTCGGCGTTGGCGAGCTATTCCAAGATTGGTTTAAAAGTCTTTAAGTAATAAAGCCAGATTGAATCCTTGGTTTTTATACGATATCGGTAACGCGAGAACTCTAAAAAAGGCAGCCTTTCGATTTGTCGGAACATTGAGGAAAATCGGTCGATTAGACAGGATATGACAATATACATATTGAACGCAGAAACTGAATTCTAGATGTCTACTAGGACTACTACCAAGAATTGAACAATTTTTTTCTAAGGTCTAAATAAAAATATCTCAGTATCCAGTGAAAAGCCCTAATCCCCATTGGCTTCCGCGAACTTTCTTTCCAATTCGGCCTGAAACTCTTCCATAACCGGTTTTACAGTACTTTCGGGTAAGTCTGCAATTTTAATATACATCAGCCCATCAACCGAATTATTGAACAAGGGGTCGACGTTAAATGCCACTACTTTGGCGTTTTGCTTGATATATTTTTTAATCAAGACCGGTAAGCGAAGGTTGCCCGGTTCTACTTCATCAATCAATTTATCGAACTTATTAAGGTCGGCCTGGGTTTCATCAAAAACAAACTCTTTATCGGCATCCTTCAATTTTACCTTAAATTCCTTTTTCGGCCTGACGTACTGGGCAACATAAGGATCCCAATAATTACTTTTCATAAACTCGATCATCAACGATTTTGAAAAGTTCGAAAATTGGTTACTTATACTTACCCCGCCTATTAAATATTTGTGCTCCGGGTGACGTAAAGTAGTATGTACTATCCCTTTCCACAGCAAAAACAGCGGCATGGGCTTTTGCTGATATTCTTTTACGATATAGGCCCTTCCCATTTCTATGGATTGCCGCATCATTCCGAAAAGTTCAGGCTCAAATCGAAACAGGTCTTGCAGATAAAATCCATCGATACCGTATTTTGCAAAAATTTCCGTACCAAAACCCATCCGATAGGCACCCACGATGACTTTTTCTTGATTGTCCCACAAAAACATGTGGTGATAATAATTATCGAACTCGTCAAGGTCAATTGAATTGTTGGTACCCTCCCCAATGGCCCGAAAAGTAACCTCTCGTTGGCGTCCGATTTCCTTTAATGTAAATGGCATTTCTTTGGCCGGAGCCAAAAAAACCTCATAATTCTTGCTCTGCAGCAGTCTTCTATCTTTCTCGGTAAGTTTTTCGATTTCACCCTGAATGACTTCCGTTCGAACCGCCGTTGCAATTTTTCGAGGTGCCTTTGGAATCTTTAAGGAAGAAGGAATTTGGTTGATAAGTCGTTCTTTTTCATACGCATTGGAGAGAATATACGTCTTTCTGCGTAGTAATTCGGTATACTCTACCAAAGTCTCCTGTTCGTCTTGTGCAGGTATCGATATGGGCTGGCCTATACGAACCTTTATCGGCCTATTTCTTTGGCTATATACTTCCGATGGTATTTTGGCCGTTCGGAATACGTCGTTCATTTTGGCCAACCGGTAAAAAAGCTTACTGTTCTTGGCGTGAAAATAAATAGGAACTACAGGCACTTTGGCCTTACGTATCAATTTTATTGCTGCTTCTTCCCAAGGTCTATCGACGACTAATTTTCCGTCTTTGTAAGTCGACACTTCACCAGCAGGGAAAATCCCCAAGGGATGGCCATCTTTTAGATGTTGCAATGCCCTTTTGAACCCAGAGACACTACTTTTTACATTTTTATGTTTTTCGAACGGATTTACGGGAATAATATAAGAATCTATTGGCGCCATTCGCTGCAACAAAAAATTGGCCATTATCTTATAATCAGATCTTTGCCCGACCAATAATTTCAAAAGAAGAATACCGTCTATCGCACCTAAAGGGTGGTTCGAAATCGTAATGTAAGCGCCTTCTTTCGGCAACCGTTTAAAATCTTCCTCTGGAATTTCAAAATCGATTTCATAATGTTGCAGAATAGCATCGGCATATTCCGTACCACTGAGATGTTTTATTGAGTCATAAAATGAATTAATACTCGACAACCTAGTAACCTTCATGAGAGACCAAGCAATGATGTTGCCGAGAAACCCGAACCTATCTACATTTATCGCTTTGGCCACTTCTTTTGCGGTCACTAACCCCATAAATACTGCTTTTTAGGAATAGCTAAAGATAGAAAAAACACGAGACTGCCCTCCTATTTTAACAAAAGATAAAGCTCAAAAACCTATTATTTTACCACTAATTGCAAGGTTTCCTTTCCCCGTTGTTCCAACAAGACCTCATGCCCGTTCTGCAATGATGCTATCGCATTGGCATCAAAATGGCGTATAGTGTATAACGATACACCTTCATGGTAAACTACCTTAAAACGGCTTTTAAGAATATTCAAAAGTTCTTCAAGTCTACCGAATCGATTATCGACACAAACGGAAAAGCTGATCGCCGAATTCTGAATTAGGTCGACCTTCATCTTGTACTCATGAAAGAGCTTAAATAGTTCACTGATACTGCTCTCAACAATAAATGAAAAATCCAAAGATGAGAGTTTCATAAGAACCTGATCTTTTTTCAATATAAAACAGGGTACTTCAGGTTCTATGCCGATACCCTTTCCAACTGTGGTACCAGGGTCTTTAGGGCTAATAAAAGATTTTACATGTAACGGAATCTCTTTTCGCTGTAAGGGTTGTAAGGTCTTAGGGTGAATGACCGACGCCCCGTAAAATGCCAGTTCGATAGCCTCCCGATATGATATTTTATTCAACAATTGGGTCTCTTTAAAATATCTGGGGTCGGCATTCAGAACTCCGGGGACATCTTTCCAAATGGTAACAGAATCGGCATTTAGGCAATACGCCAAAATAGCCGCCGTGTAATCGGAACCTTCCCTACCTAATGTCGTTGTAAAATTGTTGTCGTCGCTGCCTAAAAATCCTTGGGTTATATTCAAGATCTTTTGATCTACTTGATCGAGAACATTTTTTTGGGTCTTTTCCCAATTAACGGTCGTATCTCTATAACTGTCATTGGTCTTAATCAGATTTCGCACATCCACCCAATTATTCGTAATACCTATCTCGTTCAAATAGGCACTAATAATTGTAGTAGAGACCAATTCTCCGTAACCGACCACTTGATCGTATACAAAATTGTAATTGGGTGATTTATTCCAGGTCAAAAAACCTTGAACCTCATCAAACAATAATTTGGTTCGCTTAAAAATAGGATGCTGGTCATTGTCGAATAGATCTGACAAAATACCGCCGTGATAATCTATTACCTCTTGAATGGCGGAAGCCAGATTGACCTTATCATCAAAATAGGCCTTGACAACAGCTTCCATGGCGTTGGTAGTCTTTCCCATTGCAGAAACTACCAACATGGTATTCTCATGACCTGTCAGCTTCAGTACACTGACCAAATTTTTTACGCCATCGGCATCTTTTACCGAAGCACCTCCGAATTTAAAAACCTTCATATATTATTTATAAAATTTTGTATTCCTAATTCATCCAAGTGTACTACATCCCAATCTCGCATTACTTTGGCCCCTTTACTTTCATAAAAGGAAATGGCAGGTTCATTCCAATCTAAAACCTCCCAACAAATACGTTTTACACCCAGTTTTTGGCCATAACGTACCACTTCTGTCAACAAGGCCGTGCCCAGCCCTGTGCCCCTCATGGCATCGGTAACTATCAAATCCTCTAAATGGATGACGGTACCTTTCCATGTAGAATACCTCGGGTAAATTAAGGCCATTCCAACAAGTTCACCTTGCGCCTCGGCCACAAAACAGTGAAACAACTTGGTAGGTCCGAAACCATCGCGAATCAAATCATCCGCCGTTATCTCAACGGCATTATCCTCTTTCTCAAAAACTGCCAATTCTTTGATAAGTTCCAGTACTTCTGGCATATCGGTGGTAACAGCTTCGCGAATTGAAAATTTCATATTTGTTATAAATAAAACACAAAGTTATAAATTTAAAAAAGGAAATATGTCCATAACCGCTTTAGTTTCACAAAATACCCGATATTTGTGGTCATCTAAACAGTACAACCCGTATGCATCAAAGACACAAGACATTAGGCGAGTTTATTATCGAGAACCAATCCGAATTTCAATATTCTTCTGGTGAACTTTCAAAATTGATAAATGCCCTCCGGTTGGCTGCCAAGGTAGTGAACCACGAGGTAAACAAAGCCGGACTAGTCGACGTACTAGGAGCAGCTGGCGATACAAACATACAAGGTGAAGACCAACAAAAACTCGATGTACTTGCGAATGAAAAGTTCATTCAAACGCTTAGTAATAGAGAAATTGTCTGTGGCATAGCCTCTGAGGAGGAAGATGATTTCATAAGTATCAACAGTAATGATAAGCAGCACCAAAATAAATATGTAGTTCTGATCGACCCCTTGGATGGCTCATCGAACATCGATGTGAATGTATCAGTGGGTACAATTTTTTCTATTTATCGAAGGGTTACCCCCATAGGCACCCCCGTTACTTTAGAAGACTTTCTGCAACCCGGTAGGGATCAGGTGGCTGCCGGATATATTGTATATGGCACTTCGACCATGCTCGTTTATACGACAGGCCATGGGGTCAATGGATTTACCCTCAACCCAGCCATTGGAACATTCTACCTTTCACATCCCAATATGGAATTTCCGGAAGACGGAAAAATATACTCGGTAAACGAGGGCAATTATATACATTTTCATCAAGGGGTAAAAGACTACATCAAGTATTGCCAAAAAGAAGAGGGTGATCGACCTTATACTTCGCGATATATTGGATCATTGGTTTCCGATTTTCATAGAAATATGATCAAGGGAGGAATCTATATGTATCCTAAGAGCAGTGTTACCGAACAAGGAAAACTTAGACTTTTGTACGAATGCAACCCGATGGCCTTTTTAGCCGAACAGGCTAACGGATTAGCGATAGGTGGCCGTAATAGGATATTGGATGTTCAGCCTACCGAACTCCACCAGCGAATCCCGTTTTTTTGCGGAAGTCGAAATATGGTTGCAAAGCTTCAGGAATTTCTAGATAAATACCAGTAAATTTAATTATCACCGCAGTACTAGTGCCTTAGAAGATATTGGTAATCGTCAAAATCGATACGCCCACTGAAGACCTGTACAGATCTTTCAATAATCTTTTCAGCACTTTCACTTGAGAACCCAAGTCCGATCGCATACTTGCGCAGCAATACCATTTCGTCATTATCGATATGGTGGTCAGCAAAAATTATTTTGAACAAATCATACAAACGCTCAAGTCTTTTCTCTGAATTTACCGGTGGGTCTATAGGGAACTTATTTGAGGGATCCATTACTTGATTATATTCAGCTTCGGTAATATCCAACTTACGGGCAAATTGATCCAAAACGGCCCGTTCCTGCTCATTTATCGACCCATCAGTAGAGGCTAAAGTCGCCATTGCCGCAAAATGTGCCAAATTTCTTCTATGTTCACTATTACTGTATAAATCAACGAAAGACATAAATCATAATTTTATTGGGGGCAAATATAATTTTTTTAGAGGTCATATTTTATTATCTCCAAAACTTTGTTCTCTAACCAAATTCGTATTTTCACAAAGCTATGGAAAAACCGCTTCTTGAATTTACAAATAAAGGTATTTATTGCAGTGCAGCCAAAGTTTATATAGACCCTTGGAAACCCGTAAACAATGCCATAATCACCCACGGCCATGCCGATCACAGCCGATGGGGAAACAAACGATACATCACCCACCACAGAAATGTACCAATCATCACACATCGCCTTGGGGAAATCAATGTAAGTGGGAGGGCATGGGGCGAAATTTTTACCATCAATGGTGTTCAGTTTTCATTGCATCCGGCCGGTCATATCATAGGCTCTTCCCAAGTTCGTGTGATGCACAAAGGGGAAGTTTGGGTATTTACCGGCGATTATAAAACAGAGAACGATGGCATCTCTACTCCATTTGAACCTCTAAAATGTCACACTTTTATTACCGAGTGTACTTTCGGGTTGCCGGCTTTTAAATGGATACCTCAAAAAGAAGTCTTTTCATCGATCAACCAATGGTGGGCACAAAATCGGTCAGAAGGAAAGACATCTGTTCTCTTCGGATACAGTTTGGGAAAGGCACAACGGTTATTGAAATATTTAGAAACCGATATCGGAAAAATATACACGCATGGAGCTATCGAAAATATGACGGAAGTATTACGCCCTTTGGTCGATTTTCCCGAAACATCGCGTATCACACCAGAAACAAAAAAAGAAGCATTGCTCGGCAACATCGTATTGGCCCCGCCCAGTGCCCACGGTAGCTCCTGGATTCGAAAAATGGTACCTTACGAAACGGCTTCGGCAAGCGGCTGGATGACATTTCGCGGAGCGCGGCGAAGACGTGCCATCGACAAAGGATTTGTATTGAGCGACCATTGTGATTGGCAGGGGTTGATCGAAAGTATTACGACCACAGGTGCCGAGAAAATCATTTGTACCCATGGCTATAGCGAAATATTTTCACGTTACCTGCGGGAACAGGGCTATGATGCACGTACCGAGGAAACACAGTATGAAGGGGAACTAGCAGAATTGAATTCGACGAAAGAAGAAATTATGCCAACAAACTAAAATAATATTTCTCAGAACTCAGGTACAGCTTGTTTTGTTGCCAGTGTACAGTATACATGAAATGAAGACATTCGCAGAACTTATAAAAACCCTCGACAGCACCAATAAAACAACGGTAAAGGTTGCGGCACTGGCCGACTACTTAAAAGTGGCCAGTGACACTGATAAGGTGTGGACCATCGCCATTCTCTCGCATCGCAGACCACCACGACCGGTGAACACCACGCTTTTAAGAACCTGGGCTTCCGAATTGGCAAATATTCCGTTGTGGTTATTCGAAGAAAGTTATCATATCGTTGGCGACTTGGCCGAGACCATTGCTTTGATCGTTCCGTCAAAAGCTTCATCCTCCAAAAAGAGCCTCACCCAATTTTTGGAAGAAATGATAGCTTTAAAAAGCAAAACGGACACTGAAAAGAAAGCATATCTTTTCGAAAACTGGAACGCGCTTGATTATTATGGTCGTTTTGTCTTTACCAAATTGATTACGGGTTCATTTCGAATTGGGGTCAGCCAAAAATTGATGACCCGCGCCCTGTCGAAAGCGACAGGTTTAGATGAAGATGTACTCGCATACAAGTTAATGGGCAATTGGGATCCCAATACGATTTCATTTCAGAAATTGATTCTGGAAGAAAATAAAAGTGATTACCTGTCAAAACCCTATCCGTTCTATTTGGCCTATGCCTTAGAGGGCGATATCGAAGATTTAGGTGATGTTGCACAATGGTCCGCCGAACATAAATGGGACGGAATTCGCTCTCAGGTTATTCTTAGAAACGACGAATTATTTGTATGGAGCCGTGGAGAGGAATTGGTCACGGACAAATATCCCGAGTTTGAAAAATTTGTGGGTATCGTTCCCAAAGGAACAGTCATCGATGGGGAAATACTACCCTATCCTAAAAAACAAATCGGCACCTTTAATGACCTTCAAAAACGAATTGGAAGAAAAACGGTTTCGAAAGCCCTTTTGGAGAAAGTCCCGGTCATTCTAAAAGCATACGATTTACTTGAATGGAAAGGTGTAGATATTCGAAACAAGCCCTTTTCCGAGCGCAGAAAATTGTTGACCGCTTTATATCGTGAAAATTACCATGTCGAAGGGAACTCAGAAAATAGGATTCCCCTACATCTTTCCGAAACCATGCATTTCACTTCTTGGAACGACTTGGCAAAAGAGCGGGAGCGTTCCCGTGAAGTACGAAGTGAGGGGCTGATGCTAAAACGAAAGGATTCCCCCTATTTAGTGGGAAGAAAAAAAGGGGATTGGTGGAAATGGAAAGTAGACCCGCTCACCATTGATGCGGTACTCACCTATGCCATGCGCGGACATGGACGTCGCAGTAACCTCTTTACCGACTACACCTTCGCCCTATGGCAAGAGAATGAGCAGGGAGAAGAAGAACTGGTCACTTTTGCCAAGGCCTATTCAGGTTTGACCGATGCCGAATTTCGAAAGGTGGATGCTTGGATTAAAAAGAACACCCTCGAACGTTTCGGCCCGGTGCGCAGCGTAAAGCCCCACCACGTTTTTGAAATTGCCTTTGAAGGTATTGCATTGTCTAATCGTCACAAAAGCGGGGTAGCCACCCGTTTTCCCAGAATTTTGAGATGGCGGCACGATAAAAAAATTGAAGATGCCAATACGATACAAGATTTGAAAGAATTAATTCCGGGCGATATGCCCAAAACGTCAACAACTGAAAGCAGCTAAAAAACGGTCATAGAATGATTATATAGTCTTTAAAACAATCACATCAAAGAGGTTGCACTACTATTTTCACCAAAACGCTAACTTCGTTTTAAATAATGACCCGAGACGAACTATACCATATCGCCGAGAACTGGTTTCAGCTGCAAGACTGGAAACCCTTCCCGTTTCAAAAACAAACATGGCAGGCCTTTTTGCAAGGCAAACACGGCTTGTTGAACGCGCCCACAGGTAGCGGCAAGACCTATGCACTTTGGTTTCCTATTGTACTGGACTACATTAAAAAAAATCCGGAGTACCGCAACAAACATAAAAAAGGATTAAAAGCTATTTGGATCACTCCATTGCGTGCCCTATCCCTTGAAATCAAACAATCCGCGGAGCGGATCACCAATGATTTGGAAACCCAAATGACAGTTGGCATTCGCACTGGAGATACCAGCACCAAAGAACGGGCACAGCAGAAAAAAGAAATGCCCGACCTGTTGATTACCACCCCGGAAAGTTTACAACTACTACTCGCAACCAAAGGCTATGACCGCATTTTTAAAGACTGTAACGCCATTGTCGTCGATGAATGGCACGAACTTTTGGGCACCAAAAGAGGTGTGCAAATGGAGCTGGGACTTTCCCGATTGAGAAATGTAGCAAAAAACATGCGCATCTGGGGCATTTCGGCCACTATAGGAAATCTCGACCAAGCACGGCAGGTACTTCTCGGACCCAATTCCCCTGCCTTGGAAAATTCAGTAATGATCAAAGCCAGACTGAATAAGAAAATCACGGTTAAAAGTATCATTCCAAAAGAAATGGAAACGTTCCCGTGGAGGGGACATTTGGGTTTGCGGTTGCTTGAAGCGGTGGTACCGATCATCAATAACAGCAAAACCACGCTACTTTTCACGAATACGCGCAGTCAATGTGAAATATGGTTTCAAAAAATTCTGGAAAAACATCCCGAATATGCCGGGGAGATGGCGATGCACCACGGCAGTATCAACAAAGAAACCCGACTCTGGGTAGAACAGGCCATTCGCAATGAAAGTCTGAAAGCTGTGGTATGCACATCGAGTCTTGACTTGGGGGTCGATTTTGCTCCTGTTGAAACGGTAGTTCAAATCGGTGGTCCCAAGGGTGTGGCCCGCTTTCTACAAAGGGCGGGTCGAAGTGGTCACCGGCCAGGTAAGGAAAGTGTCATTTATTTTCTACCTACACATGCGCTTGAACTTGTCGAAGCCTCGGCCCTACAACAAGCGGTAAAACAACGGGCGGTAGAAGATCGCATTCCGTATCTGAACAGTTTTGACGTTTTGTTACAATACCTGACTACATTGGCGGTTTCCGACGGATTTTATCCTGATGAAATCTTTCCTGAAATTCAACAAACCTTTTGTTATCAGGCGATGTCAAAAGACCAATGGCATTGGCTGTTGAATTTTTTGGTATTGGGCAGCCAAAGCCTTCAGACCTACGACGAATATAAAAAGGTAGAAATCGAGGAAGATGGTAAATTCAAGGTCAACAACAGAGGGGTTGCCATGCGCCACCGCTTTCAAATCGGCACTATAGTTGGTGATGCCAATTTAACCGTTAGGTATCAAAAAGGCGGATATATTGGCTCGGTTGAAGAATCGTTTATTTCAAAAATGACACAGGGGGATGTTTTTACTTTTGCAGGACGAAATTTAGAGTTCATCCGAATCAAAGACATGCAGGTACACGTACGAAAATCCTCTAAAAAGACCAATAAAGTGCCCAGTTGGATGGGTGGTCGTTTGACGCTTTCGGCCCAAATGTCTGAATTGCTTCGAAACGAACTATATTCTGCCGAAATGGATGAAAAAAAACAGTCGGCAGAAATAAAATCGTTATCGCCTTTATTTGACCGCCAACGCATAGAAAGTATCGTGCCCAATCCACACGAATTTTTAATTGAGACTTTTAAGACCCGAGATGGGTACCATCACATTTTTTATCCGTTCGAAGGTCGTTTTGTACACGAAGCCATGGGCAGCCTCCTAGGCTACCGCATCAGTCTGCTCACACCCATTACCTTCTCCTTGGCATTTAATGATTACGGATTCGAACTACTTTCCGATCAAGTAATCGACATACAACAAGTAATCGATAATAATCTATTTAGCAAGGATTATCTTTTGGAAGATTTACAAAAAAGTTTGAACTCCACCGAAATGGCACGTAGAAAATTTAGGGATATTGCCGTTATCAGCGGCCTAGTTTTTACCGGATACCCCAACAAAGGCATAAAAATGAAACATTTGCAGAGCAATTCACAACTGTTGTTCGATGTATTTCGCGATTATGAGCCCGACAACCTACTGTTTCAACAGGCGTTTACCGAAACTTTTGAGCACCAATTGGAAGAAGGTCGGCTACGCCTGGCTCTCGAGCGGATTGCCACCCAAGAAATTGTTTGGAAGGCTTGCAACGAGCCGACACCATTTTCGTTTCCGATTATCACCGACCGATTGCGCGAAAAACTGAGCAGTGAAAAGCTGGCTGATCGCATCAAGCGTATGACCACCATTTTGACGAAAAAATGATTGCAGAATGCTTTCAGTTTTTAACGCAAACCACGGTTCTTTTTTCCTAATTTTGCGGGGCATGAGTACCCAATCCCTCCAAATCCGGAATCAAAACTTTGTTTTACATCCTTCAGGTGCGCTCTTCTGGAGGGAAAAATCAATGCTACTAATCAGCGATGTTCATCTGGGCAAAGTTTCACATTTTCGGAAATTCGGCGCCGCAGTACCACAAACTGCCATTGCAAGAAATTTTGAGCTCATGGACGAAACCATCAATTTTTTCCAACCCGAACACATGGTATTTCTAGGCGATTTGTTTCATTCATCGCTTAATAACGAGTGGAAACTTTTTAAAAATTGGATGGCCTCCGTTATCGCGAAAGTTATTCTAGTGGTCGGAAATCACGACATCATATCACCGTTAAAATATGAAAATTTAGGTATTGAAGTCGTCTCGGAAATAACGTTAGGTGAATTTCTATTGACACACCACCCCGAAGAACGGGAAAATATATTCAACTTTTCGGGCCACATACACCCAGCTATAAAACTTCGTGGCACCGGCCGACAAACCCTTCGCCTACCTTGTTTTTTTAAAAAAACAAATCAACTGATATTGCCCGCATTCGGCACTTTTACAGGTAGTCACGTTCTTAAGACTAAAGCCGCCAATGAAGTCTACGCCATAACCGAAGACGCTGTTTTTAAAATAGAGTTTGGCATACCTGATCACGGATAGCATTTTCCATAGCAGCTCATTTTTATTCTATTTCAGTTATTTTACATCGCTTGAAAAGCCTATTTTGTCGCGACAACTTCACCACCAAGCCAAAATGAAAAAGAAATTCGCCATCTTGAACCTATTATCTGTAATCTTGGTAATCGGTGTCAATTATATTTCACAATCCATCCGCCTAAATGGTTTAACGATTGGGGAAATTAGTGTTAAATACGCAAACCTTTTTACTCCGGCTAGCTATGCTTTCGCTATTTGGGGCTTAATTTTTTTAGGTCTGTTGGCATACGGCATCTTTCAAGTCAAACGGGCTTTTTTCAGCCGGAAAGAAAGTGAATTTATTGAACAGACCGGTTATTGGTTCGCCATAGCCAACATTTTAAACTGTAGTTGGGTAATTGTTTTTGTTTACGATTATACCGCACTGTCCGTTTTAATCATGCTCGGAATTTTGTTCTCACTCCTAAAAATTGTTCTCAATACCAACATGGAACGTTGGGATGCCCCAATCGAAATCATAGCTTTTGTTTGGTGGCCAATTTGTCTGTACAGTGGCTGGATTACCGTAGCAACGATTGCGAATATCTCCCTCTATCTAACTAAAATAGGTTGGGATGCCACTTTTTTTTCAGAACAACAATGGACGATTATTTTGATATTCGCTGCAACAGCAATAAATATTGCGATGATTGTTTACCGTAATATGCGTGAATTTGCGGCTGTAGGTGTATGGGCATTGTTTGCCATTTTTATTCGACATAGAGGCACTATTGACAGCGTAGCCCACATGGCCCTTTTCTGTAGTTTTGTTTTATTGGTAGCTATTGGTCTTCATGGCTACAAAAACCGAAAGACCAATCCGATGTTCAAATTGATGGAACGATTAAAAGGGGAATAAAACATTGTCATTGCCAGCACAAAAAGTTGAAGTACTTATTACTACCGCTAAACTTAGACCATACTTTTAATATCGTTGCCCCAAGAGGGGTAGGTGAAAATCGATTGTTGCAAATCGTTTGTCGTCATTGCATTATTTATGGCCATGGCAAATAAATTTATCGTCTCTGCGGCATGTGGCCCTAAGAGGTGTGCCCCTATTATTTTATCGGTACGTTGGTTTATTAAAATTTTATAGGAATATACTGGGGCATTAAGACGTTTGGCGCTGAACCAATCGGAAACCATTCCTTGTTTTACAATCACATTTTTATAGCGTTCCTTAGCTTCCTTTTCCGAATAGCCGACGGAAGCAAGATTAGGCAAAGTAAACACCGCGGAGGGAACCACTGGTACGTCGACTTTCTTCACATTACCTTTAACAATATTATGTGCAACTACATACCCCTCGCGCCCCGATAAGGGCGTCAACGGCAACGAATGGTTCGATACGTCACCACACGCATATACATTTTCGTTGGATGTACTTTGCAGGTATGTATTGACTTTAACTCCCTTTTCATCGAACGCGACCTTCCCCATTTCAAGTTCCAATTCGGCCAAGGCAGGTACACGCCCTGCGGTATTAAAAATAAGTCCACCTTTAATACGCACCGATTTCCCATCCTTCTCATACGTCAAATGATATTTCTTTCTTGATTTTTTGACCGAAATAATGTCTGCATTAAAAACAAAATCGATATCCAACTGTTTTGAATAATCGGTCAGTTCGGCTACCAAATCTTCATCGAATGCACCCAACGGGCGTTTACCGTTATCGATTATCGTAACCTTTGCCCCGGCCCGAGCCGCCATATGTGCAAATTCCATTCCCACATAACCGGCGCCCACAAAAATTAGTTTCTCTGGCAATTTTTTCAAATCAAGAAAATCATCACTTGTTTTTAAAAGTCCGGCACCTTTAAAAGGCAATTCACGAGGCGTATACCCCGTTGCAATCACAATTTTATGGGCTTTCACAGTTTTCCCCTCTACCAAGAGCGTATTTTCATCTAGAAAATGTGGAGATTGATGGAATAATTTCACACCCAACTTCGAAAGTTGGTCTTCCGTCTTCACAGGAACTTCATTCGTAAACTTCTTTTTAAATTTCTGTAGTTTTTTCCAGTTAAGACGGGGCATCGAGACCATATTTTTTTCTTCAAGGTGCTGGGCCATTTCCAAAATTTCAGTCCCCGCCAAAAGTACTTTTTTCGGATCACAGCCCCTGTTTGCACAGGTGCCCCCAAATTCGCGATTATCGGCCATTGCCACTTTAAGTCCATTTGCAATACAGGTTTTAGCGACAGTCTTCCCAGCGCTACCGCTTCCAATTACGAATACATCAAATTGCTTTATTTTCATTATTTACATTTTTCCGGAAACTTTATCCCTCTGTTACAATATCCGAATTTTCGATAGCAAAGATTAACCCATAATCTAAAATTATGGACGCTGTCAGTTAAGCACATATTCCTATCTTTGCAATTCAAAAATTGAAAAGGCCCTCATAGTAACGGGGTTAGTTCGACCACAGTGTCTGACCTTTTGCAAATAGATAAATAGTCAGGTCATATGGTTTCATTAAAATTTTAACGGTTGACCCCAACTACGATCCAACAACTGTTCGAACAGTCTCCACAAGTGCGGAAACTGCGGGATGCTATTGCCCAAAATGCCGGTTTTAATAAAAACATAGTCTTAAAAGGACTCACCGGTTCTTCATTGTCTTTTGTGCTATCGGATGTCTTTTTGTACTCGGAAGTTCCATTTTTACTGATTTTCGACGATAAGGAAGAGGCCGCCTATTATTTGAACGACTTGGAACAACTTATCGGTGAGAAAGACGTACTCTTTTACCCGGGAAGCTACCGTCGGCCATATCAAATCGAGCAGACCGACAACGCAAATGTGTTGTTGCGGGCGGAAGTATTGAACCGCATCAATTCACGTAAAAAACCTGCGGTTATCGTTACCTATCCCGATGCCCTTTTTGAAAAAGTAGTTACCCGAAAAGAACTCGATAAAAATACACTCAAAATAAAGTTAGACGATTCCATTTCGCTCGATTTTCTTAACGAGGTGCTTTTTGAATACCGATTCAAGCGTGTCGATTTTGTAACCGAGCCCGGGGAATTCTCGGTTCGTGGTGGTATTGTAGATGTATTTTCATTTTCTCACGACGAACCCTACCGCCTCGAATTTTTTGGTGACGAGGTAGATAGCATCCGTACTTTTGATGTAGAAACACAACTTTCTACCAGCAAAGTCACTAAAATTACCATCATCCCCAATGTAGAAAACAAGTTTTCACACGAGACTCGTGAAAGCTTCCTTAAATACATTTCGGAAAAAACAGTGGTTTTCGGAAAAAATACCGACCTGATCTATGACCGGTTGGATGCTTTCTTTCAAAAGGCCGAAGAGGCATTTACCAAACTTTCGTCGGAAGTAAAACATGCCAAGCCTGAAGCGCTGTTCGTAAACTCCAAATTGTTGCAAAAGCAGCTACAACAGTTTTCAGTAGTTGAACTGGGCGGAGCTTCCACCGCGCTCAGCCAAAATAGGGTCACTGAGCGGAGCCAAAGTGACGTTGTCGAGTTCAACACGAAACCGCAGCCTGCATTCAACAAAAAATTCGATTTGTTGATCGATGACCTCAACAGCAATCATACAGCGGGTTATTCAAATATTATATTTTGCGCGTCTGAACAGCAAGCGAAAAGGTTTCATGATATTTTTGACGAAGTTGATCATAATGTGCATTATAAAACGTTGGTTTTCCCGCTGTATCTAGGATTCATTTCAGATGACCTTAAACTCGTCTGTTACACAGACCACCAGATTTTTGAGCGCTATCATAAATTCCATCTTAAAAACGGGTACGCCAAAAAACAGGCCATCACGCTCAAAGACCTCAACAAACTTGAAATTGGTGATTATGTAACCCATATCGATCACGGTATCGGAAAATTCGGGGGACTCCAAAAAATAGATGTCGAGGGCAAAAAACAGGAAGCCATTAAATTGATGTATGGTGAACGTGATATTCTCTATGTCAGCATTCACTCGCTTCATAAAATTTCAAAGTTCAACGGAAAAGATGGCACGCCCCCTAAAATTTATAAATTAGGTTCCGCTGCCTGGAAGAAATTAAAGCAAAAAACCAAAACGAGGGTAAAGAAAATAGCCTTCGACCTTATAAAGGTTTATGCCAAGCGACGGTTACAAAAAGGATTTCAGTACGACCCCGACAGTTACCTGCAATACGAATTGGAAGCTTCGTTTATTTATGAAGATACTCCTGATCAGACCAAGGCCACCGAGGATATTAAAAATGATATGCAGAGCGAACGCCCCATGGACCGTTTGGTCTGTGGTGACGTAGGCTTTGGAAAAACCGAAGTGGCCATTCGAGCGGCCTTTAAGGCAGTCGACAATGGCAAACAAGTAGCCGTTCTCGTGCCCACAACGATTTTGGCCTTTCAGCACCAGCGCACCTTTGCCGAACGGCTTAGCGATATGCCCGTAACGGTCGACTACCTGAACCGTTTTCGAACAACTAAAGAAAAAAAGGAAACACTTGAAAATTTAGCGGCCGGAAAGGTCGATATTATCATCGGCACACACCAACTGGTCAATAAAAATGTTCAGTTTAAAGATTTGGGATTGCTGATAGTCGACGAAGAACAGAAGTTCGGGGTTTCGGTCAAAGACAAGCTTAAATCGATAAAGCAAAACGTCGATGTATTGACCCTTACCGCTACGCCAATACCGCGAACGTTACAGTTTAGCTTAATGGCGGCACGTGACCTATCGGTCATCAATACCCCGCCCCCGAACCGCTATCCTATCGAAAGTGAAGTCATTCGTTTTTCCGAAGAGATTATTCGCGATGCCGTACAATATGAAATTCAACGCGGGGGACAGGTATTTTTTATCCATAACCGAATTGAAAATATCAAAGAAGTCGCAGGCATGCTACAACGTTTGATACCCGATGCCAAAATAGGAATCGGCCACGGTCAAATGGAAGGCAAAAAACTGGAAACCCTAATGCTGGCATTTATCAACGGCGAGTTCGATGTCTTAGTTTCCACAACCATAGTAGAAAGTGGGCTTGATGTCACCAATGCGAATACCATTTTTATCAATAACGCCAATAACTTTGGGTTAAGCGACCTCCACCAAATGAGGGGCCGTGTGGGGCGAAGCAATAAAAAGGCGTTCTGTTATTTTATTACGCCCCCTTTCCATATGATGACTAGCGAGGCACAAAAACGAATTCAGGCACTTGAGCAGTTTACCGAACTAGGCAGCGGGTTCAATATTGCCATGAAAGACCTTGAAATACGGGGCGCCGGTGACTTATTGGGCGGCGAACAAAGTGGATTTATCAATGAGATTGGTTTCGATGCCTACCAGAAAATCTTGGCCGAGGCCATTGACGAACTTAAGGAAAACGAGTTTAAGGAATTGTACGAAGAGGTCGAGGGCCATCACGAAAAGGTCTTTGTAAAAGAAACGCAAATCGATTCCGATTTTGAATTGCTTTTTCCCGATGATTACATCAACAATATAACCGAGCGCTTAAATCGCTATACCGAACTGAATCAAGTGAAGGACGAAGAAGGATTGCAGAAATTTGAGTCCGAATTGATCGACCGGTTCGGGGAACTACCCTCGCAGGTGGAAGATTTATTAAATTCCGTACGCATCAAATGGATTGCCAACAGTATCGGGTTGGAAAAGATAGTTATGAAAAAAGGAAAGCTCATTGGCTATTTCATCTCCGACCAACAATCGGCATTCTACCAAAGCCCTGGTTTTATGAAAGTAATGCGGTTTGTTCAAAGTCACTCCCAGCTCTGTAAAGTGAAAGAAAAACAGACCCGTAATGGACTGCGTTTATTATTGGTCTTTGAGCGTATCACTTCGGTCGACAAAGCGCTTAAAGCTATGGAACCTTTTGAGCAACAAACAGTCGAAGTTTCGTAGTTTTAATTTAGTTTAGAACTACGCCGTGGTAGTGACATCGATTTTAGCTATTTTTAGAAAGACAATCTATTAATTGCTTTACCAATTCCTCATCCATGTGGCTCATCAAAATAAAATCGATTTTCCTACTATCAGTGATTCTAGTTTTTTTTACTTCCTGTGCTGAACCCGTATCAAAACCGCGCGTTTTGATTTCTACGGATATCGGGGGAAGTGATCCCGACGACTTTCAGTCTATGGTGCACCTTTTGTTGTATGCAGACACTTTGGATATTGTCGGTTTGGTATCCTCTCCGCCACATGCAGGTCGCAAAGCGCATATTTTAGAAGCTATCGATGCTTACGAGCATGATTATCCAAAATTGAAAAAGCAAAATACCGACTACCCATCACCTGATTACCTCAGATCAATTACTTCACAGGGAGCTATTGACCCCCAAAAATCCGATATCCCTGATACAACTATTAGCGAAGGGGCACAATACATCATCGACGAAGCTAAAAAGGGCGATTCTAGACCGCTTTACGTTCTGGTGTGGGGTTCGATTACCGATGTCGCCCAGGCTCTACAGGCCGCACCCGAAATAAAATCAAAAATTCGAGTGTATTTCATAGGGTCTTGGAACACCAAACAAGATCCGCTCGCTAGAGAATACGTGTATAATGAACATCCCGATCTCTGGTTTATAGAAAGTAATACGACGTTTCGTGGTATGTATATGGGCGGATATCAAGAGAAGGATTATGGTAACGAAAGCTTTGTATGGTCAAACGTAAAAGGCAAGGGAGCCTTGGGAAATCTTTTCTACCAACAGAAAAAAGACATTAAAATGGGCGATACGCCCTCTGTGCTCTATATGCTCAATGGGGACCCCGAAAACCCTGAATCGGAAAGCTGGGGAGGACGCTTTCAAAAAACAGACCACGGCCCCAATTACTGGACAGACCTTCCGCAACCCGAATACCAGGAAAACGATAGACCCGGAGCAAAAACGGTAAACAAATGGCGCATTGAATATCTCAACGATTGGAAAAAAAGACAGGGAGTCCTTTCAAAGTAGCAATATTTACAACTAAAGGTAGCAGATGTACGGTTTTTAAATTAATTAGCTACAGCATATGGTCATAGGTTTTGTGTTTGGCTTTACCTATATTTAGCCATACCAAACCACCCTATATGAAATCAAAGCACAACCCGCGCAGACAATTCGTAAAACAAAGTAGTCTCGGAGCTCTGGGCCTTACCCTATTACCTTCAATATATGGCAAAGTTGCCCCAAGTGATCGGCTAAGAGTGGCCCACATTGGTGTGGGCGGTATGGGCAACAATCATATGAAATGGTTTGCCGGTCTGCCTGAAGTCGATGTAGTGGCGCTTTGTGATGTCGATGAACAGCATCTGGCATCTACCCTAAAAACACTGGAAACGCTACAACCTGGTAAAAAAGTGGACGGTTATGGCGATTTCAGACATATTCTGGATCGAAGTGATATCGACGCCATTACCTGTGCCACCCCCGACCACTGGCACGCCCAGATTGCGACCCTTGCCTTTCAGTCCGGTAAAGATGTCTATGGTGAAAAACCCCTATCATATGATGTACGGGAAGGGCAATTGATGCTTAAAAACCAAGAGAAGCACAATCGTATTTTTCAATTGGGTACGCAGATTCATGCCACCGACAACTATCACCGTGTGGTTGAAATCATCCAGTCGGGTGCTATTGGTAAAGTTCATACCGTTCGTTTGTGGAAAAATGATGGGTCACCCGATTTGGGCCACCCCAAAAGTGTGGCCGTACCAAAAGGACTGAACTGGGACATGTGGCTCGGACCAGCACCGTATGTAGATTATATACCTGAGCGCTGCCATTTTACTTATCGCTACTTTTTGGACT
>CBDULZ010000018.1:0-63188 GCA_965368185.1 uncultured Kriegella sp.
GTTGATCTTGAGGAGCATTATGATAAATTTGAAAAGGAGTTTACCTCCTTTTTTGAAGAACTAACTATTTTTTCAAAACAAAAGTATATTTCATTATGCGAATAACAACCATAATCATCCTGTTCGTCCTATTCGCAGGTTGCAAAACAAAACCTGCGGCACCAACGGGATTGGTCACTGAAAACGCCATGGTCGTTTCGGCCCGTGTAGAAGCCTCGAGTATCGGGGTGGAAATCTTAAAAAAAGGCGGTAACGCTTTTGATGCTATGGTGGCTACCGAAATGGCCCTTGCCGTTGCCTACCCTTTTGCAGGGAATCTGGGTGGTGGCGGATTTATGGTCTATAGAAAATCAAATGGGGAAGTCGGTAGTCTCGATTATCGGGAAAAAGCTCCTTTGTCGGCCCATAAAGACATGTATCTCGACTCGGTGGGAAATGTAATACCCGGTATGAGCACAAAAGGGGCTACGTCGGTCGGGATTCCGGGAACTGTAGCCGGAGTCTATGAGGTACACCAAAAACTGGGAAGTCTATCATTTAAAGAACTTCTGGCACCTGTAATACAATTGGCAGAAAAAGGGGTCGTCGTTACCAAAAAGCAAGCTGCCCGCTTGGAAAGTTATAGGGGGGCTATGCTCGAGGTCAACGGTGATAGCCTTGCTTTTCCAATTGCCTGTAAAGCTGGAGACACCATTAAATATGATGTTTTGGCCAATACATTGAGACGTATTGCCGAACATGGCCGTGATGGATTCTACAAAGGTGAAACTGCAAAAAAACTTGCCGCATTTGTTCAGAAAGAAGGAGGTTATATTACTGAAATGGACCTAGAAAAATATGAGGCCAAATGGCGAAAGCCCATTGTTTTCAGTTATAAGGATTTGAACCTTATCTCCATGAGTCCACCTAGTAGCGGAGGTGTGACCATCAACCAGATCTTAAAAATGATGGAGCCCTATGACATTTCAAAATTCGGGCATAATTCCACCAAGGCAATACAGTTGTTCACTGAGGCTTCCCGAAGAGCCTATGCCGACCGCAACTATTTTCTGGGTGATCCTGATTTTGTTCCTATTCCTTTGGAAGAATTGTTAAGCGAGCGCTATTTGAAAGAGCGCATGCAGAATTTTTCATTTGATAAGGCAACGGCATCTTCGGACGTGGCGCATGGCGCAGTAGAAATAATAGAAAGTATGGAGACGACCCACTACTCTATCATTGACGGCAATGGAAATGCGGTTTCGGCAACGACAACCTTAAACGGAGGTTACGGCTCCAAACTTTATTCCAATGAACTTGGTTTTTTTCTTAATAATGAGATGGATGACTTTAGCGCCAAAGCCGGCGCTCCCAATATGTTCGGACTTGTTGGCGCAGAGGCAAATAGCATCGCCCCTGAAAAACGCATGTTGAGCAGTATGACGCCAACAATTGTGGAGAAAGAAGGAAAACTTTGGATTGTTGTTGGCACTCCTGGCGGTTCGACCATTATTACCGCGGTTGCCCAGACCATTATTAATACGTATGAGTTTAATATGAGCATGCAAGAAGCGGTAAACGCGCCCCGTTTTCACCATCAATGGCTTCCCGATGTGGTTACCTTCGAACTGGAAGGATTCTCCCAAAAGCTAATTCAGGAACTTAAAAACAAAGGTTATATCATTAACAAAGAGCGCACCCCTATTATCGGAAAGGTAGATGCCATTCGGGTGCTACCGGATGGTCGATTGGAAGGAGGTGCCGACCCTCGTGGTGATGACAAGGCAGCCGGCTACTAGGGTTTATATAGGAAAAAGACCAGATTTTTAGCCCTACACTCTATCGAAGCGATTAAATTAAAAAAAGTACTATGACAATTGAGATACTACAAAAATCGACGCTTACCCCGATTATCGGACAACAGATTCAAGCCCTTTTCAACCAGCTCAATGCTGAAATAAATCAGTTGGATATAGATAAGGTACTGACACCTGACAACACTATCGTTTTTGCCATTTGTAAAGAAGACGATGTTATTTTAGGAATGGCCGCTATGGCTACATATAAAGTAGTTTCCGGGCACAAAGGAATGATTGAAGATGTGGTCGTATCTAGCGAACATCGGGGTAAGGGAATTGGAAAAAGTTTGATGCAAAAATTATTGAATGAAGGTAAAAAACAACAATTGAATGAAATTCTATTGTTTTCGGGCCATCATAGGCTTCCCGCTATTGCCCTTTATAAAAGTCTAGGTTTTCAACTGAAAAACAGCGGGCTTTATACTTTAAAAGTAAGCTAATCAGCCCTAATTATGCTTTAATTGACTCTTTAACTCTTCCATAGATTCCTGTAGCTGCCGTAATAGTCCCTTTTCGGTGGTTGCATCGACACCAAAAGTAATTTTACTGCTAACCTGCCAAATTTCCTGAATCTGAAAAGGTTTGATTTCATAGGGAGGATACGTCTCGTTCAGGGAAATCAAGGTAATATTATTGGAATTCGGACGTTTTTCGATTTTCTTAACCAATACGGCATCTTGAAGTACGACAACGTACATTTTATTCGGACTCACATCGTCAATATTTTCTACGGCTTTGGCCAAAACCCACTCCCCAGGTTTTAAATTGGGCAGCATGCTATCACCTTCTACTTGAAAACCGCGATACGTTGCGTTTCGAAATTCAGGTATCGGAAAATCAAATGCGGGCAACTGTTGGTACCAACTGGTGTCTTGTATATTCTGAGGGTACCCAGCGGCAGCTTTTGCATTCACCAGTACCATATTATCTTTCTCCTGAGAATCGACCGTAACTACTTTCGGAATAACACTGACCCTTGAAGTCTCAAGATACTGCTGATCGCTTTCACCAAACAGCCACAAAGGGTTTATCTTAAACTGTTTTAATAATTCCGTTACTACTTTACCTGACAATTTCGTACGGCCACGTTCGATATCTGCGGTGGTACTTGAAATGCCCAACAACTTGGCAAATTCAGCTTGCGTATATCCTAAATCACGTCGAATATCTATAAACCGCTTAAGTGTAAGTTCATTTTCCATTCTCAAATATACACATTTTGGAATATATCCAAAATTTTATAGGAATATTTCCATAATTAGGAATATTTCCATATTTTTGGATTATATACTGATCTACATGTCTATTGAACGCATTCGTGAAAAATTGAACATCTTGGCCGATGCCGCCAAATATGATGTATCCTGCGCTAGTAGCGGCAGCAATCGTAAAAATACCAACAAGGGTCTTGGCAATAGTAGCGCCACGGGCATTTGTCATAGTTATACTGAAGACGGCCGTTGCGTATCCTTATTAAAAATCTTATTGACAAACCATTGTATTTTCGATTGTGCCTATTGCGTAACGCGAAAGAGCAATGATATTAAGCGCGCTGCTTTTAAAATTCAAGAGGTAGTCGACCTTACCATTAATTTTTACAGAAGAAATTATATCGAAGGTCTTTTTCTGAGTTCGGGCATTTTTAAAGATCCGGATTATACCATGGAGCGCCTGATTGCTGTAGCCAAAAAGCTGCGGTTGGAAGAAAATTTTAATGGATACATTCATTTAAAATCTATTCCCGGAGCAAGTGATGAACTCATGTACGAGGCCGGGCTCTATGCCGACCGACTTTCCGTAAATATCGAAATTCCTACGATTTCTGGTTTAAAGCTTTTAGCGCCGGATAAAAAACATGAAGATTTCACGAAGCCAATGCGAAAAGTAAGTAATGAAATAATTAAGTATCAAGATGAACGTAAAATGATTAGAAATGTCCCGAAATATGCTCCTGCAGGCCAAAGTACCCAGATGATTGTGGGAGCTACGGGCGAATCAGATAGGGACATCATGTATTCCGCCAATCATTATTACAACGTCTATCATATGAAAAGGGTCTATTATTCAGGCTATGTACCAGTGGCCGACGATTACCGTCTACCTTCCCTAAAAACTCAAGTGCCGGTATTGCGTGAAAACAGATTGTATCAAACGGATTGGCTGATTCGTTTTTACGGATTTAAAGTTGAAGAAATATTAAATAATGAACATCCTAATTTGGATAATGATATCGACCCCAAACTTGGTTGGGCTTTGCGGAACCTACATCTTTTCCCCATTGATATTAATCGCGCAGATAAATCAATGTTGGCGCGAATACCCGGCATTGGAATACAATCGGTCGCAAAAATCGTGAATGCGCGACAATTTCGCAGTTTGAACTGGGAGCATCTAAAAAGAATAGGGATTGCCGTTAATCGCGCTCGATACTTCATACTTTGTGACTCCCGCCATTGGGAGTACAGGGATTTGCCTGCAGAAAAAATTAAAGGCATGATTTTGCAACATTCCACCAGTAAATATAGAAGTCTAATTGGTTCACAACTTAAATTATTTAACTCATGACACACTACAATACAATTGAAAAAGACATAGATGTTATGGTAAAGGACCCGAAACCAGAATTCGGGAAATCAAAAATATTGACTTATGATGGTAGTTTTAACGGGTTTTTAACCGCTGTATTTATGGTTTACGAAGAAAAAATAACGGTATCGGGCATTCAACGCCACGGAAAAGTTCAAAACGCCCTGTTTGCCGATAATGAAAGAGTTTACACGAATACCGAAAAGGCTAAACGCGTATGGAGGGGGATTCAGGCAAAAAATCAGCTCGCCCTTAAGAATATCTATTTTGCATTTTTAAGCGAAAAAAAGGGAATTGAATTAATACTTCTTCATTATATCCAAAAAATGTTCGTCGATAAAGCTTCCGTTCATATTGATTTTTCGGATGCAGAGGTGCTCAAGATTTCCCAATTGTCCAAAAGCGTGGGCCGCGAAAAACATCGTATGGAGGCCTTCGTCCGTTTTCAATTAACTAAGGATGGTATTTTTTTTGCTAACATTGCCCCTGACTTTAATGTTTTGCCGTTAATAAGTAAGCATTTTCGAAATAGGTATGCTGATCAAGAATGGATTATTTATGACATCAAGCGTAAATATGGACTGTATTATAATGGTACGGCCATGGAACTTATTTCGCTCGATAAGGCCGAGGTATATACCAACAGTATTCGCAAAAGTGACCGTTTTTTGGAGGAAGAGTATGATTATCAAACCCTCTGGAACAACTACTTTAAAAGCACCAATATTAAAAGTCGTATCAACAAAAAATTACACACGCAACACGTACCAAAACGCTATTGGAAATATTTAAGTGAAAAGAAAGCAGTTTGATTATTTTCAACCTCTTTTTATCCTGTTTTTTGCTGTGGTTACTACGTACCTTGAAGGATTGATCATTTTGATTTATCGCCAATGAAATTATTGGACTGATTCTTAAACAATACATTAAAAGTCGTAAGACTTCCGTAAATCCGTGTGATGTATTGCTGAAGATCTACTTTTTCTTGATCATCTAGGTTTTTGCTGGCATTGATTTTTTGTTCCATTACCCGAATTCGATCGCGGACCATTACAATCTTATGAAAAAAAGTAGCTATCGGAATCGATTTGTTTGAAAGGTTGGGATCGCCAGGTTCCAAAACAAGGTTTCCTTTTTTCCATTTATCGGCAATCGGGGTAAGCGAAGAAGCATCGCTCCATTTTCTCAAAATAGTAATAAGGGACTGTTCCACTTCGGAAAAACTGACGGTATCAACATCATCATCCACGGCTTCGATTACCTCGAAATCAGAATCCAAATCAATAGTTTCCAATCCTTTATCGATAAAAGTGACCCAATAATGCTTTGAAGTGATGTTGGTGACAACGCCTTTGCCAAACTCAGAATGATCGATGCGTGATCCTATCCCTAAAAGCTGCATATCATGATTTTTATAGTTTGGGCCCCTAATTTAAAACTAACGCTCCAATTAACAAAGATATAAGTGCGCACCAATTTATTATTAACCCCCAAAATCGTAACTTTGCAACTTTGCTTTGAAAAATGATAAACTACGAGGAAAATATAGAGGTTAAGGGCGCTCGTGTCCATAATCTTAAAAACATAGATATTACTATCCCGCGAGAAAAACTTGTGGTCATCACCGGACTTTCGGGAAGTGGTAAATCATCCCTCGCCTTTGATACTATTTATGCTGAAGGACAGCGCCGGTACATTGAAACTTTTTCTGCCTATGCACGTCAATTCTTGGGCGGTTTAGAGCGTCCGGACGTTGACAAGATAGACGGCCTCTCTCCCGTTATCGCCATTGAACAGAAAACCACTTCAAAATCACCTCGATCGACTGTCGGTACCATAACCGAAATCTACGATTTCTTACGCCTACTGTTTGCAAGGGCAGGTGACGCCTATAGTTACAACACGGGTGAAAAAATGGTAAGTTACAGTGATGCACAAATTAAGGAGCTTATCAAAAGCGACTATTTTGAAAAAAAAATCAATGTGCTCGCACCGATTGTCAAGTCTAGAAAGGGACATTACCGTGAACTATTCGAACAAATCGCCAAACAGGGATTTATAAAAGTAAGGGTTGACGGTGAAATCAAAGATCTTGTAAAAGGAATGAAGGTCGACCGCTATAAGACACATGATATTGAGATTGTAATCGATCGTCTCAAAGTGACTGACAGCGAAGACTTGGATAAGCGTCTCACGGAAACGATAAATACAGCCATGTATAGCGGCAACGATGTACTTATGATTCTCGAAGAGGATACGGTCGAACCTCGCTACTTTAGTCGAGACTTGATGTGTCCTACCACCGGAATCTCATATCCAAAACCAGAACCAAATACCTTTTCCTTTAATTCACCTAAAGGCATGTGTTCCAACTGCAATGGATTGGGTCATGTACACGAAGTCAATGAAAAAAAGATATTCCCTGATACGAAACTTTCCATAAAAAATGGAGGTATTGCACCATTAGGGCCCTATAAAAAATCTTGGGCCTTCAAACAAATTGAAACCATTGCACAGCGTTATGAATTTGAGTTGACCGACCCCATATCTAAAATTCCACAAGCGGCGTTGGATGTTTTGCTAAATGGTGGTCAGGAAAGTTTTGAGGTAGATTCAAAAACCTTGGGTGTAAAGCGAACCTATAAAATCGATTATGAGGGCATTTCCAATTTTATAAAAAATCAGTTTGAAGAAGCTGCTTCAACCTCTATAAAACGGTGGGCGAAAGAGTACATGGATAAAGTGCTCTGTCCGGTTTGCGAAGGTTCACGTCTTCGAAAGGAATCGCTTAACTTCAAGATATATGAGAAAAATATCGCCGAACTTGCCCATTTTGACATTACCGAACTAGCAGATTTTTTCGAAGATTTAAATAAAAACTTAAAAGGTGACCAACTAAAAATCGCCGAGGAGATCATTAAGGAAATCAAAACAAGAATTCGTTTTTTGTTAGATGTCGGATTAGATTATCTATCCTTAAATCGCAGCTCAAAATCCCTGTCCGGAGGAGAGGCACAGCGTATCCGGTTAGCTACACAAATCGGTTCGCAACTTGTGGGAGTACTCTATATTCTCGACGAACCCAGTATTGGACTTCACCAACGCGACAACAATAGATTGATTCACTCTCTTGAATCGCTTAGAGACATCGGCAATTCCGTCATTGTCGTCGAGCACGATCGTGATATGATCGAACGTGCCGACCACGTTATCGATATAGGCCCCAGGGCCGGCAGGCATGGCGGTGAAATTATTTCGGAAGGAAGCCCTAGGGAACTGTCTCGCCATCATACTTTGACCGCCGACTATATTTCAGGCCGAAAAGAAATACCTGTTCCAGCAAAACGACGATCAGGCAATGGAAAGCAGATTGTACTCTCTGGATGTACCGGAAATAATTTAAAAAATGTTGATGCCGAATTCCCATTGGGTAAAATGATCGGAGTTACCGGCGTTTCGGGTAGTGGCAAATCCACTTTGATCAACGAAACACTATATCCTATTATGAACGCCTACTATTTCAACGGCGTAAAAAAACCCATGCCCTATAAAAAAATTAAGGGTTTGGAACATGTTGATAAAGTTATCGATATCAATCAATCGCCTATTGGGCGCACGCCACGATCAAACCCAGCGACTTATACCGGAGTCTTTGGTGAAATACGGGCCTTATTTGCAAAAACACCAGAAGCTGCAATTCGGGGCTACAAACCGGGGCGCTTTAGCTTTAACGTCAAAGGGGGGCGCTGTGAAACATGTCAAGGGGGCGGACTCCGCGTTATCGAAATGAATTTCTTGCCCGATGTTTATGTCGATTGTGAAACCTGTAATGGCAAACGATTCAATCGGGAGACCCTTGAAATACGTTACAAAGGGAAATCAATTGCAGACGTGTTGGAAATGACCATGAACGAGGCCGTAGAATTCTTCGAATTGATTCCTAAAATTTATAGAAAGTTAAAAACCATTCAAGATGTCGGTTTGGGCTATATTTCACTGGGCCAACAATCTACAACACTTTCGGGAGGGGAGGCGCAACGGGTCAAACTTGCTACCGAACTATCGAAACGTGATACTGGAAATACTTTTTATATCTTGGATGAGCCAACAACGGGCCTGCACTTCGAAGACATACGGGTTTTAATGGAAGTTTTAAACCGTTTAGTGGATAAAGGAAATACGGTATTGGTCATTGAACATAACATGGATGTCATCAAAATGGTCGATTATATCATTGATATCGGTTACGAAGGCGGTCGTGGTGGCGGCAAAGTAGTAGCCAAAGGAACCCCCGAAGTTGTGGCTGAAGACGATAAAAGTTATACGGCAAAGTTTTTGAGGAAGGAATTGTATCCTGAGGAGAAAATAGAAGCGTAAGTCCTTTTTTTTGAAAAACATAAAACGGATTCTTACGTTAGAAACATAGATCAAGCAGAAAATATACCTAATGAGGAAAGAACAACACCATAAAGGGTGGAACGAAATAAAAACAAATGACTCTTGGGCCCTTTTTAAGATAATGGGCGAATTTGTCAACGGTTTTGAAAAAATGAGTGTCATCGGTCCCTGTGTTTCAATTTTTGGATCAGCACGTACAAAGGAGGGCAACAATTATTATGACCTTGCCGTACATATTGCCAAAAGCATTGCAGAGGCGGGTTATGGCATTATAACAGGTGGGGGTCCTGGTGTAATGGAAGCAGGCAACAAAGGGGCGCATTTAGCCGGGGGAACTTCGGTAGGCCTGAACATTGACTTGCCTTTCGAACAACACGACAACCCCTATATCGATAGTGATAAAAGTTTGGATTTTGATTACTTTTTCGTGCGCAAGGTAATGTTCGTAAAATATTCCCAAGGCTTTGTGGTTATGCCTGGCGGGTTCGGTACACTTGATGAACTTTTTGAGGCCATCACACTTATTCAGACCAATAAAATTGAAAAATTTCCTATTATTTTAGTAGGTTCCGACTTTTGGAAAGGTCTTTTTGATTGGGTAAAAAATACGATGTTGGAAGCGGGAAATGTCAGCTCCCACGATCTTGATTTGATAAAAATTGTTGATACGGCTGAAGAGGTTGTAGAAATTATTGATTCCTTCTATAAAGGGCGCTCGCTAAGTCCTAATTTTTAATTTCTGCGAATTGAGGCAAAAGATATACATGCATAGCTTACTCTTTACCCTATTGCTTTTAATGGGTGGGCTCAAAGTTGTTGCCCAACATACCAATATCATTACAGCTAGATTAGACGGTGAGACGAAAGAAATTACTATTCAGCAAGAATTCACATATAAAAACGATTCCGACGATACCTTAGAAAACATTTACTTCAACGATTGGGCGCACGCCTATTCCAATAAGAACACTGGTCTAGCGAAGCGTTTTGCACAAGAATTCAGAAAGAGTCTGCACTTGGCCAAAGACGATGAACGGGGATATACAAAAATAGTAAGTGCCGTAGATGATGCCTATCGCGGACTTCGTTGGGAACGAGTTGAGGGCCAAGACATTATAAATGTCCATCTCAACAAGAAATTGAGTTCCGGTGAGGAGCAAAAAATCTTTATCACCTACGTCGTAAAATTGCCTCCGAATAAATTTACCCCTTATGGCTATGGCGGCAAGGGTGAGTACTATCTTAAAGACTGGTATTTAACTCCGGCAGTTTACGATGGCAAATGGCATTTATATTCCAACAAAAATCTTGAAGATTTATACACAGATGTCACTAATACCACGGTTAACTTTAGTTACCCCAATGATCTTTTCCTAGTATCTAATTTTAGGGTCTTGGGAAATTCTAGATTCTCGAACATTCAACAGGCTCAATTAAATGGAGAGCGACAGAAGAATTGCGAAATAATTTTGAGTCTGCAGAAAAGGTTCGACACCCATGTAACCGAACATTTGACAGTGGTAACAGATATTGAGGCCTCAAAATACGGAAAAGTGTCCCAAGGTATTTCAATAAATAAAGTCACCAATTTCATCTTCAAAAATCTGGGTACTTATCCTCATCCCAAACTATTGGTCAGCGAAATCGATTATGACAAGAATAAGTTATATGGCATCAATCAACTCCCCTCTTTTATTAGACCTTACGAAGAGCAGTTTCAATTTGAAATGAAATTCCTTAAGACAGCTTTGATCAATATTCTTGAGGAAACCATGTATTTAGATCCCAGAAAAGAACAATGGCTGTCCGATGCAATCGCTAATTACTTGATGATTGCATATGTTGAGGAAAATTATCCAGATCAGAAGCTATTGGGTAAATTGTCCAAGGTCTGGGGTATTCGAAGTTTTCACCTTGCCAAAATGGATTTTAACGAACAGTACCCCATGCTGTATATGTTAATGGTACGCCGAAACCTAGACCAACCATTGCTGACGTCTAACGACTCGCTAGTTAAGTTCAATCAGAAAATAGCCAACAAGTACAAGGCGGGTCTAGGCCTTTCTTATTTGGCTGATTATATTGGAAAAGATAATGTAGACAACAGTATTAAATCTTTTTATCAGCATTTTCAACTAAGCCAAGTCAAAAGCATTGATTTTAAGTCAATTTTGAAACGATCGACCAAGGAAGATATAAACTGGTTTTTTGATGACTATATTGCCACGGGAAAAAAAATCGATTACAAAATTAAGAAAGTTGTTAAAACGGAAGACTCATTAAGGGTTACTTTAAAAAACAAAACCGGGATCGATGCCCCAATTTCGCTTTTTGGATTAAGAAATGATTCGGTAGTTTCAAAATATTGGTTTTCCGACGTAAGTACTGTAAAGACTTTTACCATTCCAAAATACGATGAAGACAAGTTGGTATTGAACTATGACCAAAAAATACCTGAATTCAATCAACGCGACAATTGGAAATCTTTAAAAGGCTTTCTTTCAAGCAATAAGAAGTTAAAATTTACTTTTTTCAAAGATGCCGAAGATCCATATTATAATCAGATATTCTATGTTCCGGTATTGGGCTTTAATATATATGATGGATGGACGCCCGGAATGCGCATATATAATAAAACCCTATTAGAAAGACCCTTTGTCTATGATTTTGCCCCTTCTTATGCGTTAAAAGAAAATGCATTGGTGGGTTATGGCAAGTTTACGTATCGCAAGTATCATGGAAAGAGCGGCCTTTATGTGTCAAATTATTCATTTAGGGGGTCAACGGCCCATTTTCAGGAAAACTCACGGTATTCTACCGTTACTCCCTCTGTGGGGTTTGCGTGGCGCCCCGCCGATTTGTTGTCGAATAAACGACAAGTACTTAATTTTAGATATGTAAATGTTTTTAGAAATAAGGATGAAAGCCTTGAAGATTTTGAGACTCCTCCTGATTATAGTGTATTGAATCTGCGATATATAAATTCAAAAAACGACATTATCGATTATTCAACTTGGTTCGTAGACGCCCAGCATGCCAGTGATTTTACAAAATTAGCGTTTGAATGGGAGTATAGAAAGCTCTTCGACAATAATCGTCAATTGAATTTGAGGTTTTTCGCAGGTAAATTTTTGCGCAATAAAACCACAGACTATTTAGATCCTAATTTTTTTAGTTTTGCTTTGGACAGACCAACAGATTACCTGTTCGATTATAGCTATTTAGGTCGTTCGGAAGAATCCGGTCTTTCGAGCCAGCAAATCGTTATTGCCGAAGGTGGTTTTAAATCTTTTTTAGACGAACGCTATCGTTTCGCTAATGACTGGATCACCACCGTTAATGCAAGTACGAATATTTGGCGATGGATAGAAGTATATGGTGATGTCGGTTTTGTCAAAAATAAGGGGCAAAGTGAAAAATTTGTCTATGATTCGGGTATTCGTTTAAACCTATTGACCGATTATTTTGAGCTTTATCTTCCGGTTTACTCAAACAATGGATGGGAGGTTTCACAACCTGACTATGGCACAAAAATACGTTTTGTGGTCACCTTGAGCCCAAAAACTTTAATCGGGTTGTTCAATAGAAAATGGTTTTGACAAATTCCCATAATTAGAATTACCCAATAAAGATTGATTAAACAATTGGCATCAAAAAAGGTTTAATTTTATTAATTTTGCAACAAAACTTATCCAATTCCACAATGTACAATTCCCCCAAAAACTAGAAATTTTGTAACCATTAGCATAAAATATGGACATCTCTTCCAAAACTAGTAATGATATTTCCTTTGAAGATTTTAGAATCCAAATAATGCAAGACTATGAAGTCGCGGTACTCAGTCGTACCTGTAGTCTTTTAGGTCGAAAAGAAGTGCTTACGGGAAAAGCAAAGTTTGGAATTTTTGGTGATGGAAAAGAACTTCCGCAATTGGCAATGGCCCGATCTTTTCGTGATGGTGATTTTAGAAGCGGTTACTATAGAGATCAAACCTTTATGATGGCTCTAGGGCTTTTAACGCCCAAACAGTTTTTTCATGGCCTGTATGCCACGACTGAAATAGAAAAGGAGCCTATGAGTGCCGGCCGGCAAATGGGGGGGCATTTTCTGACCTACAGCCTTAATGAAGATGGAAGTTGGAAAGATTTGACAAAGCAAAAAAATAGTAGTGCCGATATTTCCTGTACCGCAGGTCAAATGCCTAGGTTATTAGGTTTGGCACAGGCTTCCAAAGTTTATCGCCATCTAAAGGAAATCGACAGTTCAAAATTTTCCAAAAATGGAAACGAGGTCGCTTGGGGTACCATTGGTAATGGAAGTACTAGCGAAGGTATGTTCTTAGAAACCGTAAATGCCGGAGGTGTTCTCCAAGTACCTATGGTTATTAGCATTTGGGATGATGCGTATGGTATCTCCGTCCCGGCTAAATACCACACGACAAAAGAAGATCTCTCCGAAATACTCAGTGGCTTTCGACGCAATGAAGAACAGTTGGGCTATGAACTATTAAAAGTCAAGGGCTGGGACTATACCGCTTTAATGCATGCCTATGACAATGCCTCCGATATTGCAAGGGAAGGGCATGTACCCGTAATTATACATGTAACTGAACTTACACAACCCCAAGGTCATTCAACCTCAGGTTCGCATGAGCGATATAAAAGTGAGGAAAGGTTACAGTGGGAAAAGGAAAATGACTGCAACAAACGATTCAAAGAATGGATACTTGAAGCCGGAATTGCCACAGAGGAAAAATTGAACAGTATTGAAAAAGATATCAATAAAAAAGTAAGGGCGGCAAAAAAGGAAGCTTGGTCTGAATACTTGGAACCTCATAAAGCAAAGAAAAAAGTCTTAGTAGATCTTCTAGAAAAAGTTTCCGAAAAAAGCCCGAACAAACGATTTATTGCGAAAATCAAGAATGACCTCATTGCCGTGGAAGAACCTATTAAAAAGGACCTATCCGTGGCTTCGCGAAAGACCTTACGTTACTTACTTGGCAATGACTCTACTGAAAAACAAGAACTGATAAATTGGTTAGACCAGTTTATAGCGGAAACCCAACCACGTTATAGTTCTAACCTATATAGCGAAGAAGCGAATCGGGCGACTGCCGTTACCCCTGTCGAACCATCTTACGATAAGAATGCTGCAAAAGTCGATGGTCGCATTATTATACGTGACAACTTTGATAAACTGTTTGCCAAATATCCAGAAATGCTCGTGTTCGGTGAAGATACAGGAGCAATAGGCGATGTAAACCAAGGTTTGGAAGGACTTCAGAAAAAGTACGGTAAACATCGTGTGGCCGATACAGGCATTCGTGAAACAACGATTATAGGTCAGGGTATAGGTATGGCCCTACGTGGTCTTCGTCCCATAGCCGAAATACAATACCTTGATTATATTTTCTATACCATAGCCACTTTGACCGATGATCTGGCTTGCTTGCGATACCGAACCGTAGGAACTCAAAAGGCACCTCTAATAATACGAACCCGTGGACACCGATTAGAAGGCATATGGCATTCCGGCTCGCCTATGGGCAGTCTCATTCATATTCTAAGGGGTATTTACATCTTATCGCCACGGAATATGACCCAAGCTGCCGGTTTTTATAATACGTTGATGAAAAGCGATGAACCCGCTCTGGTCATTGAAAGTTTGAATGGCTACCGCCTGAAAGAGCCAAAACCCAACAATCTTGGTGAATTTTGTACGCCTATTGGCGTGATAGAAACCATAAAAAACGGAAGTGATATTACACTTGTTTCCTATGGTTCTACCTTGCGAATCGTAATGCAGGCTGCAAAAGAACTGCTTGAAGTAGGTATCGATGCCGAGGTTATCGATGCACAAACCCTATTACCCTTCGATATCAATGGCGATACTGTGGAAAGCATCAAGAAAACAAACAGATTGTTGGTTATCGATGAAGATGTGCCGGGGGGATGTTCTGCTTATTTGACCAATGAAATTATAGAAAAACAGGGTGGCTATCAATATCTCGACAGTGCGCCACAAACCCTTACCGCTAAAGCACATAGACCTGCCTACGGCACCGATGGTGATTATTTCTCAAAACCCAATGTCGAAGATATTTTTGAAAAAGTGTATGCCATAATGCATGAGAGTAATCCCTCGGATTACCCTAAGCTTAGTAGTTAACTATTCAAAATCTAAACACCTTGTTTTATGGGTGTGCCATACCCATTAAATTCCTATATATTTGGATTGAAAATGGCACAATAAACAAGAAATGATATCGGAGGTATTAAAAACACACTTCTCAATAACAGCGACTTCTATCACCAATTTGGAAGGATATGAAAGTACAAATTACAAGGTTAAAAGCGACAAAGGTAATTTCGTTCTAAAAAAATATGTATTTGACCAAGAGGTTTTAGAGCTTCTTCATTCGGAAAATAGAATCTTAAAGCAACTACATTCTTTAAAAGAATACGATTTTCCCGTCCCTATCGCTTCCAACAAAAATGAGTTTTTAATTGTTGAGAATGATTCCATTTTCAGATTACTATCCTTTGTTGAAGGTCATTTTCTTGGGAATGTAGAACACACCCCTACCCTTTTAGCATCTTTTGGTCGGTTCTTGGGTCAAATCGATAACGCACTTCTAAACACCTATGAAGCTGCAATCGCAGGAAAGGAAATTCAATGGGATCTTAAACATTTTTCAAATAATTATAGGTTCCTGGATTACATTCAAGACCCCAAGGATAAAACTTTGGTCGATTATTTTTTTATACAGTATGAGGAAAACATCCGCCCTGTACAACACCTGTTAAGAAAAAGCATTGTTCATAATGACGCCAACGATTGGAATGTCTTGACCAAAGGGGGAATTGTATCTGGAATCATTGATTTCGGTGATATGTGTCATTCTTGGTTAATAAACGAATTGGTCGTTGCCATAACATATGTGATGATGGATAAAGAAGAACCTCTAAAAGTAGCTGATTATGTTATAAAAGGCTATCACGAGATTCTTCCTTTGGAAGAGCAGGAAATTGAATTAATATATTATTTGGTCTCCGCCCGATTGTGTACCAGCCTTTGTAATTCGGCCTATGCAAAAACAATAAAACCAAATTCCGAGTATATAACCATCAGCGAAAAGCCGGCTTGGTCGTTACTTCGAAAATGGCTTACTATTAATCCGATTCATGCGACAACTTGTTTTCGCAATGTTACAGGATTTTCTTCAAGACAGCCGGAGTCATTGGAAAAGCAATTAAAGTGTAGACATGATCATTTTAGTGATGCATTGTCGCTTAGCTACGACAAACCTATCCAAATGCAACGTTCCGCATTTCAATACATGTACGATACCCAGGGCCATACTATTTTAGATGCCTACAATAACATTATGTTGGCGGGTCATTGCCACCCAAAAGTTGTTAGGGCGGGTCAGCGGACCATGGCAAGACTTAACACCAATACACGATATATCTATAATGAACTTTTAACGTACAGTGAAAAATTGCTAAGCAAGTTTCCATCACACTTGAACAAAGTTTTTTTTGTGAATTCAGGCAGTGCCGCAAGTGATTTGGCAATTCGAATAGCGGCTACCCATACAAAAAGGAATAGAATTATGGTCGTTGAGCATGGCTATCACGGCAATACGCGAATGGGTATAGACATTAGCCATTACAAGTATAATCACAAAGGAGGAACTGGCAAACCAGCTTATGTTATTGAGACCCTCATGCCCAAAGCCTTTGGCTCAGGTTATGAGGATGACGGTACCGCAGGCGCTTATTTTGCCGGAATAACCCAAAGAGCAATTGAACAAAACTATAATGAAATAGCCGCATTTATTTCTGAACCGATAATAGGGTGTGGGGGTCAGGTACCCCTGGCCAAAGGGTATTTGAAAGCCGTGTATGCACTTGTACGTGAACAGGGGGGAATATGTATTAGCGACGAAGTTCAAGTGGGCTTTGGCCGTTTGGGAGATAGCTTTTGGGGCTATGAAATGTACGATGTCGTACCCGATATGGTAATTCTTGGGAAACCTATGGGTAACGGTCATCCAATTGGAGCGGTAGTGACCACTACGGCAATTTCGGAAAGTTTTGCCAACGGAATGGAATTTTTTAGTTCTTTCGGTGGAAACCCAATTTCATGTGCGATAGGAAAAGCGGTACTAGAAGTAATTGAAGAGGAAAATTTACAACATCATGCGAAAAAAGTGGGAGATTATTTAAAGAAACAACTGAAACAATTAGGAACAATTTATCCGGAAATTGTGGATGTAAGGGGTAATGGACTGTTTTTAGGTGTCGAAATACATGATAGTGCGGGAAACCCAAATACCAAATTAGCCAATGCAATTAAAAATCGGTTTCGAGAGGATAATATCTTGATCGGGACAGATGGTCCTTATGACAACGTACTCAAGATAAAGCCACCACTTTATTTTTCAAAAGCTGATTCTGACATTTTAATTGATAAGATGAAGTCAATATTAGAATCGTTAGTAAAAAATTAAATACTTTTGCTGCTTTTATAAATATATATCCCCACATGAAGAATTCCCTCTTAAAGGACATTGGATTGGCAATATTGCGAATTGCCCCATCATTATTATTAATGACACACGGTATTCCCAAGTTTCAAAAATTGATGAACGGAAACTTTGAATTTGGAGATCCACTTGGTATTGGGGCAACCCCCTCTTTATTTTTAACCGTAATCGGAGAAGTAGTGTGTCCAGTTCTTATTATTATAGGTTATAAGACAAGATGGGCGGCAGTTCCACCGGCAATTACGATGTTGGTAGCTTCTGTTGTAGTACATGCTTCAGACTCCATAGGAACAAAGGAAAAGGCCTTGTTATTTCTGACCTTTTTCATTGTTATCATGCTTTTAGGTCCCGGACGGTTTAGTGTGGATAGAAAATAACCTTAAATAATTTTCATCAATAGTTCTTTGAGCAAATCGCCATGTGAAGTACCATAGGCCCCAACCCCTTTTCCCTTTAAGTCCATTTCACGCAGACTGGCCACAATATGGCTGACTTTCTTCATTGGGTAATTGCGCGCTGCGGTCTGGTATTCGTTGACAAAATAGGGGCTAATTCGAAGTGCGCTAGCTACATTTTTAGGGGAATGGTCATTTAGCCCGTGGTATTGCAGCAGTTGGGAAAAGAACGAATGAAGCAATGTAACCGTTAGAACGAATGGATTATCCTTTGGGTTCTGGCTGAAATAATTGATAATTCTGGTAGCCTTCAATACATCTCTTTCACCAATTGCCTTTTTAAGTTCGAAATTGTTATAATCTTTACTAATACCAATATGTTGTTCGATATCTTCCGCTGTTATCTCTGATTCTTTGGGAAGAACGAACTGCAACTTTTTCAACTCATTGTCAATTTTACTCAAATCGGTCCCCAAAAATTCGACCAATAAAATCGTTGCCTTATGTGAAATACTAAAACCTTTTGATTTTAAATTCTTCCGAATCCAATCCGCTACCTGGTTATCGTATAGTTTCTTTCCTTCGAAAATGACTCCGATTTTATTTATCGACTTGTGAAGTTTTTTCCGCTTGTCAAGTTTCTTGTATTTGTAGCAAATAACCAATACGGTCGTGGGCTGAGGGTTGTCGCTGTATGCCGTTAAATTCTCAATAGTTCTTGATAGATGCTGCGCTTCCTTAACGATAACCACCTGTTTTTCAGCCATCATGGGGTAACGTTTGGCATTTCCAATAATATCATCGATAGTAACATCTTTACCATACAGTACCACCTGATTGAAGCCCCGCTCCTCTTCCGTTAAAACTTCCTTTTCAATATGTCTGGTAATTTCGTCGACATAGAAGGTCTCCTCTCCACATAGGAAATAGATGGGCTTTGTATTCCCATTCTTAATATCTAATAACAGTTGTCCTACTTCATCCATTCAAAAAAAATCCTCAAATTTGCGGCATGGGGCCCCTTAATTTTCCAGTTTATAAATTTCGTCTCAAAAATAGCGAAAATAAGACCTATATCTTTGACCTTATCCGCAAAAAGTTTGTGGTATTGCAACCCGAAGAATGGGTACGGCAACATGTCTTACACTACTTGTTGTTTGACAAGAAATACCCGAAGAGTTTAATTAACGTAGAAAAACAACTGACCTTCAACGGGTTAAAAAAAAGATACGATATTGTCGTATTCAAACCTGATGGTAGCATTGAAATTTTGGTCGAATGCAAAGCGCCTTCGATACAGGTCACACAAAATGTTTTTGATCAAATAGCACAGTATAATCTAAAATTGAATGCCAACTATCTTATAGTCACCAATGGACTTCAACATTTTTATTGTGAAATAGATTCCACTTTAGAAAAGTATACATTTTTAAGACAAATACCAGACTATCGACGCTGACCTTGGTGAAGCTTTATTACGAAATTGTCTCTCCTTAGCATATTACGCGAATTCAAAAAATTGACTTAGAGAGCTGACAGTTTGAATAATTCATACCACAACAAGAACGGTCTATTCTAAAATATTTCATTAATTTGCCGACTTTAAAAATTATGAGCGTGAAATGCCGAAAAGAAGACGGCGTACTTCTATGTCAGAAATAGCTATTGTTATACTCAATTGGAATGGGGAGGTGCTTTTGGAAAGATACCTTCCTTCGGTAGTCGAATATTCGGGTGACGCGAAAGTCTATCTTGCGGACAATGCCTCTACAGATGGATCCATAGCTTTTGTAAAGGAAAATTATCCATCGGTCAAGATTATTCAAAATACCGTCAATGGAGGTTTCGCCCAAGGTTACAACGAAGCTTTGAAACATGTGGAAGCCGACATTTTTTGCTTGTTAAACTCTGACGTTGAAGTACCTGAAGACTGGTTGGAGCCTATTAAGAAAGCGTTCGAACAATTACCTGATGCAGCTATTATTCAACCGAAGATTTTAGACCTGCTGCAACCAAGTTATTTTGAGTACGCTGGTGCCGCCGGTGGTTTTTTAGATCAGTTGGGTTATCCTTTTTGTCGCGGGCGTATTTTTCAAGCTTTGGAACGAGATACAGGTCAATACGATGATATTCGAGAGATTTTTTGGGCTACGGGTGCTTGCATGTTCATAAAAAGTAGCGCATTTAAAAGCTTGAAAGGTTTTGATGAAGATTATTTTGCCCATCAAGAGGAAGTCGACCTATGTTGGCGTGCTAAAAACGAGGGACATAAAGTTTATTATGTGGGTGCTTCGAAGGTATATCATTTGGGAGGTTCGACCCTTAGCAATATGAATCCGAAAAAAACCTTCTTGAATTTTAGAAATTCATTGTTTTCCATAACCAAGAACTTACCCAGGCGCAAGGCTTTCTTGATTATCGCAATACGTTTATTGCTCGATGGAGTGGCCGCAATGTGGTTTCTTTTTCAATTAAAAATCAGTCATAGTATAGCTATTTTACGTGCACATCTTAGCTATTATAAAAATTTTAGAAGAATGTATAAAAAGCGTGAAAAAGCTAATTTTATATTAAAGTACTATGTAACAAAATCCATAGTATGGTCTTATTTCGTAAATCATATAAATAAATTTAACATTTTAGTAAAAGATTAACTAATTTGCATATTTATGGCCTGTCATTTTATATAATTTTACGGCCAAATCAACAAGCTTCAAAATCAAATAAAACAATTAATACCAGAATTATTATTATTATGAAAAAAATATTATTAGGATGCTTAGGAGTTACATTACTGCTTTCTTCATGTGTTTCGCAAAAGAAATTTGCCGAACTCGAAACAAAAAATAAAGAGACGCAAGACTTATTGAATTCGGCTACGGTTAAGCTGAACGATTGTTTAGAGGAAAATACACGGTTAAAAACTTTAGAAGATCAAATTGCCTTTTTAAAAGCAAATAATCAAGAGCTGATAAATAACATGGGCAATCTTACTACCTTAACGACAAAGGGCGCCGAAAACTTGGAGAAATCTTTGGAAAGCCTTCAAGAAAAAGATCTTACTATTAGAAAATTGCAAGATGCAATTACCCGAAGGGATTCTGTCAACCTAGCGTTAGTACAGAGCTTGAAAGGTGTTTTGGGAAATCTTGATGACGAGGATATCGAAATCAGCGTTGAAAAAGGTGTAGTATTTGTTTCAATTTCAGATAAGCTTTTATTTAGCAGTGGAAGTTACAACGTGACAAGTCGTGCTAAGGAAGTTTTAGGTAAAGTTGCTCAAGTAGTGAACAACAAACCTGACTTTGAGTTTATGGTCGAAGGCCATACCGATGATGTACCATACAGAAGCGGCGTTTTATTGGATAACTGGGATTTGAGTGTAAAACGAGCAACTGCTGTAGTTCGTATTCTACAAAATGACTATAACGTTGATCCAAAGCGTATGACAGCTGCCGGTAGAGCTGAGTTCATTCCGGTTTCCCAGACAGAAAAGTCTAAGAACAGAAGAACCCGAATCGTGGTACTTCCAAAAATAGATCAATTTTATAGTATGATCGAGGAAGGTATGAAAGACCCCAAGATCAACTAAACAAAATTTAATAATCAGAAAAACCGCAACCACCACATTGCGGTTTTTTTGTACAAAATTTTGTTACATCTAAAAAATGAAGTACCATTATAGGTTATGTATTATCTGATTTTTGATGTAACAAAAGATAATTACAGAAGAAATACTATATTTTCGAATAAAACGTTTTTAAAATGATGAGGTCGTTTGTTGGAATAATTGGGGCGCTATTGTTTGTAAGTTCCTGCGGTGTCGTAGGATCTATAAATGGCTCTGGCATGAAACCTTCAAACCAAGCCCTAGAAACTTCCAAGGCCAAGTCATATGACAAAATCATTCCGAAGGAAGCCATTTCTCAAAATGGACTTTTTACCGTTCACCAAGTAAACGACAAGTACTTTTTTGAAATTTCAGACAGTATCTTAAATCGCGAAATCTTGGTTGTTACCCGTTTTATAAAAACTCCGGCCGGTTCACGTAGTTATGGCGGGGAAGAAATTGGGGAAAAGACCATTATCTTCGAAAAAGGACCCCAAAACAAAATTTTCCTGCGTGTTTCCACTTTGGTTAGTATGGCCAGTGAAGACAACGAAATTTCACAGGCTGTAAACAATTCAAACATTACTCCAATTTTAGAATCCTTTGAAATTGCTACTAGAAACGAAGATGAAAATTCATCGGTTATTGAAGTCACCGATTTTTTGAATAGTGAAAACACCCTATTGACTTTAAGTGGTCCTCAAAAAGACTCCTACGGCCTTTCTAGTATTGAAAAAGACAAATCATATATTTTAGGCATCTCTTCTTTCCCTTTAAATACAGAAGTACAGACTGTCAAAACCTACAAAGCCAAGGCAAGCAAAGGAAGGAGCAAAAAAGAACTTCCTGCAGCGATTTTATCAGGGGTTGTTACTTTGGAAATCAATAACTCGTTCATAATGCTCCCAAAGGAACCAATGAAAAAAAGAATGTACGATCCACGTGTTGGGTATTTTGCAAGTTCTTATTTGGAGTATGAAGACGATCAACAACAGGTTGATCGCAATACCTACATTCATCGCTGGCGATTAGAACCCAGTGCGGAAGACATGGAAAAATGGGAAAACGGGGAGCTAGTAACGCCTAAAAAGCCAATTGTTTTCTATTTAGACCCTGCTACGCCCAAAAAATGGAGGAGCTATTTAATTCAGGGGATCAACGATTGGCAGCAAGCGTTCGAACAAGCCGGTTTTAAAAATGCAGTAGTTGGTAAAGAATGGCCCAAAGACGATTCCGAGATGAGTTTGGAAGATTCGCGGTTTTCGGTCTTGAGGTATTTTGCATCTCCCTTTAAAAATGCTTACGGACCTAATATTGTTGACCCAAGAAGCGGTGAGATATTGGAAAGCCATATCGGGTGGTACCATAACCTAATGAATTTGTTGCATAATTGGTATCTGGTTCAAGCCGGTGCAGTAGACCCAAGAGCTCAGAATATGGAATTTGACACTGAGCTCATGGGAGAATTGATACGGTTTGTTGCTTCACATGAAGTTGGTCACACTTTAGGTCTTCGCCATAATATGGGCGCTAGCTATGCTACGCCCGTAGAAAAACTACGCGATGCGGAGTGGTTGCGAAAAAATGGCCATACCAGTTCGATAATGGATTATGCACGTTTTAATTACGTAGCACAGCCTGAAGATAGCATTCCACCACAAGATCTAATGCCGAGAATTGGTGATTATGACAAATGGGCCATACAATGGGGCTATGGTAAGATTCCGGATAGTAAGTCCACTCAGACTGAAACAGAACTATTGAACCAATGGGTAGTAGACAGTGTTTCGAACAACCCACGTTTATGGTTTGGGGGTGAAGGACGTGATTTCGACCCCAGATCACAGACCGAAGACCTTGGAGACAATGCCATGGTAGCAAGTTCCTATGGGATTATGAACCTTCAGCGAATTGTACCCCACTTGACCGAATGGACTAAAAATATGAGCAGTGATGATTACTCTAGTCTAGATCAAGTTTATCAAAGTCTAATAAAACAATATGAAAATTACCTTTTTCATGTGTCAAAAAATATCGGAGGTATTTACGTTACGCCGAAAACCGTCGGGGAGCTAGGAGAAGTCTATTGCCCTGTTCCCAAAAGCGTTCAAAAAGAGGCCTTGGTCTTCTTGAACAACCATATTTTAAAAGAGCCAAAGTGGTTGATAAACAATGAAATTTTAAATAAAACCACCTCTCCCCAATCAAAGGAATCGATTACCAAAACTATGGAAAGTGTACTGCTGAATCTTATCGGGGCAAGCAGAATGAGTAGAATGACTTTTATTTCCGAACGCTATACCGATGAAGACACATATGCGCCTGAGGAGTACCTTGACGACTTGAATCAATTGATTTGGGGCGATATGAATGTATTTTATTCGACAAACGCTTACCAAAGAAAAATACAAAAGGCTTATGTGGCCCATATGATTGCCCTTTACAAACCTAGCGAGGCGGAAGGTGTTGTCGAGGGTATTTTGGCAAAACTTTCAGAGGGGTATACTTCGAACACCGATGTCCGTTCGCTGGCATTGGACAACCTGACCACCTTGCAACGCAAAATAAAAGGTACGATTCCTGTCATTACACATCGAATGACCAAGGCCCACTTACAATACCTTAAAAGGGAAATTGATGAGGTTATTGGAGAATTAAAAGATCCGCCGAACTTTTATATACCGGCAAATCCTGATATTTCAATAAAGGCGGAAGAAAACAAGTAAGCGCTCCATTTTTGATACCATCTGCCGTTGTCCGCCATTGTCCCTATGAACCATAATTTTTTATAGTAAGCTTTTTAACGCTTTAGAAGTGCACTATTCCCTCGTTAAAACCTAAAGTTTAATTCTAAAAAGGGTTTTTTAAAATTGCACAAAAAGAAACCTCTATAAGATTGAATTGCTACTTTCGGAAGTGTTTATAAGATATCCAAACCGCCTTTCCCTTCCCGAATGACCAAGGGTTCGTTTCCAGACAAATCGATGACCGTAGAAGCCACATTGTCACCATATCCCCCATCGATTACAATATCGACAAGATTCTCCCATTTTTCGAAAATCAATTCCGGATCGGTAGTGTATTCCAACAAATCATCTTCATCACGGATCGAAGTAGATATTATGGGGTTGCCCAAAGCTTCTACGAGCGCCTTTGCAATGGCATTGTCGGGTATTCGAATACCTACGGTTTTTTTCTTCTTAAAATCCTTGGGAAGGTTATTATTTCCTGGTAAGATAAAAGTGTACGGACCGGGTAATGCGCGCTTCAATATTTTAAAAGTGGCTGTCTCGATTTGACGAACATAATCGGAAAGGTTACTTAAATCGGCACAAATAAATGACCAATTCGCCTTGTCAAGCTTAACTCCCTTGATACGGGCTATTCGCTCCAATGCCCTTGAATTGGTGATATCACACCCCAGCCCATAAACCGTATCGGTCGGGTAAATTATCAGCCCTCCTTTCCGTAGAGTCTCCACTACCTTTGCAATCTCCTTTGGATTGGGGTTTTCTTCGTAAATCTTAATTAATTCTGACATTCAATTACCAGCAAAATATTTTAAATAATAAAGTTAGCACGTCACATAAAACCAATAAAAGTTTGCCGGTTTTCAATCGTTTCGTTTGGTCTATAAAAATAACCTAATTTTTCATACAATGCACGGTTAAATCGGCATCCTATTTTTGTAGTTATTTTTACAATTAAGTAGAAACAACTTTGGAAAGATGACAAAATTAATCATGTATTGAATGATTTCGCTTAAATAGCATTACATAATAAATAGGATACGGTAATTATAATGGAGAATCGCTTTAGTAATGAAATGCCATTAAGGTTTCCTCATCAATATAAAGGAAATCTCATGGTCTAAAGGGCATCAGCCGCGTACTTTTTTGAAAAAACATTGTATCGCTACTAAATGGGAAAATAAAACGATCGGGACTACAAAAGTGGGCAACCAAATAAAGGGAAGGTAAAAAATCGCGATATTGGGTTGCTCGAAAGCAAATTGTTGAAAAGGTAAAGGTGCCGATAAAATCGCATTTGTGACAATATTCAAGAGTAGCATTAGACCTATGCAATTCCAAATAAGGATTACATTCCGACCCAACTTTTTCTTCACAAAACCAAAATAATAAACAAAAGGTGCGGTCAACCCTGCCAAAATATCGAAGTTACGCCCCTCAAAAGTCATTAATTCAGGAACCTTTTCATATAAAAAAAGCCAATACAACACAATTTCTACAGGAACACGAACGGTATGTAGCAAAGTCAGTGTTTTTAAGTTCAATCCACTCATCCATTTTCTTCCCTTTTTTGAAAGAAACAAGACAATAATGCATAAAAGTGTCGGAGGAGCACCCAAAAGGAATTTAGCCGGCTTTTCACTGATATCCATATAATATCCAAAGTACGCCAAAAGTCCTTGAAGAATTATCCAGATCAGAAATGCGACCAGAACCTTCTTAGCATAGTTTGTAGCCCGCAAAAATAGCATGAACGTAAAAAAAACTGCTATCAAAAAGACAAAGTAAATATAAAATGGAAGGTCGGGTATCAACATATTGATTTTATTCTACTTTACACTTATATTCTACTTTACACTTAAAAGGCTAATAATGGGAAGTTTTCGTCCTGTTTTATAAGACTGAAAATTGACCTCCCATTCAATACTTTCTATTCTTCGAGCTTTGCTTTGAGGTTCTGCAATCCTGTAGCCAAATCGTTTCCTATCATTTCTTCAAAATCCATAAAAAGAAGCATCAAGTTCATGGGGTAATCCATATGTCCATTAAACCCCCATTTGACTTCAGTTTGATTGTCAGAAAGACTTTGAGTAGTCATATAGGCTGATTCGGTAGATTCAAAGGGCACAAAAAATCGTAGTTCAAAATCGATACGTTCTCCTTCATCGATCTTAAGAATTTCCTGTTCCCCAACTCCCACATCTTCATTTTCACTTTTCCAGGCAGAGACAAACCCTACAGTGCCATCAGTTCCACGGAACGATTTTTCCATATTCGGATCCATCATCGCCCATTTGCTGTATTCATTTTGATTTTTTAAATGTTTGATGTACTCAAAAACCTCTTGTTTTGGCTTATTTATCGTAATCTCTTCTTCAACCTCATACTCCTTTTGTGTAAATAACGCCAATATCAAGGGGATGGCAACGATTATTGCAATTGCAATCAATATTTTCTTTAGGTGTTTCATGCCGGAAGTTTTTATGGTTATTTTTTCAATCTCAATTTGTGCGGACTCGTTTTTGGAATTCGCTCAATTATATTTCGTGCCTCCAAATCTAGTTTGACAGTTACGACATACCATACTACCTTACCATCGAAAGAATTCGATAGCCTTTCAACAGCAAGATCAGACAGTGCACTATACGTCATTTCAGTATGTTCCCGTATAGTCTCGATTATAAACGACTTGATTGTTTCATACCTTCTTTTCAGAATATTCACTCCCGTTTTTCCATGAGGATGCAGTGTCATTATTTTATCATCTCTGTTCATAGTATCTTATTTAGCACCAGCATTAAAACTGACCATCCAATTGATTTTGAACTTATCGGTACACATGCCAAAATAATCACCCCAAAACATATCTTCGATAGGCATGGTTACATTTCCACCCGTTGATAAACTATTGAATAAACGATCAGCTTCGGCTTTAGTATGTGCGGTTATTGAAATTGATATATTGTTTCCAATTGTCGTTTTACTTGCCCATTCCCCACCCGTATCACTGCCCATCAAACGGGTTTCTTTACTAATGGGTAATGAAATGTGCATGATTTTCTGTTTGTCTTCCTCTGATAGGGTATATTTCGGGTCTTCGGGCATTTCGGAAAATCGACCGACATAATCGAACTCCCCACCGAAGATGGATTTATAGTGATTGAATGCTTCTTCGCAGTTACCCAAAAAAGTCAAATACGGATTAATCGTTGCCATAAATTAATATTTTAAGTTGGAAAGTTTGTTTATTTTAGGGAATGAAGCCCAATCATGTTTCCTTCTGTATCGGTTGCAAGACTAATAAAACCATATTCCCCTATCGACATTTTCGCTTTAAAAATAGTTCCGTTGGCGCCAACGACCCTACTTTCCTCGACCGCACAATCGGCACATGAAAAATAAACGATGGTACTATTGGCACCGGCTTTAAAGCCATCCATATGCACAAGGGCACCGGAGCAACCGAATTCTTTCATGTCAGACGGAAATGCCAACATCTGAAGCGGTTCTTCGGGAGTGGGGTTCAGTAGCTCTGTTAACGCTACATTGAATACAGTTTCATAAAATTTCTGGGCTCGCTTTATATCATCGACATAAATTTCAAACCATCCTACAGGGTTTTTCATTTCCATTTTAATTATGTTTTTAAGTTAAATCGAAGTCGTATAATATTGAACATACTTTATTATCTATAAGTTTTTGAATCCAGTTCTTTTGCTACTTCACAGGGTTCGTCATCCAAGACATTGGCACTGAAACCAAAACTTTTGAGAATAGCGCAGATATCCTCGACATGTGCTGACAATCCACTGCCCTCCACCCGAAGTATGTTATCGCAATCTTCTAGATCGAAATTGATTTTATAATTTGGATATTTCTCGTGCAATCGATCCACGATAAAATCGGCCTGCCATTCATTTATTATGTCTGTGCTGTATACTTCAACCATCAGATTCCTTCTTTTTTTCTATCACTGATAGAATGTTTCCTGCAGGGTCTTTGAACCAAGCAATTAATGGCCCTTCTGTACGTGAAATGCCCTTTTCATCTGTATTTAGTTCTTTGTACTGTTCGAAAATGATTCCTTTACTAATAAGCTTTTCAACCGTATTTTCAACATCATCGACCGGAAAATTCAGAACCGTAAAAGTTGCCGGGACGTGATTATTTTTTGGATAAAGGATAAAGAAACTGTCCCCCTCTAACTGAAGTATCAAAATACCCATGGCGTTCTCTGTAACATTTAAGCCTAAGACGTCGCTATAAAAAGCCCTAGCCTTTTCAATGTTGTCGACCGAGAAACTTCCAAAAGCCTTAGATTCCAGTAACATAGTATTGATTTTTTCAGTCGTAAATTGCCACAACCTACAAATATGCCGGTTACAACACATGTCGGTATAATCAAAAATAAAGAATAAAAAGGGGGAACTTCTTGCCCTATGACAAGAAATAGCACTTACAATTTAGCGCTTTCCTTACGGATTCTGCTCAGGGAAGTATCTGTTATTCCAAGGAAGGATGCAACATACTTTAAGGGCGCTTGTTGAATTACTTTTGGCCGAGTTTCCAATAGGGTAAGATAGCGCTGGGTCGCTGAATCAGTAATTATAGAAACCGAACGTTGTTTACATTCGAACAAACTTTGCGACATCCAAGTACGACCCCATTCGCTGAAACCTTCCAAAGCATGAAAAAGGTTTTGAAAACAATCGAAATCAATTTTCCAGCAACGACAGTCGGTCAGCGCCTGTATATTTTCAGCGGACGGAATTCGTTGAAAGAGTGATGAAACTTCGATAACCACGTCGCAATCCGAGAAAAAATCGGTGGTAATGTCTACACCATCAAAATTGTGGACAAAGGAGCGCATCAATCCACTTTCCATAATCAAATATTCATTGGCTATTTGACCCTGACGTAATAAAAAATCACCTTTGGTATAGGTAACCCTCGAATGAGCCTCAAAGATTTTTTTTAAATCTTCTTGAGAAAGCAAAGGATGTTTGTAGACTTGTTCGAGAGGATTCATTTTAATTTTTGTCAAAGATGTTTTTTCCTTTTACAAACTACTGCAATACCTCCAATTTCGCAAACCGTAATAATAATTTTTTAATATCTCCTTTTTCAAACTTTATCTCGGCCTTCTTATCATTGCCGGCTCCTTCGATTTTTAGTACTTCCCCACGACCAAACCGGGTATGGTTGACTAGTGAACCTTCGCTAAGATTCGGATCCACAGCATTTGTATTACCCACTGGTTCGGCCAATTGCGGTTTTAACTTTCGTAATTTACGAAGTTGATTTTCATTGGGTTTTTGTGAACTGGGCGGTGTTGTACTAACAGGTTTGTTCTGCCGTAATCTGCTTTTGTCCACATCGCCAAAAATATCGGTGTCGATCAATGATTTATACCGATATGTATTTTCGATTGGAGTTAAGTTTTCAATGTATTTTTCATCGATTTCCTCTAAAAAACGACTTGGTTCGGCGTCGATAAGTTTTCCCCAGCGGTACCGATTTTGGGTATACGTTAAATAGGCCTGTTTTTCGGCACGAGTCAATGCAACATAAAATAACCTACGTTCCTCTTCCAGTTCGCTTCTCGTATTCATACTCATTGCCGAAGGAAATAAATCTTCTTCCATCCCAACAATATAAACAAAAGGAAACTCTAATCCTTTGGCCAAATGGATGGTCATCAAAGCAACCCGGTCGTCATCGCCAGTGTCATTATCTAAATCTGTCGCCAATGCTACATCTTCCAAAAATTCGCCGATATCTCCCGTTGCATCAGCCAATTCCTTTTGACCTTCCACAAAATCCTTGATACCATTGAGCAATTCCTCGATGTTTTCCATTCGGCCAATACCTTCGGGAGTTCCATCTTTTTTGAACTCCAAAAGAATTCCGGTTTTCTTGGCCACATGTTCTGCCAAAGTAAAGGCATCGGTTCCTTCGTTCATGATCTGAAAACTCTTGATCATAGTCACGAAATCTTCCAATTTGCGCTTCGTTCCCGAATTGATTTTAAGATTTATTTTATCGAGATTTTCCAACACCTCAAAAATGGAACGGCCATAATGATTTGCCGCTACGACAAGTCTATCAACTGTAGTCTGACCAATACCTCGGGCGGGAAAATTGATAATCCGTTTTAAGGCTTCCTCGTCTTTCGGATTGATAACCAGTCGAAGGTACGATAGCACGTCTTTGATTTCCTTTCGCTGATAAAAAGAAAGCCCACCATAAATACGATAGGGAATGTCTCTCTTGCGCAACGCATCTTCAATGGCCCTTGATTGGCTATTGGTACGATACAAGACCGCAAAATTGTTGTTAGGCAATTGTTGCTGCATTCGATTCTCAAAAATGGAACCGGCGACAAATCTACCCTCTTCCGCATCGGTAACACTTCGGTGTATTTTAATCAATGCCCCCTCGTCATTGGCCGTCCATACCACCTTTTCCAATTGGTTCTTGTTCTTTTCGATAATCGAATTGGCGGCATTTACGATGTTTTTGGTAGACCGATAGTTCTGCTCTAAACGGTACATGCCAACATTTTCATAATCGCGCTGAAAATTGAGAATGTTACTGATATTGGCTCCACGAAAGGAATAAATACTTTGGGCATCATCTCCAACAACACAGATATTGTGATACCTATCGGCCAATGCCTTTACAATCAAATATTGCGAGTGGTTGGTATCTTGGTACTCATCGACCAATATATACCGGAACCTATTTTGATATTTCATCAAAACCTCTGGAAACCTATTCAGTAATTCGTTAGTTCGCAATAAAAGATCATCAAAATCCATTGCCCCAGCCTTAAAACAGCGATCTACATAATTCTGATATATTTCACCCAAACGCGGTCGTTTGGCCATGGCATCGGCTTCAATAAGCTCAGGGTTCTGCAAATAGGCCTTTACAGTAATCAGGCTGTTCTTGTACGAGGAAATACGGTTTTGTACTTGTTTGTATTTATAGACATCCTTGTCGAGTCCCATTTCCTTTATAATCGAAGCAATCAATCGTTGGGAATCTTGAGTGTCATAAATCGTAAAATTGCTGGGATATCCTAATTTATCACCATCGAATCGCAGCAACTTAGCGAAAACGGAATGAAAAGTACCCATCCAAAGATTTTTGGCTTCCGAGTTACCCACAATGTCGGCAATACGTTTTTTCATTTCACGTGCCGCCTTGTTTGTAAAGGTCAGTGCAAGTATGTTAAAAGAATCGACACCCTGCGCCATCAGATGGGCAATTCGATAGGTCAAAACTCGGGTCTTCCCCGACCCCGCACCCGCAATAACCATCAAAGGCCCGTCTTTATGCAAGACCGGGGCCTTTTGCGCATCATTCAATTCATCAATAAAATTCTTCAACTGCTTCATTTTTTCTAGAGTGTGAATTTAACCATAATTCAGGTTAACTAGAAATCATCCCATTTAGATTTATGAACAATGAAATTGCCATTGCACCTATTTTGAATATATTTAGCTTTCAAATAACAATTTGTATGCTTAAATCAACATTGAAGTCCAAATTTATTACACTTATATGTTTGAGTTTAATGGCACACGGCTTAACGCAAACCAAAAAAAGTGGTCCCGTTATAATGGACTATGGAAGGGTATGGAGGGTAGACAATCAAGATTTCAAAATAAATACTGCCAAAACCTATAAAGTAGTTTTTGATATCTCGTATTCCCCGAACGATACGGCACAACTGAATACAAGTATTGAGACGGCTGCCAGATTTTTGAACATGCATGCCCAAAATGGCCTGCCCTTGGAACAATTAAACGTTGCGCTGGTAGTACATGGCAAAGCTGCGAAAGACCTTCTTTGGTCTGAGGCTTATAAAACTAAGTGGGGACTAGAGAATCCGAATGAAAAATTATTGACTGACTTAATGCGTGTTGGAGTCGATATCATCCTATGCGGACAAACTTTTTCCTCAGAAGGTTTTTTAAAGGAAGATTTAATAAAAGGCGTACAATTATCGCTTTCCGCTATGACCGCTTTGATACAATTACAGGACGATAACTATAGACTGATTAAATTTTAAGCATATATGAGAGCATTGGGAATTTTAACCGTATTTCTTTTAGGGTGTACCCTTCAAACCAAAGGGCAAAACCTTGAAAAGGATTACACCGCTATTGAAAGTAAGGTGATTGAATGGCGCCGGTATTTCCACCAGCATCCCGAGCTAAGTAATCGTGAGTTTAAAACTTCAGAAAAAATTGCTAAGCACCTAAAGGATTTAGGGATTGAAGTTCAGACAAAAGTGGCGCATACGGGTGTTGTGGGTATTTTAAAGGGAAATAGGCCTGGGAAAGTTATTGCCCTTCGTGCCGATATGGATGCGTTGCCCGTTACAGAACGCAGCGACCTGCCTTTTAAATCAAAGGTAACCTCTGAATTTTTGGATGAAAAAGTAGGTGTGATGCATGCCTGCGGGCACGATACCCATATCGCAATTCTAATGGGAGTGGCCGAAATACTCGCAAAAAACAAGGACAAAATTAAGGGTACGGTAAAATTCATTTTTCAACCGGCCGAGGAAGGCCCCCCACCAGGAGAGGAGGGTGGTGCCCCATTAATGATTAAAGAAGGCGTATTAAAAAATCCTGATGTCGATGCCATTTTTGGGCTACATATAAATTCTAGCACCCCCGTAGGCGTCATACGTTATAAGTCTGGCGGATTAATGGCGGCCGTACAGCGTTTTGTTATCGATGTCAAAGGAAAACAAACCCACGGTTCCCAGCCCTGGGGAGGCATCGACCCTATTCTAATCAGTGCAAAGATTATTGACGGAATACAAACGATTATCAGTAGGGAAACCGATCTTACCAACGAGGCTGCAGTTATCAGTGTTGGTAAAATAACAAGTGGCGTACGATATAATATTATTCCTGAAAGTGCGCAAATGATAGGTACCATTCGTACTTTAGACTATGATATGCAAAAATTGATTACGGCAAGAATGCAAGAAATGGTTCCCGCTATTGCCAAAGCCTATGGCGGACAAGCGACTATCGAAATCAAGAGTAATACCGACATTACCTATAACGACCCCGATTTGGTTGCGCAAATGCTTCCCACAATGCAAAAAGTTGCAGGATCGGAAAACGTACAACTTCGGAAGGCAGTAACAGGAGGTGAGGATTTTTCTTATTTTCAGAAAGAAGTGCCAGGTTTCTTTTTCTTTTTGGGCGGAATGACTCCGGAGAACACAACTCCCTACCCCCATCACACGCCTGATTTTATAATAGATGAAAGTGGAATGTTGCTTGGCGTCAAAACTATGACCGAGATGAGTTTGAACTATTTAAGACAATAAAAAATGATGCTTTCAGTTTTTGATGGGTGTGTATTACCATGCAAAGTATTTGGGTTAACGAACAATTCAAAGATATTTTGGTAATAAACAACATGGGAATTCTAACAAGGTTGTTGATTAAAAAATGTTAGTTTTGTCGAAAATTAAATCAAATAGTCCATTATAAACTTTATCCCCTATGAAAACGAACATTCTTTTTATCCTTTTGGCCGTTCCTCTTTTTATACATGCGCAGCGAAAAAGTGATCTCATAGCAGAACTTGAAAGTGTAAAAACCTACCGCGATTCCATCCAAAGTGAGCTAAACAGTACACAAAGGAGCGAAAAAGCTAGTCTAGCCCGAATGGAGGCCGCTGAATCACAACTTTCAGAATTACGCGATGCCAATGCATTGCTTTTACAAAATTTAAAAATGTTCACCGAAGCTTCGAACAAAAGATCGTCAAGTATTGGTAATACCCTTGAAAGCCTCAAGGAAAAAGAAGCCAAACTAAAAATTATTAAAGACGAAATAGCCGGCAACGATTCAACTGCAATCGTTATATTGACCAATGCCAAGCAGACCTTGGGTGAGAATGCCAAGATTTCGGTCAATCAAGGAGCAGTGGTAATTTCGGAAAAACTTACGACCCTTTTTGGCGATGGTACCAAATCAGATGTCTCGGAAGCGGCCAACGACGTTTTGGGGAAAATAGCCAGCATTTTATCGGTCAATCCTAATATAAATATTATGATCGAAGGGCTTAGCATGACAGGCGAACTAGATTTGGCCATTCAACAAGCGGCCGCCTTGGGAGGAGTACTGCAAAAACAATTCGCAGTTGCCCCTGAACGAATTTCCGCAATTGGTAAAGACGGGAATTTTACCGAGGGGATCAATTTCAGGTTACATCCGCAATTTGAAAAGTTTTATTTGACGGTTCGTGAGAACATGAAAAATTAACCACTTAAAAAAATATCCTTTATAGTCTCATCGGCTATAAAGGATATACTGCAGAAACTTTAGTTTTAATTTTTTGCTACCCATTGGTCTTGAGTGTTCCTAAATACTCCACCAAATCGACCAATTCTTCCTCATTCATTACCTTATGCAGTCCTTCGGTCATTAAGGATTTTTCCATTGCCGTTAAGGTATCAATATCGGTCAAATTAACTACTATTTGGGTACCTCCCATCATTTTTAAGGTAAGATTGTCTTCCGTTCTACTCAGAATATAACCTGTATACGCTTTACCATCATTCATTTTAACGGTATACCCTTCATACCCAAAACTAATACCGGCACTCGGGTCGATAATATTGGAATACAAAAAGTTCTTGGACAGTTTTCTTCCAATATCGGAAAGGGCTGGTCCGAATTCTATTCCCTTATCACCAGCTACATGACAAGCACTACAATACATATTATAAATTTCCTTTCCTTTATCCGAATTGCCCGTGCGCTCGACCAAGGCATCGATATTGAGATTGCCAACCGAATCGTTCTTTAGAAAGCTGGGTGCACTATGTCGAATAAGGCTATCTCGGCTGCTCATTAATTTTAAAACCGCCGTTTTTCTATAGGCACTATCCAGCTTATTCTCTTTAAGGAAATCGTACAATTTATGTTGTCCATCACTTGTATTCCCAAGACCCTCAACAATATTACGCTTTAGGGGAAGCGAGAGCTTTTGACTAAAAAGACTTTCGGTCAACACATCGACCGCATCGGTATTTTTAATACTTCCGAGCAAACCAAGTAGTTGCATCTTGCTCGACTCTGGCGCCTCTGACTTAAGATAGGTTTGGACCAATGACTTACCGTCAAAATCGAGCAGCAAACTTGCCGTTTCCTTTCTAAGCTCTATATCGACATTACCTTTTAACAAAACCTCGAACAAGGCTTGATTCTGGTCTCGAAGTTTTAGATTTTTAATAGTCATCAACCACTCGGGTGTTCCCTCGATCTGCGGAAGAATGCTTTTGACCAACTGTATATTTTTTCTGGAATAGTTTACAAAATCCACATCCAACTGTCCTACCGCCAATGCTTTTAATTCATTATCTGCCGGATGCTCCATCGTTAAAAGGCTCATGAGCATGGCATTCTTTCTAGGATGTTCTTTAAAACTGAAGGCCCTAAAATAGGAAGGCAATCTTTCAAGTGAAACATTTTCGTTTTTGATTATTTCTGCCAACATGGGTACCGATTCAGAAGCCCGAACACGCCAAACAATATCTTTTCCTTTGGCATCCATCCAATCGTCGCCCATTTTGTTCTTCCACGCATCAAAATAAAGATCGGGGTATTGATCTGCCCCTATGCCCAAAGCTTCCAAATACCAGCGGTCATCGGCCTTATGTTGTTCAGCCAAAACAGACCATAGCTCTGCGGCCTTCTGTGTGCCCAAAAATGCAAGGGCAAGGGCAACTTCTCGCCGCACCTGCGGTGAAGGGTCATCGACCACTTTTTCTAGAAAACCCTCCAGTGCGGAGCCTTCAGCGGCAAACTTTGCCATCCGTACGCCTTGAGCCCGAAATTTTGTATCACCATCAGATAATGCCATTTCAATATACATTGGAGCTCTTACAGGTATATTCACCCCCAACCATAAGGCCCGTGCTTTTGCAGTACCACCTTTAGCTATCAATTGATTTAAAATAGGTTCACTGTTTTCCCCCATGGCGTGAAGTTTTTGCCATGATTGGTAAAAAACGTCCATATTATCGGAAAGCAATCCCTTTGCAGCTCCTTCACCTGTGCTAAAATCAAACTTCACGGGTTGATAGCCCGCTTTGGTAGACAAATGGTATATTCTTCCTCTTGCAATATCCTCGGCTTTATGGCCGCCTACTCCCCCATCATACCAATCGGATATAAAAAGGGACCCGTCGGGTGCAACGGTTACATCATCGGGTCGAAACCAGTCATCGCGGCTTTCTACCAGGTTTTGAATCGTTGCTCCATAACCGGCACCTTTCTCGGTAACCCTATAACTGCGGACCACATTATGGCCAGGTTCGGCATGGATCAATTGGTTATGATATATTTCCGGAAGTAGGTCATCTTCATATACGATAATACCACAAGGGGATCCCGAACCGGTCTGCAACAGATTTGGAACCGTTCCAGGATCGTTCAAATGCCAATGGCGTTTTGGTATTTCATCATGCCAGCCTGTTCTTCGTTCACGCCAGCTTTGCCCCGTCAACGCATCTTTATAACCGTAATTGCCATTCTCCATTAAAAAATTGACCCGAACACCCCTATTACCGTCGTCATCATTGTCAGATTGCCATAAACCACCATAGGAATCAATTGTCAGTTCATATGGATTTCTGAAGTTATTTCCTAAAACTTCTACTTGAGAGCCATCCCAATTGGTACGAAATGCCATTCCTTCCCTGAATGGCTTACCTTCGTTATTAATGGCTCTTCCATGAATATCTTTCACTATATTTCCATTTTTGTCTTTTAGCTGTCCACCATTATTTCCAAAATTAAAATAGAGTTTACCATCTGGCCCGAAGACAAAGGCATGTACACCATGATCGTGGTCGACACCTTCGATTCCTGAAAAAAGAATTTCTTTCGAGTCGGGTATATCGTCTCCATTATCATCTGTAAAAACGAACACATTCGGACTCACGGAAACGATTATTTTGTTGCCTAGTACAGCAATACCCAAAGCAGAATTGACGTCTTCTCCCTGATAAAAAACTTTAGAACTGTCGGCCATGCCATCGCCATCGGTATCTTCTAAAATCAAAATACGGTCTCCCTTATCGTCATATGTATTATTCGGGTTCGCAAAAAGTCGGTAATTTCGGCCTTCACAGACCCAAATTCTTCCTCTGGCATCAATAGCCATATTTGTAGGATTTACTACCATGGGTTCCGATGCAAATAATTCCAATTGCAACCCTTCGACAAGATCCATTGAGGCCAGGGCATTTTCTGGGTTTCGCTTTTCTTGTTCCGAAAAATTTACATAATCGACCTCGGAGGTTTTCGTTTCTTCGTTGCAAGAATTAAAAACACAAATTGATAGGCACAACATTACAACTGGCTGTAATTTGAAAACTTTAGGCATGGATCGTTGAATTAACTATTTGGTATATTTTGATACTAAAAGTAGCGAAAAAAGGTATGTCTTGATGGTAGGTTATAATACTATTGAAATTTGGCCTAGTATGGCCAATGATTTTATATTTGCCCACCACTTTGTTAACAATTGGGTGTATTGAATGTTAATATCATTTTTATTTGATTCTTCAGAATTGAATACTTTTTTAAAAAATGGGTCGTTTTAAATCAATAACCAAACCATCAAAAATGACAGGAGAAGGAATTTTTCAATTATTCGCTTATACAATACCTGCAGTCGTAACCGGAGTTATTGCTTTCTATTTTTTTAGATTGCACACAAACAATGAAGAAGGGCGACGTCGATTTCTATTACACAAGGATACGCAAAAAAGCACCTTACCCATTCGCCTACAGGCCTATGAACGTATGGCACTATTTCTAGAACGGATAGCAATCCCCAGCCTTGTGGTCCGTGTAGCCCCAAAGTCTTCCGACAAAGGTGCCTATGAGCAATTGTTGATTAAAACCATCGAAAATGAGTTCGAGCACAATCTATCGCAGCAAATTTATTTATCGGACGAGTGCTGGAATATAATTAAGGCGGCCAAAAGCGCCACCATACAGATGATCCGCAAAGCGGGAATGAGCGAAACCGATTCCGCCGATAAACTTAGGGAAGACGTTTTGACCGAAACCATGGATAAATCATCGCCATCTGCCACGGCCTTATCTTTTGTGAAGAAAGAAATCGGGGAACTTTGGTAGTCGCCTCGAACAAGTGAGCATTTTTTTTGTATTACACTGCACTTCCAAAATTCTTAGATTTCGGGTTCGATTTGATTCAATTCGGTATTCTTATACTTTGCAAAATTATAACCACTCTCCCACCAAGCCGTCATTTTTTCCTTATTGAAAATCAACGAATTTGTTGTCAATACGGCCGGGGTGTAGTAGAAATTAATTATGGCATTGTTATGCTTTGCCACATATTTTCCGATTCGAATATTTTGTTGTTCGATCCTATCAAGCATATAACTGAACATCGTAGTCAATAATGAAAACGCATTCTTTGATGGCATACGATTAAAAAGTGTGTTTTCGGTCTGTAGAATAATAGCATCTACCTCTGTCGCGCCTCTTTTAATAGCTTCTTCTATAGGTACCATCGTGCCCAAACCACCATCTGCATATTCACAGCCGTTCTTTTTTACCAATGACATGAAAGGGGTGTAATTACAGGAAATCCATATCCACTCGCAAAACTCTTCATAATTAAAATCATTGATCGATTTATACTCTACCTGATTGAGCGATAAATTTGAGACTGCGGCGGCAATATCCTTATGGCTGTTTTTTAAGATTTCGAACTCTTCGATCGTTAAAGTATTCTTTATCAGTTTCAACAAATTGTGGCTCTCCCCAAAAGTCTTACTGCCATGATAAAAGTTTTTAAACACATTCCAATGGTTGATTGCAATATTATCGACCCCATGTTTTTTTTGAATGACAAACGGACAATTACTAAAAATACTATCCTGGTTTACCGAAGTGTACACCTCTTTAATTTTATCAATCTTGCCGAGTGCCAAATGTGAAATCAATAAACTTCCTGTAGAGGTGCCTAAAAATATGTCATATTTATGCTCGAGTTCTTGAATAAGGTATTGCGCAACACCACCTGCAAAAGCGCCTTTACTTCCTCCACCCGAAATGACCATTGCCCTCATGCTATTTTAATTTGGTTTCAATATAACGTTTTTCTACAGGGTTTAGTTTGCCCGACAATGCGATAATACGGTCTTTATACACTTTATCTTTCAACAATACGTCTATTAGGTCTCTAGCGAATTTCTTGAACTGCCAGGAATGATGGGTCGAGGCCCCAATCAAGTCCAAAAGGTTGGTTTCGGTAAAGCCAAAGGCTTGTTTAAGGTACTCAAATGCCCCCCGGCGTATTTCAAATGAATATTTAGCATTGGTATATCCACTCAACTCATCAAAATACAATTGGGTATTACGACCATCATAATCATTGGTCAAAACAGCCAAGGTCAACCATAGCAACCGCACATTTTTGTTAGGCAGACCGATAATGCCTTTGGTGGCATCCAAATATCGCTTTCTCTCATCAGGATAGGCCATCCATAATTTGGCCAATGCGCTTTCAATGATATGGTAGCTTTTTTCATTGAGCAGGGCTTCAATTTTTTCCTTCGGGTAAACTGAAATATCTTGTGCCGTAGTTACCAAGGCCTTTTTTAAAAGAATGCTTTCCGAGTCCAATACCTGATTTACAATTTCATCGGGAAGTTGCGTAAGGTGGTACATCACAACATGCCGTTTGAACCGTTCAGAGTTAGTTCGATTCCAATACTTTAAAAAGTCAAAATCATTCTGTTCCGAGACCTTAAGGTCATTTTCCATCTCAAAAAGCAAGCCCAAAGCTTCGGAGGTTTTTACTAGTAGTTCCTTTGCAGCTTTGTAAGGAATATCAGAGCTTACTAACCATTGTTCTTCAAAGCTTAATAAATTCTTACCACTGGATTTTTCCATTTCTTCAAGAAAATTCGCAATCGTCACATTTTTAAACTTATACTTGTTTAAGTAGTTCCGTATTCCCATTTTAAAGGCGGAATCCCCAATTTGGGAACGTAACATAAAAAGGGCCCAAGCTCCCTTCTCATAAAAAATAAGACTTCCCGCCTTGGGGTCAACAAGACTTTGTGCATCTCCAATATCGACCAAAACCTGCAACTCAAGCAATGTTTCATATAATTTCCAATAGAAATAATCATCACCAAAAACATCCTTTGCGGCCAAGTAAGCATAATAGGTAGCAAAACCCTCATGTAGCCAGTGACTATGGCCATCAACTTCCGTGACCAAATTCCCAAACCATTGGTGTGCCAATTCATGGGCATTTACGTTGATATAGTTCTTATCGATAAAGGCCGTGGAATCAATAATAAAACCATCCGAGAAGATAGTTGCCCCGGTGTTCTCCATACCTGAATACAAAAAATCCCTTACGGGAATTTGCTTATAATTCTGCCACGGATAGGGTACTCCTATTTCCGTTTCTAAAAAATCAAAAATTCGTTTGGTGTGTCTAAAGGTCGGTTCAACCTTTGGGCCATCATTCGGGTAATGATAATTCACTATGGGTACACCACTTGCAGCGGTCAGTTCTTGTTTGGCATAGTTTCCTATGGCAAAGGCTACCAAATAACTACTCATGGGTTCATTCATGTCGTAAGACCATACTTTCAAAGAATCATCGGACGACTTCTTCTCAGCATTTATGAATTTTCCATTGGCAATCACCTCGTAATTCGCATTAAAGGTGATATTCATGTCAAACACTACTTTTTCGGTCATATCGTCAAAACTTGGCAACCAATGGCTGGTATACTTGCCTTGACCTTGGGTCCAAATCTGTTCATTACCGGGAATCGAGTCATCCCACCCTAAAAAATAAACGGTTTGTTTCGGATTTACCCAATAATCCAAAAACAATCGATATGATTTTCCTTTTTTAAAGGATTTTTTAATGGATATTGTTTTTCCATTGTTTGAAAATTTCACTTTTTTCCCATTCAATTGAACAGATTGAAAGCTCATATTTTTGGCATCCAGAAAAACAGAATCTACTGCACTTAGGGCATCAAATTCATACGTAACCTGACCTTTGATCCGTTTCTCTTGAGCAATGGGTTGAATCGAAACCTTAGCATGTAAGAAGTCTATCCCGTGCTGTCGTTGACCAAATATCACTATGGAAAAAAGGAAAAAGCAACTTCTACAGAAATAATTCATCAATAAATAAAATGGTTTGTCGGTCAAATTTAGCATTTTAGTTTGTTGCAGTTGTATGGGCTAACGCCTATTTTAGTCGCATGAATGCCAATTACCTACAAACCCCGATCGCCTATCTCAAAGGCGTCGGTCCGAACAGGGCCGAAACATTGCAATCGGAATTGGGCATTAGCACCTATCAAGATTTGATAAACTTGTTTCCGAACCGGTATCTAGACAAGACACAGTACTATAAAATACGTGAACTGCAGCGAAGCAATGCCGAGGTTCAACTCGTGGGTAAAATCATCCATGTCAAAACCGTTGAACAGAAAAAAGGAAAACGCCTGGTAGCCACTTTTGTAGATGATTCGGGAGAAATGGAACTCGTTTGGTTCCGGGGGCAAAAATGGATCCGTGAAAACATAAAATTAAATATGCCCTATGTCATTTTCGGAAAATGCAACTGGTATAGTGGAAAGTTTTCAATGCCACACCCTGAAATGGAGTTGCTCGCCGCACATGAGAAAGGCTTGAAAATTGCCATGCAACCTATTTACCCCTCTACGGAAAAATTGGCGTCAAAGGGTATTACCAATCGGGTAACCAATAAGCTCATGCAGCAATTGTTTATCGAAACAAAAGGACGGTTCACAGAAACCCTATCACCAGGTCTCTTGCATGAATTAAAACTTATTTCGAAAAGCGAAGCGCTGTTTAATATCCATTTTCCAAAAAATCAGGAATTGCTTGCCAAAGCCCAATTCCGTTTGAAATTTGAAGAACTGTTTTACATTCAGTTGCAGCTGATTTCTAAAAATCTAACACATAAACAAAAGATAAAGGGTTTTAACTTTGATCAAATTGGTGAGCCTTTTAATGACTTTTATAGCAATCGACTTCCTTTTGACCTTACCGGTGCCCAAAAGCGGGTTATCAAAGAAATACGGGCCGATTTGGGCAGCAATGCACAAATGAACAGATTGCTTCAAGGCGATGTAGGTTCTGGTAAGACTATTGTCGCATTAATGACCATGCTTTTGGCTCTTGGCAACGGTTTTCAGGCGTGTCTCATGGCGCCCACGGAGATTTTGGCGAATCAACATTTCAACGGTATCAACGACCTTCTGGGAGACATGAGCATAAATTGCGCGCTCCTGACCGGTTCTGTAAAAAAATCGGCGCGCAGGTTGATTCACGAACAGTTGGAAAATGGTGAATTGCATATTCTTGTAGGCACACATGCCCTTTTGGAAGATAAGGTGCAATATAAAAATTTGGGATTGGCCATTGTAGACGAACAACACCGTTTCGGTGTAGCCCAGCGTTCAAAATTGTGGCATAAGAACGATATTCCACCCCATATCTTGATTATGACCGCTACACCCATTCCACGTACTTTGGCCATGAGTCTATATGGTGATCTAGATATTTCGGTTATCGATGAGCTTCCCCCTGGTAGAAAATCGATAAAAACGGTTCATCGTTTTGACTCGAATCGATTGAAGGTTTTCAAGTTTATAAGGGATGAGATTAAAAAGGGCAGGCAAATCTATGTGGTTTACCCATTGATTCAAGAATCGGAAGCCTTGGATTACAAAGATTTAATGGATGGTTATGAAAGTATAGTGCGCGACTTTCCACAACCCAATTATCAGATTTCCATCGTTCATGGTCAAATGAAACCTGCGGATAAAGATTATGAAATGGAACGCTTTGTAAAAGGTGAAACCCAGATCATGGTAGCAACTACGGTCATCGAAGTGGGCGTAAACGTACCCAATGCATCGGTCATGATTATAGAGAGCGCCGAACGCTTCGGGTTATCTCAACTGCATCAGTTACGTGGGCGTGTTGGTCGTGGGGCCGAACAAAGCTATTGTATTTTAATGACCGGACAAAAATTATCGTCAGATGCCAAAACCAGATTAGAGACTATGGTGCGAACAAGTGATGGCTTCGAAATAGCGGATGTCGATTTAAAGCTACGGGGACCTGGCGATTTAATGGGTACGCAGCAAAGCGGCGTTCTAAACCTGAAAATAGCAGATATCGTTAAGGACAATGATATTTTGCAAACGGCACGTTATCATGCGCTTAAAATATTAAAGGCCGACACTTCTTTACAAAATCCCGAAAATTTGGTCATTCGCCATACCTTTGCACAATTGGCAAAACATAAAAACATTTGGACGTATATCAGCTGATCAACCTTCTTAACTATTTATTAAGTAATTGACTTAAATAATATTACACAATATCTATTTAAGTAAAAAAATAACTAAAATAAATCCGTTACTCTAGAAAAAGCAATCAACAAGCAACATCCTATTTATGCAACCCTTTATATCTTAGAAGTTCCAAAAGCATTTCGGGTTCATCGGTCTGGATAATGTTGGCGCCATGTTTTATGAGCTCTTGCAGCATTTCTTCTCCACTGCCATATCGTATATGTGCATCTTTTTCCCCCAATGTATTGATCCAAATTCTCGCCTTGTTCTTTTGCAACAGGTCCCCTACCTCTTTTGTGTTAAACTTAGAATCAATATGAACTACTTGAGGTGCAAACTTCACAAGGGCAGAATCCGCCATTTGTAAGGAATAAGCTCTCGGCATAAGCTGTGCCGATTTATTCAATTGCTTGATAAGGTCCAATTGATCATAGTCATTGTCGAAATAGAATACCTCTTTTTCGATTCCGGCCTCATGAACCGCTTTTAAGATTCCCTTGACATTATCGGTTTTCATATCGACATCGATCATTATTTTTCCTTTTACCACTTTTAAAAATTCTTCAAAAGTGGGAACCGACTCTTTGCTTATTCTGCCATAAGGTGCCTTTAGTTTAAAGGCTTTTATTTCTGCCAATGTCAATTCTTCAACCTGGCCTGTTCCGGTAGTTGTACGATCGATCGAACTATCGTGCATTAAAATCAAGTGACCGTCTTTTGTGGTTTTCACATCAACCTCGATAATGTCAACACCCAACTCGATGGCCTTTAAGGAAGAAGCAATAGAATTTTCAAAATTCCCCATGTGTGCCCCTCGATGTGCAGCTACCAAAACAGTTTTTGAAGCTGGATTATTGAACTCACTCAGGGTCGTCGATATATCTGTAGCGCTTTTGGTACTTGCGCAGGACAATCCTATAAAAAGGACTATTAGAACGACCGCCTGTTTTATAATTTTCATTCTTCTATAGCTTTAGTTTGTGTTTATTCGGAATGATAACGTCAAATACATTACGCTATGCCGACATTGTAAACAAGTTGCTTTTTTAAATGAATTTCTATTTAGTTCGGAACAGGAGCACTTATTGCATCAACATACCTACCCGCCCAATATGGAAGTAAATAGATGTAGGGTGCATATTCACGGCTTCCATCGCTTCCTCCATTGTTCCTATAAGCCCCATTGTGCAAATGCAGTGTTCGTTCGTCACCGGGCAAAACCTCTGAATAGGTCTGGCTTCTGAAATTTGGCTCTAACTCGGTCAAATCTTTGCGATGGCTATTATCAATTTTCCAATCGATAAGGTCCATTGGAAACTCGCGCAGCCACCATGCCGATTCATCGCTATCGATGTTTTTTCCTCCGGAAAGTGCAAATAGATAGTTCCACAAAGGATTTTTTTCTGATCGCTCAACTTCCCAATGGCTTTTTACCGTAGCAAAATGCGCATTTTTTTGTTCTTCCGTAAATGAATAATTGACAAAAGTAGGAATAGTCAAAAAGTACATTTCATCATCGGAATGGTTCCATTTATCACTTAAATCCTCACCCTCAACAAAACCAATTACCGAAGCAGGCCGATTCGCATTCTCGTCGTACCCGTATTTTCGTATCAACTTTTCGGCTTCCTTTTTATATTTCGTGTCTTTTGTAAAATGATATGCGGTTTGTAAGAACGACAGAATCAGGGTCGAATTCAAGCGACGGTCCCCGACATTGATGGGGAAATTATTCACATATTTAGGATTCCATTTCCCCCAAGCCGTGGGCTCCCCATTCCAATCGACCAAATACCAATTATTATCAATAATATGGTCCATCTCAATTTTTATTTGATGTATGGCCCTGTCCCTCCAAGCTTTATCAGGTGCCAATTCCGCAAAAAGTGCATATACAAAAAAGTGTCCGCAAGACTCATCACTGCTCGTAGTAGATTTCCAACGCCAAATTCCATCATCGGATAATCGCCAAATTCTTCCGTTTTCAGCAATATGTTTTTTATACCATTCCCCTGAAAATCCGTTGGCGTGAAGACCGACTTCATATCCATCCCTTTCAAAAGACCTTGCCGGAAACCCTTTAAGGTCGGGTAGGCTTGTCAATCTTTCCATTGCTTCAAATGCTTCATAGGCATTTTGCTTGGCATCTTCCGATTTTGTGACCGCATATCTAAACAATTCTCCTGCCAAGTACATTGATGTCCAAAGCCCATCATTATCGGTATCGTGATTGTATCCCGTAGAAACGTCTCCTGGTGTTTCTAAAGTCAAATCTGACGTGAATCCGTATCGAATATGACGTGAACGCTGAATTTCTTGAAAATAGTCGGCCTTTTGTTCCAAAGTCATTCGTTCAAATTCAATCTTGCCCATACCTTTTTTGGTCAAGACTAAAACGCTTTCGTCAGGGCCCTCAGCCAAATCAACAACATGGTCATCTACCAACCAACGTTTTGAGGCGTAGTAATCATATTTTCCATCCGTACGAAGTTTAAAGGCTCCCTTGGTCGACCCGAACCACAATGCCCCACGTATGTTTTTCAAGCTTGTGATTTCCGTCCAGGGTAGTTTCTGGTTTGAATTGTTCAAAGCAAAGGTTGAACGGTTCAATGAATGGATTCCATCAGTGGTGCCCAATACAATCTCGTCATTATAGAAGCACATGGCTGTCAGATTGGAAGAATCGTATATTTTATTAACTGCTTTTGAATCCAGATTCAATTGGTACAATGCTTCTTTGGTCAGTATAAAAAAGTGACCACTAGTATGATCATACTCCAGCGCTATCGGATTTAAATTATTGATAGCGGTATTCCATACTTTTTGGCCATCCTTAAAGACGTTCAAATCGTTGGCCCCAGCTACCAATGTCAAGAAATCAGCACCAATGGCTACGGCCTTGGGGTCTTTTATACCATGGTCGATATAGAACTTACCGGCCCAAGCATTGCTTAATACAGCTTTATCGGTTAAGTATACAAATTGCTCTTGATACTTGATTAAAGCAATAATTTGCATATCGGTAAGTGCCCGATACTGCAATTCTTTCCTTATTTTTTTTTCGTGTGGTTGTCTTAACCCATTACTGGAAAGTATTTGAATGGCTTTATTTCGATCGCTGGCTATTTGCAGCAAATCCACACTGCCCATATCTTCTGCTAGATAAAATTTCTCAGCCCGGTCTTGTAAAAAGGGTTGGTCGGAATACCGCTGTGCGGTTGTCGTAAGTGATACGGCAAAACAAAAAACTAGTAGCAACTTCTTCATAATGTATAATAATTAAAACGCCCGTAAAATTAAATGTATCGAAACGAACTCATATCACTATTCTTGATTAATACATATAGTATATTAACCCATTTAAATATTTCCTTCCCAATCCGTTTTGGAATAGCAAAGACAGATTAAAAAAGTGTTGTCACGATAATACAAACCGTTGTTTTACAATATTTTAAACCTAATATTAAGTATTACAATGTTATTTTTAAAATTTTACCTATGGAAATAATGAGTAGATATAAGCGCCTTTTAGGTGTCGAACATTGTCAAATTAAATTAATCAAATGTAAATATTCCATGTATTATGATCAAAAATGATGGAGGAATATTGTGCTTTATTATTTAGATTTACAATCTTCTATTGTTTATTAATAGTTGTATAATTGAAGTATTATGAATGTAACAAAAATGATTTTTCTGGCAGCACTGCTAACGTTCTGCTCGTGTAAAGAGCAAGAGCTAGCCTCAGTGCAAGCCGAGGTACCAAGTCCCAGGTTTGAAAGGTTGGCTTATAACAATCCCGATTTAACCGTAGATCTTGGTGTCGGGTTATGGGCTTCACCACTTCCCATTGATTATGACGAAGACGGGGATTTTGACCTACTGGTTTCCTGTAGCGACGTGCCTTTTAACGGAATTTTCTTTTTTGAAAACACAAGTGGCGATTCGTTTCCGGTTTTTGCCCCGGCCGTTAAAGTTAGCGATGACCCTGTTAAACACATCCAAGTATCATATGTCAATGGGGAGCCTCGATTCTTGCGACCCGGAGAGGAACTAAAAGATTTCCAAAATACTTTTGCCGAAACATCCGAAGCGCTTTATCCCGGTGATGCCTTTGAAAAACTTCATAATAAAATTCGATTCAACCAATGGAAATATGTCGATTACGAGAATGATGGCGATCTTGATATCATCGTCGGAATTCAGGATGGCGAAGATTACGGATGGGACAATGCCTTTGATGATAATGGAGTTTGGACCAATGGCCCACTTCACGGCTACGTCTATTTGATCGAAAACGTAAACGGTACGTACGAGTTGAAAGATAAGATTCTTGCTGGCGGCGAACCTATCGATGTTTATGGCGCCCCCACCCCAAATTTTGACGATTATGACAATGATGGTGATTTAGATATTATTTGTGGTGAATTTCTTGATAAATTTACCTGGTTTGAAAATATCGGAACAAGGGAAAAACCAAAATATGCCAAGGGTAAATACTTGGAAAATGATGGAGGTATCATAACTATGGATCTCGAAATGATTCTGCCGGTTTCTTTGGACTGGGATAAGGATGGTGACATCGACTTGGTTGTCGGCGATGAAGATGGAAGGGTAGCTTTTGTAGAAAACACTGGAAAATCTAAAAACGGGATGCCTGTGTTTAACGATCCAAAGTACTTTCAACAAAAAGCGGAACATGTGAAATTCGGTGCACTGGTCACCCCTTTCAGTACCGATTGGGACGATGATGGTGATGAAGATCTTATTTGTGGTAATTCTGCAGGTCACATTGCATTTATTGAAAACTTAGACGGAAAGAATACACCAAAATGGGATGCCCCCAAATTATTGTCGGCCGGTGATGAAACAATAAGGATACAAGCTGGTGAAAGCGGTTCCATTCAAGGCCCCTGTGAGGCGAAGTGGGGTTATACGACATTGTCGGTCGAAGACTGGAACAATGATGGCCTAAAGGATATTATCCTAAACTCAATCTGGGGAAAAATAGTTTGGTTTGAGAACATAGGCACAAAAGGAAGCCCAAAACTTGCACCTGAAAAGCCCATTTACGTACAATGGGAGGGTGAAACCCCTAAACCGGACTGGTACTGGTGGGATCCTGAGCCGAATACCTTGGCAACCCAATGGAGAACCACCCCTACCGCCATTGATTGGAATAAAGATGGCTTAATGGATCTGATTTTATTGGATACAGAGGGCTATTTAAGTTATCACGAGCGGTATAAAAGTGAAAATGGACTTATGCTAAGACCGGGCCAACGTATTTTCAGTTCGGGTAACGGTACGTTTGACCGCAAAAATAAATTGGTAGACACCCTCAACGGGCCGTTGCGGTTAAATGCGGAAAAATACGGAGCTAGCGGAAGACGTAAACTAGCCTTCGGCGATTGGGATAAAGATGGCGATGTCGATATCTTGATCAATGGTATAAATGCCGGATTTCTAGAAAATGTGGGTGAAGATGGCGGATCCAAAATAGTGACCTTAAATTATAAAGGTGATTTATCGGATAAAAAACTGGCAGGCCATACCACAAGCCCAACACTGGTCAATTGGGACAATGAAGGAAAACTCGATTTGCTTCTTGGCGCCGAGGACGGTTATTTCTACTATTGGAAAAATGACTAATAAAACAAAAACTTGTTTCCTAGAAATAAATAGTTCGACCTAGGAACTTAACCTTTAATCAAACAATCTGATAAGTAAGGAAGTAACCTTCTATTCCGATCGTATCAAATTCAGATAACGCCCCATCCAATAAGGCAAAAGCCAATACACAGGTTCTTTTTCTTGGGCGGGGTTTCCGACTACGGCCTCATAAATATTATTATCCCAACGCACGGTACGGTATTCGCTTGGGGGCCGTAATGCTGTTTGCAACTCCTCTAAAATAGGCTCCCTGACCACTATTAAATCTTCGCGTTTGCCATTATCAATATACCAATCGATCAAATCAAGTGGGGCATCCTTTAAAAAAGCAACAGAGGCATCAAGTTCATAACTGCCACCTGAAAGAAAATTATAGGCGAAATTTACAAGAGGACTTTTTGTTTTACGGTTCTTTTCAAACCATTGGTCCAAATGATCTTTATATTCCTTTTGAATTTGTGGGTCGTCTTCAAACTCTATCAATGGGGGATAAACATATAATGCCATGTAAATATCGAAGTAGGTTTCCCATGCAGGGTTCGTATGATGCAACATTTTGGCATTTTCGAGATACCCTTCTTCATTTATCAATTTTAAATATTCGTTCTGATATTTTTCATCTTTTGTGATGTGATATGTAAATTTCAAAAAGGAAAGCAATTCAAGGGAATTTAATGCCCTTTCCGAAGCCCATTCTGGATCGTGGTTTAGCATTTGAGGTGACCATACCCCCCATTTTGTATGCTTCCCGTCAACTCCTATCAAATTAAAATCATTTGCTATGAGATGATCCATTATCTTGCTAAAGTGGCTTGCTACACGTTCCTTTTCTTTGCTGTCCGCCACCAAGGTATAATAGCAATAATAGCCGAACAGATGACCACAGAGCTCGTCGCTGCTGGTGTCCCCTTTCCATTTCCATTTTCCATTCTTAGAAATATGCCAACGTTGTTCTACCGACTTTTGACGTGGGTTTTCAATCAGTTCTTCGGCCAATTCCCGATCCGTATAGGTTCGGTTCATGTCGTGTGAGTCCTCCCAAGAAACCGGTATAATCGTTCGCGCAAAAAAACCATCAATTTCAGTAACCTCACGTAAATAGTGTAAAAAATCAAATGCCTTTTTCGCCCTTTCCTTCGCTTGAGGCTCTTTTGTCGTCGCGTACCTAAACGATTCCATGGCCAAGTACATGGCCGTATATTCGCCGTCATTATCGTCATCTTCTGGGACAATGGATGTCGAATCTCCGGGAATGGTCAATTTAGACCGCCCCACAATCCATGGTTCCCGCACATGACGTTGGATTAATCTCTTGTAAAAAAAATCTGCTTTGGACTTAAGCGTCATTTGTTTATTCTTGATCGCGCTCACTCCGTTTGCAGTAGCTATCCAAGCATTTCCCTCGTTGTCAAAAACAATATCCCTTACCTCATTATCCATCAACCAACGTCTACTTAAGCGCACGGAATATTCCTTTTCTCCAGGGTTGAATCTTGTAATACCGTAATTCGTACCCACCCACATCGAGCCATTAGGCGCTTTTTTGATAACATTGATATTGGCATTCGGCAGACCGTCTTTCGGCAGTTTTTCCCCAACTTTTTCAGTAGCATTTCGAATAGTGATACCTCCCATACTTCCGACCCATAATTTACCTTGATTGTCATAGTCCAAACCTTTGACATAAGCACTTACCAGGTCATCATTCTTCTGATATACCTTCGTCTTTTCATCATTACAATGATATAGCCCTACATCGGTCCCGATCCATAATCCTCCTTTATTATCCGACCGAGCCACACGTATACTTCTGGCGGAAGCAAAGTCTTTTTTCACCCAATTGTCACCAGCATAAAGCCAAATGCCATGGGGACCCAAGGCATAAACGCCTTCTTGGGCACAAACGATTTTTGCAATGGGCGGTTTCGGCCCCTCCATTTTTAGTATTTCCCCCGATTTATAGCTATAAACGGCGTTCCAAGTGGCCATCCATACGGTTCCCGAGGTAGCTACGGCCACATCATAGGCAGGGCCTTGATCCGCACCTGTCACCATAAGTTGCCAATCTGTGGAAGTCCCTTCTTTACGATATATCCCATCTTTGGTGGCAATCCAGATACTATCGTTTGTATCTGCAGTTATGGCCCGAACATTATTTGCCTCGGGGCTATCTCCATTTACCTTAAAACCTTCATGATATTCCTGTACGAAAATGGTGTCCCTATAAACCGAAGACTCGGTTGCCAAAGCATCCGTGGTTTTTATACTGCTTTCGTTACAAGAAAAAAACAAAAGGCAAAACGCTAAAAAACAAACTATTTTCATAATTGCGTTTATTAGGATTACGATTTTTCGTCGAAACAAACAGGACTCTAGACTTACTGCAACCTATAAACTCACACGCTTGCCCAGGTCATGGCTTTCTCTCAGCTTTTCAATAACAATCATATTGCTGACGGCGTCATCGATGCCAAATGGGGCCCTGGTGTTATTTAGAACAGCTTTCGAAAACGCATCGGCTTGTAGCGTATACTGGTCACATATATCAAATGATATGACCTTCTCTTCTTCCTCTTTGACTACCGAAAGTTTTACAACTTGATCAGGTGGTGGATTGAACGGTATTTGGAATTCAATGCTTCCTTGTGTACCAAACAACCGAACCTGTTGACCTTCAAACAATTGAATCGCACTGAAAAAAGTGGAACTGCCTTGATCAAATTCAAGAATTCCGGAAGCCAAAACATCTACTTCCGTCTGTGGGTCGTAGGTTATCGAAGCGACTACGCCTTTAGGCTCCGCATCGAATAAAAAACGTGAAATCGAAATGGGGTAACAGCCGATATCCATCAAACTTCCACCACCAAAATCTTTTTTATTTACAATACTGTTCGGGTCATCGTCAAAAAAAGAAAAGGATGATTGTATCGTTTGTAACGGTCCTATTGCCCCTTGATCGATAAGTTCCTTTGCTTTTATCCACTGCGGATGGAATTTGTACATAAAAGCCTCCATGATTATTAGATCAGGATGCTTTTCTGCCTCCTTCAAAAGGTAGCGTGCTTGCCGGCTCGACAAGGCTATCGGTTTCTCTACCAAAACATGCTTTCCTGCTTTCATCGCCTTAACAGCCCATTCTACGTGGAGATGGTTGGGCAAAGGAATATACACCGCCTGAATCTCGTCATCGGCAAGCAGTGCTTCATAGGAACCAAAGAATTTCGGTATTTGAAATTGTTCAGCAGCTTTCTCTGCTTTGGCGATACCTCTTGAAGCAATAGCCGACACTTCGCAAAACTCACTTTTTAGCATGGCAGGAATTACCTGCTCCATGGCTATGGTCGCTGCGCCCATTATGCCCCATTTAATTTTTCCCATGCTATTCCAGTAAATCTATAATCGATAATTCCACAAAATTACAAAGCAGCCCGCTACGCCTTCTTTTTGTTGAATAGTACAAAAACCAGTGCCAACAAAATCAATCCTGCGGTGGCCACGGCTCCTACAATAATAGGATCTAAACTACACTCTAACCATTTGAGGTTTTCGGGCATGTCTCTGAGAAATGTACCCCAAATAATTATAAGGATACTAAAAATGACCGAAACAATACCTTGCCACTGCTTCATTTTAACATTGAATATTGCCAATAAAAACAAACCTAGAATACCCCCACCGAATATTCCTGAAATTTGCCACCATATATCAAGTGCGCTTTGTGCATTGATCAACAAAAGGCTAAAGACAATTCCGAGAAAGCCCCAAACTACAGTGGTAATCCTGAGGAAATTAATACTGCTTTTCTCAGAAGCATTGGGTCTGAAATATTTTTTATAATAATCCAAATACAAAACGGTTGCCGATGAATTCAATGCAGAATCTACGGTACTCATGGATGCTGCAAGAATTGCGGCAATGATCAACCCTTTAAGCCCAACAGGTAATTCAGTTGCAATAAAATATGGAAACACTTCATCGCCTTTCACAATGGAAGGATCTAGAATATGCCCCGATCCCGAATAAAAGGCGAACATAGCCGTACCAATATAAAGGAATATGGCGGTCAATGGAAGGTAAATCAACATGGCGATCCAAACCGATTTTTTCGCTTTTTTCTCCGTGGCGACCGAACTATACTTTTGGGTATAATTTTGATCGGCCATCAGATTTCTAATATTTTCGGTAATCCCATAAATAATCATTACCCAAATCGTACGGTCACTTAATGAAAATGAACTATCGCCCAAGCTAAACTTGTTCATGTCAAACGCTTTTTGAATCAGAAAATCCGGTTTCGAAAAAACCTCTGTGGTCAAAATATAGGCGCTAAATATTAGACCTCCGATCATGATAATGGATTGCATGACATCCGTCCATATTACGGCTTCCATGCCCCCCATAAGGGTATAGGCTATTGTTAAAATACCAATAATCAAAATTAGCATTTGAATATCAATATCAATAAAAGATGTCAATAGCAATGAGGAAAGGTAAAGAATTACCGCTGTTCGCCCCACCATAAAAAGAACAAAGGACAAAGATGCATATACTCGACCCCAATCCCCGATTTTTTCCTCTAGATATTTATATACCGAAATAATCTTATTCTTACGGTAATGGGGAATAACGTACTTCGTCACAAACCAGGTTACCGGAAGCGCGGTAAGCGCAAATATCAAGGGGTGCCAATTCGAATCGAACGCCTTTCCCGGAACTGCAATATATGAGATGCTACTTGTATAAGCACTCATCACGGCTATACCCGCCGCCCAGGCAGGAATGCCCTGACCTGCAACCATAAACTCTTCAGAAGTCTTGGTCTTTCTTAAAAAATAAACCCCCATTCCTATCATAATTAGTCCGTAAAGAACTAGAATGGTGGTATCGATTGCTCCGAGTTGGTAATTCATTTTTAGTGGGTTTGGTGTGGGTTTGGGCATGGAATGCACTTTTGAAAGAATGCATTCCAGCCAAAAAGGATTTATATTGCTATGTCATACTGACTTGATCGAACTTTTCAATATACTTTTTGATTTCTTCCCGCTCTTTAGTTTCAAATCTCCGTAAGGGAAGTGCCATATAGTCTTCACAGATCCCCATTACGGCCAAGGCACATTTTGTTCCCTTTGTATATCTTGATTCATATTTGCCAACGCTATAAATCGTATTATAAAGAAGTTTTACTTTTGTATGCAACTCTTCAATTTTAATAAGATCTTCCGCTACCGTTGCATTATAAAGGTCAACAAATAATGCTGGGAAAAAATTGGCCCCGCCTGCAACCGCCCCATGACCTCCGTGCTGAATGGTTTCCGGAAGATACGCTTCCGTTCCGACAATAATAGCAAATTCCGGAGAGCCTTTAAATGCCGCTATTAGAGAATAGAGGTAGTCAATATCCCCCGAACTGTCTTTGATACCAAGGGCACCTAACTCCTTGGCCCTTTTAATAGTTTCAATCGATAAATGCAATTTGGTACAACTTGGCATATTGTACATCATAAAAGGCAAGGGCAATTCAGGCACCAAGCTCTCAAGGTACTCGACCATTTCGTCTTGTGAAATAGGGAAATAATAGGGCGGCGCAATTACTACGACGTCGGCACCGGCTGCCTTTGCATGATTTGCAATAGCTATGGATCCCTCGAACGAAGTATCGGTTATGCCAACAAGAACGGGTACCCTACCCGCTATATATTCACATGCTTTTGATATTAGCTCTTTTCGTAATTCGTAGGTCAAACTGGGCGACTCCCCATTTGTTCCCAATAAAAAAATACCGTGTACGCCTCCAGCTATTAAATGCTCAATAAGTTTTTTTAAACCTTTGTCATCTAATTCACCATTTTCGGTCAATGGTGTGATCATTGGAGGGATAATTCCTTTTAATTCTAAGCTCATGATTTTTCTTTAGTAGGTTACAAAGTAAATTTAAAAGAAAGCCATACGCCACAACAATATTATTTAAATCTTATGTTATATTACCCTGTATGTCAAAATTATTACGTAATATTGACGATAAGAGTTAAAATACCAAAACATGGAATTCGTTTTTGAAAAAATATTTGTTCCGAATAATCACTCTTTTATTTCAAGAAAATTGCCCTTGTCTTCGAATGCCAGAATACATTCGCACAAGAATTTCGAATTAAATTATATTACTTCGGGAACAGGAAGAAGAATCGTAGGAGACAATATTTCCGGTTTTGAAACAGGAGATTTAGTTCTTTTGGGACCTGACTTGCCCCATTGTTGGGAGCTGCTCGATGCAGAAAACAATGAACCGCCGACCTGCATTGTCACCCACTTTTCAGAAAATATCATCAATTCCGACTTTTTCAAAATGCCAGAGCTCGAAAAAGTGGTCGCTTTGCTCAAACAAGCAAACAGGGGCATTCGTTTTAAAGTTGAAAATGATAAAGAAATAAGGGAGGTTCTGACCGAAATGTCAGAATGTCAAGGATTGGAATACTATATCGGTTTATTGAAGATTTTCAACAACCTCATAAAAATCGAGGATCGCGAAAAGTTGTCTAACCCAATGAACCAATCTTCAGTCTTCTCTAAAAACATTGAAAAAATAAACAAGGTCTATGAATATGTGTTTCAGAATATTCAAGAAGGTATTAAGCTTGAAGATGCCTCCTCGGTATTGAATATGGCTCCGAGTTCTTTTTGCCGTTTTTTCAAAAAGAAAACGGATTTGACCTTTATGGAATACGTGAAAAATGTAAGGGTAGGTATTGCCGCAAAACTATTAGCGGAAACCGATAAACAAATCACCCAAATTTGTTTCGAAAGTGGCTATAACAATCTTGCCAACTTCAATCATTACTTTAAGGCCAGTATGGGTAAAACTCCATCCGATTACCGTAAAAACTTTAGATAGTAGTAAACAGTGAATACACGTAACTATTTCCGATTGCCAAGAATCATTCTTTTTGCTCTTTTACTGTTACAGACTTCTTACGTTTTTCCCCTAACTTCTTCGCAACAAAACGAGGATTTCATACTACCACAACGAGGGGTTTGTGCTCATAGGGGCGCAACCGAATCACACCCTGAAAATACCATCGCGGCATTCAAAGAGGCTGTTCGCCTAGGCGCTCAAATGATCGAATTCGACGTACGAATGTCTAAAGATGGAAAGTTGATCATCATGCACGATGCAACCGTCGATCGAACCACCAATGGCACAGGTTTGGTCGAAGATCTTACGTGGGAAGAAATTAAAATACTCGATGCAGGTTCTTGGAAATCCGATGAATTCGAAGGGGAAAGAGTGCCCTTATTGGATGAAGTACTCGATGTATTCCCTAAAACCATTTGGCTTAACGTGCACCTAAAAGGGAATAAAAAATTGGGAGCGGCCGTCGCCAAAACCATTCTTGATAAAAATAGGACGCATCAAGCCATAGTTGCCTGTAATTCAGCTAGTGCAAAAGGCGTTAGGGAGGTAAATGCAGGCATCAAGATGTGTAATATGGAAAGAACTCGGAAGCGAAAAAAATATATTAAGAAAACCGTCAAAGGAAATTTTACCGCCCTACAACTCTTAGCGAAACGCGACGATATTCATTTTGTCAACGACATTGATGAATTAAAACGTCACAATGTGAAAATAAACTATTTCTACACGAATACACCCGAAGAAGGCGTGGCCTTGCTCAAAAAAGGTGTTGACTTTGTTTTGACCGACCAGCTGGCGAAAATGTTGGATGCCGCCGAAGCTATTGGTATAAAAAAATCGCTTTAAGCCTTATTGCAGCACTAAAATCTTGAAGTCATTGACGATAAAAAAACTGTACTCCCAACTATTATCTGCCGAATCGGTTGATTACAAAGCCTACAAAAAAACAATAAATAATTTCTTGAAACCGACTATTTCCAGGGACAGATCCTCAGGAGTACTAACCCGAAAATTGCCGTTCTGGCGGGTTTCGCCGGTTTCATTTTGAACTTGGGGATCAAAAACCGTCCCGAAAGTTTTCGGGGCTCTATTTAACCTCACCCTAAATCTGTAAAAAACGGAATTCGACCGCTCCCAAGGAGAGGTAAATAGGAAGCCCCGGGGAATTTTAGATTAAAGGAGATCAAACGAATTGGCGGGAGCCCTCCGCGCCATTTGTGAATGGCCACCCAGCCCAGAATAGCCAAAAAAGAACAAATGAACCCCTTAGAAAAATAAACCAGTATGGATTAAAAATTAATAGTTGTTTATTTGAAATTACCGGATTTTAAATCTTATTCCATCGAAAATCTATTATGCCCCCCCGGAAGCCCTTCATGAAAATTGGCTGCAAACAAGGAAAGAATGGCAATAAAGACAATAATAGCCACGAAAAATATAGTCCATTTTTTAATGTTAATGGCCTCGGAAACCGATTCGGAACCTACCATTCTTCCTTTCTTGAAGATGGCAAAAATGATAACAATATTGACGACGTACAAATGATGGTTTAAATCCATTTTTCCCGCAAATATGCCCGTAACCACATAACTTAAAATGGCGTAAGTTGATAGATAAACAAAAAGGAACAAAGCCACTTCGTTCTTTTTATATCGTCCATTACTTAACTTCCAAAACAAAAATACTGCAACAAGTACCAATAAAATCGCAACGAAAGTAGTACTTGTAAAGGCCAAAGATTCTATAGACACAATGGCACCCAAGCGCTTGACTAGATGTTCATACGCAAGCGATTCACGGTATACAATTAACGGAATGAACACTGCCAAAATAAACAGTGCGACCCTGTTTGTCCAGTTTTTAATTTTAGGTTCGTCAATAGGCCATTTAGTGCTAAAAACACCATAGGCCATACCGGATCCACCGAAAAAACCAATACTGTACTCCATTACATTCCACATGTTGAACGGTATTTCCATTGTATTGCCTATAACATGTAAAAAATTGCCAAAGGCAAATCCGAAACCTCCGCCGAAAGCCGAAAAAATGGCCGTACGTAAGGGTGAATTTCTATTCTCGCGGGCCATATGCCATAACATGGCCAGACCGGCCCCAAGAATAAACGCCCAAGCTTCAGAACGCGGGGGTGTCATTTTAAACCCTATTTGTTCAATAAGAAAGAAATAGCTGATCAAGCCGCCTGCTACCATTTCTGAAATCAAAGCGCCCCATTTTACCTTTTTCTTTTCGGTTGAATCGAGGACCATTCCAACCAAACCACCTCCTAACAACCCGAATAAGGCTCCGATGACGAAAAGCATTCCCAGTCCGTAAAAAACATTTATAAAATTGTCGGCGCGACCGTAACCCACTACCATTCCGTAGCTGATCATACCTCCTGCGCCCCAACCTACGGCAGAGGCCAGAGCCACAAGTACCATTTTGTCATACCAATCTTTTCTTTTTGAAACCAATACGAGCGCAAGTCCGCCTACCGCTCCCGCCCAAGCAGCTCCCTGCTCATGCCCGAACTGCCCTCGTATTGCCCATGCCGTGGCAAGTGACATGGCCACAATTAAAATTCCTGAAATCTGATTGCTTATTTTCATATTATCATTATTTCCTGGTTGAAACTATTTTAATAGTAGGAAACAAACCAAGTACTCGCCATAAAAAAACATCGTACTCTTGTGCTTTGTAACTTTCAAAACTAAGTCATTGGATTTTATAAAAATTCGTGAATCTTACTATAATTGCATTAATATTTTTCTGTTTATCGAAGATTTAAAATTTGGTGCTTTTTTAGCTTTCAAGCCACATCGTAATTTCAATATGGATTGATTTGGCAGCCAACACAGAAGAAACACCCCTAACTTAACGTGCTAAAAATCAATGCTTCATATCTTTCTTTTAAAAAAAATGCATGTAGTGTACCGAGTTTGAGTGTTTTGACTATTTTTGAAACAACGACTTTAAATATGACTTCCACTATGAAAAAATCATTTTCGATTTTAATTCTTGTTCCTCTTCTAATTTTATCTTCTTGTCGCAACAATCAAAAGAACACTGCCGAGGCAGAAGTAATTCCGGCAGAAAAAATAATAACCCCTGAAAATGCTTTGGAAGGCTATCTCGACATCGAGGATGATGCTTTTGCATGGGAGGTAAAAGACACTTTTGAAATTGAGGGTGTAACTGCCTACGATTTACTTTTGACTTCCCAAAAATGGAGAGAACATACTTGGAAACATCAATTGACCATATTGGTCCCCAAAGAAGTCGCTTATGATGGTTCGTTGTTATTTATAACCGGCGGAAGCCTCACCGATGGTATGCCCAATTGGAAAACGAAAGAAAAAAATGGAAGCGAATCTGCCGCAATGGCGCAAATAGCACAAAAAAACAAAGCCATTGTATCCATAGTAAGGCAAGTACCGATGCAGCCCTTATATGACGGGGATTTAGTGGAAGACCAACTTATATCTTTTACCTTACATAACTATAAAAATGATAAGGACCTTACGTGGCCCTTGTTGTTTCCTATGGTAAAAAGTGCGGTTAAGGCTATGGATGCCGTTCAGGAGTTTTCCAAAGAAACACTACAGCAAGATATTTCCCGATTTACGGTTTCAGGGGCTTCAAAAAGAGGTTGGACAACTTGGTTGACCGGGGCAAGCGACAAACGGGTCGAAGCAATCGGTCCGATGGTCATCGACGTCTTGAATATGCCGGTAAGCTTAGATTATCATATCACCGCATGGAATGCCTACAGCGAACAGATCAATGATTACATCAAACTGGAAATTCCACAAACGGTAAATACACCGGACGGAAACGCACTCACCCAAATGATAGACCCCTACTCCTACCGTGAGAAACTGACCATGCCCAAGCTGATATTTATCGGAACGAACGATGAATATTGGCCCGTAGATGCCGTTAAAAATTACATCAAAGATATTCCCGGAGAGAACTACATACATTACACGCCAAATGCCGGGCATAATCTTGATGGTGGGGAAAAGGCCTTGCAATCGTTGAGCGCTTTTTGGGGACACACCCTGAAAAAAGAACCACATACCGAACTCGATTACGAACTAAGTAGTGATAAAACATCGGCAACACTTTCTGTAACCTCCGATTCCAAAGATTTAAAATCGGTCTATTTGTGGTCTGCTGATTCCGATGATCGCGATTTCAGGGATGAGAAATGGAGCTCTAGAAAAATTAACCCGGTGCAAAGTGGAACTACCGTCGAGAAAATCGAGTTTCCAAAATCGGGATACAAAGCGTTTTACATAGACTTGGAGTATGCCGATCCCAATGGTGGCACCTATACCAAGAGTACACGAATGTATTTGGCCGATGACGATGAAGTTCTCTAAAAAACTTCGAAATTGGTCAATTGGCATTGGTATCGTTGCCTTGTTAGGCATTGCCGTCTTTGCGGTAGCCAATGATACCAATGAAAGCCTTCCCGTATCGAAGTTTTATGATTATGACGCGGCAGTGCCTCTAAAGGATTCGATTTACACCGTTCGTGACGCCGACAATTTCGAGGAATTCTCGATAGCATATACTAGTGTCCATGACAAAAAAGTGACGGGCTTATTAAGCATTCCTAAAAATGCAACTACGCCCCTACCGGTTATTATATTAATGCACGGGTTGGGAGACCATAAAGCGGTGGACTATGTAGCCTTCGGAAACGAGCTGTTTCTAAAAAATGGTTATGGCGTACTACGATTGGATATTAATAATCATGGAGACCGAAAAGGTGATGTCTACGATTTCAATTTAACGGGATCTTACAAATATTGGTCCCGGAACGTTATCAGTCAAACCGTTTTCGACCTTCGAAGAGCGGTCGATTTTATCGAAACCCGAAAAGAGCTCGACGCCAATAGAATTGGGTATTATGGTATTAGTTTGGGAGGAATTATCGGCACCATTTTCTGTGGAGTCGAAAATCGTGTAAAAGTACCTGTAATCGCATTGGCCGGAGGTCAGATGAACTTGCTCTACGAAGAAGGAGCGCTTTCCACGAACGCGAAGGATTTTGTGAGCATCATCGAACCCTTGAATTTTGTAAAAGGCATTGCCCCGCGTCCGTTCTTAATGTTAAATGCCAAAAACGACGAGATCGTGCCTCCCCTAATGAGTAAATTACTCTTTAATAAAGCCGAGGCTCCGAAGGAAATCATATGGTATGATGCCAAACATAGGGATGCCCCGCTTGAGACCATCTACGGAGACGGACTGAACTGGTTTAATAAATACTTATAAATATGAAAAAATCACATGTAGCGCAAGGAATAGTACTGTTGTGCCTTTCAATTCTTTTCGGCAGTTGCAACGAAAAGAAAAAAAACGAAAACCAAAAAGCTCAGAATGCACAGGCCATGGAACCAGTAAATGAAGCTCATACTTGGGCAGAGCGGCTGGGTTGGCCGGCCGGAAAAAAAGTCATTATGCTTCATGCCGATGATATCGGAATGTGTCCCGAAGCAAATACGGCCGCCGAGCAACAGTTGACTAGTGGGGTTATTCAATCGGCCGCAGTTATGATTCCCTGCCCCAACGCAGAGGAATTCATTACTTGGGCGAAAAACAATCCCGCCATGGATGTCGGTCTCCACCTTACCCTGACCAGCGAATGGAAAACCCATCGATGGGGCACTGTTACAGAAGCGGCTGAAGTTCCGGGTTTATTGGACGAAGATAAAATGATGTGGCACACGGTATTACAAGTGGTTCAACATGCATCGGCAGACGAAGTAGAAAAAGAGATTCGGGCCCAGATCGAACAATCAATAGCTTGGGGGCATAACCCCGATCATATCGATACCCATATGGGAACCTTGTTCGGTGATCCTAGCTATGTCAAGGCCTATATCAAGGTAGCGCAGGAATACGGTATTCCCGCAAACATCATAGACATTTCAAAGCCCGAGGTGTTGGCAGAATTTCGAAGTAAGGGCTATCCTATGGACGATAGTGTAGTCAAAATGGTCGAGACCTATTCCCTTCCTAAACTAGATTATTTTACCAGTGCTCCCAAAGCCGATACCTATGAGGAGAAAATTGGCTCCTTTAAAGAATTGATCCAATCTTTGGAACCCGGCCTCACCGAGATCATCTTCCATCCTTCGGTATTGACCGAAAACCTAAAGGGAATAACAGGCTCTTGGCAGCAACGGTCTTGGGAGGCACAAATGTTCTCAGATCCAGACCTTATCCAATTTTTTAAGGATGAGGGAATCATCTTTACCAATTGGAAAGAAATAATGCAGCGGTTTGAGCAGGGCCAGTAGCATTTCAAATGGTAATTCGTATTTGACAAGATCATGATAAAAAAAAGTATTGCTGCCCTTTTTATAATTTGCTGTTTAATAGCGTGTAAAACCAAATCAGTTGATGTATCCGAACCGCCCGAAGGATACGCCAACAACACCACCCTTAAGATCGCCTATGCTACAGGTGCGCTAAAGTTGATCGAAAACGAGTTTCCTGTTCCCAACGACCTAAAGGAATACAAGGATGTCATTTACAAAACCATCGATTCCACCATTCTTAAATTGGATATCTACCATTCAAAAACGATTACCCAAAATACGCCCTTGATCGTCTTCGTGCATGGTGGCGCATGGAAAAAGGGCAAAAAGCAAGATTATTTAAGGTACTTGGTCGATTATGCAAGAAAAGGATATGTTACCGCAACAGTACAATATCGATTTACTCCGAAGGTCACCTACCCCGAAATGATCCAAGATGTAGAAGATGCCATTCGTTGGCTCAAACAACATGCGGACGATTATCATATTGACAATACCAAGGTGGCCACAGTGGGTGGATCTGCTGGCGGACATCTCGTCTTAATGAACGCTTTAACCAATGCTCAGGAAGGTACAACGGTCGATAGTTTATCATCGAACGTTCAAGCGGTTGTCAATTTTTATGGCCCTACAGACCTCACAACGGATTATGCCAAAAACAATGCATCGGTAATTGCATTAATAGG
>CBDULZ010000019.1:0-62382 GCA_965368185.1 uncultured Kriegella sp.
TCGTCTTTGTTCATATCATGAACGGCAATATTGAGTCCCGCACCGGAATCAGAATCGATTAAGTGTTCTTTAAAGTATGGAGGGGTTTCTGGTGTAAATGCTATCCAGAATAAGTACGGGGTTTCGGCATCACCGGCATCATTGCCGTTATGGGCAAGAAATCGCTTTCCGGTTATATAATCCTTGCTTCCGTCATTATTTAAATCGGCCATTATCGAAGCATGGGTCTGTGCTGTTGTGGTACTGATTAGATGGGTACTGAAATTGTGGTTTTCGCCTTGTTCGTGCCACCATACACCCAGTTTGTGGGCGGAGGCGCTTACAACATCACTTTTACCGTCACCATTCACATCGAGTACTTGCATATGCGAACAGGGCTCTCCTAGATTGGCGGAATGAAATTTCCAATCTCCTGATTTTTTATCTTTTTTACCTTCAAACCATCCTTCGGTAACGACGACATCTTTAATACCATCGTTATTTACATCGCCATACCCGATACCGTGGGAATATTGTTCTGTTCCAGGTACGTTTTCGGTACTGAGGGCAAAACGCTTCCATTCGGTTTCTCCAGCGCGCAAAGGTGCCTGTAACCAGACGATTTGTTTTTTGGCTACATCACCGCAGAGAATATCGAGTCTGCCGTCCCCATCAATGTCGATAAAACCTGGTGATTCGTTCGAGATTCCCATGGAATCTGCAATAATATGTTTTTGCCATACACCTTCCTTATTTTTAGGGTTTTCAAACCAAAATCCTGGTTTGCCCGGATAGTCGATAATGACAACATCGTCCCATCCATCTAAATTCACATCCATGCCTAAATTCAGGAAAGATTCACTGTATTCCTTATAGGGATCAAATGTGCGTGACGGAGCCATTTCATGCTGTTTCCAAGAAGGGGCCTCGAACCAATAGTAGCCAGCGACAATGTCCAATTTCCCATCCTTGTTTAAATCGGCCACGGCCACACCCTCCGAAATGAAATCACGAGTCAGAATGGTTTTTTTAAAATCAGCTGTAGCTTTCGATTGTGCGCAAACCATTTGTAGCCCTGTAAAAAGTAGTCCAATAATATTCAATATGCCAAAACCATTTTTCATCACATTTGTTTTTTAGGAATTGCTATTTTTTTAAAATGGAATCGATCATCTTCTGGTATATCAATCCTTCGGAGCCCTTTTTACCGTAACGTTCCCGCCGATCTTGCAATACTTTCTTGGAAGCGGGTGTATTAATTGCCCCAATTCTTCTTATGGAATAGTTAAGGAACTTGGGCATTTGGGTATTCTCGGCCATTTGTAAAAGGCGTTGTGCATCAACGGCCGCCAATGGTTCCGCTGCATACCAGAGCATCAAGGTCAGGTTATGGTCACCACTATCTTCCGGCCTTTGAAGCAACCCTTCTAGAACATCCCATCGGTGTTTGGGAGCCAAACGCAACAACCCGGAAGTCAAATAGAGCCGCACCAAAGCCGAATCGTCATTTTCTGCCATTGTGATAAAAACGTCGAGAGTTTCAGGAGCAACTCTTTTATTTTCTGTAAGCAATTGAATGGCCCAGCTTCGTATGTATTCGTCGGAATGATTGAGCAGGTCGCGTAACTCGACTTCTGAAAGTCCGTCGGTAACATAAAGCGTCCATAACGCCCTTAGTTTTCGTGTTATATCAGGATGGTCGGCCAGTATTTTTTTCAGGGCCCGGTGTGTTTCAGGGTTTCCACCACGCTCTTGAAGAATTGTACGGGCCTGTCGTACGTACCACTCGTTTTCATGCAATTGATAGTTGACCAGTTCGCTGTCGGAAGCTTTGTTCAGGTCAACTTGTACCCATTTGTCGTTTTTATGTGAAATTTTAAAAATACGGCCCAATGTTTTATCATGTACATCGGGGTTCGGACTGTGGCATTGGTTTTGGTCGTACCAGTCTATGGCAAATACCGAACCGCTGGCGTCATATTTAAAATTCAGCCATTGTGACCATGAGTCGTTCATTTTTAAAAAATCCTTTTTGTGGGAAGCTACATATCCTGAACCCGATCGTGTCAATAAATCATTGTTCAATATCGATCCGTTGATATTGTTCATAAAGATGGTATTGTGGTATTCCTCGGGCCAGGAATTTCCGCCTAAATAGATCATCGCTCCGGCATGGGCATGGCCTCCACCAGCCGCCGCTGATCTAAAATTGCCGGCATGCGGCCCGCGGTCACCCAAATAATGCACGTGGTCACCAATGGTTTTAATATCGTCGTAGGTATATGGATTGAAATGTTGCCCGGCTTGACGTTGATATCTGGCGCCTTGAATTACATGGTACATATGCGGAATAACGCAGACCGTAATAAAGGGGTGGCCATGATCGTTGAAATCAATCCCCCATGGATTGCTCGTTCCTTCTGAGAATACTTCGAAATCATGTCGCGTTGGATGGTAGCGCCATACCGCGCCATTCAACTTTGTCCGTTGGTCGTCCGTGGCACCAGGTTTACCTACATTAGAGTGTGTAAATACGCCGTGTACGCCATAAAGCCAACCATCGGGCCCCCAACGTAGGTTATTGAGTACTTCATGAGTGTCGTCGAGTCCCCACCCGTCAAGCAATATTTTTGGAGGCCCCGCAGGTTTGTCATTGGCCTTGTCGATAGGGATGAACAAAAGATAGGGAGCGGCACCTATCCAAACGCCACCCATACCCACTTCAATGCCGCTGGCCATGTTCAAACCTTCCATAAACACTTTTCTTTTGTCCAAAATGCCATCACCATTGGTGTCTTCAAATATTAAGATGCGATCTCTGCCTTTTCCTTCCGCTGCAGGAACCGGATAAGTATGACCTTCAACGACCCATAATCTGCCACGGGCATCGAGGGTAAAACTGATGGGACGTACCACATCGGGTTCGGCTGCCGCCAAGGTAACTTTGAATCCGTCTGGAAGTGTCATGGCTTTTGCAGCTTCTTTACCCGATAGTCCCGAGTTTACTATGGGGTCCAAGGGAGGCATTACGATGATATCTTTTTGAAAGAGTTCATTGGGGAAACTGGGACGGGTCGGGTAAAATAGAAAATCGTCAAAACTGATATGTGCCCAAATATCGTCACGGATATACGGGATAGGGGAAGTGCCGCTCTCATTGTCGATAATGCGGATGAAGATATTTTTTTTAAGGTAATCATTCAAATTGACCACTACAGGTTGCATTGTCGCGCGACCTTGACCTGATGATTTAAAAATTACTTCGTTTGTTTCGGCTTCAACGATCTCTACCCGAGTATCGGCCAAAGCGCCACCGGAAACCCTAAAAGATGCAAAGGGGTAGGTAACCTCAAAAGGCACCGAAGTAAGTGTTCCTTTCAGTTTATAATTTGTTGTTCCCCCACTGCTCAGAAAGAAATCGCCATCAAATGCCACTGGGGAGTTTTCCTCATGAACGGGAGAAGGCCTATTAAAGAGCGGATTTTTAAAGGCCTCGCCTTCCGCCTTCCAATCGCTGAGGTTTCCTCTTTCAAACCCTACATTCAAAGGTTTTCCATTTTTCATAGGTACGATTCCCGCAATTACGGGAGGCGAGAGGTCACCCTCAGCAATTTGAAATTTTCCGACCATTCCTGCGGCACGGTGTCCGGGAACCGTACAATAATATGTGTCATCGCTCTCCGCCCAAAAGCTGATATCTGTTGTGGAACCCTTCTCAAGCAAAGTGCCACTTTTTATACCAATCTTTTCCATGGCAATATCGTGGGTCATGGTTTCACCATTGATAATCATGATACGAACGCGATCACCCTTATTTGCACGTAATGTGGGGTTTCTTGTACCATCTTTTGCGAAATACCCTAGCATACTTGCCTCAAGGGTATATTCGCGATCGATTATTGTAGAATCACGCACTTGATTTTCGACGGTCTCTCCTTTTTTATCCTGTCGACATCCTATTGACAACAATAATAATAGTAATGGGATAACAGCAATACGCAAACGGCCTTTTAACATGGGTGTTGTTTTGAAGTTTTTCGGTTTCTTACCCAAGAGACTTTATATTTTTATTTTAGTTCTTCGATGGTTATGTCTTTAAAGGCCACTTCTGCCTTACCTCCGCCGTGAATCTGAAGCCCTATAAGGCCCGTTTGGGGTATGTTTAAATCTTCTTCGGTATAGTCTACAGTTTCATGTCCATTGATGTATAATCTGATTCTACGATTTTCAGCATGTATCTCGTAGTCGTTCCAATCGCCTTTCTTAATCCATTGAAGAACCTGCAAGGAGTCGGGTGCTGCCATAGTTTTCTTTCTACGTGACTCGTCATATAGACTCGCCCAATAGTCTTTACCCCAATCCGCTTGATAGCCGATCATTTCATAATCGGGGTCTGTCATTCGTACACTATGAAATTGAACTCCCGAATTGATAAACCCTTCGTTCCCTGTTAATTTAATTTTCAGTTTCAGGATAAAATTGGAAAATTTACGATCAGTACACAAAAAATCGTTGTGGGGAACGGTTTTATCAAGCGATCCCCCGATGAGCATTCCATCCTCGATTCGCCATGTATTTAGGGTATCCCCCTCCCAGCCCGTAAAAGTTTGACCATCAAAAAGCACTTGTGTTTTGGTAGCGGGAGATTTGCAAGCCATGGAAGCAAAGAGTAGTATAAAGAGCATAGCGTGAAATAATTGGAATATAATTTTGCTAGTATTCGCCGTACGGGACTGCTCTTTTAATTCCTTCAGAAAATTAATTTTCATTTCATGAATGGATTTTGGAATGATTTTGTTGACACTGCATAGTGTACTAAAATTAGAAATTTAATTTTGATGTGCTACATCTTTCCCAACTTTATGAGGTACAGGGGGTAACAAGGGTGTGATTTCCAGGAAACTTTCCTCGCGCTGTATTCCATGCAATCACTTAATATACTGAAGTATTATTTTAAAAATCAAAATGGCTTCAATTTAAAGAGGTGATTGATGCTGCAGATATATTGACACGAAATGGATATGATGTTACGGATAATATCCCTTTCTTAGATTTTTGATCAAAAACTTATTAAGTTTAACCCACATGAATACAAAACCCACTTTTCATTTTGCTGCGCTTCTCGCTATTGCCATAGGAATCTTTTCTGTAGGTTGCAAATCGAAAACTAATAAGCCCGCTACTTCGATGGGCAATTCCTTTTCAGATAAACCCAACATCATAATAATCATGGCAGATGACTTGGGCTTTTCCGATTTGGGCTGTTATGGTGGGGAAATAGAAACCCCTAATTTGGATCGATTGGCAGCAAATGGTGTTCGGTCAAATGCATTTTACAACACTTCGCGCTGTTGTCCGACGAGAGCGTCATTGTTGACCGGGCTCTATCCACACCAGGCTGGACTCGGTCGCATGACCATGGATGCGAGGCTCCCAGGGTATCGTGGTAGTCTTCAACCCAATACGGTAACCATCGCCGAAGTACTAAAAGATGCAGGCTATCAAACAGGCATGACGGGTAAGTGGCATGTTTCTGAAACCGTTGATTTGGGTAACGAAAAACAACTGAAATGGCTGGCACATCAAAAAAACAATGGGCCATTTTCAGATATAGCTTCATACCCCACCTCTAGAGGTTTTGATAAATATTATGGGAATATTTGGGGTGTGGTCGATTATTTTGATCCCTTTAGCTTGGTTAACGGTACCGAAGAAGTAAAAGAAGTGCCCAAAGACTATTATCATACCAACGCCATAGGAGATTCTGCGGTGGCCTATGTCGAGCAGTTTTCAGGGTATAAGAATCCTTTTTTTCTGTATGTGGCCCATTGCGCGCCCCATTGGCCGCTCCAAGCTCCTGTAGAAACCATTCAGAAATACGTAAAAGTTTATGAAAAAGGATGGGAGGCTATTCGCGATAAGCGGTATGAGAAATTGAAATCGCAAGGTATTCTTACCGAGCAGAGCAGGTTGCCGGCCTTTATGTTTCCAGAGGAGAATTGGGAAGAGAATATAGACAAAGCTTGGGATGTGCGGGCAATGGCGGTGCATGCCGCCATGGTAGATTTATTGGATCAATCGGTAGGGAAACTTTTATATAAGTTGGAAGCTACGGGAGAGTTGAACAATACGATGATCTTGTTTCTTTCCGATAATGGCGCAAGTTCAGAAAGACCTTCAAAATATGGACCTGGGTTTGACAGGGCAGTAAGCACCCGAGATGGCAGAATTGTTAATTTTCCGGTCAATAAAGATAGTTTGCCGGGTCCGCAGACCGTTCTTTCAGGTATCGGCCCAAAATGGGCGCATACGGTCAATACCCCTTTCCTATATTGGAAAGCCAGAGTTTACGAAGGGGGAATAAATACTCCGTTTATCGCCTTTTGGCCCGATGGGATAAAGGACAAAGGAGCTGTTCGGGAATTTCCTGCACATGTTACCGATATTATGGCGACTTGTTTGGCCGTTTCTGGGGCTGAATATCCGAAACGATATAAGGGCAATGAAATTACACCTACAGTAGGAAGAAGTTTTTTACCTATTTTAAAAGGAACTGCCAATTCTGGAACCCAAGAAACCTTTTTTTGGGAACATTTTGGTTCCAATGCCTTGAGAAAGGGCGATTGGAAACTGGTTAAACTCGATAGTAAAAGCCCGTGGGAACTCTATAATATTTCAAGCGATAAAACTGAAATAGATAATGTGGCCAAGGATCATCAAGAAGTTGTCGCTGAGTTGGCCGAAGAGTGGAAGAAATTGGCAAAGCAATACCATGTTTATCCAGCCCCATAGTGAACAAGTCCTTAAAGGAGTCCTGGGAAAAGGACTTCAGTAAAATTCGATATGTTTTGGCGATTAAAAGCTTTTGGGGAACCCTAAACTTCAGGTTGCGTCATATATTACGAAGGAGTCATTTCAAATTGCTTCTGAAAATTTCGAGCAAAACAGGTGGATGAATTATATCCCAAGATTTCTGCAACTTCGAAAATTCGATGTTTACCGCTACGCAAAAGTTCTGCCGCTCTTTTAAGTCGCGCAACATTAATCAGCTCGTTCGGGCTTAGGTTCGACATCTTCTTTATCTTTCTGAATAGGGTAGAACGGCTCGTGTGCATTATTTCTGCCAGGGTTTCGACATTCAGGTCTTGCGAACGAGATCTGAAATATTGGATTCGACAAAGGTAAGGTTGACGGTCTCGAGTTCCGTTTTTCTAAAATCGAGCAGTTGATTGACCAAATCTAAAAGGCAAGAGGTATTTTTCTCCATAACGAAAAGATTCTCTTTCAGTTCAGCATGCTGATCTACATTTTTAAGTCTCTTTTCCAAAGCACTTTTTATCAATGTCAACGGAGTGCGGATTTCGTGCGGTCCGTTTGTGCAGAATCCAATTTTACAGTGGAATCTTTAGGCATCTGAAAATACTTTTAAATCTGGGGCTAATGACGATTATAGAACAGCTTTTGCCCTTGAAACACAACATTTTCCAGATGCACCGAATCAACCGGCATTCCCCATTATCGTTTTCCGTCTGGGAGACACCTATCAAACCGTTTCTGAATATAAATTTTCAACAAAATAGGAATTAAGAAGCCATGGTTTTTTAACGAGCTGTTAACCCAATCAATTTTTAGGGCAAAAGTTTTTCAGTTTGTTGTAAATTCAAAACCATTTTGAGAACAAAAATATGATGAACATTATCATTGCGCCCGATTCTTTTAAAGAATGCCTTTCGGCAAATGAAGTTGCCGTTGCAATTTCTAATGGAGTCTTGAAGGTGATTCCAGATGCGCAAGTCCATAAAATCCCGATTTCCGATGGGGGCGAGGGACTATTAAATACACTAATGCCAGGTTCAGGGGGTAAGTTTGTTGAGGTCGCGGTAAAGGACCCCCTGATGAGAAGTATAAAAGCAACCTATGGCATATTGGAGGATAAAAGAACGGCAGTAATCGAGATGGCCCTTGCATCGGGACTGGAGCTGCTTAAAGAACATGAGAAAAATCCCATGTTGACCTCGACTTATGGTACGGGGCAATTGATTAAAGATGCATTGGATAAGGGCTGCACAAAACTGATTATTGGAATAGGTGGTAGTGCAACAAATGATGGGGGAGCGGGAATGGCGCGAGCCTTGGGCGCCAGGTTTTTGAATGTTAAAGGAGAGGAATTAAAGGAAGGTGGCGGAAGTTTAAATGAATTGGAAAGCATCGATCTAAATGATTTCGACAGTCGATTATCACATTGTGAAGTTGTCGTTGCCTGTGATGTTTCCAATCCCTTGACCGGTTCAAATGGGGCTTCCATGGTTTACGGAGCCCAAAAGGGAGGGAATCCTGAAGAATTGATCAAGCTAGATGAAAACCTAGCACATTTCGCCGAAAAAATTAAAACGGATCTCAATAAAGATATTGCAGAAATACCGGGAGCAGGTGCTGCAGGTGGAATAGGTGCGGCACTTTTGGCTTTTATGCAAGGAAAGCTTGTAAACGGTATCGGATTGGTACTTGAAACTTTGCGAATGGAAGAGTATATTAAAAATGCGGACTTGGTGATTACCGGTGAAGGAAAAATTGATGGTCAGACCTTACATGGCAAAACCATTGCCGGAATAGCGAAAATGGCAAAAAAATATGGTGTACCGGTAGTTGTGATTACGGGTAAAATAGGGGAAGATATCGACCCTATTTATGACATGGGAGTTTGTGGGGTGTATTCCATTGTAAACCAGCCCATGGATTTACATCGAGCCATAACTGAAGCTCCTCAACTCATTCAAAATAGTGTGAAAAATATTGTCGGAACCATAAAATGCTTTCGATAGATGATGGGATTTAATAACAAAACGATAGTGTAAATGAGTCCAGAATCCACAACGCACAATTCAAAAAATCGTCAAATAGTGATGATTGGATGCTTTGATACGAAGGGAGAAGATTTCAGCTATCTCTATACTTCCTTAGTACAAAAAGGAGTTGAAGTAGTTTCCGTCAATACTGGGGTATTAGGAACAACAGAACTTTTTCCTGTTACTTATAAAGCAGAAATGGTTGCTAAAGCCGGTGGATCCGAAATCTCAGTTTTACGGGAGAATAAAGATCGAGGGGTTGCAATCAAAAATATGGGTGAGGGTGCCGCTAAAATCATTGCACAGCTTTTTTCTGAAAACCGTATCGACGGAATCATCGGAATGGGCGGAGGTGGAGGCACTTTTATCGCACTGGAAGCTATGAAAGCACTGCCATTCGGTGTTCCCAAATTGTGTCTGAGTACTGTGGCAACCAAAGATCTTTCAAGTCATATCGGCAGCAAAGATATCACGCTGATGCCGTCGGTTGTAGACGTGGCAGGCTTGAACCGAATTAGCCGGGTACTGATAAGCCAAGCGGCAGGGGCCATTTGCGGAATGGCAGATACCAAGATAACAGAGGTGAAAAAAAGTGCGGGTAGCATCGCCATAAGTGTTTTTGGAAATACGACCCTATGTGTCGATAAATGCTCTGAGCTTTTGAAATCAAAGGGGTATGAAGTGATGGCATTTCATGCGGTAGGCGTTGGTGGAATGACGATGGAAGCATTGACCCTTGATGGTTGTTTCGATGCGATTCTCGATATTACCACTACCGAATTGGCCGATGAACTCTGTGGAGGCATTTGTAGCGCCGGCCCAGACCGTTTAACTGCGGGTTCCCAAAAAGGACTTCCGCAGGTTGTTGTTCCTGGTTGTTTGGATATGGTGAATTTTGGAGCCTTGCATACGGTACCCACAAGATATAAGAATCGACAACTCTACAGTTGGGCTCCCGATGTTACCCTTATGCGAACCAACAAGGAAGAGAATAAAAAACTAGGTGAGCAAATTGCTAAAAAACTAAATGTATCGAGCGCACCGGTAATTATTTTGTTACCCTTGGGCGGAATTTCGAAAATAGGCGGCAAAGATGAAGTGTTTCACAATCCTGAAATAGATAAGGTTTTGTTCGATGCCATTAAAAGTAATGTAAACCCTTCGATAAGGGTTGTGGAAGTTCCGGAAAATATAAACACCGTTGCATTTGCAAAAAAGGCGACTGAATTATTGTTAGACAGTATCAAGAAATAAAATAGTGGGTAAGTCGATAAGACCCGATTACCAGGAATAAATTAAATAACTAAATATCAAATAAAGAGAATACTATGCCAAATCCATGGACAGGGAAAGGAAACCCTTACACAAAACAAGAAGTGAGAGATCGTTTGCAAGCCGTTGTAGATCAAAAAAAAGCGATAATCGCTGCAGGTGCAGGCACGGGGATCAGTGCTAAATTCATAGAGAAAGGTGGTGCTGACCTCCTGATTATTTACAATTCAGGTCGTTTTAGAATGTCGGGGCATGGGTCTACGGCCGGTATGATGGCCTACGGCGATGCGAACGCGGTAGCTATGGAGATAGGGGAATTCGAAGTTTTGCCCGTGGTAGAAGAAATTCCCGTGATATGCGGGGTTCATGGTAGTGATCCACGCAGAAGAATGTGGCATTTTTTGGGAAAGGTCAAAGATATGGGCTTTTCAGGGGTAAACAACTTTCCCACACATTCTATTATCGATGGGCATTTTAGGAATGTTCTGGAAGAAACCGGTATGAGTTTTCAGAAAGAAGTTGAAATGGTACGTTTGGCTACCAAAATGGATATGTTTTCCATTGTATATGTCGCCAAACCGGAAGAAGCCATTCAAATGGCCGATGCAGGTGCCGATGCCATCATAGCGCACGTGGGTACAACCGTCGGTGGTTCTATTGGGGTTACCGGGGCTTCCGTTTCCATGGATGCCGCCCTAGAACGCACCCAGGCAATCGTAGATGCGGTCAAAAAGGCAAATCACGATACCTTTTTCTTGGCGCATGGGGGGCCGATAAATACACCTGAAGATGTACGCTACACCTTAGAGCATACCACGGGGTTACATGGTTTTGTGGGTGCATCTTCCTTAGAACGAATGGGGGTGGAAGCATCATTGACCAATCTGACTAAGGAATTCAAATCACTAACCCTGTAGACCACTCTTAAAATGGCTAAAAACTGGAAGTTTGTCAAGAAAAAGGATATGATGTTCGAAAAAGCCTTCGGACGGGATCACCACTGGCATTACCACCCCGAAATTATAGAAAAGGCCGACTCTTATATGGTAAAGGTCATAGTGCCCGTGGGTGCCGGGCATGACTTTCATGTGCATCCTGAAATGCATGAAATCCTTTATATTTTAAAAGGACGTGCAGAACAATGGATTGAAGATGAGATGCAGTTTTTGGAAGAAGGTGATTCGGTATATATCGATGCCGATGTGGTGCACGCCACATTCAATGCCGGTAAAGACGAGCTTGAGTTTTTAGCGATTTTATCCCCTCCCGACGGATGGGAGGCAGGTACAGTAGATGTAAGTGGAAAGGAACCTTACGCAAGTTATCGATCTCAAAAAGAGGGATGAACTAGGAGGACTGATGATTCCAAGTATTCCTAAAATAAAAAAATCAAATAATGAAAAAATCACAGTTGCACATCTCACTGGCGCTTAGTGCGCTGGTCTTTATTTCTGCGTGTTCAAGAGAAAAGGCACCGCCTCCCGTCTTGACCTACACCGAGGGAACACCGCGGGTTCAAATACCGTTGAGTCCGGAAGATTCGCAAAAACACATTCAACTCCCCGAAGGTTTTACCGCCGAGTTGTTTGCTGCCGAACCGAACATTATCAACCCGATTGCTTTTACTTGGGATGAAAGGGGAAGACTCTGGGTGGTACAGTCGAAAGATTACCCCCATGGTTTAAGTAATGACGTTGGCGGTGATCGTATTACCATTTGTGAAGATACCGATGGTGATGGAGAGGCCGACAAGTTTACCGATTTTGCGACCGATCAAAGTCTTTCGACAGGAATAACCGTGGTCAAAGGAGGAGTCATTGTAGCCCAAGCGCCAGAGATGGTATTTTTAGAAGATAGCGACGGTGATGATAAAATGGACAAACGCACGGTGCTCTTTGACGGGTTCGGTACTTTTGATACGCATGCCGGTCCTTCCAGTTTGCGGTATGGTCTCGATAATGCGATTTGGGGGTCCGTAGGGTATTCAGGTTTTGAAAATCAATTCAACGGAGCTCCCGTTAATTTTAAAATGGGGGTGTATCGTTTCGGAAAAGACGGCTCTTTTTTAGAACCCGTAGGTCAATTTAATAACAACACTTGGGGATTGGGGTTTAACGAAAACTTCGAAATTTTCGGGTCTACGGCAAACAACAACCATTGTTGTTACGTGGGTATCCCCCTGAAACATTATGAATATTTGGGAAAAATGCCCTCGTGGGCGCAAAATGCCGATTTCATTCAAGGGCATTATGAAATAGCTCCGGTAGATACCATTCCGTTGCAACAGGTTGATGTTCGGGGAGGCTATACGGCTGCTGCGGGAGCCAATTTTTACACGGCACGAAACTATCCCGAGCAATACCAAAATCAAATGTATGTTAGCGAACCAACAGGTCATTTGGTGCATATCGCAAAAATAATTAAAGATGGAGCAGGCTATAAAGAGGTGGACGGCGGCAACATTTTTGCCAGTACTGATGCATGGACGGCTCCCGTATTTGCAGAAACCGGTCCCGATGGTAACATTTGGGTAGCCGATTGGTATAACCCTGTAATTCAGCATAATCCTGATAAGCGAGGAATGGATAACCAAATATGGAATGCCGATAAAGGGGAAGGAAATGCCCATATTAATAAACTTCGGGACTATGGCCACGGTCGTATCTACATCATAAGATATAAGGATGCCGATGAATCGGAAATCGAAAACTTGACAAGGGATGATGATGAGACATTGCTGGCGGCATTGCAAAGTGATAATATGTTCTGGCGAACTACCGCGCAGCGCCTAATCGTAGAAGATAAAAGAGTAGCACTGATTCCCGAACTTATTGCAGTGGCCCAAGATGACACCAAAACCGATAAGAATGGTCTGAACACCAGTTCCTTGCACGCACTATGGACACTCGATGGGCTAGGGGCGTTAAAGGGTACTAATGCTGCGGCCGATGCGGCAGTTGTGAAAGCGTTGGCAAGCAGCTCTTATGCGGTTAAAAGAGCGGCGATTTCGTTATTACCCGAAACCGTAGAAGGAAGTGCGCTTTTGGCAAAATCAGGACTTTTAACCGATGCCGACATTCAAGTACGATTAGCAGCGGTTTTGAAGGCGGCAGAATTGCCTGAGTCAGGTGAACTGTATACTGAGATGGAAAAAGTATCCAAAGACCCTTCCACTGTTGATGACAAGTGGTTAAAGGCCGCTACGAAAATCTATTTTAGAGAGCTTGACTATGAAACCGTCACTGCGGCTTCGGTTGAAATTTTAGTGCCTTCCGCAGAAGAAAAGAAATCAGTATGGAGTTATTCCGAAGAGAAACCTGCCGATGATTGGGCGTCGACCACTTTTAACGATAGCTCATGGGCGAAGGGGGAAGCTCTTTTTGGCAGTACGAACACAGCGGAAAACAGGACCAAATGGACTTCAAAGGACATATGGCTGCGTCGTACGGTGAATATTGATGAAGAATTGACAGAGCCGGTACTCAAAATTTCCCACGACGATGATTACGAGGTATTTGTAAACGGCGTGCTCTTGATGGAAGAAAAAGGAGCAAGTGGAGGTTATAAATATTTAAGGCTCAGCGAAGAAAAAGGAAAGTTGTTTAAAAAAGGCAACAACGTAATTGCGGTACATTGCCGAAATACAGGCGGGGAGCAATATATTGACCTTGGTATTGGAAAAATCGGAAAAGTTAAGGCCGATGTAACAGTATCATTGAATACGGTCAGTCAAGAAATGGCTTTTGATAAAAAAATCTTACATGCCCAAGCCGGTCAAACCATCGAGATAAAACTGAACAACAAAGATCAAATGCCCCATAACCTTGTGGTCGTGCAAAAGGGTAGTTTGGAATTTTTTGGTCCTGTAGTCGATAGTTTTGTGACCAAACCCGAAGCTGAAGGGATGGGATACGTGCCCAATTCGAGATATGTTTTGGGTGCAACGGAAATGTTGGGTCCGGGTGAATCGGGATCGGTAATTATCAAACTACCTGATACTCCGGGTCGATATCCTTTTGTTTGTACGTTTCCTGGGCATTGGCGTTTAATGCAAGGCGAAATTATAGTAACCGCCCCAGACTCGGATGGTTCAGGCGATACCGATGTTTAGATACAATTGAAATTACGCTAGAAAACATTATAGAACAGTAAATAAGTATAAAATGAAGAAAATAACGTTTGTATTGGCGGTATTGGGGATGGCAGTTGGATGTAAGTCCCCAAAATTACCGCAAGCTTATAAAACGGATAAATCAGCAGGCCATTTTGTAGCCGTTAAAAAAAATGCCCTTAAGATTGCCGTGACAGGTGGTGGCGGTTCCCATGATTTTCTTAAATTCTTTGGTATAGCCGATGGGGAAATCTTAAGTGAAAACGGAAGCAATACCGTAATTTATACCGAAGATGTTGAGGAAATGGGCGCTTTAGTGCCCGCGGTAGATGTGTTAATGCTAACAAATAATCAACCATTGGACGGTACGGCAAAAAGCGCCATTTTCTCCCAAGTCAATAGCGGAAAACTGAACATGTTGATTTATCATCCCAGTACCTGGTATAATTGGGAAGATTGGCCGGAGTACAACAAACAATTGGTTGGTGGGGGTTCACGCTCGCACGAAAAGCTACAGGAATTTGAGGTTATCGTATCTAAGCCTAACCACCCCATAATGAAAGATGTTCCTGCCAAGTTTAGAATCGTCGATGAGCTATACCGTTGGGAAAAAGATCCCAATGGTACCGATATTGAAGTGTTGGCCGTAGGCAAAGGTCTGGAATCGGGTGAAGAGTTTCCCGTTGTGTGGATTGTAAAACACCCCAAAGCCAAAATTATCGGGAACACCTTGGGGCATGATGAACGGGCTCACGGCCTTAAAGCGTATCAGACACTACTTAAAAACAGTTTGGACTGGGTTAAAAAAAAGTAGGGGAAGCTGTTAAATAGTTAAGTACAATCCCCAAAATTATTAAACTACATCAATAGTAATAATATTGGTGTTATGGGAGTAGTTAGAAAATCGATTACGTTTACAGAACAACAGGATGATTGGATAAAGAAACAGATAGAACAAATAGAACAAGGAGACTTCACGAACGATAGAGAATATATAAGGCATTTAGTGAGAACACATCAGGCCAGTCACCAAAACCTTATCGAATTGGAAATGGCACTCGAAGAAGGGTTAATGAGTGGAGTGAGTGATAAAAGCGTTGAAGATATTTGGAAAGAAGCGGAATTACGATACGGCAAAAAGAATGGCTAAATACCTTCTCAGTAAGAGTGCTGTAGCGGATATCGAAAAAATTGCCGATTACACTATTTCGAATTTTGGATTGAACCAAGCTCGTTTATATAGAGGTGGTCTTATTTCTTTTTTTCAATACTTGACCGAACGACCGGAGATCGGTAGACCTTATTCGGCTACTTTTGATATTTGGAACATATGATGCTCATTGGTATGGGTTGCCTCCTTTTTATTTTAGCAGCTGTCTTGGCCGATAGTAAACTTTCAAAGTCTAAATAAACGATGACCCTGATGTTACTTTTCGAGCAGTGAAAATCCCGGTGACACGCTATAATCGGTCCGTATTAAAAGGTGATGTCGGTACGTCACCTTTTATTTTTTTATCCACAACTTCCTTTAATTCTTGAATAATATGGGTATAGTCTGGGTTTAAAGCAAGGTTGTTAAATTCTTGTGGGTCTTTAGAATGATCGTACAGTTCGGTTCCAAGTTCACCTTTGTTCCAATCCGTATAACGCCATCTATCGGTTCTTAGGCTTCTTCCCATAAATGGATTGCCATCGCCGGGTCTAAGTATTTGGGTAAAAGCAGTTCCTTCCCATTTTTGCTTCGGATTATCGAGTAGGGGAACCAAATTTCGGCCATCTTGTTCCCCGTGAATCTTTAAATTGCAAAGTGCCGCAATGGTCGGATAGATATCGACGAATTCTACGATTTGGTCACTTTTTGATCCGTTCCCTTTGGCATTTGGGTTATATATAATCAAAGGTGCCTGGGCCGATTCTTCAAAAAGGGTGCGTTTCTGCCAAATTCCGTTATGCTCTCCCAGGTGATAGCCATGGTCGCTCCATAAAACAATTATAGTATTTTCAAGAAGACCCTCTTCGGTAAGGGTATCCAAAATTTTTCCAATCTGTGCGTCGACAAAAGATACACTGGCATAATAGGCTTGCATGGCTTCCAAACAGATGGCTTCGCTTAACCCGTAATTGGAAATAGGATTGTTATGTGCAAAAGCGGCAGCAGGAATATCAATTCTGTCATCGGCGGGAAAAGTGGGTAATTGCAATGAATCGATCGGGTATAGGTCGAAATAACGTTTTGGAGCTACATACGGTGTGTGGGGTCTAAAAAAACCGACACCCAGAAAAAAGGGGTTATCTTTCTTTTTTTTGAGCAATTCAATCGCGATATCAGTGGTCATACCGTCTGTTTGTTCCGCATCTTTTCCATCGGCCTTTAACCAGCTGAGCGCCGCACTTATCTTTTTATGGGGTTCTGCATTGGTAATTAGGTTTTCTTCTTGAGTGTCTCGACCCTTGGGGTTAAAAACTTCGTCCCATGATTTGGGGTCGTCCAAGCCATTGGTGCCAATGCATGCGGGTACATCGTAGTGGTAGAGTTTGCCAACTCTTCCAGCCCACCAACCGTTTTGTCGGAAAAGCTGGGGAAGAGTAACGACGTCAGGTACTTCGTCTCGAAAATGTCGGTCTAAATCATATACTTTGATTACATCAGGGCGCAACCCCGTAAGCACCGAGGCCCGGGTCGGGTTGCACAAAGGAAGTTGGCAATACGCATTGTTGAATTGAACACCCATTGCTGCTAATCGGTCGAAATTTGGGGTCTTGGCAATGGTATTACCGTAACTACTCACTTTTGAGGCAAGATCGTCAACGGCAATGAATAGAATATTCGGTCTGTTGTCTGTTGCAGTTTGGCACCCCGTTGATAGTATGGTACACACTACAATCAACACGATAAGTTGCAATCTTTTATTCAAATCTAAAGTCATGGTTGCTATTTAAGCGGTAAGATAGAACTTTTTCAAAAGGTCAATTCGCAGATTTTGCAAGAACTAAATGATGAGCCTAAGAAAAATTTTGGTGCTAGTTGCAAATTTCGGACAGCCCGTATGAGATACTACTTTTATTACGGACAATAATTATCGCAATGCGATTAAAATAATAGGGAGGGACCTGTACATTTAGGAAAAATCTATAGTTATGAAGGGTAGTGCCCGATCAAAATTTAAGCTTTCCGATTTTCCTTCTTTACTTGTTGATACGTATAAGGCCTGGGATGCCGATGATCCTTTTCGCCTTAGTGCAGTGGTCGCTTATTATGCGGTACTCTCACTGCCGGGTCTTTTGGTTATCATTATCAATCTTGTCGGTTCGGTCTGGGGAGTTGAAATCGTTCAAGGCCAATTGACCAATGAAATTTCCGGCGCGTTGGGACGGGATGCTGCTGATGCCATTCAGACCATGATGATAGAAACTCAAAATAATGGCAAAAGCACCATAGCTACGATATTGGGTATTGGCACATTGATTTTCGGGGCCACCGGGGTTTTTTATCATTTACAACTTTCACTTAATCAAATATGGAAAATCAAAGCCAGCTCCAATGCTAGTATAAAGAAGATGTTTTTAGATAGGGCACGCAGTTTTGCATTTATACTCGCTATTGGTTTTCTAATGTTGGTAAGTTTTTTGGTTACCACCGTTATTTCGGTCTTGAATAATTATATACGAAGTATTCTGCCCGATGTTATAGTCTATATTGCCTATGTTATAGACATAGTGGTGTCAGTAGGTATCATTACTGTGCTTTTTGCGCTAATTTTCAGATACTTGCCAGACGCTAAAATACGATGGAAAACTGTTTGGATCGGCTCGTTGATAACATCAATACTCTTTGTATTCGGTAAATTTTTATTGGGAGTGTATTTTGGGGAGGCCAATCCCGGTTCTACTTATGGCGCTGCCGGAACCATTGTTTTGGTACTTCTTTGGGTGTCGTATTCGTGTCTGATATTATTCTTCGGCGCTGAGTTCACTTGGGTCTATGCAAAAAGATACGGACTTGGTATAGAACCGAGTGCGATTGCGCAAAAAATCAAAAAAGAAAGTAGTAAAGCTGAAATTTAGCGTCCACTTTCAATAAATTCTCAAAATTCTACAGCCGATTACCATGTCAAATGAATCAATGATATATTCGATTGAAACCTCAATTGATTAGGCATCAGGATAACTTTGGGTATCAATTGGAAAAATTTATTAAAATGGGAAAATATACTGAGGAAGTAGGCCGAAAACTGAACGCTATTCTAGAAAAAACATATGATGCCGAGAAAGGATTTGGCAAAGCTGCGGAAAACTGCGAGGTAAGATCATTGGCGACTTGGTTTAATGAAAGAGCTTTGGATCGTCATCGGTTTATAAACGAACTTAAAAGAGAGATAAGTGCTTTCGGTGAAGACTACAAAAATAAGGGGACTCTTGCCGGGGATGCACACCGTGCTTGGATGGATATCAAATCTCTTTTTTCCAATGATCATGCCGAGGCGATGCTGGAAGAAGCAATTCGCGGAGAAAAGGCGGCCTTGGAAGAATATAAAGAGGTATTAAAAGAAAAGGATCTTCCTCGGTCTACGATTACCTTGTTGACCTCCCAAATGGCGCAGATCGATTACGGACTCGCTTTGATTATGGGCCTTAAAGATTTAGACTACGAAAGAAAATAAGTGAAGGTCATATCATCAATGATATGCGTGATCAGGGGGTCAGACCAATATTAATAGCTACAGGAATTAAACGATTTGAATATGAAAACAAAACGAATTTCAGATGTTTTGGAAAAAGCCTTGAACGATCAAATGACAAGGGAAGCCTTTCAGGCGCAAGTATATCTTTCATACGCCTCTTGGGCGGAAGTCAATAGCTTTCCCGGCATAGCGGAATTTCTCTACGGCCACATGAATGAAGAACGCGAACATATGTTCAAAATTCTAAAATATATCAATGACAGGGGTGGTAGTGCAAAAATAGAAGCGATCAAGGCGCCGCCGGAAAATCCTAAAAATATTGAGGATTGCCTAAAAAAGATATTGAAACATGAAATAGACAATTCTGAACAAATAGATAAAATTGTAAATTTAGCGCACAAGGAGAAAGATTGGGCCACTTTTAGTTTCGCACAATGGTTTGTGCAAGAGCAAATCGAGGAAGAAACTTTGATAAATGGTATTATCGACAAATATACATTGGCTACTCAAAAGATCCAGGGCAACCTCAATCTTTATGCTATGGATAAGGATCTCGCCACGGCCCCTCAAGAGGCTGTGATTCCGCGGGAAGAAAAAATCTAGCATTGGGAACTGGTTTTTTTAAAAACAAGGAAAAGTTGGGGGCTACTATTGAAATGCAGATGCATTAAAAATGGCCCCCTCTCTACTTATATATAACTTCGCTGAATTACAACTAGGCAAAAAAAAAGCCCCCGACCGAAGTCAGGGACTTAAATCAACACCAATCAAAAAATGGTTTCTACCACTCTTCGATTTCTCTTTTAAGTTCTTCTTTCCTTTTTCCAGTCTTTTCCTGTAACCTTCCAAGCATTTCATCGAACTTTCCTTCGGCAAAAGTGGTGTCGTTATCGGTAACATCCCCATATTTTTGTTTGAATTTACCTTTGATTTGTTTCCACTTGCCTTCTAATTGATCACTATTCATAGTTTCTAGAATTTTTGAATTAATATTTACTTCTTCTAATGTATTCACTTTTTCTACCTTCAATTGACTGATTTACACCAATTTTTGACGTGATTAAGCTTAATTTAAAATAGGGCGTTAAAGAAGGGTTTCTACAGTTTTTTGGAGTAAAAATTGGTTGAAATGGATTAAACCGCTTTCTCGAATTTTGATAAAATTTGAGGATAGGAAATGAAGTCTTATTCCCAAAATTCATTGTTGAACTAAATTTTTTTACCATGCCGGATCCGAGAATAAAAAATGAAGCACAATATGAAGCCCTTCGTGATAAAGGGTACAGTAAACAAAAAGCGGCCCGTATTGCAAACACGCCCGATGCGGGAAAGAAAGGGGGAAAAGCAAAACCTTATGAAGAATGGACCAAGGGCGAACTTTATGACCAGGCAAAAAATGTAGGGATAGATGGCAGATCAAAAATGAACAAAAAAGAGCTTATTGAAGCACTGCGCAACAATTAAATTAACTAAAGGCGGGCCCAAACTATGAACTTTATTAGTCCAAAAGTCATTCGACAACTTTTTGTGTTGTTGCTAATTCTAATTTTGGGGGGCTTGATTTTCAACGCTATGCTCCCTTATCTTTCCGGTGTTTTGGGCGCCGTAACGATTTATGTACTTTTAAAGAGGCCCATGTCGAAATTGACCAAAAAGGGATGGAACTCCAATGTCGCTGCGGCTCTTCTCTTACTTCTTTCTTTTATTTGCATCCTAGTGCCAGTAGCGGGAATCGTACTTCTTCTGGGAAATAAAGTTGGCGAGGCCGTCGATAATTCCGAGCGGGTCGTAAAGGCGGTGAAGCAGCAGTTGGGAACATGGGAAGAGCGTTTGGGTTACGACCTTTCTTCGCAAATTGATGTTTCGGGAATATCTTCTTGGCTTTCCACGAATTTACAAAATTTGGCGGGAGGTACTTTCAATACCTTCATAGCGATAGGCATTATGTATTTCATGTTGTATTATATGCTGACGAACCGTCGCCAGTTGCGTGAGTCTTTGTTCGAATACATTCCGGTAGCTAAAGATAACCTACAGATTATAGGCCAGGAGATACGGGCCATGGTGCGATCTAACGCACTTGGCATACCGTTGGTTGCGATAGCACAGGGTGTTGTCGGTTTGATAGGTTTACTCATCTTTGGTATTAAAGAACCCTTTTTCTGGGCTGTTATTATAACTATTGGTTCTATGGTGCCTTTCGTTGGGGCCATGCTCGGTATTGTTCCCGTATTTATTCTAACAATTTCCAATGGCGATATCTTTCAAGCTTGGGGTATTTTGCTTTACGGTATTATTATAGTTGGTTCTACAGACAATATTTTTAGAATGTATGCACTCAAAAGATTGGACAATGTTCACCCATTGATCACCGTAATAGGTGTAGTCGTAGGTGTGCCGATTTTCGGGTTTATAGGCCTCATTTTCGGTCCTTTACTGATAAGTCTGTTTCTGGTAGTTGTAAAAATTTATAAAAATGAATACGGCAAAGGAATTGTCAAAGATAAAGAGCGACTCTAATTGTATATATACTTCTCCTATTTTATTACTCCTTTTCTTCTTCAAATTTTTGTGCAAACGAATCAATTTAAAAAGGTTTTGAATCAACTATTGGTTTTGAGATTTTGTAATATCGTTAGTAGAACACCAAACCATTAGCTTTTAAGAACAATCTTCTAGAAGGCTTTGATAAAATAGAGATAATGACAGATGAAGAGCAAATTCGGTTAAGAAATATCGCAGATACCGATTATGAGATTTTTGCATTGCTGAAACAGCGTTATAGCCCAAGAATCTTTAAAGATCAGTCCATACAAAATGAGCATTTGAAACAACTTTTCGAAGCCGTACGCTGGTCTGCCAGTTGCTTTAATATACAGCCTTGGCGGTTTATTTATGCTGAAAGGGGTTCAGCGGCACATGATAAAATAGCGGAATGTCTGAGTGAAGGCAATAAAAAATGGGCACCCATGGCTCCCATGCTTGTATTAAGTGTTTACAAGGAAAAAATGAACGACGGAAACGAAAATTTTCATGCTTTGCACGACTTAGGCCTAAGCCTTGGAAATATGACCGCTGAGGCTCAATATTTGGGTATTGCCGTACACCACATGGCAGGCATTGACCGAAAAATGGCATATCAAAAGTTCGATATTCCTGAAGGATACCACATATGCACGGCAATTGCTTTAGGGTATTATGGTGGGGAGTTAAAAAGATTACCTGCAGATTTACAAGAAAAGGAAAAGGCGATGAGGGTGCGAATGGCTCAGAAGAGTTTTGCTTTTGAAAATAGTTGGAAAAGCTAATACTAGATAAGATTTGATGATTTCTTTGAACACATCTGCCTATGGAATTGCAAATTATTCTAGTGTTTCTGGTACTGCTAACCACGGTAGTGCTCTTTGCATTTGAAATTTTTCCGGTAGACAAGGTTGCTTTTTTTACTATAGTATCCCTGGCTTTATTGGGTCTGGTTTCCCCTGAAGAGGCGATTAGTGGTTTTTCGAATAGCGCTACGATAGCAGTTTTAGCATTAATGATGTTGGCCATAGCAATGGAAGAAAACGGGGTCATCAATTGGCTGACCTCGGGTATGGGCAAGATAAAAACACTTCCCCTGTATTTTTTGGCTCCTATTTTTATGGTGGTAACGGCAGGTATATCCGCTTTTATTAGTACTACGGCCGTTGTAATTGTTTTTATTAAGATAATTAATCAATTATCGGAAAAATTCAATATCTCACAATCTAAATTATTATTGCCAATTTCTTTTGCAGGTATTCTTGGAGGCTCATGTACTTTGATGGGGACTTCAACGAATTTAATAGTAAATTCAGTGGCAAAGGATTTAGGGGCCAACAAACTGGGGTTTTTTGAATTTACGATGATGGGGTTGATTTTTCTTTCGGTTGCCGTGGTATACCTTACGTTGGCTCTTCGCTGGCTGCCTTGGGGAAAGAACAAGAACCTTAGGGAAGATTATGATATTAGCAATTACATTACTAATATTTTGATTAAGGAGGGGTCGCAATTGGAAGGAAAAAAAATAGAAGAAACTTTTTTATATGACCATCCGGAAATTGCGCTATTAAAACTGACCCGCGATAATAGGGTACACAATTCGCCGGGAAAGTATATCACTTTAAAGAAAAATGATGAGCTATTGGTTATGTGCGATTTACAGAATTTATCGCGCTTGCACAAATCTGAGAACTTGGGCATCAATGAAAATGAATATTGGTATGGAAAAATTAAGGAAAAAAACGACAAAGATAACCCGAAGTTGTCAGAGTTGGACGAGCGTGTTTTTGTAGAGTTGCTTATGTTGCCAGGTGCTTCCTTACTAGGAAAGACCTTGGGCAATTTAAGGCGTTATATGCTGCAAGACACCATACCGCTGGCAATTAAAAAACGAAAAACACTTACTAATATTAGCGATAGATTGGTACGTAGCAGTACAAATCGATTGGTATTAAAGCCTGGGGACCGTTTATTAGTTGAAATAGAAAAGCATAACCTAAATGCCCTTGAAGCGATGGAAAATGTGGTTTTGCTACAATCGTTCGACACGGCCAAAAGGGTGTCTTCTTTTAAGAAGTACTTTTCGTTATCGGTTTTAGTACTGGTCATTGCCCTAGCTGCAACAGGCCTACTTTCGATAATGGTGAGTGCACTTACAGGGGTCTGTTTATTGCTTTTGACCAATAATTTAGATTTGAGCATAATTTATAAAAAGGTCAACTGGCAAATAATCTTTTTACTTGCCGGCATGATTCCATTGGGTATTGCCATGCACAATACGGGTGCCGACATGTGGGTGTCATCGAAGTTGCTAGGCTTTTTAGAGGGGCAACCGAATGTTGTTATAATCGGAACCCTATTTTTCGTGACCATGGTCATGAGTGGGGTAATCAGTAACAATGCTACGGCAGTAATTATGACGCCGATTGCCATTGCGGTTGCCCAAGGTTTAAAACTAGATTTCAAACCTTTTATATTGGCGGTCATGTTTGCAGCCAATTTTAGCTTTTTCACCCCCGTAGGGTATCAGACAAATGCATTGATTTATGGTTTGGGTAATTATAAATTTCAACACTTTTTATTAATTGGAGGAATTCTTTCCTTGATTCTTTTGGTTTTAGGAACACTCCTTCTAACTAAACTTTTATAACATGAGTATTATATTACAAAACAAATTTTCGGTAGAAGACGCTGTAGGAAAACTATGGGAGAAGTTGGACGGGTGGCTCGATGCCATTATTCTCAAACTGCCTAATATAGTTATGGCCATACTAGTAATGGTTTTATTTTATTTTATTGCAAAGGGCGTTCGTAACCTTTTGAGAAAATTTCTGCTTAATAGAATTAGTCAGGTCTCAATTCAAGATATAATTGCCAAAGTAGTCTTTCTCATTGTCATTTTGGTCGGCTTCTTCATAGCTTTGGGCGTACTGGAGCTAGATAAAGTACTGACCAGTATTCTGGCGGGTGCAGGGGTCATTGGGTTGGCAATTGGTCTTGCCCTACAGGGAACGCTAAGCAATACTTTTGGTGGACTGATCCTTTCCTTTATGCCAAGGTTGAATATCAATGATTATATCGAGACAGAAGGTACTTCGGGTTTTGTTTCTGAAATATCTCTTCGAAATATCGTAATTCGAAGGCCAGATAACAATTATGTAATCGTACCGAATTCAAAATTCGTAGATGGTTCTTTCATTAATTATTCAGTAAGTGATAGAAGTAGAATTGCCGTCACATGCGGGGTAGGTTATGAAAGTAATCTACAAGAGGTGGAAGACCTTGTGGTCAAGATTATTGGTGAAAATTTTGAACAAAAAGAAGGTGAAGAGGTTGAATTTTTCTTTACTGAGTTCGGAGATAGTTCAATTAATTTTATGACGCGTTTTTGGATCGACATGGTAAAAAGCAAACAAGAACATGCGGCCAGGCATAAGGCGGTTAAATTAATTAAGAGCCATTTCGATGCGAAAGACATCAATATTCCTTTCCCCATTAGAACATTGGATTTCGGAAAGAACAACTTACAATTAGTTTCACACACAAAAAAAGATGATGAATCTTAGATAAAGACATCACGCCTATAAATTATTAAGTAAGACCCATAGGAAAAAACTTTTCTTATGGGTTTTTTGTTGGGGCCTCAAAGAAAATTCCTGAAACTACTATGCCGATGATTATTAAAATTAACAAGGCAATGATTATGAATGTTCCTGATTTTGTGATTTTGTTTTTTTGAAAAATATAGTTTCGCGTTGTTTGATTTTCTTCCTTGACAAACTCGGTATCCAAGTCAGTTTCTTTTTCGTCGCTGTTTTTGGTGTTCATGGTATTCCAATTTAAGTAGTTATACATTCCTATTGCTATCTTAATTCAAAATCTCGATTTTTAGTTTGAAATTAAGAGGGTTCTCGTAAGTCAACCAAAATAGGGCCGCAAATGCGATTGGCCTGTCCCATTTAAAAAAAATAATAGCGTTATAGATTTCTATGTATTGATCTTCCACACACCAAACGTGTTAACTATGTTTTTTATAAAGCTCAGTTTCTTCAAGGACAAATAGTAGTTTTATTTGGTGGTGGTGCATTTAAGATCCCCAGCATAATTTGAGTATTGAAATGACCGTAAAAAGCACACCTAAAAAATTCATTAAGCAATTGATGACAGCACCTAAGCGTGTTATGTCGCAATTAGACCTGGTTTATGTTGATGATAAAAAATTGTCAATACACCGTTTGCGTGATGGAGATGCCTTTGTCTATAAGCTGAAGAACAAGCCGGTAAAAGATGAAAGGCAACTGAAACGCATTGAAGGCCTTGTTATACCTCCAGCGTGGGAAAAGGTGAAGATAACCCATTTACCCAGCGGACATTTACAGGCGGTAGGGCGCGATGCCAAAAACAGAAAACAATATCGATACCATCCCAATTGGGTGAAAATACGGAATCAAACAAAGTTCTATAAAATGGCCCAGTTCGGCAAGCAATTGCCCACCATACGAGAACAGGTCGATGCCGATCTCGATCAGAAAGGGTGGCCGAGTACAAAGGTTATTGCGTTGGTAATTCGTCTTATGGAAGAGACCCATATTAGAATTGGTAATATGCAATATGCCAAACGTAATAAATCATATGGTCTCTCAACTTTGAGAAAGCGACACGTAAACGTTCACAAAAATAAACTCAAGTTTGAATTCGTGGGCAAAAAGGGTAAAAAACACAGCGTGACCGTTCGCAATAAAAAACTGATTCGATTGGTAAGTCGCTGCGAAGAAATACCCGGTTGGGAACTTTTTCAATATTATGACGATGAGGGCAATAAACAACAGCTTGACAGTTCAATGGTCAATGAATATTTACATGCTGTTAGCGGAGAGTTTTTTACTGCGAAAGATTTTAGAACCTGGTCCGCATCGGTGGTTTTCTTCGATAGCATAATTGATTTAGGGCTTGAAGCAAACCCTGAAAAAAACCATAAAAATATTTTGAAGGGTTTTGATAATGCAGCCGTGGCGCTCGGCAATACCAGAAATGTATGTAGAAAATATTATGTACATCCACTTTTGGTTTCTAAATATGAGGATGGCTCCATTAAAAAATACTTCTCTTCAATTAAAAAAAATGAAAATACGAAACCCTATTTTTCTCCTACGGAGCAGGCCATGCTTAAATTGATGGAGTCGTATAGACCCGAATTTTAAACCGAGGCAAAATCAAATGAAGCAATAATTTAATTTTTCGAATAAATGAGTCGGTCTGAGTTAGATTAAATTTGGTTAACAAGATGTTATAGTGTGGTGAACATTAAAAAATCACCGCTAATTAAAAATATACTACAATGAGTACTTACACAGAAATAGTTGGCGAAAAATTAAACGCGTTATTGGCGAAAACCTATGATGCCGAAAAAGGATTTATTAAAGCTTCGGAGAATGCAAAAGGCTATGATTTAAAGGCGTATTTTAAGAAGAAAGCTATCGAACGAAAGAATTTCGGACATACCTTGAGAGATGAAATTCAAAACTTTGGACAAAAAATAGAAGAAGGCGGAAGCGTTGAAGGTGCTATGCACCGAACTTGGATGGATATTGAGGCTTTTTTCTCCTCTGATAATGACGAATCAATGTTGAGTGCAGCGATTGCTGGCGAGAAATCGGCTATCGAAGAGTATGACGATGTACTTAAGGAACTCAATTTGCCGCCAAGCACGGCCACTTTGCTAACACAACAAAGAAATCAAATTGCGAATGACTTGATAACCATAAAAACGCTGGAAGACATTTCTTAGCATAAATTGCTACAATCGAATCTGAAGATACTATCTGAACATTTTCTAAGGTGTAAATGACACAAACTTTACTGTGCTTTTTTTAAAGTCTTTGTTAAGTGAACCTCGAATTTATGGTCAGACATAAAATTGAAGTTTCACCATTTTTATGAACCTTTTCTGATTTGATTATGGTATTCCTTTGGAGAAACCCCATACCGTTTCTTAAATAGCTTTGAGAAATAACTTCTGGAATTAATACCAATTCTGTAGCTTATTTGTGTAATATTCATATCGGTGTTCTCGAGTAACTCTTTGGCCTTTTCTATTCGAAAATTTCGAATGTATTCATTGACAGAAGTTTTGTAAAGCCTTTTGAACCCTTGTTGCAAGGTATTTTGATTCAGGCCGACTCTTTTGGCAATGGTCACAATGTTATCCATTTGGTCTAATTCCGACTTAATTATTTCCGCGGCATTTTCGATTTTATCCAAGGTAGCCTTGCGAATTATTTTGTAGTTTCCCGTTCCGTTGAGGTCATCAAGATATTGCTGAAGTTGGTGTGATAATATCTCGTAAGCCTTTCCTTCTTGATATACGACTTTCATGAAGTCTAGTAATTCGCATTCGGTAAACTCTTCTAGAAATTTGGCGATATCGAGACTATAGTATTCTTTGTGATAAAAAATTTGGGTACCGTTAAGGTCCCTGAACAAGGTCATAAGGTCGTCGTTCATATCGGCCAAAAATTCACTGATTTTATCTTCGAACAGTTTTCGATTTATTTCTAGGCTAAAAACACATATGGGTTCGTCGGCAGGAAAAGTAAAAATATGGTTGTTGTGGGGCGTACTCGATATAATCGCGTTCTCCAGGCGATGTATTGTATGTACTTCATTAGATGCTTCGAATCTGTGCGAAATACTGGATTCACGGTTGAATATCAACTTCAGGGGGTGAACCAAGCTTTTCTCATACTCTAAAATAAGCTTATCCTTCAGCAGAAAATCGAATTCGAGCACCTCTATACCATTGGAGAAATAAGTGCCCCTTATAAAGCCAGAACCTAATTTCTTCGGTAAACGAAGACAGTGTTCATTCTCTGTCTCTTCATAATCTATCCCGAAATTTTGGGCCAAATCTGAAATTATCTCTTTTACACTTGAATCGTGTAGTTGTAGTGTAAGACTCATTGGTCGATGGTCGGATTTACATTTGTTATATCGCAATCGCGAGTTGAATAGTACTTAGAAGCGCAGAATTCAATTAGTGCATGCAAAAAATTTCTTGAACAAGATACAATTTAAACAATCTGTGGACTATTATTCAAATCAAGAAAGGCTATTTTTAACTATCCCACAAGAAAAATTCAAATGAGTTAACATCAGATTGGATGTGGTCATCGAGTATCACTTATTTACAGCATCTTTGATTTATATCATCAATAATCGACGAATTATAAACCACTAAAAAACGAAGACTATGTTACGTTGGACAGTCACATTTATCATTTTGGCAATCATTGCCGCAATTTTTGGTTTTGGAGGAATAGCCGAGGGAGCCGCCGATATAGCCAAAATTTTATTTTTCATCTTTTTGGTTTTACTGGTAATATCATTGATTACGGGAAGAAAAAAGCTTTAATAACTTAAAATTTATAAATATGAAACGAGTAGTGTACATATTCCTAATCGCGTTTATGACCTCAATGTCGCTTTCCACTTTTACGGGCTGTAGGGAAGACAAAAAAGATGCGGGGGATAAAATCGAAGACGCCATAGATGACGCAGGCGATAAGATTGAAGAAGGTGCCGAAGAAGTTGAAGATGAAATCGATGATGCAACTGACGATAATTAATTAGAATTGTCGGATAATACGGATAAAAGTTGGAGGTGAGCACTCCCCTTGGGAGTGCTTTGTTCTATCACAATAAAAGCAACCGATAAAATTTAGGCAATGGAAAACAAGTTTCCGAAACACGAGAAAAGTTTAATTCAAAAATATCAGGATAAAGGTTATACCGAGAATTTCTATTTTAAATCGGGAAAGTTGATCGCGTCCGAAACTAAAAATGAATTTTTGCCCCAGGAAATTTATGTGGTCGCTCAGCATCGGTATGAGGGAATGAGCAATCCTTCGGATATGTCGCTCTTAAATGTCTTAAAAACAAAAAGCGGTGAAAAGGGAACTTTTCTACAAGCGTACGGCCCAAGTTCCGAGGGTGAAGTGGCATCTTTTTTTAATGAAATTCCTGAAGAAAATATTTCAGATAAAGCTAATCTGAATCTATAACACTAATACTTTTTGGCATTTCCCATCGGCCCAAAATTCCATCTATTCGTAATTCCATCCAACTGTGCGGGTGACTTTTCTTCTGAGGTATTCAAATAGTATACGATACTTGACTATAAATAATTGAACCAACCGTAGAAGCTTATGCTTCAATATTGTTGAATGTATACCTTCTTTTTTTTCCGAGTTTTTTTATTCTTATTCTGAATAACGGAGGAATCAACTCATAATCAAAAAGATCTTCCTTTTAAACAAAGAGGTTCAATAGTGGTCAAAAATCCACTTATTTTGTTACAATAATATCAGATTTTATTTCATATTTGTCCCTATCTTTCCAAAAAGCAGCCCATTATGGGATTAATATTGAGTGATGAGAGTATGTATTAAGTACGATTCTGATTTTATTTGTAGGGTAGTTTTGAAAGAACAATTCGAAAAATTGGGGATACCATTTACTATACGTAGTCTCGGTGAATTGGAAATCGATCAAGATCTTTCCGAAACCCAACGCCAGACATTGACATTAGCATTAAAAAAATATGGAATAGAAGTAATTGACGACCCAAAAATGGCTTTGGTACAGCGAATTAAATACGCCATCGATGACATGTTGGAAGACGACATGGCAAAATTGCAAAAGATTTCTACTTACTTGGCAGATAAATTAAACTACTCATATACCTACTTGTCAAATCTTTTCTCAGAAACCACATACACCTCGATTGAGAATTTTATAATACTAAGGAAAGTTGACCATGCCAAAGAACTAATAACGAATACGGATCTTACATTGACCGAAATCGCGTTTCGGTTGAATTACAGTAGCGTGGCCCATTTATCGGGCCAGTTTAAAAAAACAACAGGCCTTACACCAACAGCATTTCAAAAGATTATTGAAAAACGCAAACAAAACAGCAAATAACCCGCATGAGTTTTAGCACCCCGAAAACGAATATCAAGATTCTCAATGTCGCCCTTGCCGACGATGATGAAGATGACAGAATGCTGTTTAGAGAAGCTATTGAAGAGATAGAGATCCAAACCAAGCTTTCTACTTTTAATAATGGCCAGGAGCTTATGGATTATCTTACGCTACCGAATATTCTATTGCCGAACTTAGTGTTTTTAGATCTGAATATGCCAATAAAAAACGGAATGCAATGTCTAACAGAGATTCGTAACAATCCCCTTTTGAATAGCATGGCGGTTGCTATTTATTCTACCTCTTCTTCAGAAAAAGATGTTGAACAAACTTTTGTTAACGGAGCCAACATCTATATAAACAAACCCAATGATTTTCGTAAATTACGCGACGCAATTGAAAAAGTATTGCAAATTAATTGGCAATATCAAACTTCGAATCTAAACAGGGACAATTTTTTATATCGCATATAAAATGGAATGGATTTCAAACAGGTCACTTCTTCATCAAAAACATATGTAATTCTACTAGTCGTGGCGGTAGGCATATTACTGTTCACTGCGGGTATTACGTACAAACAAATAAAAAGACTACAACAATCAGCCGATGACATTGCCTTAATTTTAGAAATAGACAATGGTATTGAAAGCTTGTTCTCTCTCTATGCACGAATGGAATCTGAGAAATTCAGGACTATTTTGTTAGGAGAGAAAATTTCAAAATCGTCTTGGCAAGACTATAAGTTGGCCAGTACGACGGTATATAATGATTTACATGCTCTCTTGGAAAATAGCGAGGTTCAAAGTGCAAGGTTAGATAGTATAGGTGAACTTCAAGAAACCTTCTATGATGCACTTACCGATTTTGAGAATAGTACTCCCCAAGGAAGGTTTGCCCAAAGTGAAATAAACAATAAATTAACGTTGGTTTCCGAGACATTGGAAAAAATCCGGGAAATCAAAGACCAGATGTTGTTGGAAGAACATCGGGTCATAATCCAGCGAAAAGTAGATTATGCATCAAGAAGTACGTTGACGCCTTTGACCTCATTGTTGATGGCATTCTTTGCTTTAGTGGTTTTCGGGCTATCTTTCATTAAAATATATGCGAACAAAAGACGTCTTCGTGCATCTGATGCCTTTTTGCGAAATCTTTTGGCAAATACGGACAACATCGTGAATTATTACGAGCCAAAATATAATGACGCTGGAAAGATTGTCGATTTTCAAATTGTTTTTGCCAACGAGTGCAATCGAGATTATTTGGGGCTGGCCCCAGAAGAAATTATAGGGAAATGTGTGTCCAAAGTGTTTCCCCATTTTTTATTGAATGGAGAGTTCAATGAGTTGATACGAAGTTTCGAAGACCGAAAAAAGGTAGACTTTGATAGGGAACTTTTGGTAAATGGAAATAAGATGTGGTTCAAATCATTTGTTAATCCCGTTTCCAATGGCATTATGGAAACGGCAAGAAATGTGTCGGTTGAGAAAGAAGCAGAAGAGAAATTACAATTGTTGAATGAAGAATTGATCGGTCAAAACCAGATATTAAAAAACACCGAATCATTTCTGGCAGGAATACTACAAAGTACCGAAAACGTGATAATGTCTTTCAAACCCATTATTGACGATTCAGGGTTTATCGTCGATTTTGAGTTCTTGTTTATAAATGAACGGATTGGTGATGTTATTAAAAAAACACCGAAAGATATGGTAGGGAAAAGGGTTTCGGAAGCGACGCCCACCATATTTGATACAGGGGTTTTTGAAAAAATGGTAGCATGCTATACGGAAGACAAAAAAATGGAATACGAAACCTCGTATATAAAAAACGGTAAGAAAATGTGGTTTCACGGTACGGCCATTAAGTGCGATAATAGTGTTACCGTAACTTCTCGCGATATCACCAAAGAAAAGAGGGCAAAAAGAAAAATTGAAGAAATTAATGAGAGACTACGGGTGCAAAACTCAATTTTTAAAGACGCCGAAAGTGTAGCGAGTATAGGCAGTTACATGTGGTACCTCGATGATGGAAGTGCCAAGATATCAGACAATTTCTACAAGATTTTGGGGTATGAGCCTGATTCTTTCGAAGTTACCTTTTCAAAATACCGTGAATTTATTCACCCCGATGATCTAGAAATTTATGACACTCTTGGGCGTCAAACTACCGAGACTGGACAGTCGGAAGTGCGTGATTACAGGATTATATCAAAAACCGGCGAAATTAAGCACCTGCATCTCGAGGGAAGGTTTATTAAAAGAAATGGTAGACCTGTATCGGTCGGGGTAATACAAGATATTTCGAAAATGGTTAAGGCCGATGAGGATTTACGTGACCGTAACTTTGAATTGAAACGAAACAATGCGGAATTGGAATCGTTCAATCGGGTGGCCAGCCACGATCTACAAGAACCGCTACGAAAAATACAATTGTTCCTTTCGCGGATCGATGATGAGGATCGAAGTAAGTTAGGGGAAAGGTCACGCAAGTATTTAGATAAGGTGAACAATGCAGCCAACCGAATGCAGTCACTAATACGTAATTTGTTGACGTATTCAAAAATCGATGTTACCCACGATGACTTTGAGAACGTTGATTTAAACTTGATACTCGAAAAAGTCAAAGATGATCTGGCCGTTGGAATCAAGGAAACAAAGGCGAAGATTATCTATGAAAAATTACCCAATATAAAAGGTGTCGTCTTCCAAATGGAACAATTGTTTTCTAATTTGATATCGAACGCCCTAAAATACCGCGATACTAAAGTGGAGCTAAAAATTGTTTTGAAATGGGAAAAAGTGCGCCGAGAACAGATACCACAAGATTTTATCAAGTCGGTGAATTATTATGATAAGATTACCGTTTTAGACAATGGTATCGGATTTTCTTCTGAAAATTCGGAAAAAATATTTGAAGTATTTCAGCGCCTACACCAGAGAACCGAATATTCTGGAACGGGTATCGGCCTTGCCATATGTAAAAAGATCGTTGAAAACCATCACGGCTACATTTATGCCACAGGCGATCTGGGCAAGGGTTCCGCATTTATAATCTATTTACCAATTTCTTAGCGTATTCTCATTACGCATCACCAATTTTTTAATGTCGTCAATGGTTAGGTGATATTTTTATTTTCCGTGCTCTACATCAATTCAATTAAGAACATTTTAACGGTTTTTTGCCCTAAAACAATAATTCTATAACACAAAGCGAAAATTGTGTAAGATTTATCATGGTCTTCCTGTCGACCTTTACAGTATAAATCTCAATAACTCCGTTGAACGTTCAAAATAACCGGATAAAATGCACTAAAATAGAGATATGAAAATGAAAAATCTATTAAAGTTAAAATTGAGAAAGTATTTGCCTGTGGTCCAATTAAGACAAGAAATGGGCACCCAGGACGATAATGGAAACTTAGATAATTTTATTCTAGGTATGACGGGTCAGGTCGCAAGAAGCAAGTCTGATTAATAGTTTGGGCAGCAGTGCTCTTTTAGCCCAGTCAGGGGGTTCCGATTTACCTTTTATTGGTTGTTGGTGCTAATAATCACCATAGCGCAAGTACTTCGGAACAAGTAGATAAAGTCTTTGAATTATTAACTTTTAAAAAACAACACCATGAAATCAATAATTTTAGAAACAGCGAAAATAAGGGATATGTTCAAACAACTTCAACAGAATTTGGGAGGACATTTGAAAATTGATTCCAAAGAACATATTTTAAGTCTTGACAATGAAACCGGACATGGACATATAAAGGGGCAGACCTTTAAGGGAGGTTTATCTTATCTGGAGTTCGATATGGTTTTCTCGGAAGATTTAGTTTTAACAACACAAACACCTGAAAATTCTCCGATTTGTTTTGCCTATTGCTCAAAAGGAAAGGTCGGACATAGTTTTGGACAATCTGGGGAAATTAGGGAATTAGAAACTTTTCAAACAGGCATTTTAACAAACGAGCCATACCAAGATAACGTGTTGCACTTTAAGAAAGATATTAATCTCAAGACATCCCTAATCGTGGTGAGTACGTCGGAAGAGGTTGCTACAAAAAAGAGTTCCTATAGTTATAGGATGAAGCAAATCTTCTTTAACAACAATGTTTCTACAAATTCATTATATATAGGTTCGTACAACCTGAAAATTGCGGAGAAATTTGAAGAATTGAATGCTATCTCACAGAAAGGAATTGTAAGAAGTCTTTTAATAGAGGGGTTTGTGCATATGATTTTAGCTTTGGAAATACAACAACATTCTGATGACTTGGAAAATGAAGCGAACAAGACAGGTTCTTTAAGTCATAAAGAAATGGATTCGGTTCGTGAACTTTCGAAATTCATAACCAACTACCCTGAAACACAACTGTGTATCAAGAAGCTGAGTAGGAAATCAGGGCTTTCGCCATCAAAACTGCAAGAAGGATTTAAATTAATGCATAATCGCACCGTGACTGATTATATAAGGGAAGTACGTATTCAAAAATCGGAAGAGCTCATAAAAAATACTGATTTGAATATTTCCGAAGTAGTTTATAGCATTGGTTTTACGAGTAGAAGCTATTTTTCAAAGATTTTCAAGCAGAAATATAACTGTAGTCCGAAGCAGTACAAAGACAATCAGAACAGAATAGCCATCATGGCATAATCAAGTTAAAGGTTCCCCAAAGAAGCCAGCCTCTGAAAGAGGCTGGTTTTTTTTATGTTTTAAATTTAGTGGCATAGATTTTACCGATGTTTGCTCCGTCAAATTTTCGCCGGTTTTGTTCTCAAAATTGTAATCAAATTTCGTTGATGGCCTTTCTGTTTAATCGACCTTCTGCCAAGAGGCCCATAAGATTGTTGGCATCGTACTCTTCATTCAGGGTATGTTGTAACATTTCTGCTATATCCCTATAACCCAATTCCCTTGCATAGAAAACAGCCGTCCCATATCCAGAAATCTCATAGTGCTCTACACGTTGGGCTTCTGCGATCAAACCGGTATCCATGACCTCGTCATCTTCCGCTTGACTCATAAATATTTTAGCTTCTTTGATAAGTCGCTCCATGGTCTTACAAGTTTCTGCCTCTAGCGAAATATTCAATTCCCTAAAAATCACCTCAATACGGTTTTTTTGCTCCTTGGTCTCTTTCAAATGGGCTTCGAATGCCTTTCTAAGCTTCATGTCACTAGCCATTTTAGCCATGGTTGACAGCGCCGATATCAACTGGGTCTCGGCGCTATAAAGGTCTTTAAGTTGATGTTCAAATAAAGCTTCCAATGTTTTCATAGTATATTTTTTATTCAAGATTTAAGTAGTTTTAAAACGTTCTTCAATTTAAGTTGTTAAATACGTATGGGTTGACCTGATAGCCTAAAACATTGATTCTAAAATGATATGCTTTATTTAAGTGGGAGTTCTTCGGTTTTTTAATGCAATCCATACTTATTATTGCTTCGAATGCTTTTCTGTTTTCTGTCCGACTTTCTTTTTCAGTAATTTTAAGTGTAAAGCAATGATGTATGCAAAAACCGAACGAAAGATTGAAAGAACAAACCTGTATTGTAACAGGAGCCAGTTCGGGTATTGGAGCGGCGATTGCCAAATCTTTGGGAATGGAAGCTGGTAATGTGGTAGTCAACTATCGTAAAGACAAAGAAGGGGCAGAAAAAGTTGCCGATTGGATAAATAAAAAATCCAATTGCGGAAAAGCCATTACCTTTCAATGCGATGTGAGTAAAGAAGATGAGGTAAAGGCCCTATTCAAAAAAACTATCGACCATTTTGGTACTGTCGATGTTTGTGTCGCCAATGCAGGTATTCAAAAAGATTACCCACTTCATGAGATGCCGTTGGCCGCTTGGCAAAAGGTCATTGATGTTAATTTGACCGGGCAATTCCTTGTGGCCAAAGAAGCTATATTGGAATTTCTCAAAAGGGGCATGCGCAAAGATGTTTCCAAATCCTTAGGGAAAATCATCCATATCAGCTCGGTGCACGAAGAGATTCCCTGGGCGGGCCATGCGAATTATGCAGCATCGAAAGGTGGACTTCTAATGCTTATGGAAAGTATCTGCCAAGAATATGCTCCTCAAAAAATACGATGCAACAGCATTGCGCCCGGTGCAATCAAAACCGACATTAATAAAGATACATGGAGTTCAGAAAGTGCGATGAACGATTTGTTAAAGTTAATACCGTACAAGCGCATCGGTATACCTGAAGATATTGGAAGTGTAGCAAGTTGGTTAGCCTCCGATGAATCGGAATATATTAATGGCACGACCATTTTTGTCGATGGCGGTATGACTTGTTACCCCGGATTTACGATAAATGGATAAATTTATTTAAATCAAATATAATGAACCAAATTAGCGAAAGATGGGAAGGGAAAGCAGATTCTGGGTCTCAATCTTCCCGATGTTACGAATGCCATATTACAATCACAGGCCGTAGAGTTGAAAAATGAGTTACAGATATCGAAAGCGGATTTGCCAACCTTGGTGAGAACAATTTTAAGGAAATAAGAAATTTTAATATAAAGGAATGAAAAAATTATTAAGAGTACTTCTGGCGGGGTGGGGAGCAAAGAAGATAGGTGGCGGAAAGTGTGGCTGCATTGGAGCGGTAATCGTATTTATAATTTTATATTGGTTGTTGGGATATGTCTTGAATTGAGCGAACCTTTTGGTTGTTTAAATAGTTTGTGAACATATAAATATATCAATAGTGTTAAAATTTGTGGTTTTTGAATCAATTGACTTTTCTCATAATCGGTACTTTAGTATCTCATATGCAGGTTAAGTTTTATTTCTACCAGTAGAAATAAACAATATGAAGATTCAGAAAGGGAATGCGGGGGCGCATTCCCTTTCTCTTTTCAAATTATTCACTTAAAATGATAGTTTTTTAGTTCATAAAATAGAACGACTAAACTAAGTAGATTCGATAATATCTTTTATAAAAACGAATATTTTAAAAGCTTGCGGAACTATTTGATTATAAAATCAATTATTTTGTCATTCTTTTGATTGAGTGATGTAATCGTGCGTTCAATAGATACTTTTAATTGATCATATGATGTTGGCTTTTGCAAATAACGGTCCGCACCCTTTTCGCGTAATAGCGCTACTTTGTGCTCATCAAAATATGTGGAATAAATAACTACAGGAATGGCGTAAAGCTGTGGTTCGCGGCGAATATCGGCCAAGCATTCCTCTCCGTTCATAAGGGGCATATTCAAATCAAGAAAAATAACATCGGGAAGTTTTTGATTTTGATCTAAAAGGTTTGCCATTAAATCGACTCCATTATTGAAGGTGGCTATTTCAGTTTTCAAAGATAACTCGCTTAATACTTCTGTAAATAAATCTCGGTCGTCTTTATCGTCATCGACTAAATATATGTAAGGGATCTTTTCTTTCATGCTGTAAGTAAGTTATGCGTTCGTATCAAACTGCCGAACTGTTAGGAGGTTTTCTTGGGTATGGGCAATTTTCTTTATCAATAATGAAAAGCTAATCTATTAAACCTAAAAATAATCAATACGTGCAGATCTTCAATATTTGAGATATTTTTTTAATGATTGTTTTTTCTCCATTTCATATAATCTTCATACTGAGCCTCCGAAAGAATGGATTCTAATTTTTTGTCTTGCTCCTCTTCGATGTCGCTACCTTCCGAAGGTCTATAATTTCTCATGGCAGTTTTAAATTGTTCAATTTGTATTTCGGTCATTTTAAGATCCGTATACATCTTTTCAAAATTGGAAGTTTCGTCATTGGTGTTATCCGATACGGTCATCATGGTGTTTGATGCCGCTCCGGTAGAACCGCTACTTTGGTTTACAATGTTTCCGCTTGTTGTGCTTGTCCCTTCAATGGTTTTGTTGATATTCTGATTCGTAGTTTTACCCGAAGCTGGATAGGTAAGGTCTGAATCCGCTCCCGTAGTACCCCTGTTCGCAGCTAGAACGTTTCGGGTCATACTGGTATTTTCCTTAGAGGTCTTTTCGATTGACGATGCTTGATTGGCCATCGTTTGGGTGTCGGCCGAAGTATCGTTGGTGCTTTTATTTTTTACTCCTTTGCACGAAACAAAGGCTATCAATACTATAGTTATTAAAATTGCCTGTCCTTTCATTATAATCGTTTTTATTCACATATTAAATATAAATCCTTGGCAACTTCATGCTTAACTTTATTGCATAATAAATTGGCCGTAATGCTGAATGTATTTTGCTTTTATGCTACCAATACATTTCCTATAAATTAAAGTGCCAATATTTTAGATTGCATTAGAAACAACGGCATAACGCATTGTTAAGTTGGCACCGATCGGAGTTTGGATTCAAACAAAATTATGCTATGCATTGGCTACTTTTCTGCAAGCTTCAGCACACTTTCTACACGATTCTGCGCAGGTAAGACAATGTTCATGGTCATGTTGACCGCATTGATCGGCACACCATTCGCAGACCTTGGCACATAATTCACAATATTCTTTAGTAAACGGACCATCGGCCAATAAATTCGAAATACAGGCCGTACAAGCGTCGATACAGATTATACAGCAGGTAGGGCAATCGTTCATACTTTCTTTACCAGACATCTGTATCAGACAATTCTTGCAGTCTATCAAGCATTGTTGGCATGCTTTTATACAATCTTCATAGGTAGCTGTCATTTTTTAGGGATTTTTAGATTTTAAATAAAAATAATTCAAGCAGAGGAGCCACATTTGCTCAAAAGGAGGATTCATGAACTCGAAAGCATCGCCTAACCGTTTGTCAATTGAAAATTAATGCTAATTTTAGGCACGCTTCAACAAAATATATGAGTAAATATGCGTGAAATAGACAAAGTGGTGCCAAATTTAGGGAATAAGGGCACCTTTATAGGCAGATGTTTTGTGCCTGAAGGGCTTGCATATAAGGGAATTTCCGGCCCCCATGTCGTCCAGGTAAAAAATAACGAAGTTTTTGATCTTTCTGATTATTTTACATCTACCGCACAACTTGTCAATACTCCAAAAGTTGTCGAAAAGCTTCAGAATTTGAATCGGTTGACAAGTTTAGGGAAGTTGGTTGACATACTTGAAAATTCCATTTTCTCCACTCGGAAAAATGACTTGCCTTATTTTCTGGCTCCCAATGATATTCAGGCGGTAAAGGCTTGCGGAGTTACTTTTATTGAGAGCCTGCTCGAAAGGGTCATTGAGGAAAAGGCGAAGGGGAACGCAAGTAAGGCCTCGGAATTGCGAACTGTAATTATCGATAAAATTGGCGAGGATCTGAGTACCGTTACACCGGGTTCAAAGAATGCGATGCTCTTAAAAGAAGAACTGCAGAATCAAGGGTTGTGGTCACAATATTTGGAAGTAGGAATCGGAAAGGATGCCGAAATATTCACCAAGAGCCAACCCCTGTCCTCGGTAGGGTACGGGTCTGAAATTGGAGTTTTAGGCGACTCCAATTGGAACAACCCCGAACCTGAAGTCGTCTTGGCCGTATCAAAAGAAGGCCATATCGTAGGGGCCAGTCTTGGCAATGATGTAAACCTTAGGGATTATGAGGGTAGAAGCGCCCTGCTCTTGGGCGAGGCAAAAGATCAGAATGGTTCTTGTGCCATTGGTCCTTTAATACGCCTGTTCGATGATACTTTTACTTTGGATACAATTAAAAAGGAAACAATCAACTTGAGAATTGCCGGAGTTGATGGCTTTGAACTCCTGGCTTCTTCACCTATGGACAAAATAAGTCGGGCGCCCGAGAAGTTGGTAGCGCAGGCTATTGGCAGAAATCATCAATACCCAGACGGACTCGTTCTTTTTTGCGGTACCATGTTTGCACCGACAAAAGATCGAGGTATTCCTGGAAACGGATTCACCCATAAGGTAGGTGATAAGGTTGAAATTTTTTCGGAGCATTTGGGTACCTTGACCAATTGGGTGAATGATTGTGATAAAATAGCACCTTGGGAGTGGGGTATTATTTCCTTTTTAGACTACCATACGAAAAGAAGTTTGGCATAAGCCATTTAGTTTTAATACAGAAAATACCATTGTAAATTAACAGTAAATGACAAAGAGAAGAAGTTTTATTAAAAAAAGTGCGATGGCCTTTGGTGCCGTTACCATATTACCAAATCACGTTGTTTTTGGTAAAAAAGCAATCTACAACAGTAAGGGAGAGGTAGTCAAAAAAGCGATTGTTTTGCCCAATGATAAGGTGAATATGGGTTTTTGTGGTATAGGAAACCGTGGCGGACAGATTTTCAATGAATTCGTAAAAACAGGCATGGTAAATGTTGCCGTATTTTGCGATACGGATATGGGAGCCGAACATACCTTGAAAAATCTCGAGGCGTTTCCCGATGTTCCTAGATTCCAAGATTTTCGTAAAATGTTGGATACCACTGCAGGGGACATAGATGCGGTATGTATCGGGACCCCTGACTTTTCACATTTCCCAATTGCGATGCTGGCCATGTCATTAGGAAAAAATGTGTATGTAGAAAAGCCACTGTCGCGCACCTTTGAAGAATCTGAGCTTTTAATGGATGCGGCAAAAAGACACAATGTGATAACCCAAATGGGTAACCAGGGACATTCAGGGGAGAATTATTTTCAGTTTAAAAGCTGGGTTGAAAACGGAATTATAAAAGATGTAACGAAGGTTACGGCACACATGAACGGTCGAAGACGCTGGCACGGATGGGATACGTCAATGAAACAATTCCCCGAAGCGCAAAGCATTCCTGACACCCTAGATTGGGATACTTGGTTGGGTACGGCCAAGCACCACGGCTATCACGAAGATTTTATTAATGGCCAATGGCGCTGTTGGTACGATTTCGGAATGGGTGCTTTGGGAGATTGGGGCGCGCACATAATGGATACGATGCATGAGTTTTTGGAACTTGGTTTGCCATCGGTAATCGATCCGGTAAAAATTGAAGGCCATAATCCATTGTTTTATCCGCAGGCATCCACGATTGACTTTAAGTTTCCGAAACGTAAAAAAATGCCGCCGGTAACCATATCATGGTACGATGGGATGGATAACATTCCGGAAATTCCAGAGGGTTATGGCAAATCGGAACTGGATCCCAATATTCCAGCGGCCAGCAATGGTAAAATTAAACCTAACAAACTCAACCCCGGTAAGATAATTTACAGTGAAGACTTGACCTTTAAAGGTGGTACACATAGTAGCCCCTTATCAATTATACCTGAAGAAGCAGCAAACGATATGGCCCCGAAATTACCGGTAGTTCCCGAAAGTCCTTCAAACCATTTCGAGAACTTTGCGCTGGCCTGTCGTGGAGAAGAAAAGACCCGTTCCCCATTCGAGATTTCGGCCCCATTGAGCCAGGTTTTCTGTTTGGGTACAATTGCACAACGGCTTAACACAAAATTAAAATTTGATAGAAAAAAGAAACGGATTACCAATAATGAACTGGCCAATCAATTGTTGGTAGGCGCACCACCGCGCAAAGAATGGGAAGAGTTTTATAAACTCTAAATTAATAGTTCAAATTTTATGTACAAAGCTGTTGAAAGGAAGTTAATTACTAGCTTTCTAGTTCTGGTTGTCTCGACGGGAATCTTGGCTCAAGAGTATACGATAACAGATTTCGGTGCCAAGAATGATGGTAAAACATTGGCATCATTCGCAATTCAATCTGCTATCGATGCGGCTCATAAAAAAGGCGGCGGAAAGGTAGTTGTGCCAAAAGGTGTTTTCCTTACAGGCAGTATCATCCTTAAAACAGGGGTTGAACTGCATTTGAAGAAAGAGGCTGTACTTCTGGGAAGTACGGATCCGTATGACTATAGTGGAATAAATCGATGGAAATCATTGGTTTTGGCAGATAGTCAGAATCATATTGCCATTACCGGGGAAGGCACTATTGATGGCCAAGGCCAAGAGTTGGCGTTAAAAGTGGACAGTCTTTTTCATGTTGGGAAACTCGATAGTACCCATTACAACATCCGTAGGAACAGACCCAGTGAGGTTATGCGACCACAACTTATTGAAGTAGTGAACAGCGAAAATATAACGATATCTGGGATAACATTGAAGAATGCAGCTTGTTGGGTACAAACGTATGATAAGTGCACAGATCTGATTATCGATAATATTCAGGTGGATAGCGATGCCTATTGGAACAATGATGGTATGGACATTAGTGACTGCAAAAGTGTTCGTATAACCAACTGTTATGTAAACGCGGCCGATGATGGAATATGTCTTAAATCGCATACAAAAGGTTTCATGAACGACAGTATTTATATCGCTAATTGTACCATTCGATCCAGTGCAAGTGCCATAAAGTTCGGTACTGCCTCTGTTGGGGGATTCAAGAATATTACAATAGAGAACATAACAATTTTTGATACTTTTCGATCCGCTCTTGCACTTGAAGCGGTTGACGGGGGTACCATAGAAAATGTGGCGGTTACCAATGTATCTGCGACCACTACCGGGAACGCCCTATTTATTAAGCTAGGGCATAGAAATGTAGATGGTAAGGTAGGTGCGATCAAAAATATAAAGATCAAAAATTTAAACGTGCATATCCCGTTCTCAAAGCCAGACCTTAAATATAAAATTAGAGGCCCTGAATCGTCATTTTTTCACAACGTTTTTCCAGCCTCTATTTCCGGGTTGCCTGGACATGATGTCGAAAATATTACGTTGGAAAACGTCTCTATTTCGTATCCCGGACGTGGAAATAAAGGATATGCCCATGTACCGCTTTGGCGTCTTAACTCAATACCTGAAAAGGCCTCCTCCTATCCTGAATTTTCTATGTTTGGAGAACTCCCGTCCTGGGGTTTTTATGTGAGGCACGCCAGTGGTTTGGAAATGATCAATGTAAGGTTAAGCGTTCGAGAACAAGATTTTCGTCCGGCCTATGTTTTTGATGATGTAAAAGGTTTAAAAATGGAAGGAGGTAGCATCACATCACTATCGGATAATGAGCAATTTATTATTAAGGATGTTAAGGGCGTGAAAGTGAGCAAACTTTCAGTAGATGGTCTTGAATTAGAAAAGGTGATGTCTTATGGTATAAATTCTGATATATTAGGGGTCCAATTGCAAAAGAAGTGACCAAATCTGATTTTATCTAAAATAAAAACTCCAATAGTGACAAATTGGCCTCAGAAAGAATAGGATTGGCCGATGCATCTGCCTGCTTCGGTTGGTACGCCAACTAATAGATCGGTCTGCCCTCTGCAATCGGCCTTGTAGAAATTGAATGCCGTAATCCATTGTTTTACCCGAAGGCTCCACAGTCGAATTTAAGTTTCCTAAACGAAACAATGCGGCTAACCATATCATAGCATGGACAATATTCCTGAAATTTTTGAGTGCCACTTCACAATTAGAAAAAACCTTCCTGGATTACACTTTACTACTGGACTACACTTTACTTAAAGACAATCTTGCAACCCATTCCAGTTAATATTTCCTTAACAGAATCGTAAACATTTCATATCAAAAAAATTGACTTTAAGTCAATTTTATACCCTTCTTTTGTAAAAAAAAATTACTGTTATGAAAAAAAATATTATATTAGTCACTAAATTATAATATAAGTAAATTTTTGTTTTTCAGAAATTTTATGAATTAATCAATAACTAAACCTAAACAATGAAAAAAGGGAAAATTAAATTCTTATTGCTGCTATTTACTTTAATGGCGCATATGCTTTCAGCCAATATTCGGGGTAAGGGCTTAACCATGATCAATGATATCTCTAAGTTCTCTGAGGTCATATTTCAGCAAACTGTGGAAGGCACCGTGGTTGACGATCAGAATGTTCCTTTGCCGGGTGCATCCATCGTAATTAAAGGTACTGCAGAGGGTGTCGTAAGCGATTTTGACGGAAACTTTAGTATAACGACTTCGAGTGGTGATATACTGATCATCTCCTATATTGGATATGAAACCAAAGAAATTGTAATAACTACCCAAACCCAGATAATGGTTTCTTTAAAGGCTTCAAGCAACGAGTTGGAAGAGGTTGTGGTCACTGCACTGGGTATCAAAAAAGAAAAAAGACGTGTAGGCTATGCGGTGCAGGAAGTAGGTGGTGAATCGCTACAAAAAGCCGTTTCTCCCAATATAGTGGAATCGTTGACAGGTCGGGTGTCAGGCCTTACGATAACCAATAGCAACGATTTCTTTACCGATCCCGGAATTTTCCTTAGGGGTAGTAAGCCTTTAATCGTTATAAACGGAGTACCCAGTCCTAGTACGGATATGTGGAACATTAGTTCTGATGATATTGAGAGTATTTCTGTATTAAAGGCGGCCTCGGCCTCCGCCTTATATGGTTCCCAAGGTTTGAACGGTGCTGTACAGATTACTTTGAAAACGGGGGCCAATGCACCTGAAGGAACAACGGTATCGGTAAACTCATCGACCACCTTTCAAGGTGATTTTATCAGATATCCTGTTCCTCAAAACGAATATGGGCCAGGTAGTGCAGGTATCTATGAGTTTGGTACGGGAGCAGCTGGAGGAGGAGGGCTGAACGACTTTGATTATTCTATTTTTGGTCCAAAGTTCGACGGTCGATTGATAAAACAATTTGATTCGCCGATTGATCCCGAAACAGGTGAACGAATTCCGACCCCTTGGGTCTCAAGGGCTACAGATAATCTAGGTAATTTTATGGAAACCGGTATTGTAAGTAACAATAACGTAACCGTAACAACAAATGGTGAGAAAGGTAGTTTTATTATTTCAAATACCTATAAGTATTCGAAGGCTCCGGTCCCAGGGGCCAAACTTGACATTAATACCACTCGGCTTCAGGGGTTATTGAATATTACCGACAATCTTGTCTTGGATGGTTCGCTGCAATACAACTATCAATATGCCAGCAACTTACCTCGATCTAACTACGGACCACATTCTCCTATATATCTATTGAATATTTGGGGAGGTACACATTTCGATATTCGCAATTTTAAAGATTACTGGGTGCCAGGAAAGGAAGGAGTAGAGCAGCATTGGGTAGAGAACTGGCGTTACAACAATCTATATGCCCTTGCCCATGAATGGAGAAGACCATATACCAAAAACGATATTTTAGGATATTTGAAATTGAATTACAAGTTCAACGACAACCTGAGTGCTTTTGTACGCACTAGTCTAAATTCATGGACACGAACACAAGATGAGGAAATAGCAGTAAGTATATACCACTACGATATTTCAGACAGGGGTGGTCGATATCGACATTCGGAAGATAATTTATTTGAGTCCAATACCGATTTTATGCTAAATTATGACAATACTTTTTTTAATAAAGATTTGAGTGTCAATGTATCTCTTGGTGCAAATCAAAGACTTTATCGGTATAATGATTTCTATGCGACAACCACCCAATTGATTGTTCCTGAAGTTTTTAAGTTGAGCAATTCGGTAGATCAGGTGACCCCGACAAGTTATAAGGAGAAAAAAGGTGTATACAGTGGGTATGCGACAGTTGATTTAGCCTATAAGAATCAGTTTTATTTTGGTATGACAGGTAGGGTCGACAATTCTTCCACACTTCCCAAAGGAAACAATTCCTTTTTTTATCCGTCGGTTTATATGAGTGCCATCGTAAGTGATATATTCAACCTTCCCGAAGCCATAGATTTCCTGAAATTGCGTACGGCTTATGCGAAAGTAGGCGGTGATTTGGGTAACGACAGGGCGGGAGGTTCAAATGGTATTTACTCTGCTACAAATTCGTACACGACAGGAGGTAGGTCTAGAAACCTTCCGATAGCCAGTTATCCGAGTGTCTTGGATAATCCAAATCTTTCCCCATCGTTCAATACCTCCTACGAATATGGAATCGAGGGTAAATTTTTCAAAAACCGCTTCGGCTTCGATTTTTCATATTTTGAGAACAATTATGGCCCCGAGATTTTTACACAACGTTTTTCCGAAACCTCGGGCTATGATGGTGTTCGGCTGAATGGTAGAACTACTTTGAGAAAAGGTGTCGACTTTACTGTAAACGCTTCGCCAGTGAGGCTGGAAAACTTTTCCTGGAATTCCATAATCAATTTTAGTGCCTATCGCGACTATCTTACCTCTTTGCCTCCCTTGCCCGATGGCTCGCCCCAATTGCAAGATGGAAGGGATTTTGTTGGAGATGAATTATACCATTACTATTACAATGAATGGGAGCGATCGCCTGACGGACAATTGATCATACAAGATAATGGGGCGCCAAAATCAACAGATGTGCGTTTGGATCAAGGAAGTACCCAGCCTGATTTTACGGCGAGTATTCTGAACAGTTTAAGCTACAAGAACCTTTCGCTTTCCTTTTTGGTCGATGGTCGGTTTGGGGGTATTACTTATGATCGATATGAAAGAGATATGTGGCGGTCGGGGTCTCATCCCGAATCGATCCATCCAGAAAGGGAGCTTTCTAATATTGCCTATGCCAACGGAACCGACGCGCGTACCATGTTGATTCCCGGCGTGAAAATAGTTAGTGGCGAGCTTACCTATGACCCTCAAGGAAACGTTTTGGAAGATACAAGGGTCTTCGAACCAAACGATATCAAAGCGGAATATCAGACGTGGGCAAGTCGCTATAAGGCCGCCTGGGAGAACCAAAAAATCGAAAAGACTTTTATAAAGTTGCGGGAAGTAACATTGACTTATAATTTTCCATCCAAATGGTTGGAAAAAAGTTTTTTGAACAACGCGTCAATGTCCTTGGTAGGGCGAAATTTGGGCTACTGGACCAAGGATAAAGACACTTTCGCAGATTTGGATACTTATACGTTGACCACAGGTGATACCGATTTGCAGTCCCCGGCCCAAAGAACCTATGGATTTAATATTAATCTTCAATTTTAACACATATACGATGAAAAGAATACTAACAAAATCAACACTATTTTTTCTAGTGTTTTTGATAGCCAGTAGTTGTTTGAAATATGATGACCTACGGGAAAACCCGAATGACCCAACATCAGTAGCTCCAAGTCTACTGTTCACCAATGTGATCCCTGGAACTTCTTCGGCGTTTTCAGGAACGTACAGACATTCGCAATACCACAATGAAATAGCTGCGGATCTTGGGGTATCGCCCCCGGTGAATTACCGTTATGGAAGCGCAAGTTTTTCTTACGGTACACTGCGCGATATAGATAAAATGGTAGAAGAAGCAGCGGTAGTAGGTGCCGACCAATATATAATAATGGCTAAGTTTTTAAGGGCCTATTATTATATCGAAATGACGCGAAGAGTGGGAGACATTCCACTTTCCGAAGCTATGCATGGGGCTGATAATCCAACCCCTAGATACGACGCCCAAAAATCGGTGTATTTGCAATGCTTGAATTGGTTAGATCAGGCGAATGATGAACTTGGAGGCTTTATTGCTGCCAACCCTGGAATTGCCATTGACGGCGATATTTATTACGGTGGTGATTTAAAGCAATGGCAAAAGGCCATTAATGCCTTTACTGTAAGGGTACTGATTACGCTAAGTGGAAAAGCCGAGGATGCAGATCTTAATGTAAAAAGTCGAATGGCGGCTATTGTCAACAATCCGGCCAAATATCCATTATTTGCAAGCCTATCGGATAATATGCAAATAACCCATAGGGATGAAGACGGGTTCAGGGGCTCATACAACCCTAACGCCCAGATTACCGTTGAATCGGTTGTCTATGGTGATACTTATGTCGATATGCTTAAAATGTTCGAAGACCCAAGATTGTTCAAAGTAGCAGAACCCACCCCAAAATCTTTGGCTGAAAACCCTGGGAACGAAGTGGCTGTTCGTATGGATTTTAATTCGTATGCTGGATCTGATATATCAGAAAACTTGGAGGTAAACGGTGCAAAAAAAGCTAATGGGGAGTTTTCTCAGCCAAACAAGGAGCGTTTTCTGAATTTTACAGGTCAGCCTTCTACTTTATTGGGGTATGTTGAACAAGAATTGAATTTGGCCGAAGCAGCCCAGCGAGGCTGGATTCCCGATAACGCAAAAGTTCACTATGATAATGGGGTTACGGCATCCATGGAATTTTATGGGGTCGATGCCGAGGATATTGCGGATTATTTGGTTACAAAAGCCCCGTATATTAGTGGTGATGCAGGTTTGACACGTATTCACCGACAAATGTATTTGGCGTTTGCTGAAAATTCGGATTGGGAGGCTTGGTTTCTGCAAAGAAGAACTGGGTTGCCTGAATTCAAATTCTCAGGAATCAACGATGTAGATCAATTTCCTATTCGATGGGCCTACCCCGGTTCTGAAGATACCGATAATAATTTGAACTATAGGGATGCACTTCGGAGACAGTTTGGTGCTGAAGTCGATGATAGAAACCAGGTAATGTGGCTAGTAAAAGATTGAGAAATTTTTTCTTCTGGCATTTGTCCCTTAAAAATTATAACCATTCCTTAACAGGAAATGTCATGAAACCACTAAATTGACAATCGAAGATTTTAACAATAATAGTAAATGATAAATAAAATGAGAATAAAAGTTGCAACGGCCATTGTCGGTATTTTGTTATTGACTTCATCTGTAATGGCACAGTCAAAAAAGGAAACGAGACTTGTTGAGCACGTAGTAGTGATCGGTTTTGACGGACTTAGTCCTGATGGTCTAAAGAAAGCGAACACCCCTAATTTCGATCAAGTTATCAAAGAAGGCGCCTCAAGTATGCATGCGCGAGGCGTGTTGCCAACAAGTTCGAGTACCAATTGGGCTACCATGATTATGGGGGCGGGCCCCGAGCAGCATGGCATCACTTCCAATGGTTGGAAAGTTAAGGATCATGTGCTACCGCCCATAGTTGAAGACGACGAGGCGATATTCCCTACCATATTCAATGTGGTAAACAAGCAACTGGCAGATGCCGAGATTGGGGCAATTTATGATTGGACGGACTTTGGGCGCCTATTTGAAAAATCCGCGGTAGACTATGATGTTAGTCCAAAAACGGCTGAAGAAACGGCCAAAACAGCTAGTGATTATATTAAAGATAAGAAACCCACTTTTACTTTTGTACATTTAGATCATGTGGATCATGCAGGGCATGAGTTCGGTCACGGTTCATTGGAATATTACAAGTCCGTAACGGTTGCCGATAAACTTTTAGGTCAAATTATGGATGCAATTAAGAAAGCAGGAATGTCAAAAAATACCTTGGTTATTCTTAGTGCTGACCATGGCGGTTTTGAAAAAGGTCATGGCGGCGAAACGCTCGGGGAAATCGAAATTCCATTTATTCTTTGGGGAAAAGGAATAAAGAAAAATTACAAAATTCCGAATGCCGTCTATCAATATGACAATGCCGCAACCGTGGCATTTGCCCTTGGATTGAAAAGACCTTGGGCCTGGATCGGCCGGCCGTTGAAAATGGCCTTTGAAGGAAACGAAATTGATGACCCCTATCCAATAGTAGAAAAATAATGGACAATACCTAACCAATCAACGAACTCGAAAGTGAATAACAACAAAAGAACAGAAGGGGATATCAATTCAACTCCTGCACGGAAAAATTGGGATGCCAAAATCGATAGGGAAACTAAAAAACTGCTTGAAAAAGATGCCCGTTATTTCCTTCACCAATCGATGTCAACACCCTGTCTTGATGTTCTAAAGCAATGTGAAGGTTCCTATATCGAAAATCTATCGGGCAAGAAGTATTTAGATTTTCATGGGAATAATGTACATCAAATAGGATTTTCACACCCAAGAGTCATCGGTAAAATTACCGAACAGCTACAAACGCTCTCGTTTTCCACCAGGCGCTATACAAATGAGCCGGCTGTTGCCTTTGCGGAAAAATTAGCTTCCTTGGCACCTTCAAATTTAAACAGAATATTATTGACGCCGAATGGTAGCTCGGCCGTTGGTATTGCATTGAAATTGGCAAGGGCGATTACCGGCAAGCATAAAGTGATTTCTTTTTGGGATTCTTTTCATGGAGCCTCGTTAGATGCCATCAGTGTAGGAGGTGAATCGGTCTTTCGCGATCGAATAGGTCCGCTAATGCCTGGTGTAATTCGTATTCCTCCACCGGTGCCCTATCGGGGGATCCTCGAGGGAAACGAATTAAAATGCTTAGAATACTTGGAGTATGTGCTTTCTAAAGAAAATGACATTGGTGCCTTTATTGCCGAAACAATTCGTAATACCGATGTGCAGATACCGTCATCAAGCTTTTGGAAAACCGCACGTCAGTTATGCAATGAATATGGGGTTTTATTGATTCTTGATGAAATTCCAATCGCCCTTGGTCGAACCGGAAAAATGTTCGCTTTTGAACATTATCATATCGAACCGGATATTCTCTGTTTAGGAAAAGGATTAGGAGGAGGCATATTTCCTCAAGCCGCAATAGTAACCCGCGACGACTATAATGAATTTGGTGATATTTCATTGGGCCATTACACCCATGAGAAAAGTCCGTTGGGCTCGATTGCAGGATTGACCGCCATACAAATCTTGGAGGAAGAACGCCTCATGGAAAAAGTTGCCGATGATGCGGTCTTTATGCGGGAGGAACTAAAAAAACTTAGCGACAAATATGACCTTATTGGTGATGTACGGGGTATAGGGTTGCTCTGGGGTGTCGAGTTGGTCGAGAATAGGAAAACCAAGGTAAAAGCTATCGATGCGGCAGAACAGGTCATGTACGCCTGTTTAGACCTAGGGCTCAGTTTCAAGGTATCTGCAGGTAACGTATTGCAACTTTCCCCAGCACTTACGATTTCTAGGGATGATTTAATGAAAGCACTTCGAATAGTGGATAAAAGTTTGGAAATAGTAGAACGTAATGAAAAAAACAAGTAGATAAATTCAAAAGTAGTTTTACTAATAGTAAAAATATTGTATTTTAGTGCAAAATTTAATAGATAACAGATTAAGTAGCAAATGAAAGTCAATAATAGAGATTATCCGGACCAAAAGAAAACTATAATCGGCATTTGTATGGATGGCACTTCCTATCCATATTATGAGGGGGCAAAAGAGGTAATGCCCAACTTGCAACGCTTTATCAAAGAAGGTTCCATGGGAATGGTCAAGAGTGTTATTCCTTCTTTTACCAATCCGAACAACATGGCCATTGTTACTGGCGTTCCTCCAAAAATCAATGGGATTTGTGGTAATTTTTATTGGGATACCGAACTTCAGGAAGAAGTAATGATGAATGACCCCAAATACCTGAAAGTACCTACTATTCTATCTGAATTCAGTCAAAACGGGCGTAAAGTGGCGGTGGTTACGGCCAAGGATAAATTGCGTAAAATGTTGGCGCATAATCTTAATGGTATCTGTTTTTCTGCAGAATTTGCGAATCAGGCTACCAAAGAAGAAAATGGTATCGATAATGTCGAAAAAGGGCTAATGGATAAAGAAAGGCCCGGAATTTATGATCCTTATATATCAGTATACTGTATTGAAGCAGGTGCAAAATTGTTAAAAAAGGAACACTTCGATGTAATGTACCTGACAACCACCGATTTTGTACAGCATAAATATGCACCCGGAAGTGCCGATGCCAACGACTTTTTGTCGAAAATTGACCATTGGTTGGGCGAATTAGATAAACAGGGCGCTATTATTGGTGTAACGGCGGATCATGGTATGCAGGCAAAAACAAATGCCGATGGTTCTCCAAAAGTACAGTTCATCGAACAACTGTTGAACGAACAACAAATTAAAGCACGGGTAATATTGCCCATTACAGATCCCTATGTAGTACATCATGGTGCCCTTGGGGGGTATGGCACTCTATATTTGGAAGACAAATCACAATTGAATGCTGCCAAGCATTATTTGTTGAGCCTTGATGGTATCGAAACCGTATTGACGAACGAAGAGGCCGTAGAACGATACGAACTTCCTGGGGATCGTATTGGTGATCTGGTGGTTTTGTCTGACGCTGCTACCACTATTGGCAGAACTCCTGATTGGCATGATCTTGATAAGGTCAAAGAAGGGCTTCGTTCGCATGGCAGCGAACATTCCCAAGAGGTTCCTATGATTTTTAATAAGAAATTGAAAGCGGAATACCACGATAAGCTAGTTTCTGGCAAAAGCCGAAATTTTGATTTATTCCATTACCTGAGCAACGGATTTTAATTTACCAACTTAATATTTAACCATGATAGAATTTGGAAGTATAATCAACGGAAAGCAGGTAAAAGGTGATGAATGGATAGATGTTTTCAATCCATATACCAAGAAAAAGGTGGGGCGTGTTACATCGATAAACCTAAAGAATCTCGATAAGGTGTTGAAAGATACCAAGAATACCAAAATTACACTTACCCGCTACGAACGCTACGACATCTTGAACAAGATAGCGAATGCACTTGAAGAAAGGGTAGATGAAGTAAGTAAAATGATTACCGATGAAACCGGGCTTTGTTTCAAAGATACCCGTTACGAGGCGAGTAGAGTCTCCGATGTATTGCGGTTTTCTGCCATGAAAGCACTGGATGATGATTCACAGGTTTTTCCGTGCGATGTTTCAAAGAATGGTAAACCTAGAAGAATATATACCACAAGGGTACCTTTGGGACTAATTAGTGCCATCACCCCGTTCAACCACCCCATGAACCAAGTAGTACATAAAATTGCCCCTGCAATCGCCACGAACAATACGGTGGTTTTAAAACCTTCCGAAAGAACTCCCTTATCGGCTTATTATTTTGCCCAATTGGCGTTAGATTGTGGTCTGCCGCCCAATATGTTGAATGTGGTAAACGGCGCCGATGTTGAGGCAACCGCCGAAATGATGACCGTACATCCTGATATTACTATGGTCTCTTTTACCGGAGGAAGTAGGGTAGGTAAAATAATTGCCTCTAGGGCCGGATATAAAAAATTGGTTTTAGAGCTTGGCGGAAGTTCTGCATTACTCGTTTTAGAAGATGCCGATATCGATGAGGCCGTTGAGGTGACCATGTCAGGTACTTTTAAAAACTCGGCCCAACGATGTACGGCCGTTCGTAGAATATTGGTGCATGAAAGTATTGCCGACACCTATGCCGAGCGATTGGCGAATCGTGTCAAGGAGCTCAAATACGGAGACCCTTACGATGAGAATAACGACATGGGTACGGTGATTACCGAAGCATCTGCCAAGGAAATGGAAGCACGGGTACAAGATGCCATTGATAATGGTGCAGTGTGCCTTGTGGGCCATAAAAGAGATGGGGCTTTGTATGCTCCGACGGTACTGGATCATGTACAAAATGCCCACGAAGTTGTTGCCAAAGAAACCTTTGGTCCCGTAGCGCCTATAATTCGGTTCAAAACCTTGGACGAGGCTATTGAAATAGCCAATGACACGCCTTATGGCTTGTCCGGTGGTGTGGTAAGTAACCATTGGCCATCCATTCAAAGGGTTATTACTGAACTTGATACCGGAACTGTAAACGTCAACGAGGCACCTAGCTACCGTTTGGAATGGACGCCTTTTGGAGGTGTAAAAGATTCCGGACTCGGGTATAAGGAAGGGGTAATCGAGACAATGAAAGGATACACTTATGTAAAAACATATTCCCTGCCTTGGGATATTGCCTAACAAAATCATGAACATGGAAATTAAAAGAAATGTATTGTTGAATCCGGGTCCGGCTACGACAACCGACTCGGTGAAATTGGCGCAAGCGGTTCCTGATATTTGCCCCAGGGAAAAAGAGTTTGGGGATTTGATGGAATTTTGTGCCACTGAGATCACAAGATTTGTGGGAAGTACCGAAGACTATGCCACGGTTCTTTTCGGAGGCTCGGGCACGGCAACTGTTGAGGCAATATTAAACTCGGTAGTACCCGAAAATGGTAAAATTCTTATCATTGATAATGGTGCTTATGGAAAAAGGATGCGTCAGATAACAGGCATCTATAAAATTGATACCGTTGCTTTTGAGTCTTCTTCAATCGCTCCTATTGACTTAAAAGCTTTGGAAGGTGCTATCGCAAAGGAAAATGGATTGACGCATTTGGCTATGATCCACCACGAAACCACAACAGGTCTTTTAAACAATATAACAGCAGTGGGAGCTCTTTGTAAAAAATATGGGCTTAGTTTTATTGTAGATTCAATGAGTGGTTTTGCGGCGATTCCTGTTGATATGAAAACTATGAATATTGACTATTTGGCGGCGAGTTCCAATAAGAATATACAAGGTATGGCCGGTATTGGCTTTGCTATCTGCAACAAGAAAGTACTTGAGACGACTGCTTCCATACCGCCGAAAAGCTTATACTTGAATCTTTATGCTCAATATGCCTACTTTGAGAAGACCCATCAAACAAGGTTTACCCCACCGGTACAAACCTTTTATGCCCTGAAACAGGCTATTTTGGAAACCCAGGAGGAAACTATTGAAAAACGGTATGAGAGATACAGCCGGTCATGGGAAACATTGCTCAAAGGATTGGAGAAATTAGGGTTGAACTATTTAATCGACAAGAAATACCATTCTAAGATCATTACTTCGATTATTGAACCTAATAGTCCGAAATACAATTTTGAAGAAATGCATGACTTCTTTTTCGAAAGAGGGTATACTATATATCCGGGGAAAGTAAACAACTTTGACACTTTCCGTATTTCGAACATAGGTCAAATCGATTATACCGACATACAAGATTTTCTGCAAATATTGGAAGCCTATTTAAAACAAATAGATTTTGTAAAGTCTGATTTTAGGGTGCACTCGAATACGTAGAACCAACCCAGTTATAAATATGGCATTGACCACAGACCAACGTTCTTGGAGAAAAAGGATTTTTATTTTAACATGGCTTGCGTATGCAGGATTCTATTTCGGAAGAAAAAATCTTTCTGTTACATGGAGCTCCATGGAGGCGGACCTCGGCCTCGATAATTCAGACTATGCCACGATTATTTTTATTTATAGTCTTGTTTATACGATAGGTCAATTTATAAATGGCTACCTATCGGATACTTTCGGTCCACGTAAAGTGGTTTCAGTAGGACTCTTCCTGGCCGCTATCGCAAACTTGTTTTTGGGATTCTCATTTTCTATCGGCATTATTATTTTTTTAATAGCGGCCAATGGTTACGGGCAATCGACGGGATGGAGCGGACTGATAAAGAACATGACTCCGTGGTTTCGAATAAACGAACGGGGCATCGTTATGTCTTGGTGGTCGACCTGCTACGTTACCGGCGGATTTCTGGCTACCATATTTGCCACTTATGTGGCATTTGATATGGATTTCCTCTCCCAATTGGGGTGGAAGAGAGGCTTTATTTTTCCTTCGATAGTTCTTATGGGCATTGCACTGCTTTACCTGTTTTTTACGAGGAATAACCCGGAGGATGTCAATTTGCCCGCAATTGTCGAAGACAAATACAAGTTCGAGGGGGAATCTAAGGGAGAAAAGCTGAAAATTTTGGCACTGCTTTTAAAAAATAAATCGCTTTGGATTTATTCAAGCTGTTATTTCATTTTAAAAATGACGCGCTATGCCTTTCTCTTTTGGCTGCCCATATACCTTGAAAAGGGGTTGAATTATGAAGTTAGCGATGCCGGGTATATTTCGTCGGTCTATGAATTGATCGGATTTTTTGGAGTAATTATTGCCGGATACAGCTCTGATAAACTTTTTAAATCAAAGCGGTTCAGTACGGTTGCGATTATGCTCTTTGCCCTTGGGTTGGCCTGTTTGGCACATCCGCATTTAGCGCCTTTGGGAAAATGGGCAACAATATTCAGCATAGCCATGATCGGCATATTCACCTATGGCCCTGATTCTTTGATATGCACCGCTGGGTCTATGGATGTTGGCGGAAAAAAAGGTGCTGCCATGGCCGCGGGTATTATCAACGGTGTTGGTTCAATAGGGCAAATGATTTCCGGATTTGTAGTTATGGCGATCAATGTACGTTTCGGATGGGACAATCTCTTTAATTTTTTCGTCATTATGTCTTTTGTGGCAGGTGGGTTGGCCGCACTGAAATGGAACCATAAAAGTATTGATAAACAGCTAGTAACCTAGGTTTGCCAAGCCTACAAAGATGAAGCAAAACAACTACAAAACTATTTATGGATAAGAACAGCGAGACCATCCGAAAAGCAGATCTTGTAATTGTTGGTGGGGGCATTTTTGGCTGCGCCATCGCCTATTATTATTCCAGAAATAACCCTAATAAAAAGGTTGTCTTGTTAGAGCGAAACGAGCTTAATAATGCGGCGACAAGTAGGGCAGCGGCCCTAATGACCATGGTTCGTTCCAAGCGATCTTATATTCCCCTTACCATAGAAACGTTTAAGGTAGCAACGGAAATGGAGCGCCAATTGGGTGAGACCCTTGATTTCAAATATTCGGGTATGATGCATGTTGCAGCAAGCGAAGCCAAAGTCGAAGAACTTAAAGAGTTGATGCAAATTGCAAAAGAATTCGATCAAGAGGCTTACTATATCTCTCCTGAGGAGGCGGAAAAAAAAGTTCCTTGGCTCAAAACGGACGAGGCCTTGAAAATCGGGTTCGTCCCCAATGAAGCCTATTGTGACCCATATATGTTGGGTACTTTTTTTGCCCGCTGTGCCAAGAAACAAGGAGCCGAAATACGATTGGGTATTGAGGCCTTGGCATTATTGAAAGATGGTGCAAAAGTTTTCGGCGTAAAGACCACCGATGGGAATATACACGCCGATTGCGTCATCGATGCCGCTGGTGTCTGGGCCCCTATTTTGGCCAATGAAGTTGGTGTCGGACTTCCTATGGCTCCGGTAAGAAGTCAGTATTGGATTACGGAACGGGCCGATAGCTTTCCGATCGATTCGCCAATGGTATTGTTGCCCGATGCACAAGCTTATGCCCGTCCTGAGGGAGGAAGTCTTCTTTTTGGCATTCGGGAAAGGAAATCTCTGGTAACATCACCGAAAAAGGTGCCACGAGATATTTCTGATTTTGTTTTCAGTGATGATGAAGGCATGAATGACCTAATTGAAAATGGGGAGCGTTTGGCGCGCTTTTTTCCAGGATTTTACGATATAGGTATAAAATATTATGTGGCGGGATTTTCGGGATACACCCCCGACTCACAGCTTGTATTAGGTAAAATACCGAATGTTGAAGGATTTTTGGTGGCATCTGGTTGCTGCGGAGCAGGAATTTCGGTTGCAGGTGGAGTAGGTCTGGGTATGGCCGAATTGGCAGCGGGAAGAACAAACCCATTCGACTATTCGGCGTTTAGTGTAAAAAGATTTGGGGATGTTGATTCCTTTTCAAATGATTGGTTGGACAAATGTGCGGCCGCCCGTTCAAATAAGGTTAGCGGTTAAATTAAAGAACTTAAAAAAATGAAATATGCAAGGACGGCGTAAATTCATGGCGAAACTAGGATTGGGAGCTACGGCAATGGGACTCGGCAATATAAATTCCTTTGGTTTTGCCCCAAGGGAAAAAGAAACGTACGTGACGTCGCAACCTGTGCAAGTTGGGTTCATTACCGATGTACATCATGGTTTTTGCAAAGATGGACTGGAGCGCTTGGAAATATTTATTGACGACGCTTCCCAACGAGAGCTAGATTTTATAATGCAAGGAGGCGATTTTTGCCACCCAACTCCTGAAGGCAAGGAGTGCATTGATCTTTGGAATTCATATCCCGGAGAAAAATATCATGTTTTGGGGAACCACGATATGGATAAAGGTACCAAACAAGAGGCTATGGATTTTTTCGGGATGAAGCGGAATTACTATTCCTTTGACAAAGGTGATTTTCATTTTGTGGTGATGGATGGTAATTATATCATGGAAGATGGGGAATATAAAGATTATGGCAACGCCAATTTTTATATCGAACAGCCCCGTAGGAGCCTTGTGAATCCGGAGCAGATCGAATGGCTACGGGAAGATTTGGAGAAAACCGACAAACAGTGTATAATTATATCACATCAGGCTTTTGACGAAATTTGGGACGGTTGGTCCTCACCCAGCAGGTTCGCCGTACGTAAAGTGATTGACGATGCCAACAACCGTACTGAATTTCAAAAGGTTATCGCCTGTTTTTGTGGTCATCATCATGTTGATGACCATAGTTTTATCAATAACGTGCATTACTTTCAAATGAATAGTGCATCCTATTATTATGTAGGCGCGGGATATGGTTCCGATGATAGCAGGGCCATGTACGAAGATTCGCTTTTCGCATATTTGACTTTTGACGCCAAGGGTGTTATCAAAATAGAAGGAAAGGAAAGTAAATTCGTTCGTCCAACACCGCAGGAAAAGAATCATCCTGATGCACCAAGGCTTTCCGCTTCGATAAGTAGTAGAAATGTAATTTTTAAGGAAAGGGAATAATGAAAATTTCACTATGAATATAATTAGAGTTTTTGTTGTTGCGGTATGGCTGATGTTTGCAAATTCGTCGAATGCGCAAGACCCCAACTTTTACTTAGGTTTTGACGCTGAGGTTTTTGAAGAAACGATTGTCGCAAAAGAAGATGCCATTTATATGGTTGATCTACAACAATCGCAATTTACCGAAGGCTTGATGGGTAAGGCGCTTGATCTTTCCGCCAATGCGGCAATGAGAAGGCCAGTAAAACTGCAAAAGGGGAAGATACCGATTTTTAATTCCCAGACATCTTTTTCTGTGCAAATTTGGGTCAAGACCTTACCCGGTGCCCGAATGGGAACGCCCATTATGGGGAACAAAAAGGCCGATGATACGTCAGCCATAGGATGGCAGATTTATACCCAAGATAACGGGGCCTGGGCGTTGCAATTAAACGATGGAAAAAATAGCTATAGTTATAAGCCAACTGCAAAAAGACAACGAATAAATGATGGAAAATGGCATCAAATCGTCGTCACGGTCCAACGAGAGAAACAAGAAGTTTGGATGTACTTCGACGGAGAAAATACGGCTATTTACAATACTCCTGGTTTGGGTAGCTTAGAAACCGAATTGTCAACAGTGGTAGGTGGATCTGATGAAAAATGGGAATATGGCTCCAATGCGCAGTGGAACGCTTTTAATGGTTTTATCGATGAGGTAAAGGTATGGGGCCGGTCACTCACGTCAAAAGAGGTAAAAAACTTGTATATCCCGTTTTATCCTAATACCGTACGCGATAACGCATTATATGATCCAAAACATTTAAAGGTGCTGGCATGGAATATTTGGCATGGAGGGCATCGGTATGGACAAGAAGTAGGGGTAGAGCGGGTGATCGAAACCATAAAATCTACCAATGCCGATATTGTAGGGCTTATAGAAACCTATGGCTCGGGGGAAGTAATCGCCGATGCCTTGGGTTATCATTTTTATTTGATAAGCTCAAACTTGTCAATAATGAGCCGTTATCCCATTTCGGAAACTGTCAAAGCTTTTAAACCTTTCAATTTTGGTGGGGCAAAATTAAAAATCGGCCCGACGAAGGAAGTAGTTTACTTCGACACTTGGCTCCATTATTTACCCGATTATAGTTCAAGTATTATTAAAGAAAATATGGGTGCGAAAGAATTGATTGCCAGTGAGACCGCGACCCGACACTCAGAAATTAAGCAGATACTGAAAGAAATTGACCCCTATCTAAAAAACACCGATGCTTTACCGATAATTATGGGCGGTGATTTTAATATAGGCTCCCATTTTGATTGGACGGAGCGAACAAAGGCAATTCATTATGATAAAGTAGTGTCTTGGCCCGAAAGCAGGGAAATGGTAAAAGCTGGCTTTATAGATAGTTATCGAGAATTGCATATCGATCCACTGCGCGACCCCGGTTTTACGTGGACACCCAGGGCGGCTACTTCATCCGATAAATATGGTTTGAGGGACAGAATCGACTATATTTATTACAAAGGTAAGTCCCTTAGGGCTTTAGAATCTAAGGTCATTGACTATCATCCCATTATGTTTCCTTCCGATCATGCTGCGGTTATCACGGTTTTTCAATTAAAATAAATATACATTGCAATGAAGGGTCTGTATTGGTTTTTTGCGTTTGCGGGTCTTATATTTCTAAACACATCGTTTTCCCCTGATAAGACTCATGAATTTTCTGTTATCACATATAATGTCTGGAATGGTTTTGAAGGTCAAGTGGAACGGCGCGATGCATTTGTAGAATGGGCAATTCAACAAGATGTAGATGTAATCGCCTTTCAAGAACTGAACGGCTATACGCAAGACTCCTTGACCCAATTGGCAAAAAAATGGGGGCATCCGTATGCTGCAATTGTTAAAGAAAATGGGTATCCGGTAGGTATTTCTTCAAAGCATCCTATCAAAAACATTCATCGTCTTATTGAGGGCATGCACCACGGCGGTTTGTATGCTGAAATCAATGGGATTAATTTTTTTGTTGTTCATTTTTCTCCCTTTAGCCGCGAAAAAAGGGTAAATGAGGCCAAAGCCGTTAGGGAACTTTTGGAGAAAAAAAATAAACTAAAGGAACGGACTATTGTTTTAGGCGATTTTAATGCTTTTTCTCCGCATGACAGTTTATTCTATGCTCGTACGGGCATTCGCGATAGGATGTATCTCAAACAAGAAAATAATGAAAAGCTTCGAAATCTGAACAATAGCAACGAAATCGACTATAAAGTTATCGGATCATTTCTCGAGGAAGGATTTTTTGACGGATATCCTCTTTTTCATAAGCAATTTGATTCTAGTTTTCCAACAAAAGTGTTTCCCTCGGTTTCACTGGATTATTATGTGAAAATTGACCATATACTGATTTCGAAAAGACTTAAAGCTGTTTGTAAGGAAGTAAACGTAATTAAAGATGCTGTAACCGATACTCTTTCCGACCATTACCCCCTTAAGACCATTTTTAGGCTCAAGAGCCTTAACCATTAAAAACTGTATCATGAAATCAGTGACTGGAAAAATTATATTGTTGTTCTATATTTTTTTATGACTTATAATGTTGCTGCCCAAAAAAATCAAGCCGAGAATATTATTCTTATTTCTGTAGATGGCATGCGCTGGCAAGAGGTATTTAATGTGGCAGATTCGCTTTTGAACAAAAACAAGAAGTTTTAGGCTGAAAAACCAATGCAAAGACGAAAATAATTGATGCCTTTCTTTTGGAAGACCATAGTTGCTAAATGACAACTTTATGGTAATCGCAAGTTGGGCAACAAGGTTAATCTGAGAAAGGGATATTGGTTCTCTTATTCAGGCCGAAGTGAGAAACTTTGCGGGTATTATGACCCAAAAATCGATTCCAATGGTTATCCGAACAAGCCCAACTAAAATATTCTTGAGTTTTTCAACAAGCAAGAAGGGTATATTGGCAAAGTGGTAACTTTTGCTTCATGGAATGCGTTGGGTAGAATTTTGAATCGAGATCGAAACGGTATGCTGGTCAATTTGCCAGGTGAGGATGTAATAGGGATAAACTGACCGAGGCGCAGCAATTGGTAAATGATATTCAACATTTTGTTCCAGAATATTTTTGCGAGTGTAGGCCCGATGAGCTTACTTTTGCCCTGACCAAGGGTTATATGCATGACCCTCAATATTGGAACGACCCCAACAATCGCGAAGGGGCTGGTCTCGGTATTTTTGTCAGGAAATCGGATTATGGCGAAACCTTTTTCCATGGTGGCAACAATGGAGATTTTAAATGTATGTTCGAAGTATATAAAGACCTTAAAATGGGATATGTCTGTTATACAAATTCAGATACTGGAAGTGAGTTGACCATTGATCTGTGGCAATTACTAATAGAGGGGAAAAAGGAAAAGCAATGAAATTCGGTCTTTAGATTGCTTTTGAAGCATTTCATAGAAATTTATTTGCACCCCCAATTGACACTATAATCACATTAAGGGAGTTTGATATGACCGACTCGTCCTTTATTTGGCGTTTACAATCTTTCAACGGAATTGGTTCGAAATGTATGTAGAAAAGACAAAGTAGGTATGTCAAGGGAATTTAGCGTTAATAAAACTTCCTAGGGAAAGGCTTAATAAAGTTCTACAAAATAAGTGT
>CBDULZ010000020.1:0-61581 GCA_965368185.1 uncultured Kriegella sp.
CTATGAATAATTTGATAAATGAAATATCCGATTATGAAGTGGCCTATCAAATAGCATTGAAAAGAATAATTGAAGAGTGGCAGTCAGCATTGATATATCTGATAGATAGGGGAAAAGCCGAAAATACGATCGTCAAAAATATTTCCAGCAAAGCGGTGGCCATTTACCTTATAAGTGCCTTTGAAGGCATTCGTGGCATTCGTAAATTATATGATAATGATTTCATTCTTGATGCATACTTATCTGGTCTTTCTTTGTATTTAAATCAAATCAGAACATAATTTTTTATCCAAAAACATACTATATAGTATGTTTAATAATACCTCATTTAGTATGACAAATTCAAATAACAAAAGAAAGGATTTTATCAAAAAATCGAACTAGGAAAAGCACTTGGAAACATAAGTGAACTATTGCCGTTATGGTTTACCCCGATGCCGAAGTAATCATTGGCATCCACGGCAGGAAGACAATATAACGCTTTCAGGATTTTTGGTGCGGCCGCAGTCAGCGTTAAAACAGTTAAAAAGTGCGGGATATGTAATAGTTTCTTTTATGAACTTCTCCAATAAAGGTGTTGAAACACAATTTAAAAATACCGGATTGATCAATTTATTTGAAGAAAAATTGAGTGTAGAGGGTATAGTTCTTCAGTAGACCAAAACTTAAAATAATTCTTTTGGCAATGGCCTTGGTATTAGCATTTCTATCCATTAACCGATTAAAAGAATTAACTAATCCACTAAATAAAAGACGATATGACTTTACAAGATAAAGCAGTAATAGTAACAGGCTCATCAAAGGGTATTGGTAAAGAAATTGCCATTCAATTGGCTAAAAATGGCGCTAAAGTAATTATAAACTATTCAAAAAGTAAAATTGAAGCAAAAGCTACTATTGACACTATTATTAATAACGGGGGAACCGCCTACGCCATTAAGGCTGATGTAAGCAAAAAGGATGAAGTCACTCACTTGTTCGATAGTACCATAGACCGCTACGGAAAAATAGATGTTCTAATCAACAATGCCGGCATACTCGTCGCCAAGTTGTTAAAAGACAATTCTCAAGAAGATTTCACGAGGCAGTTTGAAATCAATGTTAGGGGCATTTTCAACACACTACAGGAAGCACATAGTAAACTGGCCGACAATGGAAATATTGTTAATCTATCTTCAAGTACCGTTAAATTAATGTTTCCCAATTACGCTCTTTATTCAGCATCTAAGGCAGCCGTTGAGCAAATGACCCGTGTGTTTTCGAAAGAAATTGGCAGGGGAATTTCAGTAAATGCTATTGCGCCTGGGGCGACCGAAACTGAAATGTTCTTGAATGGTAAATCTCAAGAATTTATTGATAGATTAAAAGCGATGAATGCCTTTAATCGACTTGCAAAACCAAAAGACATAGCAAAAGTTGTTATATTTTTAGCGAGCAATGATTCTAAATGGGTTTCCGGTCAAGTGATTGGTGCAAATGGTGCTTTGATTTAATTTGTTATAATCAGGCCGTAGAATGAATTGGCCCATTAAATTTTCAAATATAACTATCTATGAACACACAAATTACCTATCTAATATTAAGAACTGGGGTTGGGGTAAGCATGTTCGGCCACGGATTGGTCCGTCTTCCCAAACTGCAGCTATTTAGTGATTGGATGCTCAAATCATTCGAAAAAGCAATGCTTCCCGAAATGGTTGTATTGCCCTTCAGCTATGTTTTGCCTATTGCAGAGTTTGTATTGGGCATATTGCTTATCGCTGGTCTGGCTACCAGAATATCAGCTACTGCGGCATCGATGGTAATGATTATACTCATATTTGGCACCACTTTAATTGAAAATTGGAGTGCACTCACACCTCAATTTATACATCTGGCTTTTTTCGCCTACATTATACAAAACATCGCCAAAAACAGATTTTCAGTCGACCATTTATTGAAAAAATAAGAATAAGGATTTGCACCTCTTTTACAGGTATCTTGAAATGTAAATTATTCTATAAATTTAATATCCGCGCATTGGTTTTTATGTTCTTGTCCATTTTCCGAAAACTCTTTATGGCGGTTTCAGAACGAATCTATATCTTTAGAATTATAGTTATAAATACCATAACATCCGGCATACTAGATTTTTTGTTTAGATCATATAGTGTTGAATAATATAAAATGAAAACCGACCCGGTAAACATATCAAGAATCGTCAAAAAACATACGGCCAAACCCAAAGGGAGTTTTTATACGGTCTGTTGGATCCAAGATGAGATAAAAGGTATAGAAATAGATAGAATTACCTATAAGAATGTTTCCAATGCCATTTTTTTTCTAGACCCTAAAAATGAATGGAAGATTTTCAGTAAAAACACCAGTTTCAGCTCAGGGTACATTATGTATCTATCCAAAGAAATTTTAAATGAACCTATTTTAAGCAAGTTGCACATCAATGAAGTACGGCTTTTTAATTCTGGCGAGATTCCCAAGATAAATTTAAGTCCCGGTATTGCGAAAAGAACGCAATCTATCCTTGAAATGCTAGACGAGCTCATTGCATCTTCGCTCAATAATAAAGAAGATGCCATACTTTCCCTTCTAAATACATTTTTTGTGTATTGCGACGGACAGTGCAATGTAAAATCTATTATTACATCGAACAGCAGCAAATCGAATATCGTTTATAAGTTTAAAAAGTTGGTCGACAAAAACTTATCGGAATTCCACCAAGTAAACGATTATTCGCAACTTCTCAACATTTCATCGAAATATTTAAATGAATGCGTAAAGGAAACGCTGCATGTAAGCGCCAAAGACATCATAACCGAGCAACTGCTCATGCGGTCTAGACATGCATTAAAGTTTTCTGGCAAAGCCATCAAGGAAATCAGTTTTGAGCTTGGTTTTTCCTCTCCCGATTATTTCAATTACTTCATCAAAAGTCATACAGGAAACACCCCTTCAGCTATTAGAAAGAGTTAATAGTTCTGAAAATCAATGTTTTTACCGTGGTTTTCACATAAATGGATAGCCATTCAGATAGTAACTTGCCCAAAAGTTATATTATGGACAGAAAAACATTTATCAAAACTACCAGCCTTGGAATAGGCCTTACAATTATTCCAACCGTTTCTTGCGCCAACCAGACAATTTCCAATGAAACCACACAAGCAAACCCTAAAATCGTCGAAAATAATGAGGGAAAGGTCTACAATGTTATCGGAGATATTCAAACGCATAAGCTGGTTGGGAGCGATACCGGCAATCAGATAGTAGAATGGGTAGACGATGTCGAACCCGGTGTGGGAATCCCGCCCCATATCCATACCAAAGAAGATGAAATATTTCGGGTTATCAAGGGACAAGTTGAAATTTTAATAGGGTCGCAAACGATCGTTCTCGAGGAAGGGGATATAGCATTTGCCCCAAAAAACATCGCTCACTCATGGAAAGTTGTTGGAACGAAGAAAGCAAAAATGATAACCAGTGCATTTCCAGCGGGCATCGAGTATATGTTTACCGAATTAAGCGATTTACCTCCAGGTCCACCAAATTTTGAAAAAGTGGCGGAAATATGTGGAAGACATGGCATCCGGTTTGTTTAAATAAAAATTCGTTCAAGGGCATCTGATCGAAATATCAACTCATAAGAATTAATAATGAAACCGTTCAGTAGAGCGGTTTTTTTGCTGACAAGTTTCAGGAAAAATCTCAAACTTCGGGGTTCAGTGGATATTGATAGCCGACCACTTTCTTCTAAAAAACAGAAAATCCATTATTTTTCAAAAGTGCTTACAGTCTTCAAGCCGGCACCTTGGTTCTTACTTTAGTACCTTAAATTTAGGCTGTAGCATTCACCTTCTTATTTAGCAACAGCCATTTTCGCAAACCCCAAAATTGTCATATTAATAATATTCTACCCTCACAATTACCGATAAAAAACTACGTATTTATACTTAATTACGTATTTTTGTGCTTTGAATCGATGGTATTCTTTCAATATAGAACTTTATGCTGAAAAAGAATGTACATAAGACCATTTGCTCCTACTGCGGAGTCGGCTGCGGTATCTTGGTAGATCAAGATAACAAAGGAAATATTAGTGTTGAAGGTGACCCTGATTATCCGGTCAATAAAGGCATGCTTTGTTCTAAAGGAAAAAACCTCAACTACGTAGCGCAGGATGTGAGCGATCGTATTCTTTACCCCGAAATGCGATGGAGTAGAAACCATCCGTTGGAACGTATTAATTGGGATACGGCTTTTGACCGGGCCGCTTCCGTCTTTAAGAGCATCATAGAAAAGCATGGTCCTGACAGTGTCGGTTTTTATGTATCGGGCCAATGCCTCACAGAGGAATATTACTTGGTGAACAAACTTACGAAGGGCTTTATAGGCACAAACAATATTGATACCAACTCTAGGCTCTGTATGAGTTCTGCCGTTGTGGGGTATAAAAAACTCGTGGGAGAAGATTCGGTACCCATCTCGTATGAAGACATAGAACTTTCCGATTGTTTTTTGATCGCTGGTGCCAATCCAGCATGGTGCCACCCTATTCTTTTTAGAAGGATCGAAAAACATAAAGAAGAAAATCCGAACGTAAAGATTATTGTTGTAGATCCACGAAAGACACAAACCTGTGCATCAGCTGACCTCCATCTACAAATATTACCGGGAACCGATGTGATTCTTTTTAACGCTATTGCACGTTGGCTAATCGAAAAGAAAAAAATAGACAAAAGTTTTATTAAAAAGCATACGGCAAATTTCGAAGCATGTAAAGAAAGTGCTTTTCAGCTTTCACTTCGGAAAGCTGCCGATCTTTGCGGGATTGATGTAGAGGATATTCGCAAAGCGGGCCAATACATCGGCAATGCCAAAGCCTTTATCAGCATGTGGACGATGGGACTTAATCAAAGTGTCATCGGAGTTTCCAAGAACGTTTCCCTAATGAACCTTTCATTACTTACCGGACAGATAGGAAAACCAGGAGCAGGTCCATTTTCCCTTACCGGACAACCGAATGCCATGGGAGGCCGGGAAGTCGGGGGTATGGCAAATCTCTTAGCGGCACACCGAGAATTAGGCAACCCAAAGCATCGTAAGGAAGTAAGCCAATTCTGGGGCGGAAAAGAAATACAGTCCAAGCCCGGGTATACCGCTACCGAAATGTTCGATGCCCTTGAAAGTGGAAAAATGAAGGCAGTTTGGATTATCTGTACCAACCCTGCCGTAAGTATGCCAAACGTGCATAAAGTGGAAAGGGCCTTAAAAAATGCCAATTTTGTCATTGTTCAAGACATTTCCCACAATTCGGAAACCACCAAATTTGCCGATTTACTTTTACCGGCTGCAGCCTGGTTGGAGAAAGAAGGAACGATGACCAACTCGGAACGGCGAATCAGTTACCTCCCCAAAGTAATAGAAGCTCCGGGGGAAGCAATACCCGACGCTGAAATTCTATGGCGGTTCGCACAAAAAATGGGCTATTCAGGCTTTGATTATCAAAACGCATCTGAAGTATACGACGAACATTGTCTGTTGACAAAGGGCACAGAAATCGATATTTCCGGTTTATCATATGAACGATTGAAAAATGAGGGCAGTTTTCAGTGGCCCGTACCACATGTTACCCATAAAGGAACACCTAGACTATTTACCGACGGCCGTTTTTTTACCAATGACGGTAAGTCACACTTCAATGCACCCCAAAAACTATACAACAGTTCTGAAGCGACCTCTCCCGAATATCCATTAATACTAAATACAGGTAGGGTCCGCGACCAATGGCATACCCGAACTAAAACAGGAAAAGTACAACGGCTGTTGACCCATATTCCTGAACCATACCTCGAAATAAACAAAGTAGACGCCTATTTGCACAGGCTTAAAGATGGAGACATTGCCGTCATAAAAAGTAGAAGGGGGCAGGTGCAGGTCAAAGTTCAGGTGAATTTTGATATTCGCGAAGGTGTAGTCTTTTTGCCCATGCACTGGGGCAAACTACTTAATAATGATTTTGGAAGGGCCAATAATATCACCAACGATTTGATAGACCCGGTTTCTAAAGAACCCGATTTTAAGTATTGCGCAGTATCCGTCGAAAAGTATCTAAAGCCAAAACAGAAAATTTTGATTATTGGTGCCGGAGCCGCAGCTTATCGATTTGTACAAACGTATAGAGAGAAAAATGAAATTGATGAACTGCACGTATTTTCTAAAGAAGACGACCCTTTCTATAATAGGGTACTCCTACCCGAATACGTGAGCGAAGAACTTTCTTGGAAAGCCTTGGAAAAACTCAAGAAAGGGGAGCTTCAAAAACTTAAAGTACACCTACATTCCGGGGTAGGCATCTCAAAAATCGATGCTAAAAATAAAATGGTCATCGATGACCTCAATATAGAACACAGCTATGACATTTTAATTATGGCTACTGGAAGCCGGGCCTTTGTCCCCAGTGATGTGCAAATAAAAATGCCCGGACGCTTCACCATGCGCGAACGGGGGGATGCCGACAAACTTCGCACCTACTTACAAGACACTGGACTTCCTGACTCCGAACAACATGTGGTTATAGTCGGCGGGGGTCTTTTAGGGCTTGAGCTAGCAGCGGCACTTAAAAAGAAGAATGTCAATATCAGTATTATTCAGCGGGCTCCGCGTCTAATGGAGCGACAGTTAGACAACATAGCCAGTAGACTATTGGCTGAAGACGTGGCTGAGAGGGGCATAAAAACCTATTTCGACAATGAGGTAAGCACAGTATTCGAAGAAAAAGGCATCAAGAATTCATTGACAGTTACATTAAAAACGGGCAGAACCATTAAATGTAATGCAATCGTATTCGCTATCGGCACCCGCCCAAACATCGAACTTGCAAAACAAGCCAACCTCAAAACGGGACGAGGGGTTCAGGTCAACGAATATTTGCAGACCAGTGAACCCAATATTTTTGCTCTTGGGGAAATTGCGGAATTCAAAAATGGTCTTTTTGGCATAACCTCGGCAGCCGAACAACAGGCCGATATCGCTGCAAAATATATAATGGGCGACTATGGAAGCGTCTATAGCGGTTCGGTACTCATGAATATTCTAAAGTTTGAAAACCTTGACCTTTGTAGTCTGGGCATGGTGAATGCCCCCGCCAACGACACCAGTTACGAAGAGATTATCTTTATGGATGTCAGCAAACGGTACTATAAAAAATGCATCGTAAAAGACGATACCCTTCTGGGCGCCATATTGATGGGCGACAAAAATGAATTTGCCGAATTCAAGAGACTGATCGAGGAAAAAATCGAACTTTCGGAAAAGCGAAACGAACTTTTACGCGGAAACGCCAGTTCGGTGCCAATGAAAGGAAAATTAGTCTGTTCGTGCAGCCAAGTGGGAGAGGGCAATATTATCGACACAATTCGCAATGGTTGTGGAGAGTTCTCCAAACTTTGTTCCGAAACAGGTGCCGGTCTTGGTTGCGGTAGTTGCAAACCGGAAATACAGGAAATACTCAACCTACAGCTACAGACTGCCAACCCTTAATATCAAGACTATGAACGATGATTTACACCGCATATTAATCAAAGGGGGGGTGACCTCCCCAGGAGAACTTAAAGATATCATTGCCATGTTGGAAGCGGGTGGGTTGAAAGAAGTTTTTTTCGGTTCAAGACAAGATTTATTGTTTCCCTTGCAAAACGCCGCGGAGGAACAATTGGAGAAAATATCGAAGTTCAATACCGATATTATTGCCGAGCGCAGCTACCAGAATATTGTTTCCTCTTATGTGTCGGCCGACATCTTTGAAATGACCCACTGGCTAAAAGGCTCTACCTATCTTTATATATTGGAAGGCTTTGATTTTCTTCCGAAATTGAAAATAAATATCACCGACCCAAAACAGCGATTGGTCCCTATTTTTAATGGGAACCTCAACTTTATCGCTTCTGAACATGAAGATTATTGGTACCTGAATATCAAATTGCCTCATTGGAAAGAATCGGCCTATTACCCTGTGTTGGTATACAGTTGGGATATTACCATTTTGGCCAAGGCCATTGAAGAAATTTATGAGGATGTAAACGACGTTGAAGAATTGTTTTTCATTCTTAATAAGAAACTCGACACCAACAATAGAACAATAGAAAAGGAATTGGTAATACCTTATTTGAAATTTCCATACTACGAGGGTATGAACCGTATGGGACTCGACCAATATTGGCTAGGTCTTTATTGGCGTAATAATCGATACGACCTAGAGTTTCTAAAAGAATTATGTGGTTTTTGTTTGGACAATAGTATCGGGAAAATGTGTGTCACACCTTGGAAATCGTTTGTAATCAAGGGCATAAAAAGCGACTCACGGGCAGAGCTTGAGCGTTTTCTAGGCCAGAAAGGAATCAATGTACGCCATTCACAATTGGAAATGAACTGGCACTTGCCAGTCGATGACAAAGAAGCCATGGAACTCAAAAACTTCTTGGTACGTAGTTTTGACCAAAATGACATTAGCACATACGGGCTCACCTTTGGCATCAGCAATGAAGCCGGAAAAAGGACACATTTTTCGTCGGTGGTTATCGAAAAAAATACATTACCGACAATCGTTAAAGATTTTGATGTACGCCCTACTTACAATGTATTGCATTTTAAAAATTTTGATCCCAACACACAAATTTACAAGGCCTATGCCCAAGATGTAGATAAAATAGAGCTACCGGGCCTATTGATGGAGCTAAGCAAGCACTACTTCAGACAATTGGGTAAACCCGAGAAGAAGCAAGAAGCCCCCAAGAAGAAAGTGGTCGCGGCGACGCGCGAGATTCATCAATGCCAATCATGTTTTACGATTTACGATGCAAGTTACGGAGACGCCAAGGCCGATATTTCAATTGGCACATCTTTCGAAGCGCTTCCGGAGACCTATGAATGCCCTGTTTGTGAAGCCCCAAAATCGAACTTTTCAAATACCGAATTATCGATCGGTGATGTCAAACAATCTCCGCAACAGTAAAAGTACTTCCTCCAATAAATATAAAATCTGTTTTTATGGCATTTTGGAGGGCTTTGGAATATGCAGCATTCACTGACGGATAGCTTTCCCCTTTTAATCCAAACTCCCTGGCCTGAAGTCGAAGGGTTTCTACATCTAAGCCCCGGGGAACGTTGGGTGCACAAAAATAGTAAATTGCCTTTTCAGGAAATAAGGGCAATATGCCGTTTAAATCTTTTTCTTTAACAAAACCGATTACAAAATGAAGTTTATCAAATTTCTGTTGCCCTACCTGCTCTAATACCAAGGATAAACCCGCACTATTATGTGCCGTATCACAAACTACGGTGGGCGAGTTCTTAAGCACTTGCCATCGCCCCATTAATCCTGTATTTGCAATCACGTTCGAAAGCCCCTCTTTTATATTCTCCTCTGAAATTTCAAAGCCCTTTAACTCCCGAATAGTAGCAACAACCCCCTTTATATTTTTAGTCTGATACTCGCCTAGCAACGATGTTTTATAGGATTCATGGGAAACTCTGTCGGCAAAAACAATATTGCTCTTCCGGTGTTGGGCAATTTCCTTAAAAGTGTCGGCAATTTCATCTTGAAATTCGCTAATAACCACGGGAACACCTTCTTTGATAATACCTGCCTTTTCAAATGCTATTTTTGTTAGGGTATCACCCAGCATATCGACATGATCCATTCCGATATTAGTAATCAGCGAAACCTCTGGTCTAATGATATTGGTAGAATCCAATCTGCCACCCAAGCCCACCTCGATAATGGCAATATCTACTTTCTCCTCGGCAAAATAAGCGAAAGCCATACCCACAGTCATCTCAAAAAATGATAGTTTGAAAGTTTCAAAAAAAGAACGGTTATTTTCTATAAAATCTACTACAAAACTCTTTGAAACCGTCTTGCCATCGATTTTTATACGTTCCCTAAAGTCTTTTAAATGAGGGGAGGTATAGAGTCCGACCCTATAACCGGCTTCTTGAAGTATGGAGGCGAGCATGTGACTGCTAGAACCCTTTCCATTGGTACCGGCAACATGTATACTCTTGAATTTTTTCTCTGGATAATTTAAATGAGCGGAAAATGCCAAGATGTTATCCAGCTTTCCTGTAAATGCGGTCTTTCCACTTTGCTGGTACATCGGAAGTTGGGCAAACATCCAATCTACGGTTTCGGTATAGGTCACTCTCCCAATTTAAAGTTGACAACCACAAACCCGACTTGTTGGCTAGGGGCATTGGAATCTAAATTCCATTTGTGCTTAAAGGCCGTCTTTTTGGCAGGATCTAACAAGCAAGGGTCGTTGTTGGTCGTTCCTTTTACACCTGGAGTGGCACTGATCACATTACCATTTCTATCGACCACTATCTTGACGACCACCCTACCCTCTTGATTACAGTCTTGTTTTACTTGACCTTTGCTCACTAAAGACCTACCGTTAAGGCCGTAACCGCCCGTTCCGCTACCAGATCCCGGGCTACCGTAATAACTAGTGGCATAAGGATCGCCATCGGGTTGGCCCTTGTCCCCTGTTTTATTGTCATCACCCTCAGAGCCAGTGGCCGTGCCATCCGATTTATTGAGCCCTCCCATCAGTGCATCCAATTTTTTCTTTTTGGCTTCCTGCTCCATACGGGCTTTCTCCTCTGCGGCCTTTTTTTGCTGTGCTATTTTGGCCGCTTCGGCCTTCGCCTTTTTCTCGGCATCCTCGGCTTTTTTCTTGGCCGCTCTTTCAGCTGCTTCGGCCTTTCGCTTGGCTTCCTCGGCTTTTTTAATTTTAATGGATTCTTCGTTCTCTTGCGTCAATACTTTTTCAGCCGGTGCTTCTTCCGCCACTGTTTCCTCGGGAACCTCTTCGGCAATTTCTTCAACTTGCTCCACGACCTCTTCTTGCTTTGTAGCTTCTACCGGGGGCGTTTCTAAAGGTTCCGATCGTATTTTCTCTTTTGGCTGTTGATTACCGCTACCAAAATCCATAGTGCCGAAATTCACGGAAATACCGTTCTCCTCTGGCGGGTCCAAATAAGTCAAACCTATATAAAAAAGCAAAAGTAGTAGGGCACTTAACAGCGCTGTGGTAAGTGTAAAAGATTTTTTCTTGTGTCTCGTATCTAAGAATGACATTATCTCAATTGAATTTTAATATTCTTGAATAATATCGTTGATCAAATCGAACAAAAACGTACAACAAATCGGTACTAGTTGTTTGTTTCCTTGGAGGTCCAGACGCGGCAACGCATCATATCGATATTTAAAGCACCCCCAGCCTTAATTGGGGCGTACCGCCAAGATAACTTTGTAATTGTTTCTGTTGGCAATATCCATAACATGAACCGCTTCTTTTATCGCCACACTCTCTTCAGTTCTTAAAATGATAGTGGGTTTGTCTTGACCCTCTAAAGCCTTCTTTAATTCAATTTCAATATATTCTCCGTTAATTCTCTCATTATTCACAAAATATTGCAAGTTCTTGTCAATACTTACTGAAACATTTTGCGTGTTTGTCGATTTTCCCCTTGCCTTTGGCAATAAAAGATCCAACGCATTGGGAGAGTTCGCGGTAAGCATAAAGAAAATCAAGAGCAGAAAAACAATATCTGTCATTGATGACATGCTAAAGTCTGGACTTACCTTATTTCTTCCTTTTAATTTCATATGCCTATAGCGGTTCGTTCAACAAATCAAGAAACTCCACTGCGTTAGCTTCCATTTTATGCACCACCTTATCCGTTCTGTTCACCAAGTGATTGTATCCTATGTAAGCAATAATACCAACGATAAGGCCGGCCACAGTCGTTGTCATCGCCGTATAAATACCGGATGCCAAAGACCCCATTTCCGCTTGGCCTCCACTGGAAGCCATTTCATGGAATGCCAAAATCATTCCGATCACGGTTCCTAAGAAACCAATCATTGGTGCAGCCCCTGCAACGGTGGCCAGAACACTTACGTTTTTCTCAAGTTTATATACTTCAAGGGTTCCCGCATTTTCGATGGCCGTATTTATATCATCTAAAGGTTTTCCTATTCGGGAAACTCCTTTTTCGGTCAATCGTGCCACCGGAGAATCTGTCTGTGCACAAAGAAGTTTTGCCGCTTCTAATTTGCCATTGGTCACGTGATCACGAATCTGGTTCATGAAATTACTATCAATCTTTGAGGCCGCCTTGATAGCGAAAATACGCTCAAAATAAATATAGAGGGCCACGAACAGCATGATAAAAAGCACCGAGATAATAAGGACACTTCCCGTTCCCCCATTTATAATAAGATCAACTACCGAAAGGGTCTTTTCTTCCGATACAACTTCCCCCGCTGCGGGGTCTTGAAACAATAGCATAGTATTCTGGGTTATTAATTTGCCATTATAACGGCATTTTGTCGATTAAATTATGCGTTGAGAACTAAATTTCGAATTAAAATAAAAGTTACCGCCCCAGAAATAAATCCGACGAACGCCAACCATGCTATTTTCTTTAAATACCAGAAGAAATCGATTTTTTCCATTCCCATGGCAACCACGCCAGCAGCGGAACCAATAATAAGCATACTGCCCCCTGTACCAGCGGAATAAGCTATAAAATGCCAAACGGGATCATCGATCGGAACGGAGAACATTCCCATACTTGCCGCAACCAATGGCACGTTATCAATAATGGCAGAACCGACGCCTAAGAACAAAACTACCAAATCGGAAACATGCTCCCCTATCGATTCGGTACCTAGCATGGGCATCGTTTGATCTAAAGTCTCGGCAAAATGAAACAACATACCCAACGATTCCAACGCCGCTACGGCCAATAAGATACCAAGAAAGAACAAGATACTCGGCATCTCGATTTTAGACAGGGAATGGTGTACGGGACTATGGTGACCGACCGAATCACTTTCCCCGGGTACATCAACCGGATCTGAAATGGTAAACTTGGAACTGCTGTAGATTTCGGCGAAAGTGGCAACAACGGCTAATGATAACATCATACCTACATAAGGTGGCAAGTGGGTTATTGTTTTGAAGAACGGAACAAATACGATCGCTCCCAAACCTAAGTACAACATAGTCGATCCGAATTTCGATTTTGGGCCCTCATTTACGTCTTCCACCGCTGCTTCTATATCTCCTTTAAAAGCCGAATATCTACTTGCAAACAATACGGGAACCACCATACAAACAATGGATGGTACCAAAACATGCTCTATCAATTGGGCGGCGGACACCTTATTTCCGATCCATAGCATGGTGGTTGTTACATCGCCAATAGGTGACCAGGCGCCCCCTGCATTCGCGGCAATGATAATCATACCGGCAAACCACAAGCGTGTAGTTCTATCGATAATCACTTTTTGAAGTATGGTGACCAATACAATAGTTGCCGTAAGGTTATCGATGATTGCAGACAGTATAAAAGCCAAAATTGAAAAAAGCCAGAGCAATTTACGTTTGCTTTTTGTTTTTATATAGCCCTTGATCGTTGCAAAACCGTCAAAATAATCGATGATTTCAACAATGGTCATGGCACCCAATAAAAAGACCAGTATTTCTGCCGTCTTACCTAAATGGTGGAGCAACATTTCGTCAATGTGTGAAGGTTCCAGCTCTTTTAGATCAGCATTTACCTCAAAAACGGGCAAATGGGCCAAGGCAATGATCGCCCATAGAATGGCCATCATGCCCAAAGCCGGAATAAGTTTATCAATTTTAAGGTTATGCTCCATTGTAATGGCCAAATAACCCACTACAAACACAATAATGATTATGGTCTCCATACTCAGTTCGATTAATTTAAATTAATTGTTTTAACGCTATTTCAAATCCTGTTTTACTCAAATTTACTTTTGATTGATTTTGCTTAAAGATATTCAAAATTGCCTTTCTAATAGTCCCTGAAGTATCATTAAATATCAATTCTTCATCCATGCCTACTCTTTTTTCCATAAAATAGGAAAAAACCCTTGCCATTCCACAATTTGATATGAAATCGGGGATAAGGCTTGTTCTTTGGTCGGTGTATTCCATTATAGGCCCAAAGAAAATCTCCTTATCGGCAAAAGGAACATTCGCTCCACACGAGATCATTTCCAGCTTTGTATCGATCATCTTTCCAATCTGCTCCCTAGTAACCAACCTAGATGCGGCACAAGGCACGAATATTTCTGTAGGCAAGGTCCAGATCTGTTTATTAATTTCCTCAAAAGGTATCATTTGGTCTGCAGGGGCCATTAGATTGTTTCCCGATTTGTTCAGGAAAAAAGAACGTATCTCCTCAAAGGAAAATCCTTCTTCCTTAATAACTCCGCCAGTCCTATCCAAAATACCCACAATCTTGGCCCCCATTTGGGACAAATAAAACGCAGCGGCACCTCCGACATTTCCAAAACCTTGAACTACCACCCTTTTTCCCATGACATTTCCTCCAAAAATATCGTAATAATGTCGCACTGCTTCTGCTACTCCAAATCCTGTAATCATATCTGCGACCGTATATTTTCTAGAAATATCGGGGGAGTACATATGCCGTTCCAACGGTTTTATGACCCCTAAACGAAGTTGGCCGATCCTATTTATTTTATCTGCTTCCGTGGGCCTAAAATGTCCATTGAAAACGCCCTCTTGGGGATGCCAAACTCCCGCATCCTCCGTTATGGGGATAACTTCGTGAATTTCATCTACATTCAAATCACCCCCGGTACCGTAATAACTTTTTAACAAAGGAGATACAGCGTGGTACCACCGCTCAAGCACTCCAATTTTCCTAGGGTCGTTCGGATTAAAATTAATACCCGATTTAGCACCACCGATAGGTGGACCGGACACCGTAAATTTCACCTCCATTGTCTTCGCCAACGACAGTACTTCGTTCATATCTAAACCTTCGCGCATTCGCGTACCACCTCCAGCAGCTCCTCCCCTTAGGGAATTTATTACTGTCCAACCTTCTGCCTCAGTTTCTGGATCTCTCCAATTAAAAACAATTTCAGGCGGTTTATTTTCGTAGGCACTAAGTAATTCTTTCATTAGATAATTGCGATTAAAATTATAGAAACATCATTGTTACGTATTCGAATTGAACCCGTTCATTCAACTATTCGTTTCACAGTTAATGTTGTCTCATAATTTTGAATTTAAATCGATCTGAAAGATTGAATAAGAACAAATATAAAAATATAGATTTGGTTTGAAAGCTTTTCTAATGGTCATGTCAAATTATCGTAAAAACTATACTTCAAAAGTCGGTCAGTTTTTCACACATACCATTATATTTGTATACAAGCAAAACACACTAAGTTATGGACTTTACCTTATCTGAAGAGCAATTGATGATACAACAGGCGGCAAGGGATTTTGCTCAAAATGAATTGCTTCCCGGAGTAATAGAAAGAGATGATGCACAAAAATTCCCGACAGAACAAGTCAAAAAAATGGGAGAACTTGGTTTTCTTGGCATGATGGTAGACCCAGACTACGGAGGTAGCGGTTTAGACACGCTCTCATACGTACTTACCATGGAGGAACTTTCAAAAATCGATGCTTCCGCTTCTGTAGTAGTTTCGGTAAACAACTCTTTGGTCTGTTGGGGACTGGAAACTTACGGAAATGAAGAACAGAAAAAAGAATACCTGACCCGTTTGGCGTCTGGTGAAATCATTGGAGCATTTTGCTTGTCGGAGCCCGAGGCAGGCAGTGATGCGACCTCTCAAAAGACAACAGCCATTGACATGGGCGACCATTACATTTTGAACGGTACAAAAAACTGGATTACAAACGGCGGCACGGCGTCGGTATACCTGGTCATCGCGCAGACCGATAGGGAGAAAGGCCACAGAGGCATCAATGTACTTATCGTAGAAAAAGATATGGAAGGTTTTGAAATAGGACCCAAGGAAAATAAATTGGGCATACGTGGTAGTGATACCCATTCCCTTAACTTCAATGACGTCAAAGTTCCCAAAAAAAATAGGATCGGTGATGATGGCTTCGGATTCAAATTTGCCATGAAAACGCTTGCGGGAGGGCGCATCGGTATAGCTGCCCAGGCCTTGGGCATTGCTGCCGGAGCCTATGAACTGGCCAAAAAGTATTCAAAGGAGAGAAAAGCGTTCGGTACAGAAATAGCGAACCACCAGGCCATTGCTTTTAAATTGGCAGACATGCACACCCAAATAGAAGCCGCACGCCACTTGGTCTACAAAGCTGCGTGGGAAAAAGATAATGGAATCAATTATGATCTTTCAGGTGCCATGGCAAAACTATACGCCTCGCAAGTTGCCATGGATACAACCATAGAAGCCGTACAGATTCACGGCGGCAACGGATTTGTAAAAGACTACCATGTTGAACGGTTGATGCGTGATGCCAAAATAACGCAAATTTATGAGGGCACTTCGGAGATTCAAAAAATCGTAATTTCGAGAAGTATCTTAAGGGATTAAACCATCTTACACGAACCGAAAAACTAAGTAGCCCATAAAATAAAAGGGGTGTATCTCCAGAATTCGGCTAAAAAAATTCCAATTCAGAAAAAAATAGGGGTACAAACTTGTCAAATTCATTATTTTTAACTGTTGACCCCCTAAAAACGTTTTAAAGAACATTCATTTACATTACTTTTGTCATAATGATAAATTAACACTGCCAAAAATCCATTTTTGAATATTATTTAACATTGTATTCCATTCGTTGAATTTTTTATTTCATTTAACCCGAATCAAGGCAAATAATTCAGAAAGAATGCTATTTTTGAGGAAATACCCTAATTTATGAAGCTGGAAAAACAAGGATTATATCTCCCGGAATTTGAACATGAGAATTGTGGTGCAGGGTTCATCTGTAGCCTGAAAGGAAAAAAGTCGAATGACATTATTCATAAGGCACTCGAAATATTGGATAAGCTAGAGCATCGCGGTGCAGTAAGTTCAGATGGGAAAACAGGTGACGGTGCCGGAATTTTGATAGATATTCCGCATGCCTTTTTTAATGATGTTTGTGATTTTGAATTACCGGAACCAGGTGAGTATGCCGTTGCCAATGTATTTTTACCAAAAAAAGAAAACCAACGTAACTATTGCTGTGAGGTGTTGGAAGAAAATATCAAAAAACAAGGGCTTCAACTATTGGGCTGGCGTGATGTACCTGTCAACAAATCAATCCCCGGGCGAGTCGCCATGGAAACCGAGCCATTTGTAAGACAGGTCTTTGTTGGTAAAGAGAACGCCGATCAAGATTACGCCCAATTCAACCTAAAGCTGTTCATAGCAAGAAAAGTAACGGAGCATACGGTTATCGCCTCGAAACTTTCGGAAAGCAAATACTTCTACATTCCTAGTCTATCGACCAAGATTATCATATTCAAGGGGCTTTTAATGCCCAAAGATATCAGCCTTTATTATAAAGATTTGATGGATCCCAGAGTGGTTACCCGATTAGCATTGGTTCACCAGCGTTTTTCCACCAACACATTCCCTACATGGGATTTGGCACAACCTTTTAGATATATGTGCCATAATGGAGAAATAAACACCTTGCGAGGCAATGTTTCCCGCATGCGTTCTAGGGAAGAACTTTTAAAGAGTGATTGGTTCGGCGATGAAATAAAGAATATTCTACCTATTATTTTGCCCGGGAAATCAGATTCTGCCACCATGGACATGGTCGTGGAGCTTTTATTGATGACCGGCCGTTCGTTGCCCGAGGTCATGATGATACTTGTACCCGAGGCCTGGGAGAAAAATCCGGAAATGTCAGAGGCTAAAAAAGCATTTTACGAGTATCACTCATGTATGATGGAGCCTTGGGACGGGCCTGCTTCCATTCCATTTACGGATGGAAATTATATCGGGGCCGTTTTAGACCGAAATGGTCTGCGACCTTCGCGATATTCAGTAACCAAAGATGGCAATGTTGTCATGTCATCAGAGACCGGTGTTTTAGAAATAGCTCCAGAAAATATAGAGCTACACGGAAGACTTGAGCCTGGTAAAATGTTCTTGGTCAATATGGAAGAGGGACGTATCATTAACGATGAAGAAATCAAGGAAGAAATTGCCCAACGACACCCGTACAAAAAATGGCTTGATAAGAATTTGGTTCACCTTAGGGATATCCCCTATAACGATTGCCCATTATTTTTAGGGGAAGCTACCATTGAGAAACGGAAATCGGTCTTTGGGTACACCTTGGAAGATATAAATACGATTATTCTTCCAATGGGAAAAACTGCCAAAGAACCTATTGGTTCAATGGGATCTGACACGCCTATTGCCGTGCTATCGGAACGTCCACAACTCCTCTATAATTACTTTAAACAACTTTTCGCCCAAGTAACCAATCCACCTTTAGACGGTATTCGGGAAGAAATGATTACCGATATCAGCCTTACGCTGGGTAGCGACACCAACATTTTCGAGTCTTCCGAGCTACATTGTAGAAAGCTAAAGATTCAGAACCCTGTTATCTCAAAAGAAGACCTCGATAAAATCAAGAACTACGATGCGAGTCCCGACTATAAAGTAGTTTCGATTCCCATCCTTTATGAAATAAACAAAGGAAACAATGGTTTGGAAGAAGCTTTGGAAAGCATTCTCGATCAAGCATCAAAAGCCATAGACGAAGGAACCAATATCATCATATTGTCCGATAGGAGTGTCAGTAAAAAGATGGCTCCGATTCCCGCCCTTCTAGCTTGCTCTTTTGTAAATAGCGGTCTTCAAAGGTTGGGTAAAAGATCGAAATTAAGCATCATTATCGAATCTGCCGAACCGCGTGAAGTTCATCACTTTTGTCTATTGTTCGGGTTTGGCGCAAGTGCCATTAACCCTTATCTGGTTAATGAGATTATCGGTGAACAAATAGAAGAGCTTGACATTACCGAATACACCTTCGAAGAAGCCGTCAAGAATTACAACAAGGCAATTGGCAAGGGTATATTGAAGGTGATGAATAAAATTGGTATTTCTACCTTGAATTCGTACCGAGGGTCACAATTGTTCGAGTGTATCGGTATAAACACAAAGGCAGTAGAAAAATACTTTCCCAACACCCCTACCAGAATAGAGGGTATCGGCTTGTATGAAATTGAAAAGGAAATTGCCAAGCGGCATGCAAAGGCCTTTTCCAAAGAAGAAATAGCCGCCAATCTCGATCTTGAAATTGGTGGGGAATATCGCTGGAGAAGAGATGGCGAGAAGCACATGTTCAATCCGCTATCTATTGCTAAACTTCAAAAAGCGGTACGCAGTAACGAACCGGAAACTTATAAGGAGTTTGCTGAAATGGTCAACGAGCAATCTAAAAACCTTATGACCATCAGGGGGCTTTTCGAGTTTTCTAACTACGACCCCATTCCTTTGGAGGAAGTGGAACCGTGGACCGAAATTGTAAAGCGCTTTAAAACTGGTGCCATGTCTTATGGATCGATCAGTAAAGAAGCACACGAAAATCTAGCCATTGCCATGAACCGCATCGGCGGAAGAAGCAATTCTGGTGAAGGCGGTGAAGATGCAGACCGTTTTTACAAAAATGCATCCGGCGATTGGAGAAACAGCGCCATTAAACAAGTAGCTTCCGGTAGGTTCGGCGTTACTTCGAACTACCTGACCAGTGCCAAGGAAATTCAAATAAAGATGGCCCAAGGGGCCAAACCCGGTGAAGGCGGCCAATTACCAGGACCTAAAGTAAATCCGGCCATTGCCAAGACAAGAAATTCAACCCCTTACGTAGGTTTGATTTCCCCTCCTCCCCATCACGATATTTATTCGATCGAAGATTTATCACAATTGATTTTTGACTTGAAGTCAGCCAATCGTGAAGCACGTATCAATGTCAAATTGGTTTCTGAAGTCGGGGTAGGTACCGTTGCGGCGGGTGTCTCCAAAGCTAAAGCCGATGTAGTACTTATCTCTGGTTTTGACGGAGGAACAGGAGCATCACCACTTACATCTTTGAAACATGCCGGGCTTCCTTGGGAACTTGGGGTTGCAGAGGCACAGCAAACATTGGTACTGAACGACCTTAGAAATAGGATTGTATTGGAATGTGACGGTCAATTAAAAACTGGTCGAGACGTTGCGATAGCTTGTCTTTTAGGTGCTGAGGAATTTGGTTTTGCAACAGCGCCCTTAGTGGCCTCTGGTTGTATCATGATGCGCGTGTGCCACTTGAATACCTGTCCCGTAGGTATCGCCACCCAAAACCCTGAATTACGCAAAAAATTCGAGGGCAAGCCAGAACATGTAGTTAACTACATGTATTTCGTTGCCCAGGAACTACGAAGCATCATGGCGCAATTAGGCTTTAGAACAGTCAATGAAATGGTCGGTCAAGTACAGAAACTTGATCGCAAAAAAGCCATTGAGCATTATAAGGCAGCAGGTATCGACCTTACGCCTATTTTATATCAAGTAGATGTGCCGGCCGGTACCAAGTTTTACAACACCCAAAAACAGCAGCACGATGTACACGGATCTATTGAATTCGACATCATAGAAAAGGCACATCCCGCATTGTTTAGAAAGGAAAAGATCACTTTAGATTTCCCTATTAAAAACACAGACAGGGCTGTAGGCGCCATCATGAGTAACGAAATTTCAAAGATTTATGGAGCTGAAGGACTACCCGAAAACACGCTGAAACTTAATTTTACCGGTTCTGCTGGTCAAAGTTTTGGAGCCTTTGCCACAAAAGGGCTCACGATGATTGTCAATGGAAACACCAATGATTACCTCGGGAAAGGGCTTTCAGGTGCAAAACTGGTCATCAAGGTTCCTTACAAGTCAACTTTAAAACCGGAAGAAAACGTTATTACGGGCAATGTAACCTTATACGGAGCAACTTCGGGTGAGGCCTATATTAACGGTAAGGCAGGCGAGCGTTTCTGTGTACGTAATTCTGGAGCAAAGGCAGTAGTAGAGGGTATCGGAGATCATGGTTGCGAATATATGACTGGCGGTATTGCTGTCATTCTAGGAGCAGTAGGGCGTAATTTCGGGGCTGGAATGAGCGGCGGAATCGCTTATGTATTCGATGAGCACAACACGTTCGTGAAAAAGTGCAATACAGAAAGCCTAAACCTATTGCCCGTCGATGAGGATAACGACATTGCAGAACTAAGGCAATTGATTGAGAATCATTACAATGCTACCCTTAGTCCACTAGCACAACGGATACTCGAATATTGGGAAGAATGTCTGCCCAAGTTCGTTAAGGTCTTCCCAGAAGAATATAAGCAGGCATTGATTCGTTTGGAAAAAGAAAAAATGGAAACTATATAAATCGAGAAATGGGAAAGATTACAGGATTTTTGGAATTCGATAGAAAAGTAGAAGAATACGCCCCAGTAGAAGAAAGGGTGAAAAATTATAAAGAGTTTACACTTCCGATGAAGGAAACAGCTCTAAAGGAACAAGGTGCCCGTTGTATGGATTGCGGCATTCCGTTCTGTCATAGCGGCTGTCCCTTAGGCAATCTCATTCCTGATTTTAATGACGCTGTTTACCGCGGAAAATGGGACAAGGCGGCAAAAATTCTGCACGCGACCAATAACTTTCCAGAGTTCACCGGACGCTTATGCCCCGCACCTTGTGAAGAAGCCTGTGTTTTGGGTATTAACGAAGACCCTGTTTCTATTGAAAATATTGAAAAAAATATAGTGGAGACAGCCTTTAAAAACGGATGGGTTAAACCAAACCCACCAGCTAAAAGAACCGAAAAAAAGATAGCTATCGTCGGTTCAGGCCCAGCTGGTCTCGCAGCCGCGCAGCAACTAAATCGGGCAGGGCATTGGGTAACCGTTTTTGAACGGGATGAAAAACCAGGTGGTTTGCTACGATACGGTATACCCGATTTTAAGATGGAAAAGCACATCATCGATCGAAGGTTGGCGGTATTGGAAGAGGAAGGTATCGAATTCAAATGCGGTGTACATGTTGGAAAAGATATTACCGGCGAGCAACTAAACTCAGACTTTGACGCGGTTGTTTTAAGTGGTGGTGCCACAGTACGAAGAAACCTTCCTATTAAAGGAGCAGATCTAAAGGGGGTGGTTCAAGCCATGGATTTTCTCGCACAGAACAACCGGCGTGTCGATGGTGTGAAAGACTTGGGTGAAGAAATTAAGGCCACCGACAAAAATGTGATTGTAATCGGTGGTGGAGATACGGGGTCAGATTGTATCGGGACATCGTTTCGACATGGGGCCAAATCTGTTTCCAACTTTGAAATTTTAGGAAAGCCTACAACAGATCGTCCTGAAGGTCAACCATGGCCTTTTTGGCCTATGCGTTTGCGAACAAGCTCTTCACATAAAGAAGGTGCCGAACGTTTTTTTAGCATTTCTACTAAAGAATTCGTTGGAGATGAAAATGGAAATTTGAAGGGATTGATTACTGCTGAAGTAGAATGGATAAAAGAGCCCGGAAAAGCTATGGTACTGAAAGAAGTCGAGGGTACCGAAAAGGAATGGAAATGTGAATTGGCACTTTTAGCCTTAGGCTTCACAGGATCTGAAATGACCCTTGCCGATCAGTTGGGCCTCGAAAAAGACCCAAGAACGAATATCAAGGCGTCGATTAAAGACTATATGACCAACGTTCCCGGTGTATTTGTTGCAGGTGACCAAAGAAGGGGCCAATCATTGATAGTTTGGGCCATTTCAGAGGGTCGTCAAGCAGCCTATCATGTGGACACCTATTTAATGGGATCTTCTGAATTACCCCTAAAAGGTGAGGGCGATTTACCCAGGGTCTAACGCCGATAACTATTTCATAATTGGAAATTATACGATCCAACCCAGGAAAATTGGGTTGGATTTTTTTTGCTCCTATGAATCGATTCCGTTCCCTAATTTTAAGCTGAGCCTATGATTATTAGAAAAGTTCTTAACTACATGATTGTAAGTGCCCTGGCCTTTACACTAATGAACATTTCGGTGAAGCAACTTGCAGAGTACCATGTATATGAGATTGTTTTCTTTCGTGGTTTTGGTTCCCTAATGTTAACCATGGGTATAATTTACCGGTTAAAACTCCCTGTACTCGGAAATAAAAGAAAACTATTGGTTCTACGAGCCTTGATAGGAACCGGTTCAATGACCTTGTTCTTTATGTCGCTAAAATATCTTTCTACAGGAACCGCCGTTTCACTGCGATATCTGGCACCCATATTTTCGGCTATTTTTGCCATCTTTATTCTAAAGGAAAAAATAAGGGCTCCCCAATGGTTGTTCTTTCTAATATCTTTTACCGGCGTTTTGGTATTAAAAGGGTTGGATATCAATGTCAGCACCATTGGTTTACTACTTATTCTCTCTGCAGCCGTTTTAAGTGGCTTGGTATACATTACAATCAGTAAAATTGGGAATAGTGACCATCCAGCTGTAATCATCAATTATTTTATGTTCACGGCTACGGTATTTGGCGGATTGTTCGCGATACCCTATTGGAAAAATCCCATCGGCACCGATTGGTTCCTACTATCAGGTCTCGGTATTTTTGGTTTTATAGGACAACTCTATATGACCAAGGCATTTCAAATAGCTGCCAATAACCTTGTAGCACCATTCAAATATCTCGAAGTACTTTTTACGGGCCTTATCGGTTTTATATGGTTAGGTGAGGCATATACCAAATGGAGTCTTTTGGGTATCATTTTAATTGTTCTTGGATTGGTATCGAATGTGATTTACAAGTCACGACAAAACAAATAGCTAATGTTAAATCTAAAAGCTGAGAACCTAAAGGAATAATCATGTTGACCGATCAGCTGTAATATTTTCTAAATCATAGTTTCCAACTTTCGCTTTCGGCCGTTATTTCCACATCCCACTCTTGCGATGGATTTGCATGATAATTGGGGTCATTATCCTTCACAGGAAAAGATTCCACTACCGCTTTTAACCGTTCAAAATTAATTTTACGCTCCTCTGTGTTTACGGCATCAATAATATTGTCTTCCTCATAGGGGTCAGTGGTTAAATCGAAGAATTTTTCCGCTTCTCGATTCGAATCGATGTATAACTTATATTTTTCATTTCTAAGCACCCTATCCCTAAACTTATATTGGTTTTCGACACCGTTTTCAGTAAGCCGGGCGTTGTTGCCGCCACCCATTCCGAGAATCCACTCCCGTGCAGATTCGGTACTGTCTAGCAATACATTTTTAAAAGATTTGCCATCGATTACGTGTGATGCATTACCTTCAGACCATTCTTTTTTAGATGTGACTCCGGCAATATCTATAAACGTTGGAAGCATGTCGGTAAAATCGATAAGTGCATTCGATATCTGATTCGCTTTTACCTTTCCGGGCCAACTTACGATAAAGGGCTCACAAATTCCCTCTTCCGTAGTGCTCGCTTTGCCACCCTTTATTTTTCGCCCTTTATATGTGCCGAATATTCCTTTCGTCGAACCATTGTCCGTAGTAAATACAACCATAGTATTATTCAACAGGTCGTTTCTTCTTAACGCTTCTACCAATTCTCCGACGATTTTATCCGTATAACGGACCATCGCTTTATGTTTGCCCAAATTGTCGGTTGCAGACTCATCGGGGGTGTTTACCAACGGAGTATGTGTCAAAGCCATAGGGTAATAAATGAACATAGGGTCCTCTTTATTTTCCTGCATAAACTGAACAATAAAGTCGCGGAAAATATCGGGTCCAAAAGCATCGGTATAGGTCTTGCTACCCTCTTTTGTAAAAATATAAGGATTCCAATACCGTTCGGCACTAGCTTCTATACCTGCCTCATAGCCTGTCCACATACAAAACTCATCAAAACCGGCTTTGGTTAAAGCATCAGGTTCTACCCTAAAATCATCGATCTGCCATTTACCGGCAACGCAGGTTTTATAACCCGCTCTTCTTATTTCTTGAACTAAGGAAGGATTTACCGTTTCATCATAATGAGCGCCACCGCCCCAACGAGGAACATCCCAATGATTTACCCAGCCGTGTCTAAAAGGATATTGTCCAGTCAATATGGTGACTCGAGACGGGGTGCATTGTGGCATGGAGTACACATTATTGAACAGCATTCCTGATTCGGCCAGCTTGTCGATGTTTGGCGTAACAATATCTTCCGCCCCGTAAGCGCTCACCCATTCTTTTCCAAGATCGTCAACCAGAATAAATAAGATATTGGGGCGTCGGTTATCGGCAACTTTTGTTTTTACGGTCCCAGTACAACCCAAAAACAGCACTACGACAAATAACAAACAAGCTCTGTACATAAATTTTATTTAGGATTTGTTCAACATTTTCTCGTAAATCTCCTGTAAAGACAACTTATCGTTCATTGCTTTTTGGAGCTCCAAAAGATCGGCAAATAAAGTTTCGACCTTTTCGGAATACTCAGGGTTTGCCGCCAAATCATTCATTTCATTCGGATCATTTTCCATATCGAATAAAAGTACCTTCTCTATTTTGGGATAGACTAAAAGTTTGAATCCGTCTTTCCGAATCATTCGTTGCACATTGATATAGGCTCCATATATTCCATCGTAATGACTTTTTTCCCGTTCACCTTTGATGATATCCATAAAGCTATTAAATTGTACATAATCGGGCCTATCAACGTTTGCCAACTCCAAAGTGGTTGCCATAATATCCTGTAAATAGACATCTTGATCTAAAAGCTTCCCTTTAGGAATGCCAGGGCCAACTACCATCATGGGTATACGTATACTATGGTCGAACATACTCTGCTTTCCGATGAGTCCGTGATGGCCCACGGAAAGCCCATGGTCTGCACCAAAAAAGATGTAGGTGTTATCTATTTTACCGCTAGCCTCCAAGGCATCGAGTATTTTTCCGATTTGCTCATCCATATGACTCAAAAGGGCATAATATTCTTGACGGTGCACCTTAACGGCATACTCGGTTCTTGGGAAAGGCGCCAAAGCCTCATCCCTAAGTCCTGGTGGATTACCCATATCGTCTTTATAAGGATATTCGGGCAAGAAATTTTCAGGAACTTTGATGTCTTCCAAAGGATACATATCTAAAAACCGTTGCGGAGCCTGTCTCGGGTCATGGGTGGCGTTAAAAGCCAAATACATAAAGAACGGATCCTCTTTTTGTTTCGCCGATTCAATAAAGGACAGGGCATCATCGCGCACCACCTCACTCCAATGCGTTCCACCTTCCCAAAAACCACCCTGTAACGTATCGGTGGGCGACCACTCTGTGTCATCCGGGCCGGTTGGCCGACCATAACCTACAGGCATGTAGTCGTTCCAATCTTTCATATCACCCGATTCTTCTTTCCACTTTTTTATACCAGCCCCCAATTTGTTTGCATGGTCTCTAGGCATTCCCGGGCGTATATGTTGTGCCTCATTAAAAATGGTATCGGCCGGAGCCTGCACATGCCATTTTCCTGTCATATAGGTGTCATAGCCCTGCTTCTCCAACAATCTGCTCCATGTTTGATTTAAGGCGGTTGTATCTCCTTTTGCCCATTCCTCACTTTTCTCCTGGGCATTCCAAATATAAGAGCCAGAAATTATCATAGCCCGCGACGCCACACAGATAGCCCCATTCCACCCCCCCATATTGTAGGCATGGGTAAATGAAGTCCCTCCGTTAACCAATCTGTCTAAATTTGGGGTATGAACATCGTCGAAACCGAGTGCCCTAACACTTTCAAAGGTCTGATCATCGGCAAACAAAAAAACAAAATTGGGCTTTTCCGTTGCTTTGCCATCCTTTTCCGAACCGGAAGGCTTACAAGAAGTGACAAGCAATACCAAAAGCGCGGCAAGTAAATGTGTTATTTTCATAAATGTTCTTTTTTGTAATTAAAGGTGTCTGAATAATTTTTAAAAAATCGCCAATTTACAACATGTGTCGGCGAATGAAATCGCTTATTTGATTGCCTCCATGTTAATAATCATTTTCCTGAGCGCTATTTTCTTGAGAGGTTTTCCATTTACGCCATACGGAAACCATTTCGCTTAGTCTTTCAGGTTCATCATCGCCCAAGTTATTTTCTTCCCCAGGATCATTCAAGATATTGTAAAGCTCAAAGTGTTGCCCGTTGTCATTACTATAAATCTTATATACATTATCCATCAGTGCTGCCTGCTTTTGAAACTCAAAAGCTAAAGGGGCAGACCTTTGTTTTACTTTTCCTTGAACAATGGGAAGTATATCGACGCCATCGTATGGGCGCTGATTTTTATTCAAATCGACCCCCAGAATATTCGCTATCGTGGGAAAATAATCGGATGTAAAACAAGGTGCTTCCACATGGGTACCTGGCCGTACAGTACCTTGCCATTCCATAATACCGGGAACCCGGATTCCCCCTTCATAAAGACTTCTTTTTCTGCCTTTCAATCCTTTCGTGATTCCTTGGGTTCGCCCTATGGTCGATTTTCCTTCGGGGCCATTGTCACTTGTATAGAACAAAACCGTATTTTGGGCAATTCCCAAGGCTTTTAATTTATCTCGAAGACGACCTACCTGGTCGTCCATGGCCGAAATAACGCCATAGTAATGTTGTTGATCTTCGGAAAGGTCGATATATGGCTTTCGGTCATCGTCTCCTGCCAAAACGGGTAAATGGGGGGTATGAAACCAGATGATACTTAAAAATGGTTTTTTCGCTTTTGCGGCGTCTTCTATAAAAGGGATGGCCCGGTCCATAATCACCCGAGAGTCATCACCCATTAAATTATCGGTTTCTATTTGGCCAGGCCCGGTCCAGTACGACGTGTTAAAGGGCTTCCCCTCTTCTAACGCCCCATTCACATCACCAGATGATTTTGGTGGTGTTATCATGGGGTTCCAAGTCGGAACTTTTGATTCGGTTACAAAACTAACATCAAAACCATGATCCCACGGCGGGGCATAATCGGCATCGAATTTTGGTCTACCACCGCGATTCGCCTCTACTGTATCCCGTGTCAGGGTGCCCAAGTGCCATTTACCAAAGTGACCGGTAGTGTAACCCAAATCTTTGACCATTTCACCAAGCGTAATTTCTTGCGGTTTTATGTGGCCGCAATTGGCCGTGCATATACCATAGCGAAGGGGGTGTCTTCCCGTCATTACACTACCTCTCGTGGGAGAACATACCGCAGATGCCGAATAAAAGCGTTCGAAAACCGCCCCATTGGCTGCCATGGCATCTAAATTCGGGGTTTTAATATTAGGATGTCCGTTATAGCCTGTATCGCCCCAGCCTTGATCATCGGCCATTAGCAGAATAATGTTGGGGGTTTCTTGATTAGCTGAATGATCTTCCGATTTTTTAGGTTTTTCGGAACAACCCAGCAACACACTTATTGCAAGAAACACACTTACGATTAATTTCATATTTTCTATTCGCACTTACGTGAGAGTCTTATCTTCTTGAACTTTGAAAATCGAATCAACGATCAAATACCTATCTCACGGACTCGCAATTTACTATTAAACTATTTGCCGTCAAAAATATACTTCGTCGGAGATCTGCAAAAATCTACGAATCCAAATAAATCAAACAAAGGATAAAAACAATAGCGTAAAGACCTCATAAAATAAAAGCGCTACTTTGATCCTTTACTTTCTACGACTCTGGGAAAAATCACATTACCTGCTTAAGGGCCGCCAATAGCATATTGATATGGTTGGCATCGGAGCTTTCACCCATTAAGCCAATGCGCCATATTTTTCCGGCGTATGGTCCCAAACCGCCACCGATTTCAATATTGTATTCTTCCAGCAAACGTTTTCTCACATCGGTATCGTTCACACCGTCGGGAATATGAACGGCATTTAACATGGGCAGGCGGTACTGCTTCTCGACCAAAAACTCAAAACCCATACTTTCCAGGCCGTCGCGTAACAGTTCATGATTTCTTTGGTGCCTTTTAAAACGATTTTCCAACCCCTCTTCCAAAACAATACGCAAGGCCTCACGCATGGCATACATTGCGGATATAGGTGCGGTATGGTGATAGGCTCTTTTTGCGCCGGCCCAATAATTTTTTACTAGGGATAGGTCTAAAAACCAACTCTGAACTTTGGTTCTCCTGTTGTCAAGTACATCAATGGCCCTTTGGCTAAATGTAACCGGGGAGAGTCCTGGGGGCGCGCTTAAACATTTCTGGCTTCCCGAATAGAGGGCATCGATGCCCCATTCGTCCACTTTTAAATCTGTACCGCAGTATGATGTAACCGCATCGACTACGAAAAGGGCTCCTGCCGCTTTTGTCAGCTTGCTAATTTCTTCCAATGGTTGTAAAACTCCCGTAGAGGTCTCGGCATGTACGATGGCCAATAATTTGGGATTTCTATTTTCTAATGCTTTTTTTACATCATCCACTTTTATTGGGGTTCCCCATTCCGCCTCCACCTTGATTACCTTTGCCCCGCAGCGTTCGGCAATATCCGCCATACGGTTTCCAAAAACGCCATGGATACAGATTACCGCTTCGTCCCCCGGTTCCAAAAGATTTACCAAACAGGTTTCCATACCGGCGCTTCCCGGAGCAGAGACGACAAAGGTCAACGGGTTTTGTGTTTGCAAGGTTTCTTGGGTCATCGCCTTGATATCGTCCATAACCTCTAAAAACTCAGGATCTAAATGACCGATCAAAGGTGTAGCCATAGCTTTTAATACCCTAGAATGTACATCACTTGGCCCAGGGCCCATTAGTACCCTTGTACTTGTTTTCATCTCATCGATTCTTCCCATTGTCTTTATTTTTATGTTCTATTGAATTTATTTACTATGTTTTTCTTTCATGAAAAGATGACCCGTTAAATTATATCAATTATTTTTTACGGCCTTTATAACTTCCACAAAATGTTTTGGCTTTGCTTTGGTAAAGTGTTCTATCTGATGTCTACAACTAAATCCGCAGGCTACAATCTCATGATCCTTCTTAAGTTCCTCCACTTTCGGGAAAAGAATTTCATTTCCAATTTTTTTTGACAAGTCGTAGTGTTCCTTTTCATAGCCGAAAGATCCGGCCATACCACAGCATCCCGATGGAATTTCAGTTACACTTTTTTCCGAATTCTTTAGTAACGATTTCATACTATTCGTTCCGTAAAGTGCTTTTTGATGGCAATGCCCATGAATGGCGACAGCTTCCGAGAGCGGTTCAAAATGAACATCCAATAGTCCGTTTTCAAGGGCATTCTCTAAAAAAACATCAATCATCATGATGCCGTTCTTTAATTGCTCGGCCGTTTCTTGATCGGCGATCATGTCGGGCAGGTCATCATTCAACGATGAGGCACAACTGGGTTCACAGACTACAACTTTTAACCCTTGGTCTAAATATTTCTTAAGTCCCTTTATGGTTCTTTCCCCGTTTTTTTTCGCATCCCGTAAAAATCCATGTGAAATTTTAGGCCGTTGGCAACAACCGACATTGGCCAAAATGACCTCGTAACCGCAGGAATTCAATAGCTGCAGGGCAGAGATGCCTATCTGGGGTTCATGATAGTTTAAATAGGTATCTGCGAACAGTACTACTTTTTTATCACCCTTATTGGTCCTGTGGGCGTTTTTGGCAAACCATTGGTAGAAAGGTTCTTTGGCGAAGTCGGGCAATATTCTTCGTTTATCAAATTTAGCAGTGCGCTCCAAAAGGGATCGAAAGAAGTTGTTTTTTTGAATTTTGTTGACGGTTGCCGCTTTCCACCCCGAAATCTTGGCCGCCGCCTTGGCGGAATCCCTGATCAACCGATCTCGGAAAGTTATACCGTGTTCGTCGTAATACATTTGTAGCGTATCGCTTTTCATTTTGGCCATATCAACATTACTGGGGCATTCCGATTTACACGCTTTACATGAGAGGCAAAGATCCATCACGTCGTGCAGCCTTTGACTTGAAAGTCCGGCCGCACCAAATTGATTCGACATCGCCATACGGAGTGCATTGGCCCTGCCCCTTGTGGAATGTTCTTCGTCTCTAGTAGCTTTAAAACTAGGGCACATCGTTCCCCCGAGTACCTTGCGGCATTCGCCAACACCTGTACACATGTGTACAGAAGCGGCAAAACCTTCTTCGGCTTTATACCTATATTCCGTTTTTACTTCTTGATCTTTATAAGCCGTGCCATAGCGCAAATTATGCGCTATAGTCTGGGCCTCGATAATTTTACCCGGGTTCATCAGGTTGTCGGGATCAAAAAGTTTTTTTACTTCCAAAAAAACGTCGTACAGTATTTCTCCGAAAAAACGCTTGTTATAAGCACTTCGAACTAGACCGTCACCGTGTTCCCCGCTCCATGAACCTTTATATTTTACTACAAGTTTAAAAGTGTCTTCGGCAATATTTTTCAATCTTTCAATATCTTCCGTCAACCTTAGGTCCAATATGGGGCGTACATGTATTACCCCCACACTTGCGTGGGCATACATTGCTGCTTCCGTACCATGTTTTGCACATACTTTTAATACTTCATCTATATATTTAGGCAAATGTTCGGATGGTATTCCCGCATCTTCAATAAAGGCCAAGGGCTTTTTATTGCCCTTTATGCCCAACATGAGGCCTAGCCCTTTTTTACGTATTACCCAGACATCTTCGTAGGCATCACCTTCCGGAAATATAGGGTAGGCGTAACCAAAATTGTTCGCCTGCAATTGTGCAATCATTTGTCGGGGTCTTTCCAATACATCTTCGAGGGTATCCCCATAGAATTCCACGATCAGTATGGCCGCCGGATTGCCTTCCAAAAAATGACAATGGTGTTTTGTAGTCAGGTTTTCTTTACTCAGCCTGATTACTGTGCTATCCAATATTTCCACAGCCGAAGGATTAAAAGGCAACATTGTTCGTACCGAGGAAATAGCTTCCAAAACTTCTGCAAAATGGACGACACAAACCGATTTATGCTTGGGAAGGTCGACAAGATTCAACTTTAGTTCCAAGGTTGTGGCCAAGGTACCTTCACTTCCACAGACCAATTTGCTGAGATTCCACTGGTCGGTATATACAAATTCATCTAAATTGTAGCCCCCTACCCTTCGCATTACCTTGGGAAATCGGTCTTTTATTTCTTGAGCGTTTTTATCTATCAATTTTTTGAAGGATGCATAAATCTCTCCCTCCTTATTTTTTTGTAAACTTTTCTTTTGATATTCCTCCGGAGAACAATTTGTTAAATACATTTCTGTTCCATCGGCTAGAATCACCGAAACTTCGAGCACATGGTCCACAGTCTTTCCATATAGAATACTCTTGGTACCCGAGGAATTATTGCCTACCATTCCCCCAACATTGGCCCTACTACTAGTGGCCGGGTCGGGCGCGAAATGCAGGCCGTAAGACTCTAGTACCGCATTAAGATCATCCCTTGCCATTCCCGGTTGAACCCGTACCCATTTTTCAACCTTGTTAATTTCTAGAATTGCGTTCATGTATTTGGAAAAATCCAAAATCATAGATTTCCCTACCGTTTGCCCAGCCAGACTGGTGCCTGCCCCTCTAGGAAGAATGGTAATCTTATGGGCATAAGCAGCGGCAATGGCTTTTTTCGCATCCTCTCCATCCTTCGGAATAACAATAGCAATTGGTTTTATCTGATAGATACTGGCGTCTGTTGCATACATGCCCAAAGAGTACTCATCGACCAATACATCGCCCTTGACATCCTTCCTTAACCTATCAAAAAAATCTTTCATATGTTGAATTATGAAGTGATTATAAGTCCCAATAGCCCCACTATCAATAAATAATATATTGTTGGGATTATGGTCTTTCGCAGCACCATTCCTTCTTTACCAAGAAAGCCAACTGTGGCACAGGCAGCCACGACATTGTGAATCGCTATCATGTTTCCTGCAGCTGCACCAACGGCCTGTAGGGATACGATGATAAATGATGGCATAGCCAATTTTGTGGCGACCCCAAACTGGAAAAGCGTAAACATAAGGTTACTTATGGTGTTACTCCCAGCAATAAAAGCGCCCAATGCCCCTATGCTCGGTGCGAACAAGGGATATACATCGCCGACGTTGCCTGCCACCCATTCGGCCATGGCAATCGGCATACTAGGCAAGTCGGAGGAATTGATGCCCGAATTGATATAAATACGAACCATCGGGATTGTAAATACCAGCACGAATCCAGCTCCCAGCAGCATTTTGGCACTTTCGGAAAAGGCCATTTTCACATCCCTTGCTTTCATCTTGTGCATCATAATGGTCACCAATCCTACCAGGAGCAAAATGGTGCCGGGAAGATAAAACGGACTACTTGAAGCGGAAACGGAAGTGTTAAGAATATCGTTCCAGTTGATCCTGACACTGGTCAACCAACTTTTAATCGGCAATTGCCCCAATCTTGACAAAACCAGTAGTACCGCCAACAACACATAGGGGAACCACGCTTTGGTCAAGGAAATTCTTTTGTGGGCATCCTGCTGCTCCAGTTTTACATTTAAGGTACCCATCCAAGTGGATGGCCAATTTTTTTCCTCATCAAAGGTCCATACTTTTTTTGGCATTAAAAATCCTCGTTTAGCGGCATAAACCACGATAGGAATTCCAACAAGGGCACCCAACAACGAAGGAAATTCAGGGCCTAGAAAAGTACCTGTAAGCGCATAAGGAATAATAAAGGCTAGTCCGCCAAAAATTGTAAACGGCATTACTTGGAGCCCCTCTTTCCAAGATTTGTTCTTACCAAAAAAACGGGTCATCATACAGACCATAAGGGTAGGTATAAGCACACCTGCTATGGCATGCAACAAGACCACCTGAGAAGTAACTAATTGAATGTAATCGGAAAACTCGATTCCGGAACTTGAAAGTTCGGCGGTAAATTCAGGACCTTGAATCCCACCACTCACGCCGACCAATATCGGAGTACCAACAGCACCAAAGGTTACTGCGGTACTTTGTACCATCATCCCTAACATGACTGCGCAAAAGGCTGGAAAACCGAGCCCCACTAGTAGGGGTGCCACTATAGCGGCAGGAGTACCAAAACCAGCAGCCCCCTCTATAAAGGAACCAAATAACCATGCGATAATTACGACCTGAATTCTACGGTCGCCTGTGATATTGGTAAAACCTTCGCGAATAGCATGAATCGCCCTAGAATACTTTAACAAATTCAAAAGTACAATAGCCCCGAAAATAATATAAAGAATGTCGAAAGTAATGAACAACCCCTGAATGGCAGAGGCCAGAATATATCGCAAAGAATTGTCCCAAACCGAGAAAGCTATGATTACCGTAACCAAAAATGCCAAGGGCATTGCCTTTTTAGCAGGGATTCTAAAACCTACAAGAAGTATGGTCGCCAAGAGAATAGGTGTAAAGGCCAACAAGGCGAGCATGGATGGAGGCATTCGAATTGACTTTAATTATACCATTGGAATTCTTCACCGAAGGTGCTGAACAAGTTACTATATTTCAGCACCTTTTCCTAGTGTTAGGCCAAGTCCACAATTCAATCAAAGGCATTGCTGCTCAGAGTATACGGTACGCATTATCAAATGGAAATGCAGACAAAAATGCGTTATACTAATCTTTTAATCTTTGGTCACTTTACTCCCCCACCAATCTTCATTGGGACTAAAATCTTCCGATAGAAATTCGAGGCGCTGTGCTTCCAAAGTGGGCCACTTCTCGTTAACGATACTATTATGTCGTTCGTCGGCCAGTTTCGGGTCAAACTCCGGGTCTTTTGTTGGCATATTGGCTCCGACTTCCTTAAGCCAATCCAACAACTTCTTACTTAGGTTCTTTGCAATTTCAGGATGCTCTTCTATGATATTAGATTGCTCACTACCATCAGAGGCGAGATTATAAAGTTCTTCGCTATCGTCTTCCCAATAATGGATCAATTTCCAATTCTTTTCACGAATTACCGATGAGGGGTTTCCTCCTTGATTACCGTAATGTGGATAGTGCCAGAACAACGGTCTTTCAACGTTCATTTCTTTTCCTTCTAGAATGGGTTTGAGGCTGACACCGTCGATATGTTGTTCTGGCAGCAAATCAACCCCGGCAAGATCTAAAAGTGTCGGATAGAAATCAGTACCGATAACGGGAAAATCACTTTGAGAACCCCCGTTTTTTAACCAGGGCACTTTTATAAAATAAGGTTCCCGAATACCGCCTTCCCACTGGTATCCTTTCCCACCACGTAATGGTAGGTTCGACGTTGAGAATGCATCACCCGAAGCCACTCCCCCATTGTCGGAAGTAAAGACTACTATAGTATTTTCCTCAAGTCCTGAATCTTTTAAGGCCTTTAACACTACCCCTACGGCATCATCCATACTTTCGACCAATCCTGCATAAACGGGATTGTCTTGAACCTGACGAATGGGCAATACACGTTCCATCTTATAACCCGTATCGGCTATCCCTTCTTCTTCAGCCTTGTCCCGGTACTTTTGCCACTTTTGTTCCGTGGTCTGTATCGGTCCGTGCACCGCATAAAATGAAAGAAAGGCGAAAAAAGTAGAGTCTTTGTGCTGTTTGATAAAATCTGCCGTTTCCTTGGCCAGGCGCATCGTAAGGTTTTCCCCTTTTTCTTTATTCGGAAGCTTAGGATTGTCCCACGGGGAAAAATAACCCCCCATCGGGCTTCCTTTATCCCAGCCTCCTTTGTTTATTTCAAAACCATGATCTTCTGGATATGAGCCATCACTTCCTAAATGCCATTTTCCGGAGAAGAAAGTCTTGTACCCTGCCGCTTTCATTGCTTCGGCCAAACTAACATCATTTGCCGGCAAGCTATGTACGTACTCGGCCGGAAGTAGTTTGTCGTGCCTGTTATGCGCCCGCCATGCCGTTCCCGAGGCTGCACCTATCCAATCGGTGATACCGTGTCGCGCCGTGAATTTCCCGGTCATAATACTGGCCCTCGACGGACTGCAGACACGACTGGCTGCATAACCTTGGGTAAAAACCATACCCTCTTTGGCAATCTGGTCTACATTTGGGGTCTCATAAAATGTGCTGCCCGTAATACTTAGGTCTTTGAGTCCCAAATCATCAACCAGTATAAAAACGATATTTGGCTTATTTTCCGTTCCCTCTACTGTGGGATTGTTCTCCTTGCATCCATAAAAAACAAGTGTACAAAGAACAATAATCGATTGCCTTAAATAACTCATATATTTTCTATTTAGACTATTACATAAAAATCAAATAACAATTTGATTGTTGTCGCGGTCATGTTACTTATTTTTTCCTAAAAACTAATATAGCTAAACTTACAGGGTTTCAGCACCGTTTTTAATATCCTGGGTTCTGTGTCAAACTTCCCTCGGAAATTTCTCGTTCCCGTGCCGGTACCGGTAACAAAATATGATGCTCTTGAATATTGGCCGCAGGCGTTTCCATATGCGGATCATCTACGTTGCGAATGGTTTCCACGAAAACACCCCATCGCAATAAATCGAACTTTCGATGCCCTTCAAAACCGAGTTCGGTTGCGCGCTCTTTGCGTACCGCTTGCCTAAAAGAACCTTGATCCAGTCCGACCAATGATGACAGGCCGGCACGCTCCCTTACTTGATTTATAAATTGATAGGCTCCCGAAGGTCCATTCAATTCATTTTCGGCCTCCGCGCACATTAAGAGCACATCGGAGTAACGGATTACGTAGGTGTTTTGACTTCCATTATTGCTTTTAGGTGGATCCCCATCAGCATTTAGATATTTCCCCGATATTGGTCCGGCACCCGGTGTTCTCGGGGACTCAAGAACATTGCCATTGAGCTCGGATACATAGCTAATTTCTCTTCTAAGATCCCCGTCTTCGAACATGGCCAAATAATCTGTTGTAGGCAGCATATTTTCCCATCCACCCCCCACGGCATTTGTTGCTCCAACGATCTCGGTGTCTCTAGAAGCGGTCCAACTCTGTTTAAAATCATTGCGCTCGTTTTGTTCGAATTGTATATCAAAAACTATTTCATTTACCAAATTCCCGTTTTTGTCGGGCATAGGAACATATTCTGCATTTTGACTCCACAGGCTGTTATAATTGGCGACCAACCCGAACATACCCGAAGCGATTACCTGTTGTGACCTGTTACGGGCTTCTTGCCATTCGCCTTGAGTCAAATGAACCTTTGCCAGCAAGGCGGTAGCCGACCATTTTGTCGCCCTTCCTAAATCCTCCCCAACATAATCGTTGGGCAGCGCCGCAAGGGCCTCGGTTAGGTCCTGTTCGATAAGCACATAAACTTCTTCAACAGAATTCCGTGTTATTCCAATCAAATCTTCGGTATTAATAACAACTTCATTAATTATGGGAACTCCTCCATATACCCTCACCAATTCGAAATAATAGAAGGCTCTCAAAAACTTTGCCTCGGCAACCAATCGTTTTTGAAGGGCTTCATCGTTCATTTCAACATCAGGTACAAATTGGATGACCGTATTTGCAAGTGCAATTCCCTGATAGTTCTCTTGCCACATGGCAGTAGCATCACCATTGTTTGCATTAAGATCTAAAAACCAAGATACTGGGCGCATATTATGCTGCCCCTGAAAAGCAATATCGCTGGGGGTAAAACCATAATAAAATGAGATAATACTACTATGCAAGCGCGTATAGGCCGCCGTTGTTGCCGCCATTGCATCTTGTTCGTTTGCAGGAAAATTGCCGGGAACCAAAAAATCTACAGGTTTTTCGGTAATGATATCATCACAAGCTGCTAGCCCTGCGAATATCACAAGAATCACTACTATTATTTTTTTCATCGCTTTATTATTTAAAAGGTCAAACTTAAACCAAGGGTAAACGAACGGACGGCTGGATCCTGTGCTTGATCATATCCTCTTCGTGCGTTTTCATTTCCTCTGTTAATCTCAGGATCGTAACCACTATAATTATCAAATAACAATAAATTGGTGCCACTTATATACACCTTTGCGTTTTGAAATATCGGCACATATTTCGTAGGAATGTTATACCCTAAGCTTATATTTCGTAGGCGCAGAAACGAGCCATCTTCAATAATTCCCGTTTCCGGTACAACTTCGGTACGAAAGACTCCTCTTACCGAGGGCACGTTGGTATCGGTGTTCTCAGGTGTCCATCTGTTGGCAAACATGCCGCTTACGTTATTATCAAAAGCTGTATTTATTCTAGAATCCGTCTCATTAAAAATATCGTTTCCCAAAACAAAGGACCAATACATCGAAAATTCGAGCCCCTTATATGTAAATGTATTGTTCATTCCCCCGAATAACTCCGGATGGGGATTCCCAATTATGGTTTGATCATCAGCATCAATTACCCCATCAGGCACCCCGTCTGGTCCACTAATATCCTCAAAACGTTTTCCTCCCGGAAAAACGCCCCGACCCTCTACTCCAGCGGCATCGATTTCGGCTTGATCATTCCAAATTCCATTTCGGATGTACCCATAAAACGCACCAAGAGGCTCTCCTTCTTTGATTACAGCAGATGGTTGATTCAAGACCCCTCCAAAGCGATTTATCAAAAGTTCACCGTCCTCATCGGGAATGGAAACCACGCTGTTCTTATTTGTCGAAATATTAAAGCTAGTGTCCCAGCGGAAGTCGCCCTTATCAATATTAATGGAATTTACGAAAAGTTCGAATCCAGAATTTTCAATAGTACCGAAATTCGTTGGAATTATGGCGTTGGGAACACCTGCCAACCACAAAATTTCTTGGTCTGTGAAAAGGTCGTTCGTTTCTTTGTGATAATAATCTAAAGTAACTTGCAATCTATCCTTAAAAAAGGAAGTATCAATACCTAAATCCAATTGATCGGTGGTTTCAAATTTTAATTGATCATTACCCAATCTGTTCAATCCAATGCCATTTGTAATATCGCCGCTGTTCCCGAACAGGTAGGTAAAACCTGCACCCAACCTCGCCAGCGAAGTGCCTCCCGAGGCGGGATTACCCAGCCTACCATAACTCGCCCTGAACTTTAGGTCATCGAAAATTTTTAAATTCTCAATAAATTCTTCCCTGCCGGCATTCCAAGCCACTGCCACGGAAGGAAACGTTCCCCATTTACTATCCTTTGCAAAGTTGGATGACCCATCGACCCTACCGTTCAGGGTAATTCTGTATTTACCTTTATACCCGTAGTTCAAACGGAAAAGGAAGGATTCTACCCCAAATTCATTTGCAAATGAACTAGCCCCTGACCTCTCTGATCCAGCATCAATATTGTTATATTCAAAAAAGTCAGTGGTAAAACCCATTGTTTGTACGGCGCTTCCAGAATTGAAGATTCGTTGCCTGGTGTAGCCAAAAAGCCCATCCAAATCATGGTCACCAAATGACGTATTATAAGCCAAGGTTTGTTCTACTAAAACACTTAAGTATTCAGAATTTTCTATGGTCGCCGTACCTCCATCATTTCTCTGGGTGAATAACGTAGAGGGGGCATAATTCTCACTTTTGTCCAATGAAAGGTCTGTACCGAAATTAAACTTATATCTCAAGTTTTTAATTGGCTCCAATTCGGCATAGAGGGTTCCCAATATTCTTGTCCTAGTGTCTAAGTTGATATTTTTAGCGGCGTTGCCTACAGGGTTCTCGGCATTAAGCTCAGCACTGGCTGTTTGAATTGTATACTCTCCGTTCTCATCGAACACAGGCAGTGTTGGAAACCAGCCAGCAATGTTAATGATATTGCTGCTTCTAGGTACCTGTGAGCTTCTTGAAATCGTTACCGAATTGCCTACTTTAAGTATTTTATTCAATCGATAGTCCCCGTTCATCCGCAGTTGATACCTTTCCAAGTTACCCCCCCTAAAAATACCGTCTTGATTAAAATAATTACCCGAAACAAAATATTGTGCTTTTTCATTTCCCCCGGAAGCTGATAGGGTATGGCTAGTCATTGGAGCCCCATTTCGATATACTTCCTCTTGCCAATCGGTTCCTTCTCCAAAGGACGTCGGGTTTGGATACGCCTCAGTACCCTGAACTTCATTTTGCCAATCAGCAAATTCAGCGGCATTAAGTACATCTAAAAAACGGGTCGGGGATTGAAAGGTCGTGTAGGCATCGTATGAAAATCTTGATTGACCTGCTTTACCTCTTTTAGTCGTAATCAGTACTACACCCGCAGACCCCCTCGACCCATATAAGGCAGTAGCCGAAGCATCCTTTAGCACTTCTACCGACTCTATATCAAGTACATTAATGTCAGACGAATTCCCTGCTCCGATCAATCCATCGATAACAAAGAGTGGCGAACTGTTTCCAGATATCGAATTAGTACCTCGAATACGTATTGAAGCCGCCGCACCGGGTTGCGAAGATGTAGGTGTTATTTGTACCCCAGATACCTTTCCTCTTAAAGCATCATCTAAACGCACTGATGGTGTGGCATTGATTTCATCTGTTTTTATGGAGGCAACAGCTCCGGTCAAATCCGATTTTTTTACCGTACCATAGGCTACAACCACGACTTCGTCTAACTGGGCAGCATCTTCAGAAAGCACTACACTAATGGCCGATTGTGAGCCAACAGCTACTTCCTTCGTTAAATATCCAACGTATGACACTTGTAGAACAGCAGAAGAACCGGCAACAACAATAGTGTACTTACCATCAAAATCGGCTGTTACACCATTTGTAGTTCCCTTTTCCACAATATTCGCCCCTGGTAACGGCAATCCACTTTCGTCGGACACCACACCAGTAACTTGGTTTTGAGCCATAGCTAATTGCGTACATAGCAGCATTACCATAAAGAAAAAATAGATTCCTTTTTCGTTCATCCTTGATTGATTTTTAATTGGTTATATTATAGAAGCCCAACATTCTTAACATCTATCAAAAAGATATTGATAGCGTATATTTAAAGAAATAGCGTTCAATTAAGGCTTTTAAAATCTAAAATGAATTTATCTCTTATTTACTTTTACTTAAGTAAACACCCATTAGCAGTATTGCACTGGCCTACCCATAAACTTTAAACAATATCATCTAGATACCTTCAAGAAAAAAGAAATATTTTCATTGAAAACTCTCTACCTTTAATTGTTTTTGATCCCAGTATTCGTCATCTCTAAATTCAAAAGCGGTCGGATTATACGAGCCCACTAAGCTTACGTTAGTTTTGGGAGGCACAGGCAAGTCTAGCGCCCAATACACCGCATTTACAATCAGTCTCCGCGTACCTTCAATGGTTAAATCTACGGCGGAAAAGGCGGTAGAAGTAAAGGCCTTTCCTTTTTTTCCTCCGGGTATTTGATAGGTTCTGGACCATGCTACAGGCATTAAAGGTTCGCCAACATCTTTTCCATTATTATTAGTCTTGGCTACCTCATCGTCGGTGGGTCGCATACCATAGAAAATATCATTTTCATCAAATTCCCCTTTTCTGTTCATCACCTTACCATAAATTATGGGTTCTGCATCACCGGGCAATGGCAAGCGAACGCCATATACATCGGCGGAGGCCCAAACATCGCCATCGGAAATACCATTGGTCAACCCGCTAGCCTTGCCGGCATCGGCTACCATACCTTTGGTACTTTGATGTTTATGATGCCCGTGGTGATTAATCCAATGCTCGCCCAGAACGAGTCTCCCAAAACCACCGGCCCATTCCGTCATATCACCCTTATAATAGTTTCCGTATTGTTTATAGGAAGAAACATCTTCTTCTTTAAAATTAAAAGCATGCGTCGCGGTTCTAAGTCCGATAACAGGCTTACCTAATTTTAAATAGTCATCGATATGCTTCATTTGATTGTCTGGCAAAGCCCTGAACCTTGTGAATATAATCATTAGGTCGGCACTGTCAAGGGCTTCCAGACCGGGAATATTATTGACATAATTAGCGTCTATTATTCCTGGATGCTCTGGGTCTTGTGCAAACAATACAGTACAGTTGAAACCGTGGTGCTTTGATAAAATCTTCGCCAATTGCGGCAATGCCTCTTCTGACCGATACTCTTCATCCCCTGAAATCAACACAACATGCTTGGCACTTTTATCGGAACCTTCAAAAGTCAACCATTGTTTTGGTGTCTCGGTTGCCTCGACCGTTGCGGTTTCTTCGGATTTAATCTTCTTTTGTTCTTTACAGGCGAATATCAACAAACAAACAAGAAAAGGTAGTAGATTTTTCATCTAGGGATATTTAATTATTTTAATAAATCAGAATTTTCACGGCCCAATATATAATAGGTTTCTTTTACGTCATGGGCTGGCTTATGCCCATTCCTTCTTTAATCAATTTCAAACCTTCGGTATAGATTTCCTCGGAAGGCGAATAATCACGCCATACGTTAATGGCATTTGCAAACTCTGGAATGATGGTACTAAAGGCCTCAATGGTCAACCAACCATCATATTTGATTTCTTTCAATGCCGAAAAAGCATCATGGAAATTCACTTGACCTCGGCCGGGTGTACCACGATCATTCTCACTTATATGAACGTGCTTTAAATGTGGCGCAATAGTTTTAATCGCCGAAGACTGACTTTTTTCTTCGATATTGGCATGATGCGTATCGAACATCGCCCCTAAATTCGGATGATTCACCGCTTTTACCATTTCCCCTAAATCGGCCATGGTATTGTACAAATAACATTCAAAACGGTTAACGGCCTCAGGGGTGAGTATAATATTGGCTTGCTTTGCATATTCTGCTGCATGCCAGAGCATTTCATTACTCCATTGTTTTTCTTCAGTAGTGGGAGGTTGCCGCGTAAAATAGGCAAAAGTAGAATGAAAAGGCCCACATATCACCTCGACATTGGCTGCGGCGGCCATATCGATTGTCCACTTTAATTGCTCTAAACCTGCCTTTCTAACCTTCTTATCAGGACTCGCTATATTCTGTTCGGGTGACAAAGCCCCTACTGCAGTGACCCCCATGTCAATACTGGAAAAATGGTTGCCCAATTTCGAATAGTGCTTTTCATCACCTTCTCCTAAAAATAATTCAACGCCGTCATACCCGGTTTTTTTTAGAGTATCGACAATATCAAAGTGTTGCTCTGTGACATGGTTTGTCCAGAGCAACATATTCATTCCAATTTTCATGCTTAAATTTTATGAATTATCTAGAGATCTGTAACTGGTTGGTCACTACTAGCTACGGCTGCATCGGTACTTTTCCGGTTTTTAACCCAGAACCAAAGAATGACAAAAAGTACGATAAGTATCGCAGGGAAGGAAACCATTGTTCCCAAAGTGTCTTGACCTGCTACCAATTCAAGTTCATCACCGGTAAGCCCTTGTGCCGCGGCCTCTGCTTTATCAGCATCGATCCAACCACCGATAATAGGCTGAAAAATAGAAGATGAAAACATACCTACAGCACCTAAGACTGACAAGCCCAATGCACCACTTTTTGGAATTTTATCGGCGATGAATCCCAACATGTTCGGCCAGAAATAGGCAATTCCCAAAGCAAAAAATATGGCCGCGACATAAGCCATGACACCTGTTTGGGTGCTAAAAAGAAATATACCGATTGTGGCAAGTATTGCCGATCCAAGAAGTACTCCGGTTTGATCGAATTTTTTTACGACATCTCCACCAAAATAACGCGCTACAGCCATAAGTCCGGTGGTCAGCGCTAAAATGATCATAGGTTTGGCTCCACTTTTTGCAAGAATGAGGCCTACCCATTGCTGCGGACCAAACTCCGAAATTGCTGTCAACGACATACAAACGACCATAAAAAGGAACAAAGGAGATATCATCGCTTTAAAGTTACCTGAAAGTGTTGCCGCCTCGTCCACTTTCGCTTTAGGCCAAGGTTGACCAAAAAACAAATAGGCATAAATCAATGTTGGAATCATTATAATCCATATTTGGGTTTCCCAACTTATAGAAGAAGATGTCATAAATTCAGAAATTAGACTTCCGAGCATTATACCTCCGGGAAACCACATATGAAACCTGTTCATCATTTTGCTCATTCTATTTCCTTGGTAGGCATCGGCAATCATTGGGTTACAGGCGGCTTCCGTACATCCGTTCCCTAGACCGATCAATAAGGTTGAAATCAACAGACCCGTATAACTGCCCGAATAAATGGTCATGATAATACCGATTGCATGGGCGAAAAAAGCAAATTGCATAATCGCTTTTCCACCGACTTTATGATAAATCAGACCTCCTACGACCATCGACAACGGAAACCCCAAAAACCACATTGAGTTAATAAAGCCCAACTGTTCTGCCGTTAAACTCAGCTCCTCTCCAAGTTGAGGCAAAATACCAGCCCGTATACTAAAAGAAAAAGCGGTAGTGATCAACGCGAAACAGCTACCATAAAAAAGTCTATTGGCGTTTACGCCAACCCGATTACCTGTAGTTTCCATTGGTTAGATAGTTTTAAAATTTAGATTATTGTTTTTATTTTCAAACGAGGGTCAATGCTATATGAACCTGTAAGTTTACTATTTTTTTTAAGATATTCATATTTTTTTCCCAATATACTTGCCAAATTACTGATTCACAAATCGTTATTTTAAAAATTCAGGAGGTTTTGCAATGCAACTTTTGAAATCGAACAAATCTAAAGTAAAAGGTAACTTCATGATTCCTATATTTTGTTAAAAGGTGACACTTTTTTGTCTTATCAGGAGATACTGGTCTTTATATTTAAAAATAACTTCCGATATTCATGGGGACTCATATCAGTGATGGCCTTAAATTGCCTGTTAAAGTTTGACAGGGCATTGAAGCCGCATTCATAACTGATCTGCGAGATATTGAAGTTATCTTCAAGCAGCAGTTTACGGGCATGACCAATTCGTATCTCGTTTACAAAACGGGTAAATGTTTTATTGGCTCTTGGTTTAAAGTATCTACAGAAAGAAGTAGTTGTCATATTGAGCATCTTGGCAGCCTCTTCCAATGAGATTTTGGTCTTAAAATTAGTCATCACATATTCATAGACCAGTCTCATTTTTTCTGCATCGTCGCCTTTGAACACATTGATATAACCGGGGCTAGAAAGCAAGTTATAGTCTTCACTACTAGCCAAAATATCTAATATCTCAAGTAGCTTAATGATGCGCCGAAATCCTTTTTCGTCGGCAATGCACAAAAGCAACTTATTTATTTTTACTTTGGTCTCACCATAAAACTCCATACCCCTTGAAGCATTCTCGACCAATTTGTTCAAGTTGTAGAACTCCTCCCGATCCAACAGCGATTCACTCAAAAGTTCATGGTCAAAATAAATAACCAGACCTCTAGTTGTCAATGTACTCCCCTTTTCAAAATATGCATCATCACTACGCCATAAATGAGGTAGGTTCGGGCCTGTAAATACAAGATCCCCCTCCTCAAAACTATGAACATGGTCACCTACAAATCTGGTCCCTTTTCCTTGAACTATAAATGAAATTTGGAATTCGGGATGAAAATGCCAATTGGGATTAAAGTAAGGCCCACTTAAATCTTTAAAGACAAAAGTTTCTTTTGAAGTAAGCGTTTTTTCTATATTCGGGGTACTCATAAATTTTCTCTAAAATCGAAATAAAGCCAAATATATGACAAAAAAGTGTCACCTTTTAGTAAGATAAAGGAAATATCAAAACCTATAGTATTTTAGCTTTGTACAGCCAAATTTTAATTGTCAGATTATATCACAACATTTTTTAAGGATAGTGCATAAAATATGATAATAAATTTGGATATTGACACTCAAAATGATTTAAGTAATGCTTAGATTTTTTGACCATTATGGGAACCTTGATTTCTTATAGCACTTATAAATTTATTTGTAAAAAGAATAGTCTATAGCACGTGTTATAGTTTTGTATTATTATGTCAAAATCACTAATTTACCGGTATTCCTTTTCCACCCAAAACACACTAAAGATTATATGGTATTTTATGGTGGCCTTGTTTGTCTATTCCTGCAGTAATGGCAAGAAAACAGATTTAGTTGGAAACCAAGATAGGATTGCCGTGGCTACCTTATACCAAGATGCAAATACACCCATTGAAAATGGATTGCAGACCCAGGCCGAAGCAAACGTCGACAAGTATCGCGTAACCTATAAAGGAGAAAAAGGGCCCGGAAAAGACAAGCACATTGTTTTTATCGCGACGGACCACGAATATAGGGGAGAAGAAACCCTTCCCGCATTGGCCAAAATCTTAGCCAAAAGATTTGGCTTCACCTGTACCGTGGTTTGGGCTTTGGATGATCAGGGCAACATATTCCCGGGAAGTTCTGATCTTAAAGGCCTAGATGCGCTTGAAACGGCAGACCTCATGGTGATTTTTACGAGGTTCGCAAATTTTGAAGATCAACAAATGCAATATATAGATGACTATCTGCATAAAGGGCGTCCTGTAATCGGACTAAGAACAGCTACGCACGCATTCAAAAATCCCGATAACCAAAAATGGGGGCACTACGACTATAAATATGAAGGCACAAAGAAAGCTTGGCATGGTGGATTCGGGGAAGTGGTTTTGGGAGAAACTTGGGTAGGCCATTATGGCAAGAACCATCAACAGGCCTCTAAACTGATTACGGAAGACAGTAGTAAAGAGCATCCCATTATGCGCGGTGTAGAAAATTCATGGGCACAATGTGGTGGCTACAACGCCTATCCTCAAGGAAAAGATTTACAAATATTGGCCCGTGGAAGGGTTTTGAACGGAATGACCCCCGATTCACCCCCTGACACCACCAAAGAAGAACTTCCTGTGGCGTGGGTTCGCACCTACCAAATACCTTCGGGTAAGCCTGGACGCGCATTTACAACCACGCATGGCGCTTCGGAAGATATTCTCAGCGAAGGCTTTAGAAGAATGCTCATCAATGCCTGTTTTTGGGGACTAAATATGGAAAACGAAATTAACGCTGATAATAGCATTGATTTCGTAGGAGAATATAAGCCAACTACCTTTAACTTTAAGGGCTTTCAGAAAAATGTCAAACCGTCTGACTTGGCGGATTGGAGTTCTGTAATAATGCCAAGAAATAATTAAGAAACGATTAAAAACAACAGTTATGCCAGAAAACAACTATCCTAAACTCCACAACGCTTCGTGGCCCGGTGTGGTAGGAAAAGGACCCGATTCAGAGCCACCCATTTCCATCGATACCATGATCGAATTAACTGCCAATGCCGAAGTTGACGGGGTTAAATTTGACGGATTCGATCTTTTTGCCGCAGACCCTCATCTCGATATCGATTCTAATGATGACGGTATCAAAAAAATGGCGGACAAGGCGAGGGCTAAAAATCTGGAAATCGGAAGTTTGGTTGCTCCGGTCTGGGCCGGAACAGGCGGAGGATCGGCTATGGGCTCCCGGGCAGAGCGCGATCAATTTGTAACCCAAGTACGCAAAGCTTGTGAAATCGGAAAAAAACTTCGTGACCTCGGCATACGGCCTAATGGGGTGATACGCATAGATTCGTCGGTTGATCCATCAAGTTGGGCAGCTGACCCTGCTGGTAACACAAAATTGATAGCCCAGACTTTCAGGGAGGCCTGTGACGTGGCGGCCGACTATGGCGAGTCACTTGCGGCCGAAGGCGAGATTTGCTGGGGAGGAATGCATGGCTGGAAAACAATGGTAAATACTCTTGAGGCGGTAGACCGACCCAACATAGGTTTTCAAGCAGACATGGCGCACACTTTGTTATATCTTTTGGGTTACAATAAGGAGGATGAAAGAATACTTCCTAAAGATTTTGATTGGAACGACCGTGCCACATTGACTGAAGGCTTGAAAACTGTTACAGCGGCACTTCGCCCATGGACAATAGACTTTCATGTAGCCCAGAATGACGGTACTGTATTCGGTTCTGGATCACATGACAAAACAGGAAGACACTGTCAGGCTTCCGATCCTAACGGAAAATTAGATATCGCAGTCGATGCCGGCCATTGGTTACGTGATGAAAACGGAAACCTGACCAAAAAAATCAGACATATCTGTTGGGACGGCTGCATGTTCCCGAACGATGTGATGATGCAACCCAAAACGTGGAACGATATTTTGGGCGCCATGATAAAAGTGCGGCAACAACACGGTTGGTACGAGGCACCTTAAGACAAAACCGATTACAAAATCGGCCCTCATTTAACTTCAACTTATAATAAAAAATAAAGCATACATGTCAAGTAAGAAAGAATTACGAATAGGAATGGTAGGATACGGATTTATGGGAAGGACCCATTCCAACGCCTATTGCAGAGTCGGCAATTTTTTTCCTGAACTCGAATATCGACCCGTATTAAAGGCAATTTGCGGACGTAACCAAGAACGTACACAGGCGTTTGCCGACCAATGGGGCTACGAATCAATAGAAACCGATTGGAAGAAATTGATTGCCCGCGATGACATTGACGCCGTAGATATCTGTACCCCTAATAATATGCATGCCGAAATAGCTATTGCCGCAGCGGAAGCGGGAAAAATGGTATTATGCGAAAAACCACTGGCACGCACGGTGGCCGAAGCACAGCCCATGGTTGACGCCATAGAAAAAGCCGGAGTACCAAATACCGTTTATTTTAACTACCGAAGATTACCGTCGGTAACCCTTGCCAAACAACTTATTGATTCTGGCAAACTCGGTAAAATATTCCATTATCGTGCTAATTTTTTACAAGATTGGACTATTAGCCCAGAACTTCCACAAGGTGGTGAGGGGCTTTGGAGACTAGATAATGAGGCTGCTGGATCTGGTGTAACAGGTGATTTACTGGCCCATTGTATAGACACGGCCATGTGGCTAAACGGGGGAATAAAGGATGTTTCTGCGATGACCGAAACTTTCATCAAAGAAAGGGTACATACGGGCACTGGAGAAAAACAAGAAGTGACCATTGATGACGCCTGCATGTTTCATTGCCATTTTGACAATGGCTCCCTCGGCCTTTTTGAATCCACACGCTATGCTAGAGGTCATAAGGCCTTGTATACTTTTGAAATAAATGGTGAACATGCATCCATAAAATGGAACCTGCACGACCTTGCCCGTTTGGAATATTTCGATCATAGGGATGAATCACAGGAAAGGGGATGGCGATCCATTCATGTTACTGACGGTGACCATCCGTATATGGACAAATGGTGGGTACCGGGTCTTTCAATAGGATACGAACATAGCTTTGTTCATCAAATAGCCGACTTCCTTAAGGCTTTGGAAGAAGGCAAACCATGTTCCCCAACCTTTAAAGAGGCCCAGGAAACCCAGAAAGTTTGTGAAGCGGTTTTAGAATCGGCCAAGGCCAAAAGTTGGAAAGATACCGGAGTAAATTGGTAATTTTGTTTTCACAGGTTATTCGACCGATGAAAAGCAACAAAATAATTTAATAGAAGACAAAAATAATGAGCGAATCGATAAAGGGCTTCTGCCTTCAGACCAACGAAAAAATTTATCCTAATACAGGCACATCCGTACTCAGCAACTCGGCAATTGTCGACATGGAAATCCCCGCATTGAAAGAGGGAGAGATTTTAGCAAAAACACTGTACACTGGTATTTGTGGGTCGGACAATAGTGCGACGATCGGAAAGGCTAATTTTGATTGGGTCCAACGTCCACGTGTTATCGGACACGAATTTAGTGCCGAAGTATTGGAATTAGGGCCAGGTGACCATGGTGATCTTAAAGTAGGTGATATTTTTACACCTTTGGCCATGTTGGGGTGTCAAGAGGAGGATTGCCCTGCCTGTAGCGTATCTAAATGGAACTTATGTCCGCAAAAGCAAATTATCGGTTTTCACAGAAACGGTGGTTTCGGGCAACAAGTAGTATTGGAGTCCGATCGCGTGGTTCCCTTGATGGATGGCCTCACACCGGCTCAAGGCGCATTGGTTGAACCCTTGTCAATTATCACCAACGCACTTTACAACAAATGCGACATCAAACCAGGTCAAGATGTAGTGGTAACGGGCTGCGGAATTATAGGCATGATGTCTGCCGAAGTTGCACGTGCCGCAGGAGCGAGAGTAGCCGTAACCGGTATTGCACATGATCGGGACATCCGTTTAAAAAGAGCCAAGGAAAGAGGTTTTATCACCATCGAGGTTTCACCGGAAAATTCCTTGACTACGCAATTGCAAAACGGTATAAGCGATGTCAATGGTATTCCATTCGGTTCAAACGGTAAAGTTGATTTGCTAATCGAATGCTCTGGGGTGCCACCAGTGCTCACCGAAGCAGTCGGTGTCGTTAAACCGGAAGGAGATATTTGTGTAATCGCCACGTACGGTACCGATGTACAGATCAATGCTACCCATCTTACAAGAACATCCTTAAATATGAGGGGTTCGATGGGGTCTTGTAGAGCCGATTACATGGCAGCCCAAAAACTCATGGTTACCGGTATTTTTCCTTCTGAGCATTACACGGATTATTACGACTTTAAAGATATCAATCAGGCTTTTGAAGATTCCATAAAGGCCAATAATATGAAGGCGGTCGTGAAAATGAATTGAACCATTCAATGCGCACGCTGCCCCGGGGGGAATGAAGTTTAAAAATGTAGCTTATGAAAACAATGACCTGTAAACAATTGGGAGGCGCATGCGATATGCAATTTCATGCGAACACTTTTGAAGAAATTGCCGAAATGAGCAAAAAACATGGTATGGAAATGTTCCAAAAAGGAGACGAACCACACCTACAGGCTATTAATGAGATGCAAAAGCTTATGAAGTCGCCAGAAAGCATGAAGGCTTGGTTCGAAGATCGAAAAAGAGCGTTTGAAGAACTTGCCGAAAACGAATAGGGAATATTTAGAAACAAAAAAATATGCACAAAATATTTATTACCGGAGGTACAGGCTGTATCGGATCGGTAACCATCTACAAACTTTTACAATCAAAAGAAGTAGAAAAAATAGTAATTGCCTCAAGGTCCAACAATTCAGACCCCCTAAAACTCTGGCTTGGCGAGGCTTTAGACACGCGATTGGAGTTTGTTACCTTAGATGTATCAAACTACAAAGAAATCGAAAGGGTTTTATTGGAGGTAGATCCTACGCACATTATTCATTTGGGGGCATACCAAAGTCCTGATTGTTCGCGCGATCATATAGGTGGAATGGAAATAAACACGGGCGGCACCATGGCGCTCTTTGATGCCGCTGAAAAATTGTCGAACCTACAGCGGTTTGTATTTGCGAGTTCCGCTGCCGTCTACGGTATGCGGTCCATGTATTCCGAAGACAGTATTCCTGAGAACGTACCCTTGGCCCCTCCTAATCATTACGGTATTTGGAAATTGGCAGGGGAACACGTAGCTCGCTTATTTCACGACAACACCAAAGTACCCACAGTTTGCCTAAGGTTGAATACTACCTATGGAAAAGGACGGGATAAAGGAAAAACCTCCGCTCCGACCAATGCTTTAAAGGCAATTGTATTAGGTGCGACAGCTGGCGAATTAATTCCATTTGAAATGCCTTATCAAGGTCGAGAAAATTATCATTTTGTTGAAGATGTGGGCGCCCAATTTGCGGCCTGCGTATTACAATCCTACGAAGGCTTTGGTGCATTTAACATACAGGGGGAAACAATTCCCATTACCTCATTTTTAGAAATCATAAAAGAAGAAGCTAACGCCCTAGGAATGGGCGAATACGTGTCTTTATCAGTTGCGGAAGGGGCCCCGCCAAACCTTTTTGTTTGCGACCTGAACCATGAAAAAATAGCATCCACTTTTAAAGAATTGCCATTGACCGAAATATCCGAAGGAATAAAAAATTCATTAATTGAGTTTAAGGGAATGGCCGAAAAAGGCGCATTAAAATATTCAACCCCAGCCTCATGAAAACCATAGGAATAGGATTTATTGGTGCCGGTGATATTGCAGATTTACACGCCGAGGCCATTAACGGGCTACCTGGCGCAAAACTTGTCGGGCTCTGGAACAGAACCTTTGAAAAAGGAGCAATAAAAGCCGAAAAGTTCGGTTGCAAAACATACCCCAAAGTAGACGATCTGCTAAACGATTCAGAAATCGATGCTGTTTTCATTTTAACCAATATGGAAACACATTGCGACTACACCATCAAGGCTGCTCAAGCCGGCAAGCATATTTTGGTTGAAAAGCCCGCAGCTTCCAATATTGCAGAATTGGAAAAGATGTCAAAAGCCATAGATGAGGCAAATGTCAAGTGTATGCCCGTTCACAATTATATTTATGAAACGGGTGTCAAACGGGCCAAGTCAATGATAGAAAGTGGCAAATTGGGTGATGTTGTACAATTTTATATGATGTACAACATTCATCACGCAGACGATATTCGCGCGCGTTACCCCGGTGTTATAAGCCAGATATTGACACACCACAGCTACACGATGCTCTATCTAGCCGGACAGCCCAAAACCATTTCTTGCTTAAAACATACGGTAGACCCAACCTTGGCTCCCCAAGAAAATGTGGCCATGGCCAATATTCAAATGCAGAACGGTACGTTAAGCCATCTTTGTGCAAGTTTTGCAAATGATGACCATGCGGGAGACCCTTGGACCTGTATTATTAAGGTAATCGGAACCAAAGGTAGTACAAGATACAGTTATCGCGATTGGGTTATCAACGATAGAAATGGTGCTCATTCTCAGACCTATCAGTCTTATCCAGAATCGATTAAAAATACGGCAACACATTTTATAAATAATGTGCTGCGCCAAGATGAAAAACCTCTATCAAGTCTTGAAGATGCTATTACGTGTCAGCGAATTATCGAAGCTTGTGAGAAATCAGTAAAAGAAGGAGTTCACGTGAATTTCAGTTAATTATATATAGTAAATTATGAATATCATTAAAAAAGTTACTGTGGGAAAAATTTTCCTGATACTGTTCCTAGGCCTTGGCATTTACAGCTGTAGTAAACGGGAAGACAATACCCTAGAAATAGGTAACAACTCACATATAGTACTAATCGGAAATAATTTGGCGTCACGCATGATGAATTTTGGGCATTTTGAAACTGAAATGCAGCTTCGCTACCCCAATGATTCCTTGTTCATACGGAATATGGGCGACGGTGGAAATACCCCTGGATTTAGACCCCATTCTTCAAGAAAATCACCTTGGGCGTTTCCCGAAGCTGAGAAATTCCATCAAAATGAGCTTTCCAATAAATCGGGAAGCATCGGGCATTTTCCCACGGAAGATGAGTGGCTGACCGAGCTTAAAGCTGATATAATTATCGCATTTTTTGGGTACTCCGAATCTTTTGGAGGCTCGGAAAGACTAGATGACTACAAAGGCGAATTACGTGCTTTTATAAAACATACCCTGAGTCAAAAGTATAATGATACCACATCACCACAGTTGGCGCTCGTTTCACCTATCGCTTTTGAGGATCTGTCAAAAAAAATGGACTTGCCCGATGGAAAAGAGGAAAATAAAAACCTTGCACTCTACACCGACGCAATGAAAGAGGTTGCCGCAGAAGAAGGCGTACTTGTTGTTGACGCTTTTGAGCCCACTAAGGAATGGTTCGAAACAGAAAGTGCCGATTTGACCCAAGACGGTTTTCAATTGAACGACGCCGGATATCAGAAATTTGCCAAATTACTAGCCAACAAAATTTTTGGCGAAGAGGACCCCAAAGCGGAGGAAAACCATCAATTGGTGCTTGACGCGGTAAATGAGAAGAACTGGTTTTGGCACAACGATTTCAAAATACCGAACGGCGTTCATGCCTACGGAAGGCGTTATGACCCTTTCGGCCCTGACAATTACCCGTATGAGATAGAAAAAATACGTCAGATGACGGAAATTAGGGATACAGCGATTTGGGAAGCGTTGAAAGGCAAAAAAATGAACTTAGCGGCCGCCGATGCAAATACAAGAAAACTGCCTCCGGTAAAAACAAACTATAAAGCAAGCGATAAAAATGGCACGCCCGAATACTTATATGGTCAAGAAGCTTTAGATGAAATAAAGGTGGCACCCGGATATAAAATCGAACTTTTTGCTTCTGAAAAAGAATTCCCAGACTTGGCGAATCCAGTACAAGTCTCATTCGACAACAAGGGCAGATTATGGGTAGGTGTTATGCCCAGCTACCCCCATTACAAACCGGGCGATAGCAAACCCAACGACAAACTTCTTATTCTTGAAGATACTGATGGCGACAACAAAGCCGATAAGCAGACTATTTTTGCAGATGGGCTACATTTGACCATTGGTTTTGAATTTGCCCCCGAAGGCGTCTATGCATCCCAAGGTACCAACCTCGTACTTTTAAAAGATACAGATGGCGACGATAAAGCCGATGAAAAGGAGATTATACTGAGTGGCTTCGACGACCACGATACCCACCATGCGATCAGTGCTTTTACAGCGGACCCTTCCGGAGCTATTTATATGGGCGAAGGTGTGTTTTTGCATACCAATGTCGAGACCGCATATGGCCCCGTACGTGCCACTAATGGCGGATTTTACCGTTACAGCCCGCAAAGGCATTATTTAGAGCGTACTGCCCAGTTGTCCATTCCAAACCCTTGGGGAATCGCCTTTGATGATTGGGGTCAGAACTTTTTTGCCCATACCTCCGGCCCTGACATGACCTGGATGATGCCAGGCACTATTAAACCTCGTTATGGACAAGCCTCCCCACGACCCGAAAATTTAATAGAAGACAAGCATCGCGTTAGGCCTACTTCGGGACTTGAATTTGTATCAAGCCGACATTTTCCAGACAATATTCAAGGAGATCTATTGATTAACAATACAATCGGGTTCCTAGGGACAAAAGAACATACAATGGTAGATGATCCCAACTCGGCAGGATATCTTAGTAAACATCGTCAGGATCTGGTTTTTTCGAGCGATAAAAATTTTAGACCGGTAGATATGGAATTTGCCCCTGACGGCTCTTTGTATCTTATTGATTGGAGCAATGTACTCATTGGCCACATGCAGCACAATGCGCGTGACCCACTTCGAGATCATGTTCACGGTAGAGTGTATCGCATCACCTATCCCGCTAAACCGTTGGTACAACCTGCTAAAATAGTTGATGCCAGTATCGATGAATTATTAGACAACTTAAAACTTCCTGAATACCGAACGAGATACCGGACAAAAAGGGAACTACGTGCTAGGGATGCTTCCGAAGTGCTATCAAAACTTAAGTCTTGGACAGCGGGTCTAGATAAAACTGACTCTAGATATGAGCATCATCTACTCGAGGCATTATGGGTCTCTTGGGGCTTAAACAAGGTCGATGAAGATTTGCTTAAACAAGTATTAACTGCAAAAGATGCCCGAGCACGTGCGGCAGCTGTAGGCGTGCTTCGTTTTGCAGGACACCAAATTCCCGATCAGGCCGAATTACTTATGCAAGCCGCCAAAGATGATAATCCTAGGGTACGGCTGGAAGCATTGGTAGCCGCCTCTTGGTTAGGCAAAGATGTCGGTATCCCCATTGTTACTGAAGCAGGAAAAAAAGGTTTGGATAAGTGGATGGAAAAACCTTACGAAGCTGCCATTGCACATTTAAATGATCACAATGTCGGAGAAAAACCAAAAGAAGTAATAGAAAGCGATCTAAAAGGAAAAGATTTAGAGCTTTTAGTTGCAGGGCAAGAAGTGTATGAAAGAGATGGGTATTGCGCCACATGCCATCAACCAGATGGAAAAGGTTTGGAAGCCTCAGGCTTCCCGCCCCTCGCTGGCTCGGAATGGGTGACCGGAAGTGAAGAACGACTTATTAAATTAACCACCAATGGCCTTATGGGACCAATAGTGGTGAATGGTAAAACGTATCCTGGGCAAGTACCCATGACACCTTTTGGCAAATTGCTCAACGTCGAGGAAACTGCTGCCGTACTTACCTATATAAGAAATACTTTTGGTAATAAAGCCACGGCAATATCACCAGAAAAAGTAAAAGAAGTTCGAGAGCAAATCAAAGACAAAACAGGGTTTTATTCACCCGAAGAGTTGCTACTAGAACATCCCATGGGTAAATGACAATTATTCTTTTGCAATGAAAAACTAACAAATTCTTCACGGTTTAACATTCTGAAAAGATGAAATAGTAAAATAAAAAGGGGCCAGACTTCAATAAGTCTGGCCCCCCATTTATAAGTCATATTCACATGACTATACCTACTCCTGTATTTTAAAAGAAATCTTATCCGTACACAATTCAAAGGAAATACATTAATTCAGTAAACATTTTTATTTAAATTGTTAAAGAATTAACCTATGTAATTCTGTTGAATTCCAATAATATGACAAAAAAAACTCATAATTTGATAAATTATAGGTGTACTTGCTATGCCCTTAAGGTTACATTTGAAATGCATCTTACAAAGCTCTGCACGTAACTCAAATAATAAAATTATGAACTCAATGTTATCATCTTTTAAGATTAAAAAACGTTATTTCTTATTAGGTCTTCAAATTGTATGCCTTCAGACTTCATTTGGCGCAAGCCTGTCAGTCGACGGATATATAAATGACGGCAAGGATATAAGATACCTCTTACCCGATAAGCAAGACCATGTAATTACCGGAACGGTCAACGACCAAAACGGGCAGCCACTAGCTGGAGCCAGTATCGTCGAAAAAGGAACTACCAATGGAATCACTACTGATTTTGACGGTAATTTTTCCCTTGAAGTTGGCAGTCAAAATGCGGTTCTCGAAATCTCCTATATCGGCTATACCACTAAGGAGGTTCCCGTGAACGGACAAAGTAGCGTCGTTGTGAACCTCGAGGAAAGTGCAGCTGCTTTAGATGAGGTGGTGCTTATAGGTTATGGTACACAGAAAAAAAGTGACCTAACTGGTGCCATAGGCTCCGTTAAGGCCGAAGAATTGGCCGAAAGACCAGCGGCATCAATGAATCAGGCCTTGGCGGGCAAGGTTGCCGGTGTCAACGTAACCTCAGGATCTGGACGTCCAGGTGGTCGGACCGTAGTTCGTATACGGGGTAATACGTCGGTCAGTATCGCCAACACACCGCTGTATGTAATTGATGGTGTAATACTTAATGCGGCCAGCCTTCCCAATGGCAGTACGCCGATAGACTATATGAATCCGAATGACATTGAATCTATTGAAGTACTAAAAGACGCTTCCGCAACGGCCATCTATGGTGCGCGTGGCGCCAATGGGGTTATCTTGGTTTCCACCAAGAGGGGATCCACATCAGGTGGCGGCCATCTTAATTACGATGCCGATTTTAGCCTAGGTACATTGCCGAAGAAACTTTCCTTGCTAAACTCAGAAGAATTTTTGCTTGTTGAGGAGATTGCCTATGCCAATGCCGAAAAATTTGATCCAGATGGATGGGCAGGGGGCCGATATACCGACCCACGACTAAAGCGAACCGACCCACGGCTCTTCGATTCCGAAGGGAACCCCCTATATGATACCGATTGGCAAGACGAAGCCATTAGGGCCTCATTCACTCAAAACCATCAGCTTTCGTTTACCGGTGGTACCCAAGAAGGTAATTATGGATTGTTTATGGGTTTTCGTGACGAAGAAGGTCTTATAGTAGAATCGTGGCTTAAGCGTTTTTCGGGCCGTTTTACGTTAGATACCGATATTACCTCTTGGTTAAAAATAGGTGGCAGCCTAAGTTACAACGACCAAAACGAGAAGCAAATAGACCAACTCGGAGGCGGTGGCATCACCACTATGCGGCAAGTCTACGAAGCCCTACCTATTATTCCGGTTCGATATGAAGACGGTAGCTGGGGATCGAATATCCATTATCCCGGTATGGAAGGCGGCGGTAGTCCCGTTGCGGTGGCAAACGACAGAAGGTATTTCTTAAAGACCCAGACCGTATTGGGCAACTTTTATAGTAACATCGCCATTAATAAGAACTTGCAATTACGCACTACGGTCGGAGCCAATATCATCAACCAAAGAAACGATTATTACGGAGGGCGTGACCTAAGATACATCGCCATGCCCGATGGCGCTGCATCGGTAAGAAACAATCGCTATAATTCATGGCAATTTGAAAACTATTTGACCTACAACAAAGAGTTTGATAGCGACAATTCGTTAACCGCCATGTTAGGACTTTCCTGGCAGCACATTGATGAGTTTGAATCACTCGCCTCGACCAGGGGATTTGCAGACGATTTTTATGGTTTTAACAATCTTGGGGCCGGCTCTAACCCCCAAACTCCAACTTCGGAGAGTATTGCATACGGACTTAACTCCTATTTTGGCCGTGTAAATTATAGCTATAAGAATAAATATTTACTGACCTTGACAGGCCGGGCCGACGGCTCATCAAAATTTGGTTCTGAAAACCAATTTGCCTTTTTCCCGTCAGCCGCATTGGCATGGAGGGTTTCAGGAGAGGATTTTCTATCGCAAAATGAAACCATATCGAATTTGAAGCTAAGGGCAAGCTACGGGGCGACAGGTAACTCCGAAATTCCCGCCTATCGTGCCTCGGCTGGACTACAAAGTGGAACGGTAATATTCAATGGTGCAAGAGCTTCTTATAGTATCCCTCAGCGAATGGCCAATCCGGATCTGAGATGGGAGAAAACGGAGCAGGTAGATGCAGGACTGGAATTAGGCCTTTTAAACAATCGTATCGCCCTTGAGGTGGACCTATATCGAAAATTGACCAGTGATATGCTTTTGAATGCACCGGTACCCGCTACCAGTGGATTTACCAATGTATTTAGAAATGTTGGGAGCATGGAAAACAAGGGTCTTGAAATCAACTTGCATACCACCAACGTAGACAATGACTATTTTGGCTGGGATTCTTCGTTCAATATTTCAATTAATAAAAACAAAGTGACCGCCTTATCAGGAGGATCGGATATATTCTTGGGGTCTACCCTTGTGCGTGTAGGCGAACCTGTCAGTACGTTCTTTGGATATATAGACGAAGGCACTTGGAATACGGATGAGGCTGCCGAAGCTGCCATTTACGACAGACTTCCGGGAGATATAAAATACCGAGATCTTAACAATGATGGCGCCATCAACAGCGATGATAGGGCGATCATAGGAAAGGGTATTCCTGATGGATTCGGTTCATTTTCCAACACCTTTCGATATGGCAACCTGGAACTTCTGGTGGACCTACAATTCCAGTACGGCAACAGTGTAATGTATCGAGACGAACATTCGGCCGAAGACAGACAGACCATTGCCAACAGCTTTAAAACAGTGCTGAATGCCTGGACACCCGATAACCAAGATACCGATATCGCACAGATTAGGCCAATTGCTGCCGGGTACGATACCAATAACGATTCGGGCAAATTAAAAGACGCTTCATTTTTAAGAGGACGAAACTTGATGCTATCCTATGTATTTAATCCTGAATTGGTCAAACGTTTACACCTCAATAGGCTTAGAATGTATGCTTCCGTGCAGAACTTCTTTGTATCGACCAAGTATCCCGGATATGACCCCGAAAGTTCAAACGGTGGTGGAGCATTCGATCAAGGTTATTCTCTGTACGACTATCCAAGACCACGGATATTTATGTTAGGACTTAACGTTGGATTATAATAAAATATAAAAAAATAAAACAATGGAAATCTATAAAAAACTTATACGAATTATGGCCGTCGTTACCGCAATAGTGTGCACAACGGCCTGTAGTAATTTTCTAGACGAGGAAGATGCCTCCAACTTTACTACCGACACTTATTTCACTAAGGCGGAACATGCCGAAAGTGCTGTCAATGGCATTTACGAACCGTTAGTTCCTATTACCAATAGTGGTTTTGGGGGTGGCACCTGGCTAATGCTCGAATTTGCAACAGGCTTGGCAAACACCTCACTAGGTCAGGCAACCAATATTTACTTGGTTAAAGACCTGATCAATAATTCGGACAATGGCTATGGCGCTAGTTTCTGGAATGAATATTATACGGGTATTTCAAGGGCCAATCTTGCTATTGAAAAAATCCCTGAAATAAATATGGATGAGACACAGAAACAGAATTATTTGGCGGAGGCTAAATTTTTTAGAGCCTACTATTATTTTGGATTGGTCAGAATGTTCGGAAATATTCCACTGATAACAACATCGATTGATTTGGGCTCTGAGGATTTATACCCGGAACAGGCTACTGCAGAAACGATTTACAATCTAATCATAAGTGACTTAACGGAAGCAGAAAATGCGTCACTACCATGGCGCGATGCTTCGGGCAGGGTTTCATTGGGCGCGGTAAAAACACTCTTGGCCGATGTGTATTTGACCATGGCCGGGTACCCGCTTCAGAAAACCGAAAATTACCAACTTGCGGCTAATAAGGCCAAAGAAGTAATCGATTCCGGAGAGTTCAGACTTTTCGATACCTACGATGAACTTCATGACCCCACAACCAAAAATACGGCGGAATATATCTTTATGACTCAATTTGCCGCGAACATCCAGTCGGGCAACTGGCAGCCTGCTATTTTACCTTACAATCTGGGGATTTCGGCATATGCCGCACAGACAGGAGGTATTTTTTCGACCAACGAATTTGTTGCATCCTATGAAACGGGAGACAAACGGGCCGAAGAAAAACAGTTTTATTTTACAAGTTACTCGTTGGAGGCAGATCGAAATGATAGTATCAATTTGGGAGCACCTTATATTTTCAAACATTTTGATATAGAAGCCAATGGAGAAAGTGCCCAATCAGACTTGAATTGGAGCTTATATCGCTATGCGGATGTATTGCTAATGTATGCCGAAGCTCTCAATGAAGCAGAATCAGGGCCATCAGCCGATGCCTATTTAGCCGTCAATCAAATAAGAATGCGCGCAGAACTGCCCGATTTGGAAGGTCTAACGCAAGATAGTTTTAGAGATGCGGTGCGTATTGAAAGAATCCATGAATTGAGCTTCGAAAACAAGACGTGGTACGATATGGCAAGATGGAGAAAAGCATATAACCCAGAAACGAATGAATTGGAAGATTTTGTAGGCCATAACTTCTCTTATCTGCCGAATAAGGCCCTGGCGGAAAGGGAACTTTTATTTCCAATTCCAACTTCTGAAATGCAAAACAATCCTAATCTCGTACAGAACACAGGATACTAGGCTCACTACCTAAAAGCTTAGAATTAAATTGTTTGAAGTAGTTAGTTTACAATGAAGATACCCTCCGAAAATAGTCGGGGGGTATTTTTTTGTATGGAATAAATAACTCAAACAGAGACCAATACAATTTGCAAAGCAAATCGATCATTCTTGACTTTCGCTGAACGAATCACTGCTATCTCTTAAAAAGGCCTAACGCCAAATACAATTGCTGTTTGCAAGCGCTAAATTTTACTAGGTACCAGAACCATTTTAAAGAGGATAAAAACTAACAACTTCAAGAAGGATGCTATCGGTATTCAGTTTGTACAATTTCCGTCCACCAAGCGTTTTTCCTACAAATATCATAAGACCCATCTGGGCCGTTCCCGTAAAACCTGTTCGTACCAAAACTACCAAAAAGGTGAATACCCTGAATCTGATTACTATTTTTTAGAGAGCCTTTTTCTTCAATATCATCACCCATATACTCTTGTAGAAATCTGAGGCTCATATAAGGTAATGATATAATTGGTCTACGTGGTGGAGGCCGTGCAGTTATCTGCCGTCATTTTCTTTGGATATCGGGCATAAAAAAAGGGCCCCCCACGTATGTGGAGGGCCCTTCGAGGAAGGCGGCGGCCTACTCTCCCACCTTTCGGCAGTAC
>CBDULZ010000021.1:0-60448 GCA_965368185.1 uncultured Kriegella sp.
TTTGAATTGGTTAATTTTCAGTCAAATCCAATGCCCAATGGTTTTTCGGGAATATTTGCCGCCATACCATTTGCTATTTGGTTTTTCTTGGCCATTGAAGGTGTGGCCAATGTTGCTGAAGAGGCCATCAATCCACAACGGAGTATTTTGATCGGCTTCGGTTCGGCAATTCTAACCTTGGTCATTTTGTGCATACTTACATTTGCTTCAGCGGTTGGAGTTGCTGGTTGGGAAGCTGTAGTGTATCCTGAAGGCAGTGCAATTGCTTCCGATTCGCCCCTTCCGTTGGCTATATCCTATATTGTTTCAAATGACCATTTTCTCTACAAACTGCTGGTAGGTATTGGGCTTTTGGGTCTGGTCGCTTCCTTTCATGGGATCATTCTTGCAGGAGGTAGGGCTACTTTTGAATTCGGAAGGGTTGGTTACGCTCCCAAACTTTTGGGCGCCATACACAGCAAGTTTAGAACTCCAGCTAATTCCCTTATTGTAAATATGCTCGTGGGTATTATCGCCCTGTTTACAGGTAAAACGGGTGAAATAATCACCATAGCTTGCTTTGGGGCACTTGGACTTTACATTGTTTCGATGTTTTCATTTTTTGCACTGCGCAAAAAAGAACCATCACTTGAACGCCCTTTCAAAGTGCCCATGTTTCCGTTATTCCCAATAACCGCCCTTGTTATAGCTATAGTTGCCTTTGTTTCAATGGCCTATTATAATTTGAATATCGCAATGGTTTTTGTGGGAATTGTTGGCTTATCTTATCTATATTTCTTACTGTTTCTCAATCATAAAATGGAATAAAAGTAATTATGGACAAAAAAGAAATAATATCAAAACTAAAAGAGAGCGGTCACGATAAGGTCAAATTGGCCGTTGCCGATATCGATGGCGTGCTACGGGGAAAATTTATGCATATCGATAAATTTATTGGTGCCTTAAAAGATGGTTTCGGCTTTTGTTCCGTAGTATTCGGATGGGATATGGCCGACGTTGCCTACGAAAAAGGAAAAGTTACGGGATGGCATACGGGCTACGGTGATGAGAATGCGTATATAGATTTGAATACCTTTAGAACAATACCTTGGGAAAGGGGTACACCCTTATTTTTGGCTGATTTTTCACTGGGCCCGAAGAGTTTTCCCGTTTGCCCGAGAAGCGTATTGAAAAAAGTGATTACCGAAAGCGAAAGCATGGGTTTTTCCGCCATGTATTCCCAAGAATTCGAATGGTTCAACTATAAGGAAACTTCTAGTTCGGTTCACGAAAAGAATTTTTCAGGTTTGCAACCACTTACTTCCGGAATGTTTGGCTATTCCATGTTGAAGCTATCCGAAAACAGCGACTTTTTTCAAGATCTGTTCGATTTATTAGCCGATTTTGGCGTACCTCTCGAAGGGCTTCATACCGAAACCGGGCCAGGCGTGATGGAAGCCGCCATTCAATATAGTGGCATTTTGGAGGCCGCCGATCGCGCCGTACTGTTCAAGACGGCGGTAAAGGAAATTGGGAACAAGTACGGAATCCTCCCCAGCTTTATGGCAAAGCCAAGCAGTACACTTCCTGGTTGCAGCGGCCACGTGCATCAGAGCCTTTGGAATTTAGAAAAAGATAAAAACCTTTTTTATGATAAAGACCAAAAGGATAGAATGAGTTCTGTTATGAGAAGTTTTTTGGCGGGCCAATTACTGTGTTTACCTGAAATATTGCCGATGTTGGCCCCTACAATAAACAGTTATAAGCGTTTGGTCGAAGGGGCGTGGGCCCCCACGACCATAACTTGGGGCCATGATAATAGAACCACCGCCTTACGGCCTTTGGTAGGCTCCGATAAATCGACCAGGATCGAACATCGGGTCGTGGGGTCTGACACAAACCCATATTTGGCCATGGCCGCCTGTTTGGGAAGTGGGCTCTACGGAATAAAACACGAATTGGAATTGAATATTGAACCTACCGTGGGCAACGGATACCTCGATTCTAAAAACGGGAAATTACCTTCCAATCTCTTGGAAGCTTCCAACAGAATGAAAAATTCTTCTGTCGCCAAGGAAATCTTCGGTGATGATTTTGTTGATCATTTCACTTATACACGCGAATGGGAATGGAAACAATTTTCCGCAGCCGTTACAGACTGGGAAACCAAAAGATATTTTGAAATTATTTAAACACTGCGTAATTTAAATTGATATAAAAGTGAATCAGACCTATACTTTTAATTTCCCGACGCCCATACGTTTTGGGAGCGGTGTTATCGATGAGCTGGCAGATTACTTAAAGAGCCACAATCTAAGAAAACCATTGTTCGTTACCGATGCCAATGTTGCCGAATTACCTTTTTTTAAGAAAATAAAGGGTGATGTAGAGCGGCAGGGGTTATCAGTGGAGGTATTCACAGAGATGCACAAAAACCCGGTTAAATCTGATGTTATCAAAGGAGGGGATGCTTACAACGATTCAAAATGTGATTGTATTGTCGGAATCGGAGGGGGCGTGGCTTTAGATGTGGCCCGGGCAATTGTCTTGCGGGTGAACCACAAGCGAGACCTGTTTGATTATGATGACTTGATCGGTGGTGATAAATATGTAACCGAAGACGTACCCCATTTTGTAACGGTTCCGACGACTTCCGGTACCGGAAGTGAAGTTGGTAGAAGTGCCATTATTTCTGAGGATGACACTAAAAAGAAAAGGATTCTCTTCAGTCCTAAATTAATGGCAAGAATTGTATTTGCCGATCCCCTGTTGACCATGGAGCTTCCTCCATTCGTTACGGCCGCTACGGGCATGGATGCCCTAACGCACAATATGGAAGCGTATGTGGCAAAGGGGTTTCACCCCATGTGTGATGGCATAGCACTTGAAGGGATTTCCCTTATTGCGCAATCCTTGGAAAAAGCCACGAAAGACCCAGATGTCGAAGCACGATCAAAAATGTTGTTGGCTTCCCTGATGGGGGCGGTAGCTTTTCAAAAAGGACTTGGAGTGGTACATAGTCTGGCACATCCTTTATCGAGCATGTTCGACACACATCACGGTTTGGCGAATGCGGTGAATTTACCCTACGGAATGGAGTTCAATTATGAAGGTTTCGAAAATCGATTCGATAAAATGGCTTTGGCCCTTGGGCTTGGGTCAAAAGAAGGAAATAAGGTGGTGTCCCATCTATTTGCATTGAACGACAGTTTGGGGCTACCCATAAAATTATCTGATTTGGGCGTGAAAGAAGAACATATCGACCAACTTTCGGTTTTAGCGGAAGCAGATTTTTGCCATCCGAATAACCCCAAACCTGTAGCGTTGGGAGATTTTAAAAAATTATATGCAAAAGCACTTTAATAGTAACCTATGGTAAAAATCGGTATCACTTCCTGTTTTATGTATCCCGATACGGATCGAATAGTATTCGGGCCAAAATCGTTGAGTTATATAGAAAATGATATGGCACGGTATGTCACCCAAGAAGGTGTTCTTCCCATATTGATCCCAGATGTCGAGGCTATTTATTTGGAGGATATCCTGGCGGAAGTTGATGGCATCGTTCTTCAAGGAGGTAGTGATCTGGCGCCGGAAACCTATGGCGAAGAACCTATCGGTAAGTGGAAAGGCGATGCCTATAGAGACCAATATGAGTTGAAGATACTCGATTTTGCTATTAAGAATTCACTCCCGGTCTTAGGCATTTGTCGGGGATTTCAATTGATGAATGCCTATTTTGGAGGTACTCTTTACCAAGATATTGGCACTCAGCTCCCACAAGCCAAAGACCACAGGTCTGCGGAACTGTACGATACCATAAGGCACCCCGTGAATTTTGTTCAAGACACTTTACTGCATTCGCTTTACGGCGATATTAAAAATCCGCATGTAAATACGGTACACCATCAGGCGGTAAAGGACTTGGGTCATGACCTTGAGGTGTATGCCCATAGTGATGATGGCCTAATAGAGGCCTTCGGATACATAAAGGAACCGCCCGGAAAAGTAATGGGTGTTCAATGGCATCCCGAATTCTCCGATACCCTTAAAAATGAACTGATCGATCATCATGTACTGTATAAGGCATTTCTAGAACATATAAAATGATATGACGATGATGAAAATAAAGAATCCGGCAACAAATACAATAATAGCTGAACTAACGGATAATAGTCCTTCGGAAATCAAATCCAAACTGAAAACGCTGCGTACCGGACAAAAAGAATGGTCCCGCTTGTCGGTACCTGAACGTTTAGACTGTATCGTAAAGTTCGGTGAATTGATGCAGACGAACAAAGAAGCGTTGGCGGCCATACTTACCAGTGAGACCGGGAAACCTTTGCAGCAGTCACTAAACGAGATTGTTGGGGCACAGAATAGAATTGACCATTTAAAAAATAATGCGGAGAAATGGTTGGCCGCTGAGGTCTTGTTAGATTCAGGGGCCACTCACGAGAAAATCGTCTACGAACCGCTAGGTGTCATTGCCAATATTTCAGCATGGAATTTTCCTTATAATGTGGGATACAACGTTTTCCTTTATGCTTTGGTAGCCGGCAATTCCGTAATGTACAAGCCCTCGGAATACGCAAGTCTTACGGGTAAGCAGTTTGAGAAGTATTTATATGAAGCGGGTGTTCCTAAAGATGTCTTCATATGTGTCATCGGCGATGGAAAACTAGGGCAAGGTATTCTAGAAGAGGCATTCGACGGTTATTTCTTCACGGGTTCCCATGCCACAGGACAAAAAATTGCCAGTACCGTAGCCTCTAAATTGGTCCCCCTACAATTGGAATTGGGCGGCAAAGATCCCTTGTTCGTTGCAGATGATGTACCAGACGTGGCGGTAGCGGCAATCAACGCGGCAGAAGGGGCATTTTACAATAACGGGCAAAGCTGCTGTGCCGTAGAGCGGATTTATGTTTCGGAAACCATTTATAACACCTTTGTCGACGCTTTTGTTAACGAAGTGGAATCGTATGTTATAGGAGACCCCATCAATCCGGCCACTTTTATAGGTCCTCTGTCACGCGAGCAGCAGCTAACCGTTCTCGAAGATCAAGTGAGCGATGCACTTGCCAAAGGGGCCCTGTTGAAAACAGGAGGGAAGGCTATTGAAGGCGCGGGTTATTATTTTCAACCCACCGTGTTGGTCGATTGCACCCATGATATGAAAGTGATGAAAGAAGAGTCTTTTGGCCCTATCATTGGAATTCAGAAAGTTAAAGATGACGAAGAAGCCGTAGCGCTGATGCAGGATACCGATTATGGCCTAACGGCGGCCATTTTTTCTTCAAATGAGGATAGGGCTATGGAAGTACTTCAGCAAATGAATACCGGCACGGTCTATTGGAACTGTTGCGACCGTGTGAGTCCGAATGTACCGTGGTCAGGAAGAAAGAATTCGGGACTTGGTGCTACATTATCTGCGCAAGGTATTCGGGCATTCGTACAACCTAAATCATATCACCTTAGACCCAAGTAACTCAATATCGCTAAACATATTTCAATGAAGAATAATCGTTCGAAATCACTACATTTTTTTTCTGATTGGATTAGGAAATATTACTATCTGCCCGGCAGTACATAACACTTAATCGTATAAGTACGAATTGAATTCAGAATGCACTCAGACAAACCTGTCGACCCTATGCCTATTAAAACGGCATTTATAAAGTTCTCCCCGGAAAAACACACAGAACAAAGTTTTTGATAGTTATACCTAAATGTATGTCGAGACACAAATACTTTGCAAAAGTTAATGTAAGCATAAACTAAGACCCTATTACTTTAATGGTTTGATGGTTTTTTGATAACATAAATCAAACCCTTAACCAAGTTTTTAAGGGCAATTTTGCACCACGAATAAATAACCAAAATCTGTATCAATGAAAATGAAAAAAACGCTGTTAACATTGGTTCTTATCTTATTCATAGGGACCTTAACACACGCCCAGAAAATATTTTCGGGAGAAGTTTTAGATGAGAATAATGCGCCCTTACCCGGAGCTTCTGTTGTAATAAAGGGAAGTTCGACAGGTGTTGCCACCGATTTTGATGGTAATTTTGAAATTGAACTACCGCAAGGCAATGAAATATTGGAAGTATCGTACATCGGATACATCACAATGGAAGTAAGTGTCACTGGTAAAACCAGCTTGCAAATTGTCTTGCAGCCCGATTCGCAGCAATTGGAGGAAGTGGTAGTTACTGCATTGAATATTACACGCGATGAGGAATCTTTAGGGTATTCACTTCAAAAAGTCGATGGTGATGAAGTTTCACAATCTACTAGCACCAATCTAGTGAGCACGCTGTCGGGTAGAACGGCGGGGGTGCAGGTAGTCACCAATGGTACCGGCCCCGGCCAATCGTCCTCGGTTGTTATACGCGGCTATTCTTCAATGAACGGCGACAACCAACCTTTGTTTGTTGTTGACGGTATTCCCATCAACAATACTACTGACACTAGAACTAACACTTTAGGGGGTGCCAGTAACATGAATATAGATTATGGAAACGGCGCTTCGGAAATCAATCCAGACGACGTAGAATCTATCTCTGTTTTAAAGGGTGCGAATGCAACGGCCCTATATGGTTCGCGTGCTGCTAATGGTGCCGTTATTATAACTACAAAATCTGGCAAGGGCAAAAAAGGGATTGGAGTGTCATTTAGCTCCAAAACGACTTTTGAGACCATGCTTAAGGGCCCAGAATACCAAAGAGTATTTGGTCAGGGAAAGAATTTTGATTTCCAGTTTGGAGATGGGTATGGAAACGGAACTTTTGATGGGGTAGATGAATCTTGGGGCCCAAGAATGGACGGTACACTGAGAGCCCAACATAATTCTCCAACCGCAAATGGACTTAGAGGCGGGGATGTTCACGGACTTGACTTTGTACTCGGCCCGTCTGGTGTAGACCTAAATAGAAGAGGGGCTATTTTGCCAACTCCGTTTATTGATCCTGGAGATCCGGTCGAAAATTTTATGGAAGTTGGGCGAACATTGGTAAATAATATTTCCTTTTACGGGGGTAACGATCGTGGAAATTATCGCGTCAGTTATACCAACCTTGATAATCAAGGCATTTTACCCAATACTGGCCTTAAAAGAAACACCATATCTTTCTCGGGTGATTTTGACGTTTCCGATAGGTTGCATGTTTCCTCAAAAATTAATTATATAAGATCTGATTCCGGAAACAGGCATGTCAATGGCTATGGTACGGAATCGGTAATGTACCTTTTTATATGGTGGGGACAACATGTTGATGTGAACAGTTTGAGAAACTATTGGCAAGACGGGCTAGACGGTTTTCAACAGTTCAATTACAACTATAACTATCATGACAACCCCTATTTTACTATGTATGAAAACACCAATGGTTTAGGGAAGGATCGAATCATTGGAAATTTATCTGCGACTTATGACATATCCGATAATTTTAAATTTATGCTTCGTGGCGGCAGGGATTTTTTCTCGGAGTACCGCTTTATAAAAAGGGCATATTCTACCCAACGATTCCCTAACGGGCAGTATAGGGAGGATAAAATCAATTTTCAAGAAACAAATCTCGACTTCTTATTAACCTATGATAAAAAGATAAAGGAGGATTGGAATATAAACCTAAATTTTGGGGGAAATAGAATGGTTCAAAAAAATCACTTCAATTCGCTTATGACCAATAAACTTTTATTGCCCGGCGTATACTCCCTAAATAATGCAGATGGTGCTTTGGTACAACGTACCGACAGACCGGAAAAACAGATTAATTCGCTTTACGGTTTTGCCCAAATGGGTTGGAAGAGTCGAGTATATTTAGACTTGACGGCACGTAACGACTGGTCCTCGACGTTGCCTGAACAGAACAATTCCTACTTCTATCCCTCGGCATCTTTAAGTGTTGTATTGTCCGATTTTTTCGGAACCACAAATAGTGATTTCCTTTCGTTCGCAAAATTGAGGGCAGGTTGGGCACAGGTAGGTAGTGATACAGCCCCGTTCAGGTTGTCGGACCCCTATTTGTTGGGTGCTCCAGTGGGGAGCAATCCAACGGCGAGTCCTTCCAACGCTCTACCTAATTTTGATTTGAAGCCCGAGATTCAGACTTCTTATGAGATTGGAACGGATTTGAGACTTTTTAAAGATAGGATCTCTTTAGATGCAACGTACTATAATACAATTTCCAAAAATCAAATATTGGACATAGAGTTGCCCGTAACTTCAGGGAAAACCTCGCGAGTGATCAATGCTGGAGAAATCAAGAATTATGGTGTTGAACTTTTGTTAAGCATGGCTCCTGTTCAAACTGAGAATTTCCAATGGAATACTATGTTCAATTTCGGTCTTAACAGAAACGAAATTCTTGAACTTTCAGAGGGCGTAGACAAATATGTATATGGGGGCAATGGAATTTCTCTGGTAGCGGAAAAAGGAGGGTCTCTTGGTGATATGTGGGGTACTGGGCTAAGAAAGGTCGAAGACGAGAATAGTCCGTACTTTGGTGAAGTCATATTCAATGAGGGCTTGGTTCAACAAGATAATACCCTTAAGAAATTGGGCAATTTCAATCCTGACTTTACACTCGGATGGAACAATACGATAAGCTTTAAAAATTTCTCCTTTAACTTTTTGTTTGATTGGAGACAAGGTGGAGAGTTACTTTCACGAACCCGCTTGATTGCTGCCACATCTGGTAACGTTGTCGAGACCCTATGGGGTCGTGCCCCTGAGTTCGGAGGGCCTCATCCTGGCATCATAGATTCCGGTATTTCTTACACAAATTCAAATGGAACTGCTCAGACTGATGGGATAATCGGTGATGGGGTAAAACAATTGCCCGATGGCAGTTACATCGAGAATGATGTTGTTGTCGCTGCCAATGCCTATCATAATAACCGCTATAGAAGGGACAATGATACGGAAGGGATGTACGATGCTACCTTTATTAAGTTACGTGAAGCCAAGCTTTCCTATGCCTTTCCATCAAAAATGATTGATAAGCTCGATATTAAGGGGATGTCATTTTCTTTGATTGGCACCAATTTATGGTTATGGGCTAAGGAATTCAATCATGGGGATCCTGAATTACTTTCTTTTGGTGGAGGTTCTTATGTTCCAGGTGTTGAAAATGCGACGGTTCCAACGACAAGAAGTTTGGGATTTGCCTTGGACATTAAGTTTTAGACAACTTCTTTTCTTTGTTAGAAAATGCAGATTACAATTAAAGTAGATCAAAAAATAATAGACATGAAAAAAATAATAATAACGTCAATTTCAATGCTCGCAGTGATGTTTACCAGCTGTGACAAATTTGCCGTTTCAAATGACAACCCAGATGTTGCATTGAACATCAGCAACAATCCAGAATTGTTATTGACCCAACTACAAAGAAACGCTATAAGGAGCTCAGTTGGCGATGCTTGGAGTGATGGAAATCTTATGGGACAATACGGTGCACGAATTGTATTTACCTCATTTGACCTCTTTGATTGGGGTGACCAATCGGGAACTTGGGAAACCTTCTTCCAAAGGATACGAGATGCCAAGGTGTTGGAGCAGATTGCCGTAGAAGAAGGAATAAGCAGTTACGAAGGGGTGTCAAAAGTGATGCAGGTTTGGATGTTTAGTATCCTTACCGATATGTGGGGAGATATTCCATATTCCGAAGTGGCCCAGGCAAATCAGGAAAACTATTTTCCCGCATATGACGAGCAAAGGACTATATATATGGGCATGCTCGAGGAACTAAAAAGTGCCAGTAATATTTTAGGTGCCAGCACCGCCACTTTAAAGGGTGACCTGCTCTTTGATGGAGATCTCTCTAAGTGGAGAATGTTCGCTAACTCTTTACGCCTTCGGCTGGCCTTACGACTAAGCGAGGCTGATGCAGCATTGGCCGAGAGTGTTATCAGTGAGATCTATGAAAATCAGGCACAATATCCGATTATGACATCTAACGAGGATAATGCAACACTGCAATTTTTACCATCCAATCCCGATGCACATCCCAATACCGAGGAATCGGTCTATCGGGTTGGCTCTTTTAATGAATATCGCATATCTGAAAACTTCGTTGGCCTTCTCGAGGAATTCGATGACCCAAGATTGCAATTTTTTGCGGATCCAACGGCAAATTCTGTTGAGAATGGCACACCGGCCATAGAAGGGATGCAGAATGGCATTGTTGATGGTCCTGCTTATGAATATAAGGGTGGTGATGCGTTTTTGTCTAAATTCAATATTGATTACTTTTATTTACAAGCCAATGCTAATGATGCGAGATTAATGATTTTCTCTGAAGTGGCTTTTATTCTATCTGAGGCCGCCCAAAGGGGATGGATCTCTGCCGATGCCCAAAACCTATATGAAGAAGGGGTGCAAGCAAATTTTGAGTATTGGGGCGTAGCAATGCCTGTAGATTACTTCAGCCGTGCAGGGGTGGCTTACGACGATTCGTTGAAGACTATAATGAATCAAAAATACATTGCTCTTTTTTATACCGATTATCAGGGCTTTATAGAATTCAAAAGAACTGGTTTTCCTGACACTATTGCTCCTGGACCTGATGCCTTTTATGATATTTACCCTAGTCGGTTTGAATATCCGAGTGAAGAACAGGCCCTGAACGCAGAAAACTACAATGCGGCGGCAGATAGAATGGGGGGCGATGAAATAACGAGCAAAGTATGGTGGGAGAATTAAATTGGGATCATAAATGATTGTACCCAAGAGTAAGTTTACAACTATTTTTTCCTATTTGGATGTTGTTTTTATAATTCAAATAGGAAGGAATAGACTCCTAGTGCTTTTTTTGATTGGTGTAATTTCACTGGCAAAGGCATTTGCCCTAACAAGGGGTGATCAAATCCCCTCATGGAAAGAGGGCATGATGGACATTCACCATATTAACACTGGGCGTGGTGATGCCACGTATGTTATATTTCCCGATGGCACCACCCTTTTAATCGATGCCGGAGATATGTCGGAAACAAGGCCTCGCACACTTTCTGTTAGAAATGCTCCACTGGTGCCGAACCATTCCAAATCGGCCCCGGAATGGATTGTCGATTATATAAAGCAATTTACCCCTAGGAAAGATGCTCCGAACTTGGACTATGCTTTGATTACCCATTATCATGATGACCATTTTGGTGAGATGGATGCCACAAGAAAAATTTCAGAGAAAGGAGGTTATGCCTTGACTGGCATCACTGGTGTCGGAGCCTATTTGCCAATTAAGACACTACTGGATCGTGGTAGTGATTACCCAATTGATTTAAGGGATTCCAGAACACAAGCAGTACTAGCCAAGGATGATCCTTATGCTATGATTGCCACATTAAAGAACTATTGGAAGTTTATTGACTATCATGCCCGCAATGATGGTTTGGTACACGAAACACTTTTGGCCGGTGCATTAAACCAAATCAAACTAAATAAAACACCGGAAAACTTCCCTGATTTTAGTATTCGAAACATTGCCGTGAATGGTAATATCTGGTCGGGTGATGACACGAAAACGTTTTCTTTGTTCTCAGCAGGCGAATTCCCCGGAGAAAACCCCTTGAGTGCCTGTATCAAAATATCCTATGGTAAATTTGATTATTTTACTGGAGGTGATATTAAGGGAGTAGACGGTTTGGGAGGAACAGATTTAAATTCGATTGAATCCAATGTTGCACCGGTCATCGGTCCCGTTGATGTAGCAGTTTTGAACCATCACGGCAACCGTGATTCGCAAAACGCTTTTTATGTACGTACCATTCGACCAAGAGTATGGATCCAACAAAATTGGTCTTCCGATCACCCTGGTGAAGAAGTGCTGAGGCGAATCGGTTCGACTTCCTTGTATCCGGGCGAAAGAGATATTTTTTCGACGGTAATGTTGCAACCAAACAAAGATGTAATTGGCTCAAGGTTGGATAGCTACAAAAGTCAGAACGGCCATATCGTTGTTCGAGTCTATGAACAAGGCAATCGATATGAAGTGTATGTTTTAAACGATAGTTCGGAAAAAAGGACGATTAAAAATAAATTTGGGCCCTATATTTCGAGATAAGACAGTTCGTTTTCCTCGAAAATTTTGGTGTTGACTCAAGTTATAAGATCCCGCTGAGCCAAGGCGTCATAATGTTTTTTGGTTACAATTAAAAAGTTTAACGAGTTTATTAATAAAGACAAAAATGAAATTTAGCACTGTTTTTTTCTCATTATTTACCGGCATTTGCGTTCAAGCCACTGCACAAGAATTGGAAATCAAACCTTATATACAAGATGTAGAACCCAATTCGGCGATTGTGATGTGGCAGACCTCGTCGGGAGAGGAAAGTATTGTGGAATGGGGTACAAGTCCGAAATTAGGGAAAAAGGCATCCGGCACCGCCGAAGCTATCAATTTTGATGCAGTTCAGGTGCATACCGTAAAAATTGAAGGTTTGGAACGTTTTACCGAATACTATTATCGGGTGCGTACCGGAAAGATTCGTTCAGATATCTTTCAATTCAAGACACCGCCCTTCTCTGATGATGGCGAAGATTTTAAGTTGGTCGCCATGAGTGATATGCAGTATGACAGTAATGAGCCTGATAAATTCAATGAAGTAGTAAATGCAGGGGTTATCGGCTACCTTGAAAAGGAGTTTGGTGGGTCTTTGCCGGATAATCTTGCAATGGTACTTATTCCTGGTGATTTGGTACAGAGCGGATCCAAATTTTATCAATGGAAAGACCATTTTTTTAACCCAGCGGAAAAATTGTTTGCTGAGGTACCGGTATATCCTGTTCCCGGTAATCATGAACGCAATTCGGTCTATTACTTTAAATATTTTAGCCTGCCCGAGAATGGCACTCCCGCCTACGCCGAACATTGGTGGTATAAAGATTACGGTAATACGCGGGTCATTGGCTTGGACTCAAATGATGGCTACCGAAATCTAGGGGAGCAGTACGAGTGGTTAAAGCAGTTGCTTGTAGAAACCGAGAAGGACGATAATATCGATTTTGTTTTTGTCCAATTACACCATCCCTATAAATCAGAGCTTTGGATTCCGGGGGAAGAAGACTTTACCGGAAAAATAGTTAAAGAGTTGGAGCAGTTCTCTACGAAAACGGGAAAACCTAGCATCCACTTTTTCGGACATACCCACGGGTATTCGCGAGGACAGTCAAAAGACCACAAACACCTTTGGATCAATGTAGCTTCCGCCGGGGGTGCGATAGATAACTGGGGCGAATTTGAAGGAAGGGATTATGACGAGTTTACCGTTACCCAAGACGAGTATGGCTTTGTTATGGTTTCAATTGATGGGAATCGTAACGACCCAAAATTTACCATAAAACGAATTAGCCGGGGCAATACAATTGATTATCGAGAAAATGAATTGAGAGACAGTATTACCGTATATCGAAAAGAACGCAAACCCATGGCGCCCGAAGCCATTTCCCCTACAGGATCTGCCGTTTCTATAACAGGAGCCGTTTTAAAAGCTGGTGCGTTTAAGAGTGCCCACTCGGGAACGTTTCATGCCGCTTCACACTGGCAGGTGTCAGAAACAGATAGTTTTGAAACACCGGTATTCGATAGCTGGAAACAGTACGAAAACTGGTACTATAAAGAAAATCGCCAAAAAGACGATGATTTGACCGATGAAAAAATGAAAAGATTAAAGCCCAATACTTCCTATAATTGGCGGGTGCGTTATCGCGATCAAAACCTAAATTGGAGTGATTGGTCAATGGTTAAAACTTTTAAAACCGGGGAAAAATGAAAATAAAAACAATACTAATTGTAGTTATTGTCGCGGTTACCGTTACCCTTTCCGCGCAACAGTCTAAGAATACCAAAGTGGTTTTAATTACTTTGGATGGATTGCGCTGGCAGGAGCTTTTTACGGGAGCCGACCCACTTTTGGTGGCCAACGAGAAGTATGTAAAGGACTCTACGAAATTAAAAGAATTGTTTTGGAGTAACACGGCAGAAGAAAGGCGGGAAACACTACTCCCCTTTTTATGGTCAAAAGTGGCTGAAATGGGGCAGTTACACGGCAATCGCAATTTGGGAAGCAAGGTCGACCTGACCAACAAAATGTGGTTCTCCTACCCGGGCTACAATGAAATACTGAGTGGCCGAGCTGATGATGATCGTATCGATAGTAATGATAAAATTGACAATCCCAATACTACGGTACTTGAAATCGCAAACAAAACCGACGAATATAAGGGTAAGGTTGTCGCATTCGGCAGTTGGGACGTTTTCCCTTATATCGTTAACGAAGAACGCTCGGGTGTTCCGGTAAATGCTGGTTTTGAACTCGCAAAAGGGAACAACCTGACAGACCGTGAAAAATTTCTGAATGAACTGCAGCCTAAAGTGCCAAGCCCTTGGGGTACTGTTCGCTTGGACGCCTTTACACATTACTACGCTTTGGAGACCATGAAAAAAGACCGTCCTGAATTGGTATATATCGCCTATGGTGAAACCGACGATTTTGCACATGATGGTGACTATGAGGCTTATTTGAAATCGGCGCATTCCACCGATACCATGATTAAGGAGCTTTGGGAGTTTACACAACAAGATGGGTTCTATAAAGATAACACCACTTTTATCATTACCACCGACCATGGTCGGGGTACGGATCCCTTGGATACGTGGCGAAGCCATGGCGGGGATATTAAAGGCGCCAACGGAGTTTGGATCGTAATGTTTGGCAAAGAGGTAACGCCCAAGGGTGAATTAAAAGTGGATGAGCAATTGTATACCAATCAGATTGCGCCTACCATTTTAAAATTGATGGACATAGGTCAAGATTTCAATAAAATGCCCGCAAAACCATTGAAAATAGGCGGAAACTGATTGAAAGTTTAAATTTCACTTCATAGTTCATGTAAGGCGGGTACATCGAGTTTATCGGTATCCCAATCAGCAAGTTCGGCACCCGCCCGATAGGCACTTTCCAAGAAATTCAGAAGCTCTTGTCGGGGATCGGTTGCGTTCAGCAAATCATTATATCTCAAAATCGCCATGGGACTGCCATTACTGTCGATCCATTGGGCAGTCGAGGGTTGTAGTTCTTTTTCATTTATTCCTTCCGGGGCAGGGAAGGTATAGGAATAAAAAGCAGGTTCTTTCATGTTTTCATCCCCGGCCCAGAAACCAAAACTTATACATTCATGGGAATAGGCATCCTTATCGGAAAGTCGTGCTTCCTTTCCCATTGGTGGGGCGGAATTTCCGGAAAACCGGGTTATAGCAAGATCCATAGAATGCCAATACAAATGTACGGGGCATGTTTTGCCATAAAAACGCCCTCCGAATTCTTTGAAAACCCCATCTACCCATAATAGAACTTGCCATAAATTTTTGGTGTAGGTTTCACTATAGTGATGATATTCGGTCAGTGCTCCAAAATGTTTGTCGATGTTCAAATCAAAAGGTTTAGTCACAATAGTGACGTGGATATCGAGTTTTTTAAGAACTTCCATTAGCTGGTCGTAAAACCGGGCTACCGTAATATCGATCAGGGAAAAACTTGAAACTTCGTTTTTGCTGGTGATTACTTCTAGCCGATGCGTATGCACATTTATGGTAATGGTAAAAGTATCCAATCCCGAATGATAAGGTATAGGGCCAGTGGAGATGCCCTGTGTGCTTACATATTCTGTAATGTACCACCAATGATTTTTACGTGGCGTCATCTTCAGGCGTATTTTTCCAACAATCTGCAATAACAGGTGTAATGTCAATTTATGGTTTACGTTTTCGGCATAAGGGAGTAACGGTAATTGAAGAATATTTTTCATTGGTCTAATATTTAATCACATTAACATTTTTTTTAAGGCTTACGACGGGTATTGCCACGGTATTATCCTATTAACATTTTAGTGGTAAGGCCTGTCTTTGTACTATGGGCAGGTTCTCAAAATGGGATCCCTATGCTGAATTTACGATTTACTTTAACCGATTTCCATAGGTACTTCCATAAGTAAAACCCGACTATCCTTAGTAGCTCTTAGGTCTATTTTAGAGGTTTCCCAAATTCCGAAACCGTCTCGTTTCCCCAATGTCTGACCTGCAATTTCGACCTCGCCTTCAAGAACAAAAACATACGCGCCATTTCCTTTTTTATTAAAGTCTTGGGAGGTCGATTTACCAGCTTCAAAATGTCCCATGTAAAACCATGCGTCTTGATGCAACCAAACCCCTTGATCCAACGCGTCTGGAGATAGGATTTGATATAGCTCGTTCTCTTTTTTTAAGTCCCCGGTCGCAATTTGATCATATCTAGGGGTTACATTTTGTCTATTCGGAAATACCCAGATTTGTAGGAATTTGACACCCATATCGGCATTCTTATTGTATTCACTATGGTAGATTCCGGTACCGGCGCTCATTACCTGAACATCGCCTTCCTTAATAACTGTAGTATTACCCATACTGTCTTTATGCTCTAAATCACCCTCTAATGGAATCGATATGATTTCCATATTCTTATGAGGGTGGGTGCCGAAACCTTTTCCCTCGGTAACGGTATCATCATTTAAGACCCGAAGAACGCCGAAATGCATTCTTTCGGGATTGTGATAATTGGCAAAACTGAACGAATGGTATGAATTTAACCACCCGTGGTCGGCGTGACCCCTAGAATCCGCACTATGATATACTGTTTTCATCTTTGTTTTATAAGATTAAAGTGAATATTTTTTTGCGATGTTGAGTTTATGTAAACTGTCCACTGTCCACTGTCCACTGTTCAATGTTCAATGTCAAGTCATTACCGACTAATCCTCCAAATAGCCGAATTTGCCCATACCATAGTCTTTCATGGCCTGCCGCAATTCTTCCTTTGTGTTCATTACAAACGGACCTTGGGCGGCGATCGGCTCATTGATCGGTTCCCCACTTAGAACTAAAACGACGGCATCTTCCGAAGCCTCGATTACAAAATCCTCGCCATTATTTTCAAAAAGTAAAAAATGATCTGTAGGCACCTTTTCGGAACCGTTCACATTTACTTGACCCTCAATTACCAATAAAGCCGTATTGTAATGCTCCGGAAAACTAAAATCGGCCTTGGCCCCGGCCTTAATTTTTGCGTTCAGCAGGTTGAGTGGCGTAAACGTAGCGGCTGATCCGTGAACATCTTTATAATGGCCTGCGATCACCTCAATGGTTCCTTGATCGTCTTCGAGCTCATATTTATTGATGTTTTCATTTGAAAACCCTTGATATTTTGGCTTCGACATTTTGTCTTTGGCCGGCAGGTTTACCCATAACTGAACCATTTGAAAATCACCACCTTTTTTGCTGAATTCTTCCTCATGGTATTCTTTGTGCAACACGCCCGATGCAGCTGTCATCCATTGAACACCGCCCTCTTCTATAATACCGCCGCCCCCGCTACTATCATGATGTTGTACCTTGCCCATGTACGCTATGGTAACCGTTTCAAAACCACGGTGCGGATGAACGCCAACACCTTTGGGTTTTTCCGATGGGGGAAAATGGAATTTGGAGTTGTAATCCAATAGGATAAACGGGCTCATCCGTTCCATGTCCAAACGAAATCCGCTAGGGATAAAATTATGTACTCGAAATCCGTCACCCACAAAGTGTGGTGCTTTTGGGGCCGCTACTAATTCTATTGTTTTTGTGCTCATTGTTTTAAATTTTATCCAAATTTAGTGAGCAAAACTTGTCCCGGCATTGATGTATGGTAAGAAGTGCTTTTTGAGGATGTGCTATTTTTTCCCAAAATTTTTGGTAGCCAAATCTCGTCGAACCCTACTTAAACTTTCGGGTGTTATTCCAAGATAGGAAGCCACCATCCATTGTGGCACCCTAAGCAAGACTTCGGGATGCAGTTTTATGAAATCAAGATATCTGGTTTTGGCCGAAGCTCCCAAAAGTAGACTGACTCTTTTATTCAAATGACGAATATGGTTGTGCAATAGCCGTTCGTTGTATTTTCTGAATAGCGGACTTACTTCTGAAATACGATCGATAAAATCGGAATCGATAAGTACTACCGTCGAATTTTCCACGGCATCTATAAAATAATGCGAAGGTTCGTTAAAATAGACACTACCGCGGTCGCTTACCAGCCAATTCTCAGGTGCAAATTGGAGTATATCAGACTTTCCATTTTCATTTAAGGCATAAAACCGAAGCAGACCCTGTTCGACAAAAAAAGTCATTTTACAGACTTCGCCCTGGCGCAGCAAAAATTCGTCTTTTTGAACACTTTTCGTTTTGATGCAGTCGGTCAACTGTTCAACTTCTGTAGAAGTCAGTCCCCAATTGTTTTCTAGATATGCTTTGAAATTGTCGGGCATCATATCGGCGACAGGTATGGTATAAATATACGTGATTAAAAGGCCAGTACAAAGGAAGTTTCCACAGCCGGAATCGAATGCACTTTTAGGGTACCGCCATGCAAATGCATAATTTGTTTTGAAAGGCTCAGACCGATACCTGTTCCTGTGTTTTTGGTTGTAAAAAAGGGAACAAAAATTTCGTCTAACAACTCTGGGGGTATGCCTGGTCCGTTGTCCCACACCTCAATATATTTATGGCCGTCCCTATTTTTGCCAGCCGTTATTTTAATGGTGCCATTCTCTTGTTCACTCAATGATTGTAGTGCATTTTTGCTGAGGTTGACCAATATTTGCGAGATTTGTTTTTCATCGATGAAAAGTTCGAGTTCGGTGGGGTCAACTTGGGTCATAACGGTAATTAGCTCTTTTGTGTTTCCTTGAAATGCCAGCGCCTTTTTTACACGATCCAATAATTTTTTTGCGGGAACCAAGGTTTTGTCAGGAGGCGGTAGATTCAAAAAGCTTCTATAGGCTTGTACGAAAACCATCAAATCGCTACCCTGTTCCTTTATTACCTCGAGACCTTTTACGGTATTCTGAATATGATTTTTATTAAGCTGCGCCAATGGAATCAGCTCGTCATCCGTTTTGTAATACTTTAAAACAGATTCGGAAATAGAGGTTATAGGCGTAATGGTGTTCATGATTTCATGGGTGAGTACACGGATCAGCCGCACCCACGAATCAGTTTCTTTTTCATCCAGCTCTTTGTGAATGTCTTGCACGACCACGAGCAAGAGGTCCTGTTTATCCAATGAAATTGAAGTAGATTTTAAGGCGAGTTGTTTTTTTTCACGTTCATTGGTAAGCTGAACCAATTTTCGCTCGAACGGCTGTAGTTTAGAAAAAAGCTCATACAGATTATTATCTACCTGTGTTAATTGTTTGATATGGTTGAGCGGATGGTAATTGACCAATTGCTCTACTTTGGGGTTGGCATATAAGATATGACCTTTCCCGTTTATCGTCATAATACCAATGTCTGCCTGCTTTAATATTTCCTGATAGTACTGTTCTTGTATTTGCTTTTTAATATGGATGTCTTGAATCATCGCATTGAGCATGTTCAGGCTATGATTTAGTTCTTCCAACGACTTTACACTTAACTTTTCCGGGAAACGTAACGTAAAATCTTCATTCTTTATGGCATCAAAAAAATAGGCGATTTTGCGATTTGTTTGGTTTACATAATGGATCAAAGATGAAGTTTGTGCAACGAAAAGTACGAACGAAACGGAAGCCAATACATACTGATTTTTAAAAAAGAAAAATGCGGAAGCTAGGGCCGTGGCCGCAATACCAGTAACACGGAATATCAATTGCAGGTAAATATTTCTGCTTACCATTTTTTTATATGTTTAAATTTTCAGCATACGGTTCAATAAAAGGATATTTCGTATTACTGACCACTCACTGTCTTTTCTTCATCTTGTTGTACAAAGTCTGTCTTGAAATCCCTAATTGTTCCGCTGCTGCACTATAGTTTCCATCGTGTTGGTTGAGGGCATTGGTAATCATAATGTGTTCCATTTCCTCTAAGGTAATTGATTCCGTATTCATTGATGTCACTTCGCCCGCATGTAGGAGAAAGTCATTGGGCTTTAAAACGTTTCCCTCGCAAAGTATTACGGCTCGTTCCATAGTATGCTGAAGTTCACGTACATTACCGGGCCAAGTATGAGCCATCAGTTTTTCTTGTGCCAAGTTGTTGATGCGCAGTCCCGGTTTGTCATATTTAGATGCAAATTTCTTAAGGTAGAAATCAGCCAAGATCAATACATCCCCATTTCTTTCCCGCAGCGGGGGAACTTCTATATGTATGGTATTTATGCGGTACAATAGGTCTTCACGAAAAAGTCCCTCTGCCACCATTTTATCCAAATTACAATTGGTAGCGCAAACCAATCGAATAGCCACCGGAATGGGTTTGTTAGATCCTACACGAACAACTACTTTGTTTTGAATGGCCGACAGCAGTTTTGCCTGTGTTTGCAATGAAAGGTTTCCGATTTCATCAAGAAACAAGGTTCCTCCATTGGCGGCTTCAAATTTGCCGGCCCTATCTTCTTTCGAATCGGTGAAGGCCCCCTTAACATGTCCGAACAATTCGCTTTCAAACAAGGTCTCTGATATTGAACCCATATCAACGTTGATAAAAACTTCATTGCTGCGGGTCGACATGCGATGAAGTTCACGCGCTATCAATTCTTTGCCCGTTCCATTTTCTCCCGTAATCAATATGTTGACATCGGTTTTGGCCACTTTTCGGCTTAAATTCAACACCGAGGTCAAGGCTTTCGAATTTCCTATAATGTAATTCTTATCTTGATTGATAAGCTGTTTAAGATTACTTTCGGCTTGTTTTAATTCGTCGATTTTTTTCAAGGATTTTCGAAGCTCATAGGCAGATTTTACAGTCGCCAATAATTTTTCGTTGTTCCAGGGTTTTAAAATGAAATCATTGGCGCCCTCTTTCAAAGCCTTTACCGCCAAATCTATGGCACCGTAGGCCGTCATCATTATTACAGATATATGAGGGACTTTTTTTCGTATTTCACGAAGCCAGTACAACCCTTCATTACCCGTATTCACACCTGCGGAAAAATTCATGTCAAGCAATACGATATCAAATTCATGCAAGTTTGGGAAAGATGGAATTTGATTCGGGTTACGCATCGTTTCTACAGTCTTAAAATCGAATTGTAATAATATTTCAAGGGCGCTCAATACGCTTTTGCTATCATCGATTACCAATACTTTTGCGTCTAACATGTTGAAATATATTTATGCCATTACAAGCATGGTGAAACCGTATTTTATCTTCCAACCATGTCGTTTCGCTTTGAAACTTGGCTTTGCAATGAGGTTCCTAAACTACGATTTCAAAATTATTTTTTTAACGAAGTGTCAAATAATTTAACACTTGGTGTATAATAATTTTACGGCTATCCTATCGATAAAATGTTAAAACCAAGTATAACTATCTAAAAATTAGTGTTTTGTATTCTTGGCACAACAATAGTTAACCTTATGGCATACCATTTTGAATATGATTTCTAGAGCTTTGATATTTGTGTTTCTTTTTTTCTTTGCTACTGCACCATTGGTTTCCCAAGAAATATGGTCTTTAGATGACTGTATTGCGTACGCTGTCGAGCATAACCTGACTGTAAATAACTTCAGGTATAATGAAGATTCTTCCAAAGAAAACCATCGACAGGCCATTAGGAATCTATTGCCCGGTGTAAGTGGCTATTCCGATTATAATATTCGGTATGGGCGATCGACCGACCCGAATACAAACGATATTATCAACACTGATTTCTTTTCCAATAATTATTCTTTGGGCTCCTCCATAGACTTGTTCCAAGGATTTCAAAAAATAAATACCATTAAGGCGACCAAATTCTTGTACAAGGCAACCCAAGAAGAAGCTTTACAACAAAAATATTTACTTGCCTTTAGGGTTATGTCCGCTTTTTACGATATCCGTTTTTATGAAGAACTATTGGTTGTATCAAGAGAACAAGAGGCCGTTTCGCAGACCAATTATGATTTGGTAGCCAAACAGATTGAATTGGGCATGAAAGCAGGGTCTGATCTTTATGAGGCGGAATCCCTATTGCTAACCGACAAATTGAGTGTTACGCAAACGGAAAATCTTTTGGCTGCGGCAAAACTTGCCTTAATTCAAGAAATGAATCTCGAAGGAACGAATAACATTAATATAACCGACGATTTTGTAACAAAGACGGAAAAAAATGGTCACTTAGAAGTGAACTCCGACTCGATTTTCGAGGTGGCCAAAGATTTTGTTCCAATTATAAAAGCACAAGAACTACGAACAAAAGCTGCTAGAAAAGAGGTTGCAGTGGCACGGGGAAACCTGTACCCTTCAATATCGTTCGCAGCTGGATATGGAACCGGATATTTTGAAACGAATGTCAACGACGATGGTATTATCCCGTTTTCTACCCAAATCAAAGACAACACATCGCGTTATGTGGGGTTTTCCATGAATATCCCCATTAGTGATCGGTGGTCGGGCAGATCAAGGGTGAAACAACAAAAAATAGAGTATTTAAGGGCCCAGAATGATTTAGATATACAAGAACAGGAGCTCTACCAGCTTATACAACAACTGGTACAAACACATCAAGCACTGCAAGTAGAGGGTGAACAGAGTGGTAAAAAAGTGGAAGCACAAGAATTGGCTTTTAACATTGCACAAAAGAAATATGAAAAGGGTTTAATAAATGCCTTGGATCTTTTTCAGGCAAAAACCTTGTTCGCCGCAGCGCAGAACGAGAACTTACAGGTACGGTTCCGTGGTATGGTAAATGAAAGTACCTTGGATTTTTATAGAGGATTGCCAGTGTTCGAAATAGAATAACAAATAAATTGATGACAACTACTTTGCGAACAGAGTAAAGCAAACTTTTGAACCTTTAAAATTGGTTCAATAGATGGCTTCGTGTCACTTTGGCAAGCTCAGTGACCTCTAGCCAAGAAGACGTTGATAATAATAAAACACAAATATGGACATACAACTTGAAAAGAAAAAAGGATTGCGACCGAAACATTATGGGTATATCGCACTCGCACTGTTATTGTTGTTCGCGGGATACCAGCTGGTCTTTGGTAGTTCGGTTTCTACTTTTAGAACGGAAAAGGAAAAATTATCGATAGCCGAGGTCACACAGGGAAAATTCGATGATTATATCACAATCAACGGTTATGTAGCTCCTATTACTACCATATATATGGATGCCTATGAAGGCGGCCGCGTCATGGAGAAACTTATTGAGGAGGGCGCTATGGTAAAAGAGGGCGATATTATCTTGAAATTGGAAAACACCAATCTATATGAGCAAATTTTGGCTAGCGAAAGCAACTTGGCCTTAAAACAAAATGATTTACGATCCACAAAATTAACCTTCGATTCTCGACAGGTCGAAGGTAAAAAGGCGCTTGCCACATCCAAGTATGATTTGCAACGTCTAAAACGAAATTATGAACAGAACGAGGCATTGTACAAAGATGAATTGATTTCAAAAGAAGAATATCTATTGTCTAAAGAGAATTTTGAACTTTCCCAGCAACAATACGAAATCGTAAAATTGCAGACCGAACAAGACGATGAATTGCGCAAGACTTCTTTAACAGGTTTGGATACGGATTTGAACCGGATGGAAAAAACATTATCCATGGTCTACCAACGTTTAGACCATCTGAACGTTCGAGCTCCGGCTGACGGACAATTGGGGTTTTTAGATGCGGAAATCGGTCAAAATATATCCCAAGGTCAGCGCATAGGCGAAATTAACGTGCTCACCGATTATAAAATCGAGGCAGATATCGATGAGCACTATTTGGATCGCGTGAAAAGAGATCTTATTGCTGTGTTGGAACGCAACGGAAAAGAATTCCCGCTTCGGTTACGAAAGGTATATCCAACAGTTCGGAACGGAAAATTCAAGGTAGAGTTGGTCTTTACCGAGGCAAAACCGGAAACCATACGTACGGGTCAGAGCTACAATATCAAACTGCAATTGGGCGAATCAAGTGATGCCTTATTGCTGCCTAAGGGAAGCTTTTTTCAAAGCACGGGAGGGCAGTGGATTTTTGCGGTAAACCCAGAGGGGGGCGAGGCATTGCGGAGGAACATTAGAATCGGCAAACAGAATTCACGATATTATGAGGTTTTGGAAGGGCTGCAGGCAGGTGAAAAAGTGATAACGAGCAATTATGATTCGTTTGGTGAAGCAGAGAAAATAGTGTTAAAGTAGCTTCGGCTACGCACAGTTACAAATGGTAGTAAAATAGAACCCCGAGCGAAGTCGAAGGGTGGCTTAGGATAAAAAAGTATTAAAATAAAACTATAACTGTCACATCTAGCGCAGACGAGATATCATTAATATAAATACGTAAATCCAATCAAAAAAATGATAGAAATAAAAGATTTAAAGAAAAGTTTTCGAACCGAGGAAGTGGAAACCTTGGCATTGAACAACGTAAACATGAAAATTGAAAACGGCGAGTTTGCCGCTATCATGGGTCCTTCCGGTTGCGGAAAGTCGACCTTGTTGAACATCATCGGCATGTTAGATAACCCCACGGAAGGAAGCTACCAATTTGCCGGTCATGAGGTTGGCGGTTTAAAAGAGCGCCAACGCACACAATTAAGAAAGGGCAATCTAGGTTTTGTGTTTCAAAGTTTTAACCTGATCGACGAGCTTACCGTTTACGAAAACGTAGAACTGCCTTTGATCTATCTTAAAATGAACAAGACAGAGCGGCGCGAAAAAGTAAGGGTCGTACTTGAACGTATGAAAATTGCACATCGTGAAAAGCATTTTCCCCAACAATTGTCAGGGGGGCAGCAGCAACGTGTCGCGATTTCACGTGCGGTAGTTACTAACCCCAAGTTGATTTTGGCCGATGAGCCGACCGGTAATCTCGATTCAAAAAATGGTATCGAGGTCATGAACCTATTGACAGAATTAAATCAAGAAGGTACGACTATCGTGATGGTTACGCACTCCGATCGCGACTCCCATTATGCACATCGGGTCATTAACTTATTCGATGGTCAAATAGTAACCGAAAGTCAAAATAGGGCTATGGGAGCAATGATATAAAAAAGGAAGTTTATTCATCAATCAATCGCCATCATGTTTAAAAATCACCTAAAAATTGCCTGGAGAAGCCTTAAAAGGCAGCCCTTTTTTACGTTCTTGAATACTTTCGGTTTAGCAGTTGGTATGGCCGGAGGTCTGCTCATATCATTATACATCTATGATGAGATGAATTTTGATACGATGTTCAAAGATGCCGACCGGATATTTCGTATAGATGCCGATGTCAAATTTGGTGGAACGGCGAGCAAATCTGCAGAAGTCTCGGCTCCCATGGCCGCTGCCATGGAACGCGATTTTTCACAGGTGGAACTGACCACTAGGTTTAGGAATTTGGGAAATATGCTTCTTAGAAAGAGCAGTACGGAAGAAAATGTAAAGGAACAGGGAGCGACCTTTGTCGATCCAACTTTCTTTGACATGTTCGGTCTGGATTTGCTGGTGGGGGATATAAAAACGGCCCTAAAAGAACCCAATACCTTGATTCTGACCCGAACCGCCGCTCTGAAACATTTTGGATTAAAAAATGCTTTAGGTCAAAGCTTGCTATTGAACAATACCGATACCTATACGGTAACCGGGGTAATTGAGGATATGCCAAAGCGTTCATTTCTAAGAAATCATAACGTTTTTATGGCCATGGCGGGAAATGAGGATGCACAAAATCAGGAATGGACAAGTCATAATTTCTTCACCTTTATTAAGCTAATCCCTAATGCCGATGTTGCCGATTTTCAGGCACCCCTACAGTCTATGCTCGGTACATACATAATGCCGTATGTACAGACTTTTTTGCCCGGTGTGACTGAAGACCAGTTGGTGGCTTCTGGCAATTATCTTTATTATAGCACCATGGCGTTGAAGGATATCCATTTGTATTCTGACAAAGACCATGAACTCAGCGCAAATGGTAGTATGCAAAATGTCTACATACTTTCGTTCATTGGCTTGTTCCTAATCTTATTGGCCAGCGTTAATTTTATGAATTTATCTACGGCCCAGTCCCTTAAAAGGGCAAAGGAAGTGGGTATTCGTAAAACATTGGGATCGGATAAATCTGCCTTGATACGACAATTTTTGACCGAATCGGGTTTGATTTCCTTTATTTCGCTTTTGTTTGCCTTGCTCATCGCCTTAGTGGTCACACCTTCTTTTAATGCGCTATCCGGCAAGTCCATTTCCATACCTTTTGCCGAACCACTTTTCTGGGTTTTCTTACTATTTGGGACAGCCTTACTAGCCCTGTTTTCGGGCATGTACCCCGCATTTTTTATGTCCCGTTTTGTGCCCGTGAAGGTGCTTAAAGGTGTTGGGGCAAGTAGTACCGGTGGTGGAAACATCAGAAGCTTCCTCGTGGTTTTCCAATTTGCCATTTCCGTGTTTTTAATCGTAAGCACACTGGTAGTCTTTATGCAATTGAAATTCATTCAAAGTAAAGATGTTGGCTTTACAAAAGATCAGGTTTTGATTGTCGACGATGTATATACTTTGGGTGAAAAAGCTACGGCTTTTAAAGAGGAGGTGGAACTACTCGGCCAAGTGCAAAGTGCTACATTGAGCAGTTTTTTACCGACACCATCTTTCCGAAGTAATACCTCCTTTTTTAAGGAAGGAGTTGCAACCGCTGAAAACTCTATAAATATGCAGATTTGGAACGTTGATGATGCTTATATACCGACTTTGGATATGGAGGTTATTGAGGGACGGAATTTTGATATGCAGTTTGGCACCGATTCTACCGCTATGCTGGTCAACGAGTCTGCGGTCGCCATTCTGGGGGTGCAGCCGAAAGATGCCTTGGGCATGCGGATTATCCGCAATTTTGAAGATGGAACTTCCAATTATTTTACGATTATAGGCGTAATTAAAAATTTCAATTATGAATCGCTAAGGGAAGATATTGGCGCACTGAGTATGACTTTAGGCAGGTCAACGGGTTCAATGGCAGTAAAACTTGAGGCTGGGAATTTTTCGAATGATATCGCAAGCATCAAAGGAATATGGGATAAATTGGCTCCGGGACAACCTTTTGGTTATCGGTTTATGGAAGATTCATTCAACACAACCTATCAGGCCGAGCAGCAATTAGGACGCATCTTTGTCACATTTACAATACTATCCATTCTAATTGCCTGCCTAGGTCTCTTTGGCCTGGCGGCCTTCAACGCCCAAAAACGAACCAAAGAGATTGGTATACGAAAAGTGTTAGGGGCGAGTGTTGGCCAAATAACCTATCGTTTAACCACCGATTTTCTAAAAATGGTGGGAGTTGCGATACTTATATCCCTGCCTATTGGGTGGTATGTTATGAACAAATGGCTCGAAGATTTTTCATATCGAATTGAGATTGGTTGGTGGGTGTTTGCTTTTGCAGCATTAATTGCTTTGACCATTGCAATACTTACCGTAAGCTATCAGAGTATCAAAGCGGCGGTTGTCAACCCGGTAAGAAGTTTACGAACAGAATAATAGTAAGGCTCCTCCCTTTGAAAAAGGGAGGTGACCCTGACGTTTCAGTCAGGGTCGGAGGGTTCGAAAAAAATATAAAAGGAGGTGGATTCCCGCCCTTTTTCGGCGGGGAGACGGAGGGTTTGAAAAGAAACATCTTAAGAAGTGTCCCTGACGCGTCAATCTGGCCGGACAAGCCCTTAACAAAAAGGAATTCATTCCTCTTTAGAAAAGAGGGGAGCGAAAAACAGAGACAAAAATCAAGCATCATGTTCAAAAACTATTTAAAAATAGCCTGGAGAAGCCTTAAAAAACAGCCCTTTTTTACGTTTCTTAATACTTTCGGGCTTGCCGTGGGCATCGCCGGGGCCCTACTGATATCACTCTACATCTACGATGAATTGAGCTATGATAAAATGTTCAAGGATGCCGACCGTATTTATAGAATAAATGCCGACATAAAGTTCGGTGGTCCAGCCAGGGCCTTTGCCGTTCAATCGGCCCCGATGGCTTCCACATTGCAAAATGATTACCCCGAGGTAGAACTCAGCACCCGCTTCAGGACCGTAGGAGGCATGTTGATCAAAAAAAGCGGCTCGGAGAACAACGCGAAGGAGCAACATACCACCTATGTGGATCCCTCCTTCTTTGAAATGTTCGGCATATCTCTTTTGTCGGGCGATGTCGCATCGGCCTTGAACGAACCCAATACACTCTTGCTCACCAAAACAGCGGCTGAAAAGCACTTCCCTGTAAATGAGGCTGTGGGACAGACCCTAGTATTGAACAATAGCGACACATATACGGTGACAGGAGTAATTGAAGACCTACCCCGAAATTCGTTCCTACGTGACCATAGCGTGTACATGGCCATGGCCGGGTACGAAGATGCGAGAAACACCGAATGGGGCAGCCATAACTACCAAACATTTGTGAAGTTGATACCTGAAGCTGATATCAAAGGTTTTGAGCTTTCGCTGAGTACTATGATGGAGGATTATGTAATGCCCTGGGCACAGCGATTCTACCCAGGAGTTTCGCTTGAACAATTTGAGGCTTCCGGAAACTATATCAAATATAGTTTGATAGCACTGACCGACATCCACTTACATTCCGATAGGGTCGCCGAGATAAGTCCGAACAATCGTATTGAAAACATCTACATTCTTTCGTTCATCGCCATCTTTCTTGTGATTTTGGCCAGTGTGAACTTTATGAACCTTTCCACGGCCCATTCGCTCAAGAGGGCCAAAGAAGTAGGCATACGCAAAACACTCGGTTCGGGCAGGGTTGCTTTGATCCGCCAGTTCCTCATCGAATCGGCATTGATCGTACTTTTTTCGCTTTTGGCGGCCGTGCTTTTGGCGGCTCTTGCAATGCCCCTGTTCAATGAACTGGCGGGAAATGAGATGGTACTTCCCTTATTAAGCCCGGTCTTTTGGGGGGTTCTTTTGATCGCTACCGCTCTGTTGGCCTTGTTATCGGGTAGCTACCCTGCCTTTTTTATGTCGCGATTCGTTCCTGTAAAAGTGCTGAAGGGAAGCGGGGAAATCAGCTTAGGTGGCAGTAAGATCCGCAATGTGCTGGTCATTTTCCAGTTTGCCATTTCGGTATTTCTGATCATAGGCACTTTGGTCATCTACCAGCAATTGGGATACATACAGAATAAGGAATTGGGTTTTAGTAAAGATCAGGTGTTGGTCGTCAATGATGTATACGGCATCGGGCAACGGGCCAATTCCTTTAAGGAACAGGTCAAGGGTTTGGGTGTTGTGAAAAACGCTACGCTGACCGGTTTCTTTCCTACGCCGTCGAGCCGAAGTGACAGTTCTTTCTTTAAGGAGGGATCTACCGAACAGGAAAATGCCATCAATATGCAGACTTGGGGCGTTGATGTTGATTATGTTTCTACCTTGGGCCTTAAGATTATCGCGGGCCGCAACTTTGACAACGCCTTTGGTACCGATTCGTTGGGTATCATTGTCAACGAATCGGCCTTGGCCATTTTGGGGATGAAGCCAGAGGAAGCTTTAGGGCTACGTCTTTCACAAGACCTTGGGGAGGAAAACCCGGAATATTATAAGGTCATCGGAGTCGTAAAAAATTTTCACTTTGACTCTATGCGAAGTCACATCGGGGCCCTTAGCCTTTTTCTGGAAGATAATAGCGGAAACATGGCCATAAAATTGAGGGCAGGTGATTTTTCGAATGCCATTTCACAAATCGAGACCCTATGGAATAATTTCGCTCCGGGACTACCTTTCGACCATTATTTTATGGACGCCTCGTTCAATTCAACGTATGAGTCCGAACAGCGGTTGGGGCGCATTTTTATGATTTTTTCCATACTCTCCCTAATCATTGCCTGTCTTGGGCTGTTCGGACTCGCCGCGTTCAATGCTGAAAAGCGAACGAAGGAAATTGGAATTAGAAAGGTTTTAGGGGCTAGTATTGGTCAGATCACCTACCGTCTGACCATCGATTTCCTCAAGCTCGTGGGTATCGCAGTGCTCATTTCGTTACCCTTGGGCTGGTATGCCATGAACAAATGGCTCGAGGACTTCTCCTATAAAATAGAAATCGGTTGGTGGGTATTGGCACTGGCGGCGTTTTTGGCCGTGGCCATCGCGATACTCACCGTAAGCTATCAGAGCATAAAAGCGGCGGTTGTCAACCCGGTAAAAAGTTTACGTACGGAATAATAGTAAGCCTCCTCCCTTTAGCCAAAGGGAGGTGGCCCTGACGTTAAAGTCAGGGTCGGAGGGTGAAAACAACAGAGAGGGAGGTAGATTCCCACACCTTTTTGAGGGAAGACGGAGGGTTGAAAATTAAAATTAAAAAGAGGAGCGCAAAAAACATAGACAAAAATCTGGTATCATGTTTAAAAACTATCTAAAAATCGCTTGGCGTAACCTTTGGAAGAACAAAGGCTATACCGCTATTAATATCGGTGGACTTGCACTGGGCATGGCCGTTACGTTGATTATCGGGCTGTGGATCCAAGATGAGCTTACCCATAACGCGTATTTTAAAAACAAAGGGAGTATAGCCCAAGTATTCCAGTCACAGACCTTTAATGGGAATACCGGAACTGGCCCGGCTATTCCAAGACCCTTGGAAAAAGCACTTCGTGACAGTTACGCCGATAATTTTAAATATTTGGTCATGTCATCCTGGAATGTTTCGAGATACCTAAAGTACAAAGATAAGAGCCTGTCTAAAACCGGAAATTTTATGCAACGGGAAGCTCCTGAAATGTTGGACTTAAAAATTCTCAAGGGAGAAAAGGACGGGCTGCGCGAGCTAAATTCCGTGATGCTTTCGGAATCAGTGGCCAAGGCACTTTTTGGTGACGAAGAGCCTATTGGAAAGACCCTGCAGGTAAACAATCAATACGATGTAATGGTGAGTGCGGTGTACGAAGATATTCCCTTTAACAATTCATTTAACGATAGCGAGTATATTATGCCATGGGATAAACTGGTCGCCACCCAGGAATGGATGAAAAACGCCATTGACCAATGGGGGAATAATTCGTTCCAGATGTTCGTGCAGATTGCCGATAATACGACTATGGAAAAGGTAACTGCCACCATAAGGGACGTTAAAAAGACCTTGAACGAAGATACGGCCGAGTTTAACCCGCAGCTTTTCTTGTTTCCTATGGAAGACTGGTATTTGCGAAACAATTTTGAAAACGGAAAGCAAGTAGGTGGACGAATAAAGTACGTTTGGCTCTTCGGCATTATCGGAGCTTTTGTCTTGCTTTTGGCGTGTATCAATTTTATGAACTTAAGTACCGCGAGATCCGAAAAACGGGCAAAGGAAGTCGGTATTCGAAAATCGATAGGCTCGCACAGAAATCAATTGATCAACCAATTTTTAAGCGAATCGTTCTTGGTGGTATTGTTAGCTTATGTTATGGCTATTTTGATTGTTCTGTTGGCGATGAACGGATTTAACGAGCTGTCCAAAAAAGAGATTTCCTTCCCTTGGGACAGCGGTATCTTTTGGTTGAGTTCATTGATTTTTATTCTGTTTACGGCTCTAGTGGCCGGTAGTTACCCGGCACTTTATTTGTCTTCCTTTAGGCCTGTAGATGTTTTAAAGGGAACCTTCAGGGCCGGAAAACACGCAGGCTTGCCGAGAAAGATTTTAGTTGTACTTCAGTTTACGGTTTCCGTTGCTTTTATCATCGGAACCGTAATTGTAATGCAACAGATCAATCATGCAAAAAACCGCCCCGTGGGTTACGATAAAGAGGGTTTGGTACAGATACCCACATTTAGTGAAGATTTTGCTGGCAAATATGATTTGATGCGTAGCGAATTTTTGGGTTCAGGGGCGGTGGTCGAAATGTCGGCCTCTAGTAGTCCCACGACCCAAATATGGTCCAATCGTAGTGGTTTTGAATGGGAAGGTAAACCGGATGGGTTTCAAGAAGATCTGGCTTGGACGGAGGTCACTCCCGAATATGCCAAATCCTTGAATCTTAAAATCGTAGAGGGCAGGGACTTTTCACGTGAATTTGCTTCTGACTCCAATGCAGTGCTCATTAACCAAACGGCCTTAAAGTATATGGGGATTATAGATCCCATTGGTAAGTTCTTAAAAGACGATGATGAGGAAGACCCCAGTCCTCCTTTGAAAATTATCGGAGTCGTCGAAGATATGATTACGCAATCACCATACGAACCTGTAAAACAAGGCGTCTATGTTTTTGACAAACATGGCAATTCCAGTTTTTACAACATGCGTTTAAACCCAAATCAAAGTGCAAGTCATAATCTGACTATTATAGAAGGGGTGTTCAAAGAACATTTTCCAAGCCTCCCATTTCAGTATGATTTTGTAGATGATGAATATGGTGAAAAATTCGCCGCTGAAGAACGCATCGGAACCTTATCGGGAGTTTTCACAGCCTTGGCCATTTTGATAAGTTGTCTTGGACTATTCGGACTCACTTCTTTTGTTGCGGAACAGCGCACCAAGGAAATAGGAGTCCGCAAAGTGCTGGGAGCTACTGTGTTCAATGTTTGGAATATGCTTTCCAAAGATTTTTTAAAACTGGTCGTTATTTCCTGTTTTATCGCAATTCCAATCTCATACTATGTCATGAACGGGTGGCTTCAAGATTATCCATACCATGTAATATTAGAGTGGTGGATTTTTGCCTTGGCGGTTATCGGCGCCTTGGCGATTACAATTTTGACGGTAAGCTTTCAGGCTTTAAAGGCTGCCAATGCGAACCCCGTAACAAGTTTGCGAACGGAGTAATAGTGTGGTTCCTCCCTGAATCTCTTGATGAGAGCAGCCAAAGTATATAGGGAGGTAGTTTTCCGCACTTTCAGCGGGAGGACGGAGGGTTGGAAAAAGAGGGGATAAAAATAATTAATGCCGAATTGATTTTGGCACAAGAAATAAAATCATGCTAAAGAATTATTTTAAAATTGCGTTTCGGAATATTTTAAGAAATAAAGGGCTTTTCTCCCTAAATATAGTAGGACTGTCGCTAGGTATCGCCTCGTGTTTGGTTATTATGCTTTTCGTGATCGACGAATTAAGCTATGATAGGTTCAACGAAAAAGCCGATGAAATCGTTCGTGTGGTTTTCAAGGCGAAAATTGAAGGTGAAGACGTACGGGAAGCTGTGGTAATGCCACCGGTCGCAGAAACCCTAAAACGTAAATTTCCTGAAGTGAACGACGCTACTCGCCTAAGAAGAATGGGCGAGCCCAATGTGACATACAACAACACAACTTTTAAAAATGGCAAATACGCTTGGGCGGATCCCAATTTTTTTGAGGTGTTTACCCTTCCGGTTATCGAAGGAGAAGCGGTTGTACCCCTACAAGAGCCCTTTAGTATCGTACTTACCAAAAAGGAAGCACAGCGCTATTTTGGTGATACAAAAAATGCCATCGGCAAAAATCTGGAATTGGAGGGGTATGATCAGCCCTACAAGGTCACGGCCATTATCGATGAGGTTCCCAAAAATTCACACTTTCATTTTGATGCCTTTGTTTCTATGAAAGGACACGAGCTTGCCCAAAGTGGTACTTGGATGAATTCCGATTTTTTCACCTATTTGGTATTGCGCAAAGGTTATCCTTATGAGCAATTACAGACCAAACTTCCGCAGGTCTTAAAACAACATATGGGACCGCAACTACAGGAAGAGTTGGGGGTTAGCTATAACGAATTCAACCAAGAAAATTCGTTGGGGCTTTACCTGCAGCCCTTGACCGACATCCACCTGAATCCCGAGTTTTCAAAAGCCTCTACGTTAGAGCAGGGGGGCGATATCAAATACGTTTATATTTTCAGTGCTGTCGCACTTTTTATGCTGCTTATTGCCTGCATCAACTTTATGAACCTAGCTACCGCTGCAGCGGCCAAAAGGGCAAAAGAGGTTGGCATACGTAAAGTTTTGGGATCAAATAAAAAGCAACTGGTTAAACAATTTTTAATGGAATCAGTGATAGCTACGGTCATGGCCATTATTGTTGCCGTTGTAATAATAAGCGTTTCCTTGCCTTTTTTCAATATGCTTTCGGGTAAAGAACTACAGTCACATCAACTTTTAAAACCTTCTTTTTTAGCCATTTTTTTTATGGGCGCGTTGCTTGTCAGTCTTTTGGCGGGGGGCTATCCGGCATTTTTCCTTTCTTCCTTTAAACCCATTTCGGCCTTAAAAGGTAAGTTTTTAGGTTTTGGTAAAAGCAAAGGTATTCGAACTGGATTGGTCGTATTCCAGTTTGTAATATCGGCCGGGCTGATTTTGGCCGTTTTAGTAGTCAACCAACAGATGTCATACATCCAAAATAAAAACTTGGGCTACGAAAAAGATCAGATTCTTGTATTACGAGAATCCTATCTGTTGGGTAACGACAATGAAGTTCTAAAAAATGAATTGTTGAAAGATCCAAAAGTAGCAGGTATTTCTCAATCTCCCTTTGTACCCGCCGGACCTTCAGACCGTAGTGTTTTTGGTATTTATAAAGAGGGGAAGTTCAAACGAAGGAGTTCACTCTACAATGTCGACGAGAGCTATCTTTCGGTTATGGGGATAGAACTGCTGGAGGGCCGAAATTTTTCGGAAGAATTTGGCTCGGAAGAAGGAAATACTATAATCAATCAAAGTGCGGCAAAAGCCTTTGGGTTGGGGGATAATCCCATTGGAAAGACTTTCGAAAGGGCGGGGACAGGCTCAGAAAATCAAAAGCTTACCGTAATCGGGTTGGTTAAAGACTTTCATCATGAATCGTTACATCGGGCGATAGAGCCTTTGATTATGGTCTATGGTTCGTACGGCGGGTTAATTGTACGTGCGAAAACCGGCGACATGGCGGGTCTGATTAGTAGTGCCGAATCCCTTTGGAATGGCTTTAACTCCAATGAAACGTTTAATTACAGTTTGCTCGATGAATCGTATAGACAAACATATTTGTCGGAACAAAAAATGGGTACCGTGCTTTACGTTTTTGCTATGTTGACCATTTTCGTGGCCTGTTTAGGGCTTTTCGGACTGGTGACTTTTACGACCCAACAGCGATTTAAGGAAATTGGTATCCGTAAAGTGCTTGGCTCCTCGGTTCCTGAGATTGTGGCCATGCTTTCCGCCGATTTCTTGAAACTGGTGGGTATCTCTTTTATAGTGGCCTTCCCCATAGGGTATTATCTCATGGAGAAATGGCTACAAAGCTTTGCTTATAGCATAGAGTTGCAGTGGTGGCTTTTTGCCTTGGCAGCATTGATTACCATACTGATCGCCTTTGCAACCATTAGTTGGAAAAGTTACAGGGCGGCAACGATGAATCCGGTGAATGCCCTAAAAGATGATTAGACGTTAAGATAAAAGGAATATAAAGACCTTTCAATATGGAGTAGCTCAATTATGAATGACTAAAAAAAGGAAGCTATGTTAAAGCACAACATTTTACTTTTTCTAAGAAACATTAAAAAGAACAAAAGTACTTTTCTGATCAATACGCTAGGGCTTGGTGTGGGTATCTCTTCTTTTTTGGTGCTATTGCTGTACGTTTACAATGATTTGACCTATAATCATTTTCATGAAAATTTGCCCAATATCTATAGGGTGCGGGAAGGGGAAAGTACAATGACCAAAGGCCCTTTACTGCCCCAAATGATCAAAGAAATCCCGGAAGTAGAAAATGGCACACGCATTTTCGATTGGGAGGGCTTTCGTTTGAGCTATAAAGATGTGGCCTTTCCCGAAAACATCTACTACGTAGACAATGGATTTTTCTCCGTATTTACTTTTCCTTTTATTGAGGGCTCCCCAAAAAACGCCATAGAAGACAAATATGGTGTTGTAATAAGTACAGCATTTGCAAAGAAATATTTTGGAACCGATTCGCCCATTGGCAAACAACTTCGAATTAAATTTGAAGATATATTTCTAACCGTTAAGGGGGTGGTAGCTATTCCCGAAAACTCCTCAGTCAAGTTCGATATCGTGGCGTCTTATGAAACCGGTGAAGAAATATCTCCATGGATTAAAGATGTCCATGATTGGTACAATACCTTTTCGGTAACCTATGTGCAGTTGAAAGACGGCACGAATGCCGCTGACGTAAAAGATAAATTACAGCGTATAGTAACTGAAAATTTTCTTCCGGTTGGGGAGAATGAAACCGATTTAAACCTCTTACCCTTTAGTGAATACCATGCCGCGGAAGAGTCGAACCGGACCCTGATTGTTATTTTGAGCATCATCGCCTTAGGTATCATCGGCATTGCTATTGTCAATTTTGTAAATCTCACCATAACCAATTCCTTGGTGCGAATAAAGGAAATTGGGATAAAGAGAGTTCATGGTGCCACCCGACAGACCCTATTCTACCAAATAATGACGGAATCCCTGATGGTAAGCCTTATTGCCTTGATTGTAGGAATTGCTCTAGTCGTTTTGATTCTGCCGACTTTTAACCGCTTGTTCGAAGCCGATCTGCAATTCAAGCCTTTTGAAAATGGGCTGTTATTGGGTGTTTTGATGTTGATTTGGGCCGTTGTCGGGGTGTTTTCGGGGATAATTCCCGCTTTATTCTGGTCTCGCAGTAAAATGATACAAAGTCTTCGGGGCAATCTTTTTCCGGTCAATAAAAAATCGGTCTCTCGGCATTCTCTGATTGTCATACAATTCGTGATAGCGATTGTACTTATTTCCGGAACTTTTTTGATTCGGAAACAGATAGATTTTATGCTTCAAAAGGATCCCAAATTTGATAATGAAAATGTGATTGTCGCACAAACCGATAGCTGGCAGTACGAAAACCTTGAAGAAGCATCTCAAAATATAAAAAGAATTTCGGAAGAACTGGAGGCAAGTCCGCTTGTAGAATCAGTTAGCTTTTCAGGAAGTATTCCTGGAGACTACGATGAAAATTATAATGGCTTTTTCCCCGAAGGTTCCAGTGCCGTTGGGCGTATGTTCCTCAGAAAGGCGTATGTGGGCCGGCATTATTTTAAAACCATGGGGATAGATTTTTTAAATGGCTCCGGTTTCGATCAACCAGCTTCCGCTATTAAAAACACCGTGGTGTTGAATAAAAAGGCCATGGAAGAATTGGGTTTTACCGAAGCTAAAGGACAAATTCTGCATGAAGGCTCTGAAACTGGAAGTGCGTACCGCGTTATTGGTGCAATCGATAATTTTAGCTATCAGGGCGTACAAAGGGAGATACAGCCTTTAGCTCACTTTTTTTCTGAAAGGGAAAACTTTGCCGATTGGGATTATTTATTGGTAAAGGCTAAAGCAGGTGCTAGCTTTCAGGTAATTCATTTGCTAAAGGAAAAATGGCAAGAGGGTCTGCCGGGGTCTGCCCTTACTCATTTTTTTGCCGATGAAAAACTTAACGAACAGTACAAAGAATATATAAAAGTAAATACACTTATCACATGGTTTTCAATCTTGGCCATACTGCTTTCTTGTGTTGGCCTTTTTGCTTTATCAAAGTTTACTATGGCAAGAAGGGTCAAGGAAATTGGCATACGAAAGGTTAATGGTGCAACAATTGCACAAATTCTATCGCTGTTGAACAAAGATTTTTTAAAATGGGTCATCGTTGCCTTTGTAATTGCCGTGCCGTTGGCGTACTACGGATTTACAAAATGGTTGGAAGGTTTTGCCTATAAAACCTCGATTAGCTGGTGGATATTTGCCTTTGCTGGAATAGCTGCTCTTGTTATTGCTTTGGCAACGGTCAGTTGGCAGAGTTTTAGGGCGGCCATCGCAAACCCCGTAGACGCTTTGCGTGATGAGTAATTCCCGTTTGCACCGCCCAAAGGCTGGAAGACAAAAGGAGAATTAAAAATGGATAGTATAAAAACCGACCAATTCCCTTCATTTCGAGGGGTCTGGGGAGGATAAAAATAACACTATGTACACACTATTTTTGAAAATAGCAACACGCTACCTTTTAAAGAACAAACTGTATTCGTTTATCAACATCTTTGGACTGGCCATAGGGATCGCATCCTTTGTTTTAATTATGCTCTATGTCAACTACGAGCGTAGCTATGACACCTTTGAAGGTTCTGAAAATGTGTATCGGGTGTACATGGATTATACCGAAAATGGTGTTTTTGTGCCGGGGGACGCGCAATCGTATAATTTAAGCGGACCAACCCTTGAGGAGGCTTTTCCGGAAATCAAAGAATATACTAGGTTAAGGCATATAGATGAGGTCGTAATAGAGCATAGCAATGAAGTTCTAGATTATCAAAAAGGGGCCTTTGCCGAAGCTTCCTTTTTAGATGTTTTTCAAGCAACCCTTATAAAGGGTGATCGCAAAACCATATTAAAAGACCCCTATACAATTATACTTACCGAATCATTGGCTAAAAAGATTTTTGGTGAAGAGGATCCCATGGGTAAAACACTGTCTTTACTCTTTGGGAGTAAGAACTCATTAAAAGTAACTGGGATACTAAAAGACCTTCCTAAGAACTCCCATATAAAAAATGACTTTTTGATTTCTTTTAATTCCTTTAAAACATGGGAAGGCTTTGGCAGTAAACAGGAATTGAATTGGAACAACAATGATTATTATACTTATATAAAGATTTCTGCAGACACCAATATGGAATTACTAAAAGGGAAAATTATGGACCTAAAGGTAGAAGCCCTTCCATTTGAAAGACATAATATTGAACCCTTGGAAGATTCCATCTTACTTCCAATAAGCCATTTGAGGCCGAAGTAAACGGCAGCATAACTCGGGTACGATTCTTACTTGCTATCGCTCTTATCATCATCATCCTTTCGTGGCTTAATTACGTTAATCTTGCTACGGCAAAATCACTAGAGCGAGCCAAAGAAATGGGCATCAGAAAAGTATCGGGAGCCCGGAGGTTGCAAATCATGCTACAATCTTTTTCAGAGTCCGTTCTACTGAACATAATTGCTATTGGTCTGGCATTGGTTATGGTTGTTGCCGCGAAACCGTTTTTCAATCAATTGATTGGTCAAGAATTATTCAGCAGTCTGACAACTTTTAGCAATTTTTGGTTCCTGCTTGGGTTTGTTTTAATAGGTACTATGGTTTCCGGTATTTATCCGGCGTTGGTTTTGAGCAATTATAGTCCCGTTGAGGCATTGAAGGGGAAAGTAAGCACATCAGCAGGGGGACTACAAATTAGAAAAATTCTAGTAATAATACAGTTTTTTGCAACCATTGTCTTATTAATCGGCACAGTGGTCGTTAACAAGCAAATACATTTTTTACGGGAACAACCGATTGGAGCTAACCTCGATCAAATTATCGCATTACATGGAAAGTCATTAACCGGAGCTTCAGATTCATTAATAGCAAAAAAGGTGAATACATTGAAGACCGAACTGGAAAAACTTCCCTATGTAAACCATACTGCCACGGCACAGACTTATCCGGGCGGCACTTATGTAAATCTATCTTCTTCCGTAGGAATCACTTTTCCCAACGGCACAAGAGACGACAAGCGTATTTGGTATACCTATGCCGTAGACCCCGGTTACTTTGACTTGATGAAAATGAATTTTTTGGCGGGGAGACCTTTTTTGAAATCTCTAGAAGAAAATAACAACCACATAGTTATCAACGAGAGGTTTTTAAAGCATATGGGAATTGCCGACCCTCAGGAAGCTATAGATAAAACGGTAAAATTTTGGAGCGAGAATTGGATTATAAAGGGGGTTATAGAAGATTATTATCACTTTGGATTAAAGAGTACCGTTGAGCCGATTATATTGAGAAATAGTAATATCAATCCTTTTCTTTTAGTTAAATTAAATCAGACAGCCTTATCTACCATAGGCATTAGCCATGGAATAGATGAAATGGAACGAATGTATAAAGGATTATTCCCCGAAAGAACTTTTAATTACACCTTTTTAGACCAAAATTTTGAGGCGTTGTATCAGGAGGACAGAGCATTTGGATCGGCATTCAGAATATTTACTTTGCTCGCTATTTTAATTGCGTCTTTGGGTTTATTTGGCCTAACCTCTTATACGATTATCCAGCGACGTAAAGAAGTGGGTATCCGGAAGGTCAACGGTGCTTCGATTTCCCAAATCCTTTCCTTATTGAACAAAGATCTTTTAAAGTGGGTGTTTTTAGCTTTTATCATCGCCGTTCCCATATCGTGGTACGCCATGAATAAATGGCTCGAAGGCTTTGCCGTAAAAACCAACTTAAACTGGTGGCTCTTTGTCTTGGCGGGGTTGTGTGTATTGATGATTGCCGTTATTACTGTGAGTTGGCATAGCTATAAGGCCGCCACCCTGAATCCGGTGGATGCTTTGCGTGACGAGTGAGAAAGTGGCGAAGGCAAAGTCGTTTTTACGGTTTAGATTAAACTGCGGTTTCCAAAAAACAGCTACTTTATGAGAAAGTATGTTCGCTTGTTTCCGGCTTTATTTTAAATCAGGTTCGAAAAATTGAGCTAGGCCTTAAAATGGTGTAAATATTTTTGACACTATTAGTAATACTATTTGACAAGAATCTATTGATTAATAAAACGTATGGCACTAACTTGTTGAGTATAAAAAGATTATCTTTTTGGCATGAAAGTAGAACATTATTTGGAAGTATGAGGCGTAACATCTATCGGAAAACCTCATTTTTTTTTACCACGTTTTATAGGATACAAGAACGTAAGGTGCCATCAATTAAAAAAATAAAATATGCTTTTACAATTAGGGAACATTTTTAAATGGGTCAATTCAGGAGGTCAACGAATATTTCTGTTAAAAGACATTAACCTTAGTGTCGCCGAGGGGGAGTTTATCTCGATAATGGGTCCCTCGGGTTCAGGAAAATCTACATTGTTAAATGTTATTGGCATGCTTGACGGGTTTGATGAGGGGGAATATCAGTTTTTGCACGAATCGGTACACCAACTGAAAGAAAAGCATCGTGCGAACCTCTACAAAGAATATATAGGTTTTGTATTTCAGTCGTATCATTTGCTTGACGAACTTACTGTCTATGAAAACTTAGAAATGCCCTTACTTTATAAAAAAATAAGAGGGTCGGAGCGAAAAGCCTTGGTTGCCGATATGCTCGACCGCTTTAATATCGTTGGTAAAAAAGACTTGTTTCCTGCCCAGCTCAGCGGTGGGCAACAGCAGTTGGTCGGGGTGGCCCGTGCATTGATTGGCAACCCCAAATTGATATTGGCCGATGAACCCACAGGTAACCTAAACTCGCAGCAAAGTGAAGAAATCATGCAGCTCTTTAAAAAATTGAATGACGAAGGAGTCACTATTATACAGGTTACACATTCTGAAAAAAACGCAGCTTATGGCTCAAGAATTATCCATCTGCTTGACGGCCGTAAATTAGGAAGTGAATGATAGACAAAGAACAGATGCAATAACCTATATCTGATTTTTTATGATAAATTCTTTTACCGATCAACCTTTTAGTCCATGTTCGGTTTGCCCCGGTTTCTTTTTTTTAGGGCAGCCATTTTTTTATGCTTCAGGCGTTTTTCGATAGCTGATTTCGATGGCTTCGTTTGACGTCTTTTTTTTGGTCTTCTTAAAACGTTCTCAATAGTCTCTAAAAAACGTTGTATGGCAAGTAGCTTGTTTTTGTGTTGGCTACGGGTTTCGGCACATTGTAGCAACAGTATTTGTTCTTTGTTTATTTTGTTGCTCAATTTTACAAGGATCCGACTTTTTTCTTGGGCCGATAGTGCCGCGGAATTGGCCACATCAAATGACAATTCTATTTTAGTGGCAACTTTGTTTACATGTTGGCCACCTGCACCACTACTCCGTACGGCTTTAAATTGAAGTTCTTGAATGATACCTTGTTTGTTCACGTATTTTTTAGAGGTTAAGCCGTTGGTTTATAGTTTCAATTGAAACATTCAAAAAAACCGTCTTATCCATTTCTAGGGCCTTATGATGGTGAAAATTGATGTTTTGACCTTCATAAGTACCAATGATCATATAATGACCACCCATATAGTACGATTCGTTAACGGTAACTTCCAATCCAGATTTCTCTGAAACCCTAAATTCATGGGCATAAACAATTATGCGCCGTTTGGTATCGGCATACGATTTTACCACATTGATCGGAATTTTGTTTGCTTCACCGAACAAAGATGCTATATAGAGATCTTTGGGGTGTTGGTATAGATTTTTTGGGGTTTCTTTTGCAATGATTTGCTGGTCTTTTAAAACAAATACACGATCGGCGAAAGGGAGTATATCGTTATGGTCATGTGTTGCGGTAAGAACAGTAATCCCTTCCTTTTTTAGAAAGGTAAAAAGGTTCCGGCGTAACGTATTTTTCCTAAAATTATCAATATTGCTAAAAGGTTCGTCCAATAATAATATTTTAGGTTGTTGCGCCAAGACCCGGGCGAGGGCCACTCGTTGTTGTTGTCCACCACTGAGATATTTGACCTTGGCTTGCGCTTTTTCGGTCATTCCGATTATTTCTAAAAGTTCATGGGTGCGCCGTTTCAATTCTTCGGGTTCAAAAACAGATAAATATTGGCTCACATTTTCAAATACCGTGGTGTAGGGCATCAAATCAAATTCTTGTGAAAGGTATTTGATATATGATTCCCCCGGAACCAAATTATAAAGCGGACCGAGTATCTGGGTGTCTTCCCAGTAGACTTCACCGACCTGAATATCTAAAAGCCCGTAGATGATTTTTAACAAGGTGCTTTTACCACAACCGCTTTCTCCTATTATAGATACGTGTTCTCCCTTTTTTACCCTAAAAGCAATATTCTCCAAAACGGGAGTGTCATCATCATAGGCAAAGGAAACGTGGTCTATCTGTAGCATATATATTGTTCTTTTAAATACTAGGTGAAAACCCACCTGTTAAAGGTTACTTTGTACTACTTCGGTTGTCCCCTTGCTCTTTTTTTGCATAGAAGGCCTTTAATTTCGTGAACTGTCAGAAAACGGCAATAGCTTAATATTGATTCAAATTTCGTCTTTTTTTGAATTAAAATCATTAGATCAAAAATTGAATAATTGATAAAAAAGGACTCCTTACTAAAAACGTGTTTTCTACCAAAATATTGAACTCTTTCGGAATTCTCTTTGCTTTTTTAAAAAAATTCGACACCAGCTGCTGCTGTGAAAATACCAAATACTTAAGCCATTTGTGGAAGGGGAGAACAATTGAATTTCAAGATAGAATCGTACTGTTCTTTGCCGAAACCTTGGATATTGGTGCAATCAATTTCTTATATAAAGAACTACTCCTTAAACTCTTTAATAACCGCTTTATTTGGTAGCGCTTCGAAGCCCATATTATAAAAAGTAAACCCAAAGATATCGGCATATTGTTCTATAGTTTTATTTATAGGCGTTCCCGCACCATGCCCCGCGTTCGTCTCTATACGTATAAGTGTTGGGTTCGCTCCCGTTTGTTTCTCCTGTAGTTCAGCGGCAAACTTAAAGCTATGCGCGGGCACTACGCGATCATCATGATCACCTGTTGTTATTAAGGTAGCAGGGTACGAGACACCTTTTTTGACATTGTGAACCGGTGAATACCCCTTTAAATAGTTGAACATAGTTTCACTGTCTTCTGCTGTTCCATAATCATAGGCCCATCCGGCACCAGCGGTAAATGTATGATAGCGAAGCATATCTAAAACACCCACGGCGGGCAAAGCAACTTTCATCAGGTTAGGCCGCTTTGTCATGGTGGCACCGACAAGCAGACCACCGTTTGAACCGCCTCTAACAGCTAAATAATCAGATGAGGTATAGCGATTTTCAATAAGATATTCCGCTGCGGCTATAAAGTCGTCGAATACATTTTGTTTTTTAAGCTTTGTTCCAGCATCGTGCCATTCCTTTCCATATTCCCCCCCTCCGCGAAGATTGGGAACTGCATAAATGCCGCCTTGTTCAAGCCAGACGGTATTAACGATATTAAAGGCAGGGGTAAGACTTATATTAAAGCCGCCATAGGCATAAAGTAGGGTTGGGTTTTTTCCATTGAGGTCCAATCCTTTTTTATGGGTTATGATCATTGGTATTTTGGTACCGTCTTTCGAAGTATAGAAAATTTGGTTGGATTCGTAATCTTCAGGATTAAAATCGATTTCAGGTTTCCAGTAGGTCTCATACGCACCTGTTTCAACATCGTACTTATACGAAGAACCAGGAATGATATAGTTCGTAAAAGAAAAATAGAATTCGGTGTCCTCTTTTTTTCCTCCAAATCCGGAAGCACTTCCTACGCCCGGAAGTTTTACTTCCCGAATCAATTTTCCATCATAATCGTATTGTAGTACTTTGGAAATTGCATCGACCATATACTCCGCAAAAAAATAACCCCCGCCTGTATTCGGGCTAAGTACGTTTTCGGTTTCGGGAATAAAATCAACCCAGTTTTCTGGGGTTGGGTCAGTAGCATCTACCGTCACGATTTTTTTATTGGGTGCGTTTCTATTGGTGACAATATACAATTTAGAACCTTCATTCTCGATGACATGGCTGTCTGATTCGGTGTCGCCCACTATCGTTTTCAAAGGGGCATTCACATCGCTTAGGTCTTGAATAAAAAGCTTGTTCCCTGAGGTAGATGTAGCTGCGGAAATCACCAAATATTTTTGGTCTTCCGTCACATTGGCACCAATGTAACGGTGCTTTTCTTCTGTTTTTCCACCGTAAACAAGTAAATCGTCTTTTTGCGCAGTGCCTAGCTTGTGGAAGTAGACCTTATGGGCGTCGGTCTTGGCTGAAAGTTCGCTACCCTTCGGTTTGTCATAGCTTGAATAATAAAACCCTTCATTACCAAGCCACGATAGTCCACTAAATTTGATGTCGACCAAGGTGTCTTCAACAATTTGCATGGTTTCAGTATCGATAACAATGCCCTTACGCCAGTCACTGCCACCTTCAGAAATCAAATAGGCAGCCAAAGAACCATCTTTTGTAAAGCTTAGGCCTGCCAACGACGTGGTTCCTTCTTCAGAAAAGGTATTTGGGTCTAAAAAAACGGAAGGTTCCTCATTTTCCTTTTTTCGGTAGACCACATATTGATTTTGCAGACCATCGTTCTTATAGAAATAAGTATAATCACCTTCCTTAAAAGGGGCGCCTAATTTTTCGTAATTCCAGAGTTTCTCAAGTCTATTTTTCAAATCATCACGAAACGGAATTTTTTTCAGGTATCCCGAGGTAACTATATTCTGCTCTTTGACCCAAGCTGTAGTTTCAGCACTTCGATCGTCTTCCAGCCAGCGGTAGGGGTCTTTGATCTGGGTTCCGAAATAATTGTCGATGGAATCAACTTTTTTAGTTGGGGGATAATGCACGATTATAGTAATTTGTGTTTTGACATTATTGAGATGGTTTTTGGCTTTTTGCGAAGAACCGCAAGCGGCAAGCAATATTAGAATAAAAAGAAAGATTACATTCTTCATTATTTCATAAATGACAGCATCGAAAATAGCACAAAAAAACCTTTGGAACATCTACGTTACAAAGGTTTTAACTTTCTTAAATCAGAAATGGGTTTACACCAGATCGTTTGCGACTAAGTACTCGGCAATCTGCACGGCGTTGGTAGCGGCACCTTTTCTTAGGTTATCGGAAACAATCCACATGTTTAAGGTGTTTCGTTGGGTCTCGTCACGACGAATACGGCCTACAAAAACCTCATCCTTATCATGTGCGTAAATCGGCATAGGGTAGGTGTTGGTATCAGGGTTGTCTTGAACGGTTACTCCAGAACTTTCATTTAGCAGACGTCTCACTTCGTTCAAATCGAAATCGTTTTCAAATTCTACATTGACAGACTCTGAATGACCACCAGCTGTAGGGATTCGAACTGCGGTAGCGGTTACTGAGAAACTTCGGTCATTGAATATCTTTTGTGGTTCGCGGGCCAACTTCATTTCCTCTTTGGTATAGCCATTCTCCATGAACACATCGCAATGGGGCAATGCATTTCTCCCAATGGGGTAAGGATAGGCCATTTCGCCTTCTATGCCTGCAATTTCATTCTCCAATTGCCGAACTGCCTTAACCCCCGTTCCAGATACCGATTGGTATGTTGAGACTACGACACGTTTCATTTTATATTTTTTATGCAGCGGGGCCAATGCCATGACCATTTGAATAGTAGAACAATTAGGGTTGGCAATGATCTTATCGGTCTCGGTCAATTCATGGGCATTAATTTCAGGAACGACCAATTTTTTTGTAGGATCCATACGCCAAGCAGATGAATTATCTACCACTGTAGTACCTGCTTCGGCAAATTTGGGTGCCCATTCTAACGAAGTATCCCCACCTGCCGAGAAAATGGCGATATCGGGTTTAGCCGCAACTGCATCTTCCAAACCAATAATGGCGTATTCTTTTCCTTTAAAAGGCAATTTTTTTCCTACGGACCTTTCGGATGCGACCAATAATAATTCCGTTATCGGAAAATTACGTTCTGCAAGTACTTTTAACATTACTTCGCCTACCATTCCAGTGGCGCCTACAACAGCTACTTTCATATCACTATATTTATGAGCGGCAAATGTACTGCAACATGGCTTGTCTCGCAAGCACAGACATCAATAATTATAAAAATATAACAAAATGTTATGTAAATAACAATGTTGCAAAAAATAGCCACAGACCTGTTAGCGAAACTTGGTCTGCGGCTTTTGATTTCAATGCTGTGGTGCAGCGGATGTATTCGGTCAAATAATCGACTGATTATTTATTTTTTCTTCAACAAATCTCGTATTTCTGCCAATAATTCTTCCTGAGTTGGTCCGGCAGGTGTTTCTTCGACAACTACAGCAGGTTTTTTCATCTTGTTGTAAGCTTTGATTATCATAAACATAACCAAACCAACGATTATTAAGTTAACTATGGTGTTGACCCACGCTCCCCATCGGATAGCGTTCTCGGCCACATAGCCAGCTTCTCCTGCCACTCCTGAAGCCGGTGTCAGTATCACTTTTAAATTCGCAAAATCGACTCCTCCTGCAAAATGCCCTACGATTGGCATAATGATGTCGGCAACAAATCCGTTCACGACCAAGCCTACGGCACCCGCCATGATAACTGCAACGGCAAATTCGATGACGTTGCCCGTCATAATAAAATCTTTAAACTCTTTTAACATGATTTAATCTTTTAATGGTTAATTATTTAGTTATGTTTATAGACTGCAATGTAGTTAAAAAGGTCTTCGCTTCAAAGTGCTACATTTAAATTAATGTTCAATACACACTCTCTTTACGCGCTGGGAAATACCGGTCAAGAGTTCATACGAGATTGTTTTTGCATTCGAGGCCAACTCATGGGCCGTCGGGTATTCTCCAAAAATCACTACCTCGTCGCCTTCTGTGCAGTTCAATCCGGTAATATCGATCATAATCATATCCATACATACGTTCCCGATAATAGGGGCTTTCTTCCCGTTTACAGAAACAAATGCTTTTCCATTCCCATAGTGTCTGCCAATGCCGTCGGCATGGCCGAGGGGAAGGGTTGCTGTAATTATTTCTTGGTGAGAAATAAAAGCGCGGTTATACCCTACACTTTCTTTTGGTGAAATTCTATGAATCTGTGAAATGATGGTCTTCAAAGTGGCTACCGGCCTTAATTGGCTATCGATTTCTGCTTCATTACCAAAGCCGTACAGACCAATTCCGCTCCTTACCATATCGAATTGCGCTTCCGGATAGTTGATAATCCCTGATGTATTCAAAACATGTTTAAAAACAATTCGACCACTTTTCTTTTCTATTGCTGAAACGATTTTTTTAAAGGCCTCAATTTGTCGCAACGTGAAAGGTTTCTCCTTCAAATCCTCCGAAGCGGCCAAATGGGAAAAAATAGAAGCCATTCTTATTTCAGGGCTATCATCCAGTATTTTGACAATAGTATCTACTGCATTTGCTTCAAAACCCAATCGATTGAGTCCCGTGTTGAACTTTATATGTATGGGATAGTTTTTTTGTACTTCTTTTCGGGCAATCTCCAAAAATTCGTTTAAAATTTTGATGGAATACAGACTTGGCTCAAGGCGGTGTTTTATTAGTAAATCAAAATTAACAGCCTGTGGATGCAGTACTAATATAGGTAATTTGATTCCTGCCTGTCTAAGAATAACTCCTTCGCTGGCATATGCTACCGCAAAATAGTCTACCCCGATATTTTGTAATTTCTGCGCAATTTTTGGTGCATCACTGCCATACGCAAAGGCCTTTACGACCGCCAGAAATTTAGTGGTCGGTTCTAATCTTGAGCGTAAATAGTTGTAATTGTGTTCAAGAGCATTAAGGTTGAGCTCCAATATCGTCTGGTTAGCTTTTGGCATCGGTATTCTTTTTATTTTCCAGAACCTCTTCGTCGGCAACGTTCATATGCTTTACTTTCTCTTTTAACATAGCTTTGTAATAGGCCGCTCTGCTCAATGGCTCATATTCCTCCGTTTCACCTAGCAATACCAGATTGTCATTACTCGATTTTCTATAACTGTAGTTGGCCAGGTTTCCAGTTCGGGTGCATATGGCATGTACTTTAGTTACATATTCAGCCGTGGCCATCAAGGCTGGCATAGGGCCGAAAGGGTTTCCCTTGAAGTCCATATCAAGCCCTGCAACGATTACCCGAACACCTTTATTGGCCAAATCATTGCAAACGGTTACAATTTCATCATCAAAAAATTGCGCCTCGTCAATTCCGATGACATCACAAGTATCTGCCAAAATGCGAATATTGGCAGCTGCTGGAACAGGAGTAGACCTGATTTCATTGGCATCGTGCGACACCACCATATCTTCATGATATCGGGTATCGACGATAGGCTTAAAAATCTCTACTTTTAGTTTAGCGAACTGTGCACGCTTTAATCTACGTATGAGTTCCTCGGTCTTACCAGAGAACATAGACCCACTGATAACCTCTATCCAGCCGAATTGTTCCTGATTATTAACGGTGTTTTCAAGAAACATTTTGTAATTTTAGACGAAAATAAGGTGTTTTTTCGTTCTTATTATAGCGAACTTAAAATTAACTAAAAAGAAAGCCGTATTAGAAGAATAAAATTCAAGCGATGAAAAGAAAGTTAAAAGAAGAGTTGATAAAAATGTCCACGGATATTATCACCTCCCGAGATATGAACAATGTTGCCGAGTTATATGAGGCCGCTAAAAACCTCTATGAAAAATTGGCGGTACTAAAGTTTATCGATGAAGAATTGAACGAGATGGACGTCGATGTCTCAAAGAGCGTAATCGCCTCTAAATTCGAGGTTATGGCAAACGCCGTACTCAATGCGAATTCATCTGTTCCGGAAACCAATCCGCATGAAGAAGACATTATGACACCGGGAATGGATACCATAAAGCATATTGTTTCTGAGATGCCCAGTGATACCCCTGTCGATGATGTATTGGCGGAGTTTTTGGCCAAGCCCCAGTATATGAAAAACGATAAGGAACTTTTTATGCCGTCAAATGAAAACGGCATAAAGAAAGAGACGAGACATAAATCGGTAAATGATGCCTTGGTCAATAAAGACATCAAAGTTGACCTTAACAACAGGCTTGGTTTTGTAAAACACCTTTTCGATGGCAGTACCGAAGATTATAATCGTGTGCTGTCTCAATTAAATACAATTGAATCGGAAGAGCGGTCGGTTGCTTTTATAAACAATTTGGTGCGGCCCGAATATAATAATTGGGTGGGCAAAGAAGAATATGTAAATCGTTTTATGGCGTTGATCGAACGAAGATTCGCCTGATTAAAAAATCTTTACGGTAAATAATACAAGTCGAAAGTTGGTAAATCAGCTTTCGACTTCTTATTTTTAGAAAATGGGAAAATTGTTTATAGTACCCACCCCAATAGGTAATTTAGAAGATATTACCTTACGGGCCATTAAGGTTTTGAAGACCGTTGATGTAGTTTTGGCCGAGGACACCCGTACCAGTGGTAAACTACTGCAGCATTATGATATTTCCACACAGATGCAATCACATCACATGCACAACGAGCATAAAACGGTTGAAGGCCTGGTTCGACGATTGGAGGCTGGTGAAAACATCGCACTTATTTCCGATGCCGGTACCCCTGCCATTTCCGACCCCGGTTTTTTATTGACGCGGCTTTGTGTAGAAAAAGGTGTTGCCGTTGAATGTCTTCCGGGTGCTACCGCTTTTGTCCCCGCTTTGGTTAACAGCGGCCTACCTAATGACAGATTTGTTTTTGAGGGATTTCTTCCGCCAAAAAAAGGACGTCAAACCAGGTTGTTGGCCTTGGCCGAAGAAACTCGAACAATGGTATTTTATGAATCTCCCCATAAACTGCTGAAAACCTTGACTCAGTTCATGGAATATTTTGGGGAAGATCGATCGGTTTCAGTTTCTAGGGAGTTGACCAAGTTGTACGAAGAGACCGTTCGTGGCACGGCGCGTGAAGTTTGGGAATACTATACTGAAAAACAGCCCAAAGGGGAAATTGTAATTGTCGTTGCAGGAAAAAAATAATATAAATGAAGCTGGAATTATTCAAGAAAAAATTAAAGGAAATGCCCACCTCGGTAGAATTTTCGGAAACCATGGCCGTTATCGAGGAGAATTATACGTTTGAACCAACTGCCTTTACGAATGGGGAGTTGCGAAATGAAAGCGGACAAAATTCTGGATCCTGTAAGTTATTTGCGTTCGCCAAAGAACAATCGTTTACAAAAGAGGAAACTTTGGCATGCTTTGGCGGCTATTATTTTGATGATGTATTGAACAATTGTGCCGGTACTGATCATCAAAACATTAGAAACTTTATGAAAACAGGTTTTGGTGGACTTGTATTTGAAAAGAACCCGTTGATGGAAAAATAAATTTCGGCGATGCAAAAATTGCTTTCTGAAATACGAGGTTGCGAAGTTTGCAAGCCCCATTTGCCTTTGGGGCCAAGACCGATTGTTGCGGCGCATGCACAAGCTAGGATTGCAATTGTCGGTCAGGCACCAGGTACAAAAGTGCATCAAACCGGCATTCCGTGGGATGACCCTAGTGGACGACAACTAAGAAAATGGTTGGGCGTCACCGATGAGATGTTCTATGACGAAACGAAAATTGCCTTGATTCCCATGGGGTTTTGTTATCCTGGAAAAGGTAAAAGTGGCGATCTGCCGCCCCGACCCGAATGTGCGCCGCTTTGGCACGAGGCTTTGTTCAATAGCATGCGAAAATTGGAATTGATCGTGGTCATCGGCATCTATGCGCAAGGCTATTATTTAAAGGAAAGGCGGGAGAAGAACTTGACGGAGACCGTTAAAATGTATAACAACTATTTGCCACGCTATTTTCCGTTACCACATCCTTCCCCAAGAAATCGGTTTTGGCTGAGTAAAAACCCATGGTTTGAAGAGAAGGTCGTACCGGAGTTGCAGCGACGGGTTTCGGATATTCTAAATGAAAAATAAGAAAATCTGATTTTTATCAATGACAAACTCAAACATGCTTCCCTTTTTCCCATCCATATTTTTTTAGATATTGGTTTCCGCTTTCCACAGCTCCAGCTTCTAGGGGTGTACCCATGGAATCGTTCCAACGATTGAGAAAGCCGAATAGGGAAATAACCCCGAGCATTTCCACAATTTCGCCTTCGTTCCAGTATTTGCAAAGGTTGTTTTTGATTTTAGTGGTCACGGTATTGGGCACTTGCGAAGCAGCGAGGGCAAATTCAAGAGCTGCACGTTCTGCATCGGAAAAAGCGGGATGTGTGCGGTATTCCCAAATATTATCCAATTGCTCTTGTTTCGCACCATACCGTTCTGCGGCTCGAATGGCATGGGCTTGGCAATAGCGACAACCAGTAGCGTTGCTGCTTACCCAGGCAATCAATCGTTTTAAGGCAGAAGTTACTGCACCCTCATTAGCCATAACGGCTTTGTTGAGCGCAATAAAGGCTTTGGAAATGGCGGGACGGTGCTGCATTGTCAAGACCGAGTTGGGACAAAACCCCAAGGTTTCGTCAAAGAACTCAGCCAGTTCCCTGGTTTCGGAATCGTGGTTCGAATCAAGAGGGTCTACGAGGGGCATATCGATTCTATTACGTTCTTAAACGAGACATTTGGTCGGGGGCGATGTCAAAAATATACCTAAAGATAATTAATTTGAGTAACATTTCGAATTAATCGAGTCAGAGAATGCGATGCTGTTTCTTTTGTCTATTTTTGAATATCAAAAAATTAATTATGGGTACCACAAATCATATATCGACAAAATGGCTGGGTAAAAAGGCATTTGAAAGTACTAATCCTTCCGGGTTGAACGTGAAAATTGACGCAAGCCCAGATGACGGGGGTGAGGGCCAAGGTTTTCGCCCTAAGGCGTTAATGCTGTCTGGCTTGGCCGGTTGTTCGGGGCTTGATGTCGCCGGACTTATAAAAAAAATGAAGTTGGAAGTAGACGATTTTCATATCGAAACTATTGCCAATCTAACCGACGAACATCCCAAATATTACGATTCCGTTATCGTCGAATTCCATTTTCACGGCAACAACCTCGATGAAAAAAAACTGCAACGGGCGGTAGACCTCTCTGTAGAAAAATATTGTGGGGTGATGGAGATGTTTCGCCGTTTCGCAAAAATTGAGGTAAAGACCTTCTTTCACAGAAAATAACAATTTTCGAAGAGGGAAAGTGGTAGTTGTTGTGAATTGCGAACAACTGGCTGCATTGTGCGAAGTGATAATGAATAAATTAATTGAATGCGCTGGACGTTAAAACCAAAACCGGAACAACATAAAATTGATGTCCTGTCAAAGGCGTTGAAAGTAGATCCTTTGGTGGCGCATCTACTAATTCAAAGAGGTATTACCAATTATGACGAGGCAAGGAGGTTCTTTAGGCCCGAATTGACCCAGCTGCACGATCCTTTTCAAATGAAGGATATGAATAGTGCGGTAGAGCGTATCGAACGGGCCATCGTCAATACCGAAAATATTCTGATTTTTGGTGATTATGATGTAGACGGAACCACGGCCGTAGCTTTGGTTTCATCCTATTTGCTAAGTTATTATCCAAATGTGGCAACGTATATTCCTGACAGGTATACCGAAGGGTATGGGGTTTCCTTTCAGGGTATCGATTTTGCCGAAGACAATGGGTTTTCGTTGATCATTGCCTTAGATTGTGGAGTTAAGGCCATTGATAAAGTAGCTTATGCCGGCAAAAAGAACATTGATTTTATCATTTGTGATCACCACAGACCAGGCAATGAACTTCCTAAAGCTGTTGCTGTTCTAGATCCCAAAAGGGAAGATTGCGACTACCCTTATGATGAACTTTGTGGTTGTGGAGTAGGCTTTAAATTGGTTCAGGCTTTGGCTTCCCGAAGAAACGAGACCATTGATGATTTGTTGCCGTATTTAGATTTGGTCGCTACGGCCATTGGTGCAGATATTGTTCCTATCACGGGGGAAAATAGGGTATTGGCGTATTATGGTCTACAGGTTATAAATGAAAACCCACGCGTTGGTTTTAGGGCCATTATAAATCAAATCAAAAAAACCGAACTTACGATTACCGATGTCGTTTTTATAATCGCTCCTCGAATCAATGCGGCCGGGCGCATGGAGCACGGGCAACATGCCGTCGATTTGCTTACTGAAACCGATTTAAAACAAGCCGAACAGTTTGCCTCGGGTATCGAAAAATACAATCTCGATAGGCGGGAACTGGACCAGGAAATTACAAAAGAAGCGCTTTCGCAGATAATAGAAAATCAAGAGGAAGAACGGCATACTTCGGTTGTATACAAAGATACGTGGCATAAAGGAGTTATTGGTATTGTGGCTTCCCGACTGACCGAAACCTATTATAGGCCCACTTTGGTCTTTACAAAAAGTGGTGATAAGTTGGCGGCATCGGCCCGTTCGGTCAAAGGGTTCGATGTTTACAATGCTCTGGAAGGATGTTCGGATTGCATTGAACAGTTCGGTGGTCATAAGTATGCAGCGGGACTCACTTTATTGGAAGACCAATATGAAACCTTTAAGGAAAAGTTCGAAAAAGTAGTTGGCGAAACGATCGACCCCAAACTTTTGATTCCCGAAATATTAATCGATGCTCCTATAAGATTTAATCAAATTAACCCCAAACTCTTACGTATTATCAAGCAATTTGCGCCATTTGGGCCGGGCAATATGACGCCAATTTTTATGGCGGAAAATCTACAGGATACTGGTTACGCGAAAGGTGTAGGGGATGATGGAAAGCATTTGAAACTTTCGGTAAGCCAAAAAGGAGTTGGCCCCATAGGCTGTATTGGCTTTAACCTTGGCGAAAAATTGCCCCTCGTTAAAAATGGGATTCGTTTTAGCGCCGCATTTTCCTTGGATGAAAATGAATGGCAAGGCCATATCAGTCTTCAATTAAAAATACGCGATATTCAAAATACCTAATAAGGGGAAATCTATTGATTCGTTTGGTATATGTCAAATATTATTTATATTTAATCTAAATAAATATAATTATATTTGTGGCTCTAGAATTCCATATGCTATGCAAGATATAAATCCCATCTACCACAATCAATTCGGTGTGGCGTTCCAATGGAAGGGAAGTACGCCAAAACATAAGAGTAAAGTTCAAATGGTATTTCGAGATACCGGCCTGCTGCTTTCGGTGGAGGAGCTTGTTCGATTTTCCCATAACATAAAATGTACTTTTAAGGAAGGGGAACGAAACCTATGCGAAGATTGCAAGAACAACGATTCGTGTCGCTCATTACTGCTAGACACTCCTGCTCCTCAGGTTACTTTGGCATTAAGTCGAAATGAGCTTTACGCCGTTCAAGACCTGGTCGAGGGTACTTTATTCCAGTTGAATTTGGACAGTATTTTAAATGGGATTTTGTGAACCCCACTGAATTGAGTTTGTCGTACCAAGATAATTTTAAATACTAATCGGGATTATAATACTTCAAATGCAATTTTTCCCCATCAAAAACGGCGTAGGTATAGTATGAAATCCAATCTCCGAGATTTACGTAGGTAGACTTTCCATCAAGATCTATTTCCAAAGGAAGATGGCGATGTCCAAATACGAAGTAGTCGTAATGTTGCTGTTCGAGCTTGCGTTTGGCGTACTGTACCAACCACTCTTTCTCTTCACCCAAAAACTTCACGTCCTCATCCCCCGAAATCATTTTATTTTTGACCGAGAAGTATTGTGCCAACCGAACGCCCCAATCGGGGTGTACCCATCGATAAAACCATTTGGCAACAGGATTGGTAAATACCTTCTTCATGCGTTTATAGCCTTTGTCGCCCGGCCCGAGACCATCGCCATGGCCAATAAAAAAAGAAGTTGTATTAAAAGTGAATTGTTGGGGTTTGTGAAAAACGGGTATATTGAGCTCTTCCTCGAAGTAACCGTTCATCCAAAGGTCATGATTTCCGACAAAGTAGTAGATGGGGATACCGGCATCGGAAAGTTCTGCCAGTTTCCCAAAGGTTCGTGTAAAGCCTTTAGGGATGACTGATTTGTACTCCATCCAAAAGTCAAAAAGATCACCCAATAAAAAAATGGCGGCTGCATCGTTCTTTATCTCATCCAACCAAGCCACAAACTTTTTTTCTCGTGGCCGACTTAGTTCCATTGTCGGAGCTCCCAAGTGATTATCACTTGAAAAATATACTTTCTTGCCTTCTTGAAGCGTAATGGTTTTCATTTAGCGGCAAAGATAGGCAAAGCCTTCTAGCCTCCAAAGAAGGAAAGAAAACCAAGTTTCTACTTTGAAATAAAATGAATAGCTCTCGAGGTACGAATATTAGTTTTTCGAGTACGTAAAAGTGACGTTGGTCTGTATCGTATTGCCCGTAATATCGACAACGTTGAGCGTGCTGGTCGATGAAAATTCTGTAAATCCGGAATCAAATTGAAGCGCCAAATTTTGAACGGTACATGAACCAGTAAGACTCAATGTCTGCCCTGAAAGCTTCCAGGTTCCTGAAACCGTAACCTTATTGGTACAGTCCGTCGCATTTTGCCCTTGACCAAAATTATAGGTTCGGCCAGATTCGAAATTGTACACCGCGTCTTGCTGACATTCCTCATACTGCATATAGATATCTTGCGAAGCATTGTCTTCATTGTCATCGGTAATATCGACTGCTTGATCGGCAGTAATAGCGGTCAAGGACCAAGTACCCACAAAATCCTCTTCACTTGTGTCTAAGGCACCGGTAAAATCATCGACACAGTTAATGTCGCCGCTATCGGAATTACAACCAACAAAAGTTACCGCTGTTAGTAAAGAAAATAGAATCAGATGAAAGTTTTTCATTTTTTTAGTTTATTTATAGATATAGAATGCATCAAAACACAAAAGGTTGCGTGAAAACCCGACCAAATTCAAAATTCACTTTATAAAGTTGGCAAGGCCAATGCTCTGAAACGTTTTATTAATGCGACAAACTTCATTATTTTCTCAGAGATTCAAGCATCAAGTTAATTATCTTCTGCGAACCACTCCGCATAAGCGGTTTCGGTCTCTCGAAGCCGTAACGAATGAAGTTTAAGGCCCTCGGGAATTCTTGCTTTTATTTTTGCGGCGAAATCGATGACCATATTTTCGCTGGTGGGTTGATAATCGGCGAGAATAACCTTGTGGCCACGATCCATCAGTTCTTGGGCCAACTCCATATGCGGGGTGTTTTTATTGAACACGGTGGCGTGATCGAACGGATTTATGACTTCTTCCTTTACAATAGTTTTTAAATCTCCAAAATCGATGACCATGCCGAGTTTAACCGCGGAGGGTTCGGTAATGGGGGCTCCGATAACGGTTACCGACAATTTATAGCTATGACCATGTACGTTTTTACATTTACCATCATAACCATATAAAGCATGACCCGTTTCAAAGGTAAATTGTTTCGTAATTCTTATTTTCGACATAGCGCAAAGATAGCGTTTTAAGCTAAAAAGTGTGATTTCTAAAAGTGATTTAGAAGGTAGTCAGTTTCAAACAATCAAACTGTATGCTACTTTTAATAATATATTGCAATAAAAACAATTTGGCGAGAAAACAGCTCAAATCGATTAAAGATAATAGCAAAGTAGGATTACGGGATTCCTTTAAGGCTTGGCGATCCATTCCCCGCTTTTTTGGGGAAATCTATCGTTCTGGCCGCCCTTTGTTCATCGTAAACCTCCTTGCCCGTATTATCAAAGCCTTTGCCCCTGTCGTATTATTGTGGATCGGAAAGTTGATAATCGACGAGATTGTACTGCAACTCGGGCAATCTGAAAAAACTTTCGATCTGCTATGGCAATATGTGGCCCTTGAGTTGGCTGTCGCCGTTACTTCCGATTTATTGGGTCGTGTGGTAAACTTGACCGATGGTCTGTTGGGAGATTTATATTCAAACGCATCCTCAGAAAAAATAATAAGAAAGACCAATGAGCTGACCCTGGCACAATTGGAGAACCCAGAATTCTATGATAAATTGGAGCGGGCTCGTACCCAAACAAGTAGCAGGGTAAACTTGATGAGCAATGCGCTTAGCCAAGCGGAAAGTGTGATTTCAATAGCCTCGTTGATTGCCGGACTCATTTATTTTGAGCCCTACCTTATTATTCTATTAGTGCTGAGTGTAATACCTGCATTTATCAATGAAATAAAATTCAGTTCTGATCGCTATTCATTGGCGCGCAGTTGGACGAGTGAACGCCGAGAACTTGATTACCTGCGATATATCGGGGCGAATAACCAAACGGCCAAGGAGATAAAGCTTTTCGGGCTAACCGATTTTATTGCAAAACGATTCAGGCGACTTTCCGATAGTTATTACAGGCTCAACAGAAAGCTGGCCATTCGACAAAGTGTTTTTGGGGGCTTGTTCAACCTGCTCGGCATCGTTTCATATTATGGGGCTTATGTGCTTATCATTTATAGAACGATGAACGGGTTGATCAGTTTGGGCGAACTCACCTTTCTTTCGGGCTCGTTCAATCGTTTACAAAGTAATTTGCAGACTTTCTTCTCGCGTTTTACACGAATTTCGGAAAGCGCGCTTTACCTTCAAGACTATTTTGATTTTATCGACCTCGAAATTGAAGATGATACCGATAAAAGTGTACCCATTCCGAACAAGATGACAAAAGGTATTGAATTTCGGAACGTTTTTTTTTCGTATCCAGACAGTGAAACGGCAATATTGAAGGGTGTTTCCTTTACGTTGGGTGCCGGGGAGAAAATGGCCTTTGTGGGGCAGAACGGTGCGGGTAAGACCACTTTAATAAAATTGATTTTACGCTTTTATGAACCAACACAAGGGGAAATTCTGATGGATGGAATCAATATTTGGAAATTTGATAAAGCCGAATACCGAAAACTTTTCGGCGTAATATTTCAAGATTTCTTTAGGTATGAGTTTACCCTGAGGGAGAACATCGCTGTTGGAAATATCGACGCCTTGCAAAATCATGAAAAAATTCAGGATGCGGCCTACAAGAGTCTTGCAAATCAAGTTATGGACGAAATGAAAAATGGTTTTGATCAACAACTCGGCAGGCGCTTTAAGAATGGGCAAGAGCTTAGTGGCGGACAGTGGCAGAAAGTTGCATTGGCCAGGGCATATATGAAAGATGCTGCCGTTATGATTTTAGATGAACCTACATCCGCTTTGGATGCCCGTGCTGAATTTGAAGTTTTCCAACGTTTTATAGGCTTGACAGAAGGAAAGACAAGTATTATTATCTCGCACCGCTTTAGTACCGTGCGTATGGCCGATAGGGTATTGGTGCTCGAAGATGGCAGAGTTTTGGAAATCGGTACGCATGATGAGCTTATGGCCCGACCTAAACTTTATGCCGAACTCTTTAAATTGCAGGCGGCCGGATACCAATAAAGCGAACAATTAATTTGCCGGAATAACGGGTTGCGTCCATGCGGTTTCGTACAGTATATTTTCAATAGGGTTGTCCTGTAATTTCGAAGAGGTAATCTTGCACCGCATAAATAGAATATCGTCGGTCAGTTCAAAACTAGCCTCGTTCCCCACTATTGATTTAAAAATGCTGGATTCGGACTCTCCTTTTTTACATCCTATAAAAACAATAGAATAGGTAACTCCCTGTTCTGCATCAACGACCACTGACAAGGTGTTATCCTGATAATTTATGTCTTTCAGGGTGACTCCTGTACTGCTGTAAAATTGACCTGCCTCCATAGATTCTATAAGCGCCTTCGCGGAAAGGGTATCGGATTGTACCATCACCCAACCCCTGCCGGCATTGCTCCATTTCTTACCCTTTTTATGGTAGCTATGCGAGTCATCGGTAGCCAAACCATACATCAATGGTTTATTGCTTTCTAGGTAAGAAATGTTGATAAGGTCCCACATGTCTTCCGTAGAAATATGGGTAGAATCGCCCATGTTGTGCACCATCGGATGACCATTATAAACCTCGAAAAAACGTTCCCCCTTTAATGAAATCATGTCTTCGAGACTGATACTGTAAAAAAAGTTAGGATGGTTGATATGTGGCATTATGGGCACACCAGTTCGCTCACGTTGGTCGAGAACCTGGTTTAAGTTGTTTTGCATGGTTTCGGCAACACTCGAGCCACCTTGAGGTTCAATTTTTTCTTGAATATTGGTGGCGTTCATATGAATGTGCTTGCCCTCAAATCGATCGGTAATCTCTTCGGAGGGGATGACCAAAAAATTCCCTGGCTCTTGGACTAGGTCTCGATATTCTGCAAAGGTTTTAAGTTTAACCAGGGTCTTGCCAGAATCCACTTTGTGGGTTACCCAATCGGCACCGTAGGTATTCAAATATTTTTGAAAGGCAGTTTGGTAGATGGAATCTTCTGAAATAGTTTTCCATTTTTCCTCTCTCGCCACGGTGTTATGATCAGACAGGGCAAGAAATTGATATCCACGTGCTTTGTACCAGTCTAAAATGACTTCCGGAAATTCATCGCCATCACTCCAATATGAGTGGGTATGTAGGTTACCTTTATACCATTTGGTATTCTTTTGGTCGATATCTTTTTTCTTCGGATGGCAATTGATAAAAAAACCAATGATAAGTAGAACGGGAATAATTATTGAAATTCTCATGAACGTATAAGGTGTAAATCTTCACGAAAGTTAAGCAAAAAGTTTATAGCTGGTGTTGCGTTTTGACTAAATGGGGATTAAGCCTTTCTTCTCAACAAAATATATAAAAAATAAAGTTAGAATTTTACCAATAGATTTTGGTTATCTGCATAGGTAAAGTAAATAGCTGCCTCCGATAATCAAGAGTGGTGCGGCTATCATGGAAAGTATTACGCTCCATCGAAAAAGTCCCCAAAAGGAAACGGTCTTTACATCATCTTTTTCCTTAGGGTTGTAGATAATTTTTACGGTATCGCCAATAGCATATGGCGCAGGACTCGAACTTACTTGACTTTCAAAAGTTTTCACGGTTCGGGTTCTGTCAGTATATTCAAAAACCGGCTTGTACGTAATTCCGTCGTCG